>MFYG01000024.1 GCA_001789045.1 Candidatus Peribacteria bacterium RIFCSPLOWO2_12_FULL_55_15 | reverse complement strand
CGACACAACTTCACCTGTTTTCGGCACCGACATTACTCAAACTGGCTTAAAAACTGGGGCTTTTTCAGAAATTCTGGCAATTGCTCAGTGAACAGTTACAGGACACGATCCTGTAGTATTCCCTCTATGAGGATGCGAATTCCTGTTGTTCTCACTCTAGGTTTCCTGCTTCTTACAGCATGTAGGGGGCCGGATGCGGTGGGGGGGAGTGGGCGGAACACGGCGCAGGTGGTGCAGGGAGCGGAGCGTGAGATCCGTGGGGCGCGCGTAGAGCAAGAGGTGCTCAAACGGAAGGGGGAGATTCTTCGCTACCAGTTGCGACTTCTTGAGGAGGAACAGAATCGCTGGGAATTTTCGGATGTCCCGGAGCGGAGAGAGCAGTGGCGCCGGACGCGCGCGGAGTTCATGGTGCTCCTTCAGGATGAACGCGTGGCGGAATTTCGTATTCGAGAGGCACTGCAGGAACTTTGGGAGGCTCAGGATGAGGCGACTGGATGGAGCCAGCGGTATGCCGATGCCCAGCGAGAGGGGAACATCGACCTTGCATGGCCCGTGGATTCCATCCGTGAGATATCTTCCTCCTTCCTCGATCCAGAGTACGAAGAACGCTTTGGCATCCCTCACGAAGGCATCGATATTCCCGTGCTCCAGGGGACGGCGGTCCTTGCTGCTGCCGATGGTGTGGTGCGTACAGTGTCTGACCGGGGACAGGGGTTCAACTCATTCACTCTCGTGCATGACGATGGGCTCGTGACACTCTACGGTCACGTGAGCAGCTTCCTCGTGACGGAGGGGCAGCGAGTACGGCATGGTGATCAAATTGCCCGTTCAGGAGGTGAACCAGGAACGCCTGGAGCTGGTCTCCTCTCCACCGGCCAGCACCTCCATTTCGAGGTTATCATCGACGGTAAGCACGTTGATCCCCTCCAGTACTTGCCTTAATCTCCACGTCCAAACGACCGTCGGTGCAGAAACGCTTGTCCCTGGTAGGTCCAGGTGGGTGGCCGCATCCCGACACCACAGTGAGGGGTGATTAGGCCTCCCGATGCAAGCTGTTAGAGAAGAAACGTGTCTGCCCTCACGGATCGTTGAGACGAGAATGAGTATACCCCATGTTTGACGCACAGAAAAAGCCAAGCCCCACCCGCATGCGGGTGGGGCTTGGAGCATTGGCTTCATGCCATGGATTTCGCGAGGTTGTAAACAATTTTTCCTACCTCGCTGATGGCGCCGACGACATTCGGCTTCTCAGGCACCGGCGCGAGGAGTTCCCAAGAGCACTCCGGGAAGTGCTTTTGGGCTTCGCACCAGAATCGGTACCCGTACGGAGCGACGGATGTGATACAGACGCGCCGCGGGTTCGGATTGAGATGCCACCACGCTGCGAGAGTCGATAGATTCGTCGGGCGACCGTGGAGTGCCTCGGGAGGCACCTGGTCCGTCGTGACGACAGCAAACCGAATGTACTTGAAGAAGCTGTTGTAATCAACCTTCAGCCGTTCCCACACGCACTGCATCATTGCTCCTTCGAGCACCTGTCCTCCCTCCACGCATCGGCACTGGTCTGTGACGAGATCGCCGAGGTACTGGAGCTCGTTGCCCACCGGTTTGCGCTGTAGGGCGGCGAGTGCCGTGAGCTTCGTGATATTCGGCACGCGGTTCTCAATGATCGCCCGGATTCCCGGATACAGACGCTCGACGGCCTGGCGGGCACTGGCCCCTGGCCACACAAGCTCACTTGCCCGAAGCCGTCCGAGTTCATCCCAGTTTGGGAACGGTCGCAGCACTCCAAGTTCTTCGAGGGACGGCCGGAACTCCGGCAGGCGTGCCTGATACTCCTCCCGAAGCACGGTTGTGCCAGCGGAAAGGCGGGACCATTCCGCCTCGTCGATTCTCCGTCCAGCCTCCACGAACTCATCGGCAGGTTCCAGTCCCATGAGTTTCATGAGTGCCTTGAGCGAGACTGACGTTCTCCTCTTCCAATCCGCATACAATTCCCTTGGGTGAATCACTTCTCACCTCCATTTCTGAAGCCAATACTGTTAAAGGTCTATGGCCTTTCACCCTGAGCACAGTCGAATGGGCGAAAGACGCACTGCCACCGTGGCAGTGGATTGTTATTTAATACATAATTTTACGCTGAGTCAATGTAATAATTTCAGGGTTGCTTCCATCTGGGCTCTCAGGGCTTCGATCTGGGACATGAGGTTGCGATTTTCGGCATTCCGGAGGAAAAACGCTTTCCACCGTGGGTCTCGAATCTCCTCCCGGAATGTAGCCTTGTTTTTCTTCATGCTGGTGTCCGCAAGGTGCACCATCAAACGGAAAGCATTCACGCCAAGTTCCTCGAGTGTTTTTTCCTCCTCCGTGTCGGTGGAAAGTTCTTCACACAGCGCTTCGAGGAATGTTGCCGCACCGTAGCTGACAGAAGGGATGAAGCGCTCCGGAAGCTCGGGAACCATCCGTTCCTTCATTGATGCGGGATCACGCTTATATGTTGCGTAATCTTCATTGGTCCACCCGTAGTACTTCATGATGAATTTTGGATCTTGAAAGAGGTCCGCGACGTGAGGATTCGTTAGGAGTGGGGAAGCCAAATTTTTTTCTTCGGCGAGAGCTTTCTGTACTTCACGCGCAAATGCGTTGAGCGTCGTTCCGTCGATGGCTTGCGCATCCGAACGCACTATGACGATGATTTCATCGCCGGCGTAGGAATAGGCTTTGGTGTGCAAATGACGTTCCGCAAGCCATTGCTGAATGGATGCCGGTGGCGTACAGAAGAACGTCGCCAACCCTTCGAAGTACCTCCCGGCACGTGCGCCGCTCGTGCAGTCCACGATAGTCTTGGTGCCGTCGCCATCGAAGAAGACACATCCAATACGTTCTAAGGATGTTGGGTTCTCTCCCGCTGCGATGGTGATGATATCGTGTGCAACGATCGGGGACTGCGTGTCGTAGTGGATAATGGAGTTCTCTTTGCTCGACAGTGTGAAGTCACATCCCACTTCCTCGTGTTCCTTCATCACCTCTTGATCGAAAAATGCTGCTAGAGCGTTCCGTTCCGAATCGTCCAGATCGGCGAATGTTCTCGTTGCGCCGATTTCGTGTTGTACAAGCGCGTCGAGTTGTCCCTTGACGAGTTTCCTCGTGTTCTCGGGCAATTTTGGAAGGAGTATCTCAAAGAGATGAGGAGAGGGGGAGCCATTGGGATACTCGCGATTATAGAGGGCGTGCAGTGTTGCATGAACATACTGCAAGGAGGGGGCTGGACGGATGGTTGGTTCGTTGTTCATTTTCATATAAAAATAGCATTTTGGTTTAGTATTGTCAATTTCCACTCCGCATACGCGTGGTGGGGTTTTCACTTGGAATCTGGTATTTCCTGCCTATGATGCATGGTGTGGGGTTGTAGCTCAGCGGTTTAGAGCGCTCGCCTGTCACGCGAGAGGTCGCGGGTTCAAATCCCGTCAGCCCCGCCACGGCAAAGATACAATGCGTAAAAAAACGCCACCCAGGTAACCTGGGTGGCGGTTGGAGCACATCTTCTTCAGACTGCTCCTCATTTTTGCTCCTTACTCTCCTCACTCTCCTCCTTGAGTAAAAGTATGCGGATGAACACTATGCCACCCATCATTAGTGCAATCAACCATCGACAATCGGCGAATGTTGTAGTGGATTGTGACCCTCCCAAATCGGCAAGCCACCAAACGAATAACCCGACGATTGTTGCCATGTAAAGAACTGCACCAAATACCATCGAGACGTTCCCAAGCATGTCCCACCTTCCTTTCTGAAAAAGAACAATAGAGTAAGGCGGAAATGGTAGCTCTATGAACTCCTCTTGACAACCCCATTTTTCAGAGCTTCCACAGCACTTCACCCCCTCCTTCCAAATCTCCTCCCTGGTCCTCGTACACGTTTTTTTGCAAGAATGTCGACTGCCTGTTCGAACGTAAGATCCTCTGGCACAATTTTCTTCCCGAGTGACGCATTTGTCTTCCCATCCGTCACGTAGGGGCCATAGCGACCTTCCTTCACGAGAACGGTACCGCCGGTTGTTGGATCCTTCCCCAAAGTCTTCAGAGGTTCCTGCATACGCTTGCGAACAACCTGTGTCTCAGTCAGAAGTTGCGCCGCATCGGAAAAGGAGAGCCCAATGGGATCCACCCCCTTCGGGATTGTCACCGTGGTCTCACCACACTTGAGGTATGGCCCGAAGCGTCCGAGATGCGCTGTAAGCATCTGTCCATCGTTCTTCCCAAGTTCACGAGGGAAAGAAAGTAGCGAGAGAGCCTGTTCAAACGTCACCTCCTCCATGGAAAGATGCCTCGGAATTGCGGCGGTTTTTCCCACGCGACCCGTACGAGATTCCTTCGCTTTCTTTCCCTTGGCTCCAGATTTTTCTTCCCCAATTTGCACATAGTGACCAAACCTCCCCAGGCGCACAACGATCGGCACGTTGGTTTCGGGATCGGTCCCGAGAATCCGCTCCTTCACAATGTCCTCCTTCCTGAGGGTCTTCGCTTTGGCATCGACGAGCGCGGAGAACGGCTGATAGAAATTTTTTAGAAACTGCGTCCACTGCACATCACCCTCCGCGATATCATCCAAGCACTGTTCCATCTGTGCCGTGAAGGAAAGATCGACAATGTCCGGGAAATGCTCTTTGAGAAGATCTGTTACCGTGAACGCAATGTCGGCAGGGATGAGTTCGCGCCCTTCCTTCCGAATATATTCCCGCTGCTGAATAGTACTGATCGTTGGAGCATACGTACTCGGACGGCCGATGCCCTCCTCCTCGAGCTTCTTCACCAAACTCGCTTCTGTATACCGCGGAGGAGGCTTGGTGAAGTGCTGCTCCGATCGGACAGATGCGCATGTGAGAGATTGCCCAGCAGTGAGGGTGGGAAGAAATTTCTCTCCGTCGGGATCACTACCCTCCTCATCACGCCCCTCGCTGTAGACACGGAGGAAACCATCGAAAATCACCGTTTGCCCTGTCGCCCGAAAGGTGTACTCCCTCGCACCAATATCTGCACCAACCCTCCGAAACTCCGCGGCGGGCATCTGCGTCGCCATGGTCCGGTTCCAGATCAGTGTGTACAGCTTGATCTGCTGACGATCGAGGGTGCTCTGGAGAGATTCCGGCGTACGCGCAAGTTCTGCCGGACGGATCGCCTCGTGGGCCTCTTGAGCACCTTTACTCTTCGTCTTATAGCGACGAGGTTCTGTGAGAATGTACTCTCGACCGTACACTTTCTCGATCGTGTACCGCGCATCATCAAGGGCTTTTGCACTTATATTCACCGAATCCGTCCGCATATAGGTAATGAAGCCTGTCTCGTAGAGCTGTTGCGCGACCACCATCGTTTGCTTCACGGAGAAACCTAATTTCCGCGCAGCCTCCTGCTGGAGCGTCGACGTCGTAAACGGCGGAGCCGGAGAGCGACGGATTTCTTTTTCGTCGAGTGCGTCTACATGAAAGGCTGCGCCATTCAGCGCCGCAAGAACCTGATCTGCCTCTGCCTGTATGCGTATGGCACATTCTTCTCCATGGAAAAGCTTGAGGACAGCGCTGCATTCCTCATCTTTTTCCGTACGGAGATCGGCCTCAATCGTCCAATACTCCTCAGCGGTAAATGCCCGTATCTCACGCTCTCGATCGACAATGAGTCGCACTGTCACGGACTGCACGCGTCCTGCGGAAAGCCCCTGCCGCACCTTCTTCCAAAGAAAGGGTGAAAGGGTATATCCCACCAGACGATCGAGGATACGTCGTGCCTGCTGCGCATCAATGAGCTTCTCCGCAAGGGTACGAGGATGCAGCACGGCTTCACCTATGGCTTCCTCTGTGATCTCATGGAACACAATGCGCTTCACCGACTGCGGGTCTTCCACGCCGAGCACCTGCGTAATGTGCCACCCTATCGCTTCCCCCTCGCGATCTTCATCTGTCGCAATCCACAGATCCCCCGCCTTCTTGAAAGCCGCCTTCAGATGCCGGACGACTGTTGCCTTCTCTTTGGGAATTTCGTACGTCGGAGCAAAATTGTTCGCAGGATCAACGCCGAGTTCCCCATCGGGAAGATCACGGACGTGTCCCATACTCGCCTCCACCAGAAAACCTTCCCCAAGGAACCGCTTGATCGTCCTCGCTTTCGCTGGACTCTCGACAATGAGAAGGTGTGGGAGGGCAGACACAGGCGCAAAGACTATCACATGATCATCTTTCTTGCTCACAGTTTTTAGCAGAAGGAAGCACTCGCGTGAATCTCATCGTTCCATCTCACTCTCTTTTGGCTTGCAGAAGCCCATAGTTTTTGTACACTTCTTTCGTACGTTCTTATTTTCTTCCACTTAACCATATGTCCCTCTCCAAACAGGATCTCATCGGGATCATCGCTGATGCTGCGGGTGTGACGAAGCGCGCAGCTTCCTCCGCTCTCGAGGCTTTGACTTCCACCGTGACGAAGGAACTGAAGCGTGGCAACACCGTGACGATCACGGGCTTCGGCACCTTCCGCATTTCGAAGCGCCAGGCGCGCACTGGCGTTAATCCCAGAAACCCCACGCAGAAGATCCAGATCCCTGCCATGAAGGTCCCGTCCTTCAAGGCTGGCAAGACCCTCAAGGACGCCGTTCGGTAATTTCCTCTGAACTTTCCTTGGAAAAAGCCCCCTTAACCGGGGGCTTTTTCTGCTACTCTCTCTCCGATGGATACGTCTTTCCTCAAGGAAACACTCGGCAAGATCCTCGACCTCCTCAACATTCCGTACACGGATATTCTCCCTGCACAGGAAGGGGATTTTTGGCGCATCGATATCGTCTCCGAAAATCCGAGCCGTCTCATTGGTTGGCACGGTGAGACACTGAACTCTGTCCAGCATCTCCTGAAATCCATCGTGCGGACGAAGGACAATCTCGACCGCTCCCCGTTTCTTGTCCTCGACGTCGACGGCTACCGTAAAACACAAGAGGATAACGTCCGGCGCATCGCAGAACAGAAAGCGGATTTCGTCCGTCGCACAGGGAGCCGCATTGTCCTTGCCCCCATGAGTCCGTACTTCCGCCGCATCGTCCACCTCCACGTCGCGAATACTCCTACACTGCAGGACCTCACCACCTTCAGCCACGGAGAGGGGGAATACCGACAGATTGTTCTCAAGCTGAAAGAGGAGAAAATGAAAATCGGCGAAGAACTCTCACCCGTGCTCGTCAAGGATGATGGGTTGGAGAATCTGGACGTTTAGGGTGACACGCCCCGTTATTGCAATGCCTTCCACTCCTCCAGCAATCTCCTCTCCTCCCGAGAAAGTTTCTTCGGAATCTCCACTTGCACCCGAACGTAGTGATCTCCCATCCGGGAGCTCCCTAGATCGGGTAATCCTTTTCTCTTGAGACGAAACACCTGTTCCGGCTGTGTCCCTTCAGGAATGCGAAGAGTGATATCCCCATGCAGTGTCGGCACCGAAATTTCCCCTCCGAGCATTGCCGTGAGAAGAGGAAGAGCAATGTCCGTATGGATGTCATTTCCATCGCGACGGAATCGCTCGTCTGTCGGAACACGAACTGTCACATAGAGATCTCCCGCAGCCATGCCCTGGCGTCCCATTCCACCCTCACCACTGATACGCATGCGTTGCCCATCACGAATGCCCGGAGGAATTTTCACGGTAAGGTCTCGTCCAACGACTCTGCGCCCTTCCCCCTGGCATTGATGACAAGATGACTCTGGAACTTTGCCTGTCCCCCTGCAATCCGGACAATGCATACGCTGCTGCACCACACCAAAGAATGAGCGTGCGGTTTTCAGGACCTCCCCTGTTCCACCACATTTTCCGCATTTCTGTACTTTCCCTGTCGCAGCCCCTGACCCTTTACATTCCTCACACGCACGCGGCATTCGCAGATGCATCTGCCGCTCTATTCCAAAAAGCACATCACGAAGGGCGACTTCCACGGCAATTTCGTAATCCTCTCCCCGTTCTTCTCTCGTACGGCCCCTCCCACCGAACATTCCCTCGAAAATCGACCCCAAATCCCCGAGTCCACCGGAGAAACCAGAGACGTCGAATCCCTCAAATGGGCTCTGTCCAGCCGCCCCTCCTCCCCTTGCACCATAGTCATCGTACTTCTGCTTCTTCTCTGGATCCCCCAAAATCTCGTAGGCCTCATTGATTTCCTTAAAATGTTCCTCGGCACGTTTCTCGCCTTTATGCTTGTCGGGATGCCATTCTTTGCTCAGACGGCGATACGCGCGCTTCGCATCGTCAACCGATGCCCCCTTCGAAAGCCCTAAAACGTCGTACGGATCCAGCAGCATGGCGAAGATAGTAATCGAAAGGCGGGAAATCTGCTATACTAGAGAGAAATGCATATAAAAACCTTCACTCCGTTCCTCCTTGGGCTTCTTGGCCTCTCTATGGGCGCGATCCTACTGATTGATTATCAAGAAATTACTGCACATTTCGCACAGCGCCTCCGCGAGAAGTCGGCGCCCATTGTGACAATAGAACAGAAACGCGCCATCCGGCAGCGGCTGCAACAATTTCCTCCGGACCGTCTTCACGGCGCCGCACCAAAGCGAGCATTCCCTGCTCTGCATCCCGTCTCTGCAATCCCAAATTGGGGAGCTTTTCAGAACTCATCTACATGGAACCGCCCCTACAGCGCCATTCCTTCAAATGACCTTGTTCCAGTACCAATCTACGATCTCTCTGTCCTTACCTTCCCCATGCGAGCGCTCGACGTTCGGAATACCGACGATATCCCACTCATCACGGCAAAGCTGTACTACTCGACGCGCTTCTTCAGTCGCTACGATCTCGACGCAGGGGAATTCACCGGTCCCCATGCAGGAGTAGATTTAAAGCTACCGTACGGTACCCCGGTAGGAGCCATTGCCGATGGCGTTGTTCATGCAGTTCTGAAGGATGATCGACTTGGGATCTTCATCATCCTCCAACATACTCACCCCACGGAAGGGCTACTCTTCTCCATCTACGGCCATCTGACGAGCGTACATGTCCAATCCGGCCAGATGGTGCGTTTGGGCGACCGCATTGGCGCTGTAGGCATGACCGGCTATACCTCCGGCGCTCACCTTCATATCCAAATAGACCGACCACAGAAGAGCGGAGGAACGCATACGCCATTTATCACGTACGCGGTCCCCCGTCCTTTAGAGATAGATCAATGGACCATCAACCCCATCCGTTTTATTGAGGAAAACTAAATCCCACCCTTTTGGAGCTTCCACAAGACATACCCTGAAGGCAATTCGATCTTCAAGGGAGAACGATGGAAGACGAAATGAATCCCCAAGTCTGGGTGCCGCCAGACATCTTCCGTGGAATACGAGGCGCAGTCCTGCGGTCTGCCATCTTCGTCGCGATCTGGGTTATTGCGGATAACATCGAGGGTCACATGACCGCGAATACAAGCATTCCAGCTTGGATTGCGCGAGAGCGGAATGCCATCCATGCCGACGGGGAACGGAATGTTGGCCTTCGCCACAGTCTGCGGCACGAGACGCAGGGAGATATTGATACTCTCACAGAGGAATGGGTCCTGGAGCTGCTCGACGATGAACGCGGGATCGCGTCCCATGAGTCCGGCCATGTAGGCTCCAATAATCTCGACGAGCCCCGGTGGAGGAATAGGGGGAAGCGAACGCTGCATGCTGCAGATGAACGTCAGCTCTTCGGGGGCAAGAGGAACTTCCGGACCGGCGCCGAAGGCTCCGGGGGGGAGTTCGCCAACGCCATGGAACAGCGCGAGGAAGCGAGCCTTGGCGAAGGAAGCGCGGCTCCCATGTCCAGAACCGGCTCCGCCGCTCTCGCCATCATTGTCTCCGGGAAGAGCTGCGCTACTCGAGGAACTCCCCTCACTTTCCGCTTCCGCTACTCCTGTAGGGAGATAGCGGTGCTCGGCGCCGTCATCGGTCGCCCTCGTTGAGACGCGCCCGTCGGACTCGGCGCTCGGGCAGAAATTCGTGGTGACGCCGGGGACGCGGAGCATATCGGAAGGGCACGGCTCGGCGAGCCACGGCCTGCCTTCCGTTGCGAGGGTGAGGAACGGGCCGCTATCTTCCGTCGTATCGTACGTACGAGTCGTGCCGTCCGTCGTATGGCGGAAGGTGAAGAGAGGACGGATCGAGAGCTCGGAATCGAATGTTCCTCCGGCAGGAACAGTCCTCCTGATCGTCATCTGTCCCTGTGGCTGGCTGCTCTCGGGGAGGGTGACGGTAACATCCCAAAATGATGTGGAAGGCTCTTCTCCGCCGCAATGCACTTGGATAGGTTCAACGCTCTGCAGAGAAAGCGCGACAAGCTCAATCGGCACGGTATCGGAGGACCCCGGCGCGGGAAGACTTGCATCCTCAAGGCGTCGCACAACCGTATCCGTGTCGCCAAGATTCGTGGGATCCGTGGGAGCGCCGCCGAGTTGCACCTCTCCGCTGAATGGAGAACAGCCGGGTCCGAAGAAATCTTCCGGAAGAGCGGGGAGGGGGAACGTTGAAGTCCCGGCGGGAGTTTCGAAAAGATCCCTTCCGGCAAGGAGCGTGAGCGGACGCAAAGCGCTATTTTCAAAACTGCAGGTCTCTTCCTCTCCGGGATGGAGCGTGACGGTGCAGCTCTCCGGGGTTGTTCCCCATCCTTCCTGCAACGTTTCCGTCACGGTGTACGTTGTTCCCTCCTCGCTATCAACGAAGACATCGAAGAAACTGGAAACAGTGAGGTTTGGCTCAAGGGTGGTGAGGTCAAAACCACCTTCCCCGCCGATACCGGTGAAGTGGAAAGTCCCGGTACCGCCCGTCGTAGTCTTCGTCACTGTCAGACGCGCTGCTTTTGCATTCACGAAGCTGCAGGTTTCCACCTCTCCCGGTTCCAGATTGACGGAGCAGGAGGAACCGCCGACGACTTGCCATCCATCCACCGATTGTTCGGTGACGGTGATTTCTTTTGAGCTCCCGCTATCAACGAAGATGTCGAAGAAGGTTTCCGCATGGTGCGTCTCCTCAGCGGTTACAAGGCAGAATTCTCCCTCCTCCCCCTCCTCGCAATTTCCCTCATCAGGGGAGAATCCGTCCGTTGCGAACCGGAAGGTTCCATCGCCGCCAATCGCGTCTTTCTCGATAATGAGACGGGCTTTCTTGATGTTGCCAAGCGGGCAGATTGCAGTGTCTCCTGGACCAACCGTCACCTGACAATGATCAGGGCTCCCCACCCATTCATCGGGAAGGCCCGTCTCTTCGAACGTGAATGTCGTGTCTTCATTGACCAGAACCCGGAACGAACGCTCCGCCTGTCCTTCTGTTGTCGTAAGATTGAACGAACCGATGCCATCGCTGTTGCTGGAAACAGTGAACGTGCCGTCACCGCCAGTCGTTTCCTTCATGACGATGATCGTGGCCTTCTTCGTGTTCTCGAAGTAACAGGACTCGGTTTCTCCGGGTAG
>MFYG01000023.1:41803-54096 GCA_001789045.1 Candidatus Peribacteria bacterium RIFCSPLOWO2_12_FULL_55_15 | reverse complement strand
ATCACATTCGTGGGCTCAGAGGTGGAATCGATGCAGTGCGATCGGAAGTCGTCGTAGGCCGGACAGCACTGACCGGTGAGGTGGTGGAAGTGAAAAATATGCTGCGAAAAGTGGAACGCAACCTCACAGTACAGATTGATGCGATCGACAAGCGTCTCGATGAGCTGGAAATCGAATATCTTCCCCGTCGGATAGCGGCGCTCGAAGCTGCTATCCGTTGAGGAAGAGGTGGATCGAAAAATCCCCAGCTGCGCAAGGCGCAGCCGGGGTGGTGTGGGGAGCACAATGCGCGTCACCGACGGTGGTAATGCCATCGGTACGCAGGTTGGTGGGGCCAGTAGTAAAAGTGATACGCAGGGGACGGGTAATGGACGATCGGCTGATGCCAATACCAGTAGTATGATCCGAAATGTCCGCTGTAGTTATAGCGGAGGTATGCAGAGTTGTAACCGTACGACTGGTACGTCGAGAGGGTTTCGTACCCATTCGACACGGAGTAATTGTAGTACCCCCCTCCCCCCGGATAGAAGTTGTAACTATACGAGTAGGAAGGCCAATACTGCGCGTGGGCCGTCGATGCGGCCGCAAGAAGGCAGAGGGCAACGGCACAAACCAACACCATCTTTTTCATGGGATTTCTACTTTCTCTGTGCTCCCCACGGATATTCCTTTGCCCCTCACCCTGCCCTCTCCCCCTCCTTCGCCAAGGCTTCGGAGGGCAGGCGCGGGGAGAGGGTGTGCAAAAGAATATCCGTGGGGATGGATGAATGTGAAAGAACGGATCGAGAGCTTAACAGAATTTTTCACTGTTCTCCAGTGCCGCTCCACAGCGCCGCACTCGCGTGTCCGACGAATCCGAACCGCGTCGGCCAACGCTCCGTGCAGCACGGTTCCGGCGGCTTTATACCCCGATTCTACGCAATATCTCGCGATTGACGAAGTCTTTCTGCCTCCCGTACTTGAGGCGGGAAAGCTGCCTATAGGCTTCTGCGGCCTGCTCGTCTTTGGGGTACGTCTTATCGAGCCATGGGCGAATGGCTTCGAGCGTAAATGGGCGGGAGGGTTGGCCACCGATGCAGAGCTTTAACGCTCCCTTAAAGGCATCCATGTTCACGAGATCTTGCTCATTGAAGACCGGCGCCATCTCCTTGGCGCCGAGTTCTGCATCCTGCGCGCCGATTTTATAGAACATCATCGTCCCGATGTTCCCGAAGACGGCGCCCTTCAGGCTCGTCGCTCCTGCGAGCTTGCTGTTTTTCTCCAATTGGTCGATGTACTGGTGGGCGAGGATGAGGCCGAGCCGGTATTTGCGAGCCTCACTGAGGATAGATTCGATCGAGGGGGTGACGAAGTTCTGGAATTCGTCAATATAGAGGAAGTAGTCACGCCTTTCCTCCTTATTCTGCCGTTGCCGGCGCATCGCGGCCACCTGGATTTTACTGACAATGATCATACCAATGAGTTGCGAGTTGATGTCGCCGACGAGCCCCTTACTGAGGTTCATCATTAGAATTTTCCCCGTGTTCATACATTCGCTGACATCGAATGCGCTTTTTGTTTGTCCAACGATGTTGCGGATGAGAGTATTCGTATAGAACTGTCCGAACTTTGCGGCGAAGTAGGGGATCATCTCCTGCTTCTCGCGCTGGCCGGTCGCCGCCATCTGTTTCTCCCAGAACGAGCGGACGATGGGATTCTTCACTTTACTCACCTTATACCGCTGCCATTCATCATCGGTGAAGAGCCGCACGAGGTCTGTGATTGCGCCTCCATCTTCATCATCGGACATGAGCGTGAGGCAGCCGTTGCGGAAGTAGTCCTGGATGCGAGGTCCGAAGATTTCCTCCCCGAACATCTTCACCATCATGTTCATCGCGTCGAGGGCGATGAGATCGCGTTCTTCATCCGTCTTCGCTTCGAGGAGGTTTAAGCCCATCGGTCGCTCGGTATCCGAAGGATTGAAATAAATGACGTCATCCGCGCGATTGCGTGGGATGAACGACAGAAGGCTTTCCACCAGTTCTCCGTGCGGATCAATGACGCAGACGCCGTGACCGTTATGGAAGTCCTGTCGTGCGATGTTCACGATCATGGAGGATTTACCGGTGCCAGTCTGTCCGATGATGTAGAAATGACGAAAGCGATCTTCATGCGCCATGTAGACTTTCCTCTTCTCCCCACGGTACGTATTCGATCCGAGGAGTACGCCATCCTCCGGGAGATTCTGCGGGGCAGGGGCAATTTTGAAGTTGTACCACTTAATAGTCGCGACCCGGCTGAAGCGGATATCGGGGAGGTGGAAGAAGCTGGCGAGCTCATCGGTCCCGAGAAGAAGACGCTTTCCGCGGACGAATTCCCTCAGAGTCCTCCTCGGCGAACGGCGAATGAAGCGATGGAGAGTGGCGCGTTTCCTTTCCAATGCCGATCGCGTAAAGCTATTACCGCGTGTATCATTAAATTGGTTGAAGCTTGCGGCAACGGTATCCAGAATACTCTGTGCGCGAATCGCGGTGTTGGCGGAGGCGACAACGCGGATACAACTGAAGAATCCCGGGGACGCAGCTTTCTCCTCGAGGAGTTTCGTGTATTCCTCAGCCATTGTGGAAACGCGTTCGTGGGTCGGTTGATCTTCTTTTGTAAGCTCTCCATCCTTCTTCGTCGTGAAGAGGTCGATGATGACCACTCCCCATGTCAGTGGATTCAGGATCGACGTTCCTTTTTTTATAGGATTCAGGAGTTCGGAGGCGCGCTTATGGAGTTTTCTTTGCCACCCCTGCTTGACAGGACGCATGACAATCTGAATGGCTGCCCCTTCTTCTTTGCTCAGCTTCGAGAATGCATTCGTGATGGTATTGAGGGAATCGCTCTTGAGTTGCTGGTACATCTTGAAGACGGAGACGTACCCTTTGGATGCGAGGAGCGTGCGTGCGGTCATGACCGATTGCTCCGTGAAGATGTTGTAATCCTCGACTTCATCGAGGATGGCATCGGGGTAGAAAGAGGTAATTTGCTTTTCTAGAAATTGTGCGATGTTCCGAGGACACACGCAGAAGAAGAGAATTTCTCCACCCAGAGCCGCATACTCGAAGGAGAAGAACGGTTGGCCACTCACGAAGCGTTTGATGGTGCCGTTATACAGACCATGGATCGACTGGAAGAGGTGATCCATGACGCCGATGACCTCCTTCACATCTTTTCCGTACTGCTCGGTTCCCACTTCTTTTTCCTCGCGCGATTCTTTTTTTGGAAGCACCATTTGGAAGAAGACGAGGTTCTCTTCGCGCCGGCGATCGGAAAAGAGTCGGAGAAACCAACCAACAATGCAGAGCGCAAGAGCGGTCCCAGTGATGACAACAAGAGAGAATAGTATGTTCTGCATAGGCATATCGTAGCAGTATAGCAGATATCAGGACTCTCCGGTATGGTTTGGGCGCTTCCATGAGCCATCTCTTACCCGGTCGCGGCCTCAGAACCATTGTGCGATCGCTGCTGCGCATATGTTTTGGGCGGCAAGGGCAGCGGCGCCTCCAGAGTCACAGGATTTTCTATCGCCTGAAAGCGAACGTCGTCCTCCACACGCCCGAGCGCATTGGTAGACTTGTGCAGCGCGCGGAAGCGCGTGTGTGGGTGGATGGGGATCAGGCATTTCCTCGGATTGAACACCTTATTCGGGGTGCGCGACATACGGTGTGCATCCAGATGTACATCTGGAAAGACGATGAAGTGGGGCGGCGGATGGCGGTTCTTCTCCTGGAGGTTGCGGATCGCGGAGTCAATGTGGAGATTACCAAGGAGGCACAGGGAGATATGTTCGAGTACAACCGGGATTTCCTCGGGACACGCGGATCACGCAGTGCGCTCTGGAAGAGGTTTTGGTCACACCACAATATCCATGTGACCTACGCGCAGAGGAATGATCATGCGAAGGTGTACGTCATCGACGATGCCATTCTTCTCCTCACAGGGATGAATATCGCGGAGGAATACCGGTACCATTGGCACGATTATCTGGTGGAACTCCGTGGTCGCCACTTCGTAGAAGCCTATTTTACGGGTCGTTTTAGCGAAGTGGGCGGCGCCCACGTTCGCCTGGTGATGAATACGCCGGAGCGTAAAGAGGTGCGTCGAACCGTAGAGGAACTCCTTGCATCTGCCGATGAGTCGATTGTCGTCGAACATGCCTATCTCTCCGATCCGGCTGTGATCGATCTTCTCATTCAGCGCAGTCTCGAGGGCATTCGCGTGACCGTCATTCTTCCGGAGCATTCGAACATCCACCACCATGCGAATATGCAAGCTGTTGCGCGTCTCCTTACCGGATCACGCGCGGCGCAGGTCTTCCTATTTCCGGGGATCATTCATGGAAAAATCATGCTCGTTGACCACAGGAAGGTGTTCGTGGGATCGGCGAATCTCTTCCCGCAATCGCTCGATACCATGGGGGAGGTCAATGTCCTCATCGAAGGAGGGAACCGTCGCGCAGTCTGGAGGATAAAAGACGTCCTCCGCCAGGACATCCTGCGGAGCCGCCCTCTCACGAGTCCTCCGCCGATGACGTGGGTGAGCCGATGGTTAGCATGGCTGCGGTTGTAGGAAACTCCCTTTTAACCTACACTGACCCTTACGTATGCGGTGACTTCTGCGTTTCCAAGATGCTGCCCGACAGTTTTCGTCGGGTCTTTGGCAAAAGACTGCGCAAGCAGTGCATGCTCCTCGCGGAATTTTTTTTCTTTGCCAATCATAATTTTCTCGATGATCTGCTCCGGCTTGCCTTCTTTTTTGAGTTGCTCCTTCCAAATCTCCCGCTCTTTCGCGAGGAGGTGAGCGGGAGCTTCATCCGGGCGGATGTAAAGCGGATTCATTGCGGCAGCGTGCATTGCCGCATCGCGCGCAAGCTCTCTCGTTCCGGATCGCAGTCCCACTGCGACTCCGATCTTTGCATTTGTATGGAGGTAACAGCCGAGCACGGGAGCTTCGATGACGTGTGCCTCGCCGATGGTGATATTTTCGCCAGTCTTCTGGATAAGTGCAGGAACGGCAGTGGCAGCTTCCGTCTCCATCGCGGCTTGTCCTTTGTTCAAGAGGATGTCTGTAAGGCGTTTCCCAAGAGTCTGGAAGTGCTCATCTCGCGCGACGAAGTCGGTCTCCGAGCGGAAAAGGAGCAACGCTGCCTTTCCCTTTCCTTCTTGCAGGAAGATCAAACCTTCCGATTGATCGCGTGACGCCTTTTTTGCAGCCTGGGCGACGCCGCGCTTCCGCAGCAATTCGATGGCCTTCTCTTCGTCGCCCTTCGCCTCTTCGAGTGCTTCTTTGCAGGCGAGGATGCCGACGCCGGTGCGGAAGCGGAGGGAGGAAACGGCAGAGGGGGAGACGGTGGACATAATGGGTATGGTGGGTATTGTAGGTACGGTGAGTACTGTGGGTCAGGTGGGTGACGCAGCGTGGGAAGCGGATACTTCCTTTTCCTCCTTCGCCTTTACGAGCGCATCCTGCACAGTTTTCAGGATGAGCGTGATAGACTTGATCGCATCATCGTTCGCAGGGATGAAGGCGGTGAAGTCATCAGGATTAGCATTGGAGTCGCAGATGCCAAAAAGGGGGATGTGCATCTTCTTCGCTTCGAGTACTGCGACGTGGTTCAGGACTGCGTCGACGACGAAAAGCGCATCGGGGAGACCCTTCATGTGCGCCACTCCCGAGAGGGCGGCATCGAGCTTCGTCAGCTGTTTCCGGAGTTGCGTTTGCTCTTTCTTCGTGTACTTCGTCACCTCCCCAGTCTGGAAGGAGTGCTGGAGGTCAATATAATACTGGAGGCGCTTGCGCATGGTGCCCCAGTTTGTGAGGAGCCCCGGGAGCCATCTCTTTGTGACGGTGAGTTGCCCCGTCGCGCGGCCGATCTCCTCGATCAATGGGATCGCCTGCTGTTTCGTCGAAACGAAGAGAATGACTTTTCCCGCTTTCTGGAGCTCGGCAAGCTCGGTGCAGACTTTCTCAAGGTGGCTCCGTGTCTGTATGAGGTCGAAGATGTGGATGCCCTTCCGAACCCCGTAGAGAGACGGAGCAATCTTCGGGTTCCACTTCTGTTTGGGGTGGCCGAAGTGACAGGCCGCCTGGATGAGTTCTTCTTCAGTAGGGATGATCATACGAGTGTGTGGAGTATAAGCGAAAAATGCAAAATGCAACATGCATAATCCACCATGGTGAGGGATGCATATCGCATTTTGGCGTTGATTGCTCTATAGTGTAGCGGTGTATTTTTTCCGCAAGTTCTATCTTCGACCATCCGCCATCGCCGTGTTCACGGGAGCGCTATTCATTGGGGCGTTCTTTTCGCAGCAGTCTGGAAAGCATTGGCTAGCTCAAAGCGGAGGTGAAGGATGGTGCTGCGTCACGGTGGGCAATGCATGTACGGCAATGAGTTTACTTGCCTGCGGGTCGAGTGGGGGTTTTGCCCATGACCTCGACAAAGTTGTCTGCGATCGGGCATGTGGCGTCTCTCTCTGCGGCAACGGAGTTCGCGACGGCGCGGAAGCATGCGACGACCGGAACATGCAAAACAACGACGGTTGTTCCGCTTCCTGCGCGGTCGAGGATGGATGGCAGTGTCGGCGCGGCGACGGAATTGCCGTCGATCAGGGCTACTGCTGCTACCCTAGCGATATCGCAGGCTCCGGGGAGTGCGACCTCACGAGCAGGGAGCTCTGCACCCAGCGCACGGGATTCACCGGCATCTGGTATTGGAGCGACCAGGCGCAATGCCAGCAAAGCGCGCAGCGCAATTGCGCCGCCGTAGGCGCCGCTGTCTGCGGAAACGGCAGGAAAGAGGAGAACGAAGCATGCGACGACGGGGACAATGCAAACGGCGACGGGTGCTCTGCGCAATGCGCGATTGAGAGCGGGTGGACGTGCATAGGGTCTATGCCGAGTGAGTGCTCCCGGGTCGCGGCGGCGGCCGAGCCGCAGGTGGACCTCAAGATCAACGGCAGCGACGGACCGGTGACCATAGCCGCGTTGAGAGAAATCGTGACCGCAAGCTGGACATCGAACGGTATGGAAAAATGCACATTTGTCGGGGGGCCGCCCTCGGGTTGGCTTGATCCGCTGCAGGGCAGCAAGCAGTTCCCCTTCAACTTCACAAGGGGGGGCGTAAGCATCACATGCTCGCCGAACGCGGAGGGGACAAACGCCGTGGTCGATTTCGTGGACGTGGTTGTGGCCGGGCAGCCGCAGCTCCCTCCTGGCCTGCTTCCATCCGCGACGCTGCGGTATACCATAACCCCTGAAGGTCTCACGGATTTTCCCAGGTTTCCGCCGTATGATTTGAGAGGTGATCTCTTCCGTGACGGAGAAGAGAAAACCTACCGCCTGACAGTGAAAAACATGGCGGGGGCCCCCGTCAAAAGAATCAGAGCGGTTATGCCGCGTCGGAGTCAGGGCCTCACCTTCGTTCCGCTGGGAAGCAGCGCTTCCTGCTCGTTTATGCATCCCGATGCGCCGGTGGTCTGCGATACGCCGGAGCTCGCTGGCGGGCAGGAGATCAGCTTTCTTGTGCGCTTTCGCGCGTCATGCACTAATTATTTTGGCAACGACCAGTGGTCAAGACCGCAGGTGTTCTCGCTGAACACCATGCCGGCGGACTCAAATGTCATTCCCGACGCTATGATCGCGGGGTGCCCGAGGGATATGACAGGAATCCGTGTGTGTGGCGACGGGATCATCTCAGGAATGTATAGTGATGAATGCGATGATGGCAATACCGCGAGTGGAGACGGCTGTTCTGCATCGTGCGAAAGCGAACTCTACTGGGCCTGCAAGGGGTCCCCGAGCGTGTGCGCAACTACCTACACCTGCGGCAATGGCATCGTAGAAAGAGGCGAAAAGTGCGATGACGGCAACACAGCGAACGGCGACTGGTGCTCGCAGATCTGTGTAGTTGACAGCTCTAGTGAGCTTACTCAGTGCAACGACGAAATCGATAATGACAGTGACGGAGCGACGGACAAAAATGATTTCAGCTGCACTAGTGCGTCCGATGATGACGAAACAATTCCCGAGTCCCAATGCAAGGATGGACTGGATAATGACGGGGACGGAAAAATCGATAGTGATTTTAGAATCGGAGGAATTGGAGACCCCGGCTGCTCCAATCCTCAAGACAATGACGAGAGCGACACTTTTAATGTCCCTGTCCCTACCCTCGTTTGCAGCGAACTCATTAATATGATGCCTAAGAAAGCTACGACCGTTGACTTTAACATCGGCGGGTTCACAAGTGGCTACTGGCCTGTATCCCTCGATGTTTCTTTGGGCGCTCCGCCAGCCGGCAGACTCAGGGGCGAGATCGTTACGACGCAGTTCCAGGCTGCAGCTATGAGGTTCTCGTCCATCAACGGCGCCTTCGTCTACCTGACGGGCCAGCCAGGCAACGCGAGTATTGCCGTGCATTCCGTGCCGGGGACTCGCGGTGGCGTGCGCATTGAGTTCGTTGATCCTGCGACGGGAAGGCCTGATGGGTCATTGTGGGGTGGAAACATTTTCCTCTCCCCATTCGCAACTGGGGAAATAGCGTACGTCAGAATCCGCGGCTTCGACTCCAGTACGAGAACGGGGGAAACGGGCCTTTCTTCTGTAGCGGACTATAATAGCAAAGTTGGCGAAAGTTTTGTAACGGGCTTTAATTCCATAGGTGGCACAAGTGTGGAAATAGTTTTTGATACACGATTTGTAGGGATAGGGAAAGATCGTTTAATCATCAGAAAGATTCAATTATTTCCTTTACGCTGCGCCACAGCCCCGTACGCAGCCCCTCCGCCAGTTGCCAGTCCGTCCATCCTATCCAGTCTCTTTGGTTGGCTTGTGGGAGGGAAGCCGTCCGTCCTCGTCGCGCAAATCTCCGACGAGTGTGACACCCAGCTCGAGGGCATCGGGGCCTGTAGGCATCCGACGGTGGCAGCCTGTATCATGAAGATCAATGATCATTGCCCGCCGGAGCCGGCTGTAGGCAGGGCTCGCTGCTGCCCCATCTTCGGCTTTTGCGGGAAGCCCATGGGCAGTGATGAGGCGAAGACACTCTGCACCGCGTATGTCTCGAGTTCCTCGAGTTCACGGAGTCTATCCTCCTCCTCTGCCCAAAGAAGCGCAGCCAGTGTAGAAGGGCAGGGCTACTGCTGCATTCCAACCGACGTTGGAACACCTGAATTCCGAGGCAGTTGCGTCGGTCCCATTGCACAAACTGCGTGTGAACAGCGCACATACGGAGGCGTCGGCGTCTGGTACGGGAGCGACCAGGCGCAATGTCAGCAGAGCGCCCAGCGGAATTGCGCCGTCTCCGTCTCCTCCGCCTTGAGTAGATCGAGTGTGAGCAGCTTGGTTCCTAGTTTCGGCTCCACCACACAGGTGATCCTCTGCTGCATACCAGGTATCGCAGGGAGCTATGGGAGATGCGGAGACGTACGAACGAGTCATTGCCTGCGAGAAAGCGGAGTGTTCAATGACGGGAATCAATGCCGGCAGCTCGCGCAACGGAATTGCGACGTCCATGTCTGCGGCAACGGCTTTATGGAGAGCTTCGAATCCTGCGACGACGGGAATACCGTCAGTGGCGACGGGTGCTCCCAGACATGCGTCGTCGAGGAAGGGTGGACATGTAACAACTCTCCGGCAGTGGTTGCCTGCGGCAATGGGAAAAAGGAGGAGTTTGAGACGTGCGACGGCGATAAAGGGTGTGCGCCTTTGTATCGCTGCACGATCGACTGCTCCGAGTGCATGGACGTCCGCCGGTACGACCCCCCTGTCTGCGGCGACGGTATTATCAAATACGACGCACAATGCGACGACGGGAATACCGTCAGTGGCGACGGGTGCTCCCCGGACTGTGTCGTCGAGAAAGGGTGGACATGCGCCGGTGGCAGAGTCTGCACCAAACTCATCAGCGTCTGCAAAACGATCTGCGGCGATTGGTTTTCGGTTGGCAGCGAGGAGTGCGACGACGGGAATACCGTCAGTGGCGACGGGTGCTCCGCGAGTTGCAAGCGGGAGCAGCAATCCTCAGTCTCGAGCATTCAGTCTTCCTCCCGGAGCAGCGCATCTTCGAGCGTTCAGTCTTCCTCCCAGAGCAGCGCATTTTTGAGCATGATGTCATCATCTTCCGTCTCCTCCCTTTCTGGGGATGTCTGCGAAACGATCTGCGGCGATTGGAAGGTGAAGGGCGACGAGGAGTGCGACGATGGGAACACTGTCGGTGGCGACGACTGCTCCGCGGTCTGTACGCGCGAGGTGCGGTGGTGCTGTTCCGTACTGCAAAATGGGGAATTTCCTGTCATAGATCAAACGAACACCTGCGATGGTACGATCTACTTTTTGTCAGTTGGTCAGCAGCCAACAGCGATACACAAAAGATCATGCGCGTGGACACTGCGTGGAGATGGTGGCTGCCAACGATGGGAATTGCCGGGGGGAGCGTATCCTTATCCTTCAGACTGCAGCAGCGCCACAACCGGCACGACATCCGTTCCGTAATGTTCCATTTTACATGTTCCATCTTCGACCCTCTACCATTGCCGGGTTCACGGGAGTACTGCTTCTCCTAGTGTTTTCTGTGGGAAGGGGGCGTTGGCTTGCGCAGACCGGAAGCACTATAGGATGGTGTTGTCTGCAGCAGAATCAGGCATGTACGCAGATGAGTGCGGATGGCTGCAGAACCCAAGGAGGTTTTTCCTGGGATGCGGTTCAAAACAGATGTGATCTGTCGTGTGGCGTCTTTCCCTGCGGCAATAGGATTCGCAATGCGGGCGAGGAGTGCGATGACGGGAATACCGTCGGTGGCGACGGGTGTTCGTCGTCGTGCCTGGTGGAGAGGGGATGGCAGTGCCGGGACGCCTCAAGTGTGCCATCCAGCGTGAGCAGCGCGAGTTTAGTCTCAGGCATCCAATGGTTCCAGTCCCGCCAATTTGGAGACCGAATGGTGACCACGACGACTCTGACAGCGCAGTTGTATCCCGGATCACCGCTTTGCTCCGGATACGTGCCGTACTGCCCCGGCGGCGGAACCATCGAGTGCCCCGATTTCGCGTATATCAATGCGCAGGCGGGTTTCGGAGCGTTGAATCCCTTGTTGCTGACGCAGACATGCGCTTACAGACTCCCATGTCGTCTGAATGTGGGATACTTCAGTAACGTCGATGCCGTTTGTCTGACCGATGGACTGGGGCGACCACAGCCAGGCTGCCGTGCGACGAATCGAGCGGGTCAAACGGTTGTTGGACTCACAACGGCCATCTGCAGGCCGGCTGCACCTCCTCCTCCACGTTCGTCTTCCTCCCAGAGCAGCGCATCTTCGAGCGTTCAGTCTTCCTCCCGGAGCAGCGCATCTTCGAGCGTTCAGTCTTCCTCCCGGAGCAGCGCCTCATCCTTCGTCAACTGCACACCAACAACGGGAACCCTTCTGGCCACTGTCCCGCTCGATGCCAAAGTGGACATCATAGCGACCGGCGTCATGAACGGTATTGTGTACCATGCTCCGGTCAATAAACCAGTGCGCATTTCTGTCCCACAGGGAGGTATAGCCGTGGCATACAAGGGAGGGGCTTGGGATGCATGGGTAACCTCGACTGATCCATCGTTTAAACGCTGGAGCAACGTAAGCTATGTCAATTTCCGTATCAACGGTGTAGCGAAAAAAATGGCTGTTGGCGACGGCGGCCAATTCTTAACGGCGCAGATGGCACAGACAGCGGGTCTTGGCGTTTTCACGACATTCCAGACAGATGCAGGCCAGATTGATCTTTTTATTGCGGACAGTGTTGCTCTCGATAACGCGAACGCTCCCAATCCGATCGGTCCCGTGACGGTTAAGGTGTTCTCTTGCATCTCCTCTTCCTCCTCCTCCTCCTCCTCAATCTCGAGCGTTAAGTCTTCTTCCTCTTCCTCCTCCTCTTCCTCCTCCTCCTCAATCTCGAGCGTTAAGTCTTCTTCCTCTTCCTCTTCCTCCTCCTCAATCTCGAGCGTTAAGTCTTCTTCATCTTCCTCCTCCTCCTCCTCCTCAATCTCGAGCGTTAAGTCTTCTTCTTCTTCCTCTTCCTCTTACTTCGTCGGCCAAACTCACACATCATGTCAGAACCAACAGTGCGTCACGGTGCAAGGTTCTGGAGCGAACGAATGCACGACCAATGCGAACTGCTCCGCTCTTTCACCCACCCGCTCTGCATGTCAGAACCAACAGTGCGTCACGGTGCAAGGTTCTGGAGCGAACGAATGCACGACCAATGCGAACTGCTCCGCTCTTTCACCCACCC
>MFYG01000023.1:0-41762 GCA_001789045.1 Candidatus Peribacteria bacterium RIFCSPLOWO2_12_FULL_55_15 | reverse complement strand
GCAAGGTTCTGGAGCGAACGAATGCACGACCAATGCGAACTGCTCCGCTCTTTCACCCACGCGCGATGAGCGGGCATGCGGTACAAGTGATTGCAAGCTGGAGCAAGGCGTCTGCGGGGATGGCATCTTACAGAAATTCCTTGGGGAACAGTGCGATCCTCCGTTGCACGATCCAGCGAACACCTTTCTATGTACGGAGCAATGCCGTCTTTGGTCTCAACTCTGCGGAGACGGAAAGATTGATCCGGGAGAGGAATGCGACGACGGAGCTAAGAACTCTGACGCGCCTGACGCCCTGTGTCGTTTGGATTGTAGTTACGCCCGCTGCGGTGATGGGATCCTGGATACATCTCTGGAAATGTGTGACGATGGGAATCTTCGCGACGTCGATGGGTGCAGCAGTTTCTGCTTCTTTGAACAACCTGCCACCACCACATTGGTCCAGTTGGTGCCCACCGTACCAACCTTCCCCTCCATTCTGCCTCCCTACGCTTTCCTGCCCCCATCATCTGCCCCATCTTTTTCTGCCAAACCAACGCTTGCGCAGCTCCCCTCACTGAAAGCTCTTCCATCGAATCAACCAACCGGCCCCGAGATCATCGTCATCATGGCTGCCGGAGCAGCAGGAGGATTGGCGTATATGAGGAGACGTCGGAGAAAGAAATAAACTTGCCTTCGTCATTTAATTTGCTACACTTATCGCCATGAGTTGGAAGAAACGCATCGTCGTCGTCATATTGGTCATCGTTTTCGGATTCATCGTCGGTTGGTGGCTCCTCGGACTGTTGCGTCCGCTGAAGGAGAGTCCTGTTGTAAAAGACGCCGCAGCGCCGCCTCTTCCGAATGTCACGACCGGCTACTGCTGCGTAACCCCCGGGCAATCCTGCGTAAAGACTGACACGGCCTCTGTGTGTTTCAGACAGCAGGGAAAAGGATTCAACAGCCGTCAGGCGGTCTGTGATCGTTTTTGCGTAGCCATCGGTTCCTGATCCACACTTTCACCATAACACTGCGGGGTCGTCATAAAAAACCGTGGCGTTCTCCTCCGTATGGTGGCATGATTTCCGGTACGTGCGCTCCGCGTTCAGCCCGGCCACCGGAGCGCTTGCGCTCCGGAATAGGGAACGATAGCGTTCTATCCGGGAGTGCGCGCTCGTAGTTCAGCCCGGCCACCGGAGCGCTTGCGCTCCGGAATAGGGAACGATAGCGTTCTATCCGGGAGTGCGCGCTCGTAGTTCAGCCCGGCCACCGGAGCGCTTGCGCTCCGGAATAGGGAACGATAGCGTTCTATCCGGGAGTGCGCGCTCGTAGTTCAGCCCGGATAGAACGCCAGGTTGCGGACCTGGAAGTCGCAGGTTCAAATCCTGCCGGGCGCACCAGAATGCTTGTGGGACAAATACCTCGTCCCGCGCCCCTGTCCAATGCGCCTGATCTTCCCTAGTGCGATCAGGCGATTTAATGCCTGTCTCACCGTCACATCCACAATGCCGGTGGCTTTGGCGATCTCGCCGCGCGGAGCCTTGCCAACGCGAGTGATATACTTCCATACCTCATACTGTTTGGGAGAAAGGATGTCCTCGACTTTTTCTTCTTCAAGGTACGAAAGGGCTTTCAATGCCTGTTCCTTGAGAGTGGAAAAAAAGAAATTAAGCCACGGATCAATGGTGCCGCAGTTGGTCTGGAACGTCTCCTGTGACTTGCGCAAGGCAATATAGTATTCGTCCTTGCGATGCTCGATGATTTGTTCATGGGAAACGTATTGCGCGAAAGCGTAGCCAGATCGCAGCAGTAAAAGGTTCGTCAGGACACGCGATAAACGCCCATTGCCATCTTCAAAGGGATGGATTTTGAGAAACTCGACAATGAAATTCGCAATGACGAGCAGCTGATGGAAGCGGCTCTTCTCCAGAGCGTCTTTTGTCCATTCCACCAGTTCCTGCATTTCCTTTGCGGCGAGGTAGGCGGGAGTTGTCTCGAACAAAATCTTCACTACTTTCCCGTCAGTTCCAAGGATGCCGACAGTGTTCTCCTTCGTTTTGTACACGCCACGATGCGTATCATCTTTCGTGGAGTATTTTAGAAGCTGATTGTGGAGCGATGTGATGACGCTCTCTCTTAGCGGAAGACTCTCAAAGCTATCGAATACGTTCTGGAGCGTTTCAAGATACCCCTGCACTTCCTGCGAGTCCCGGTCAGCAAACTTTGATACCGCAAGCCCGCGCAGGACCTTCTCGACTTCCTCGTCGGTGAGTTTCGCACCCTCAATACGCGTGGAGGCACCAGCGGAGGTGATGAGCGTCGATTTTTTGAGATTCGTGATCGCTTGCGGCATCATTCGCAGACCCGACTTAAATTCACCGCGGATACCGTCGATCTCTCCCAAGAGAGCAACAATGTGTGGCTCTGGCGTGTCGATGCGACTGTCGAACTTGTGGGTTATATCAGTCATAGAAGCATAGATGATATATCCGATTATATGCGATTATATCAGAAGATCAGGAGTCGAGTCGAGTGGTGGAGCTGAGGGGAATTGAACCCCTGACCTCTTCCATGCCATGGAAGCGCTCTAGCCAGCTGAGCTACAGCCCCATAAATCACAGTTTAGGAGATACTGAAAAACTCCGCCACTGACAGCCTCGTGCTGGCTAGAGCGTCGTTCCTCGAATCTCCTTCTCCAGGATATCCGCCGCAGCGGCAAGTTCCCCCTCACGGCTCACGACTGTTGCATCGCACTGTGCGGCGAACGTCATTTCTTTGGTGACGCTCGCGAGGCGCCGCTGCAGTTCTTCTTCGGTCATCGGCGCGCGCTTATGGATATGGGCGACCAGCTGCTCCGGGCTCTCGGGCGCGATGAAGATGGCGCGGTGGCGGTGGCGCCCGCCGGGGCGGCGGAAGAGGGGATGATGACGGATGCTCGCGAGGCCCTGGACGTCCACTTCGCGGAGGACGGTCTTTCCATCGTCGAGCGCGGGAATGATCTCGTCGCGGAGCGTCCCGTACCGCGCGCCGTTGTGCACGGTGGCCCATTCAAGGAACGCCCCCTCTTCCGCGAGCGCGGTGAATTCCTCTCTGGTGACGAAGCGGTAGAACACATCGCTCTCCCCCGGCCGCCGTGGCCTGGTCGTTGCGGACCGGGCGAGCGTCCACTGCGGGTGCCGCTCAAGGAGCATGCGGGTCAGCACGGTCTTGCCGACCCCGCTCGGGCCGATGATGAGGACGAGGAGGCCGTCCATGAGAAGAGAATACAGAGTTGATGGGAGAGGCGGTAGCTGGTATAATGATGAGATTTGCTCTTTACACACCGCCGCACTTCCCGCAGGGAGAGAAAAATGGCGCACGGAGCAACAGACTGTGCGAGCGCTATTGTTCCCTCCCTGCCTGACGCGGAGCGCCAACATCCGCGCCATGTTCCCTCTACGAAGAGGGATCCGACACACAAACACATCGTCTCTTCACAGCACACACAAACACACTTGCTGGCCATACCAATGGCCAACAGGTAGGGAGATAGCTGCGTTGGCCGGCCGTCTCGGCACACGTGTGTCGAGTCTCTGTTCTTTCCCAGCCCCAGTTCGGAGAACTGGGGCTGGATTTTCTGTATACTTCCCCCATGCCGCGGCCGTGTGTTGCCATCATCTACGTCGGCGGGTCCATTGGAATGGTGCGCAACCAGAAGACAGGGCGGATCGAAACGCTGGAATCCGTCGGAGACTTCTACCGCTATCTCCCCGATCTCCAGCGAGAGGTTTCCCTGGAGTTCTTCTCCATCGCGGATGTCGGCTCCTCGGAGGTGACGCCCGAGCACTGGGTGCAGATCGCGCAGACAGTGGAGGGGCAGTATGACAATTTTGAGGGGTTCGTCGTCATCCACGGGACGAACACGATGAGCTATACGGCGGCGGCGCTGAGCTTTGCGCTTCAGGATCTCAGCAAACCGGTCGTACTCACAGGATCGCTCCTTCCCATAAATGATGTGGGGAGCGACGGCCGCATGAACCTTGTCTTTGCGATCCGCGCAGCACTTCTCGATATTGCGGAGGTGTGCATTGTTCTTGGACCGAAAGTGCTCCGGGGATGTCGCGCGAAGAAGGCGCAGCAGTCGATTGTCCAGACGTTCGACAGCCCGCTCTTTCCGCCTCTTGCGGAGTTCGATACCTCAGTGCACCTTCACCTATGGCGGACCGTGCGGCGGAAGCGAAGCCTCCTTTGCTCGCCGTCATTCGACCCCAATGTTGTCTCCATCACTCTTCATCCTGGGATGCCCATACAATTCTTCGATGCGCTCCTGGGAGTGAAGCCACATGGCATTGTTCTGCGCGCGTATGGCTTGGGAATGCTCCCAGACGAGCTTTTTCCATGGGTGCGGAAGGTCACGGAGCAGGAGATTCCTCTCCTCATTACGTCACAACTCCTCAGAGGGTACATTGATCTTCACCTGTACCGGAAGCAGCTCACACTCGAACAACTGGGCGTTATTTCCGGGAAGGACATGACATACGAATGTGCGGTCGTGAAGCTCATGTGGACACTCACGCAGGCCAAAAACCCGCGAAGAATCCGGGAGCTCCTGGAACGGAACCTTGTTGGGGAGATGGAGGGGTAGAAGAGAGTTGTCACCATGACAAGCACCCCTATTCGTCTTTCTCTTCTTTCTCCTTCTCTGTGTGTTCGCGGCGCTTGCGCCCCGCGATCGAGGCAATCGCGCCGCCGATGATGAGACCGACGAGAAGACGCCGGACAAACCGGTGGGGCTTCCGTGCAGGTTTCCGGAAGAACATGGGGGGAGTATACCACCCAATCCGAACTGTGTCGGTTCGCGCTCGATCCGGATGGCTCAGAACTCGTTATATCACAGATGTAATTCCGGATACTCCCGCAGGTGGTCGAGGACGAGTGCCTCCACTTTTTTGAGTTTCTCCTGCGTTCGTGCTTCCATGCAGACACTGATGCAGGGGGAAGTGTTGCTCTGACGGATGCCGGCCCATGCGCCGGCTCCGAAGTCGATGCGGACGCCATCCATGGTTTCTATCGGGAATTCCTTGAGAAAGTGCTCTTTCACACATGCGATGATTGCCATTTTTCGCTCGTCCGGGCAGTGCGGGCGACGCTCGGGGGATTGGTAGACCTTTGGGAAAGCATCGAAGAGGCGGGAGAGAGGTTTTCCAGTGCTCTGGAGAATGCTGAGGACTCGGAGAGCTGCGACGAGGGCGTCGTCGAAGGGAAAGTACTCTTCCGCGCAGAAGAAGTGCCCGGATTGCTCACCGCCGAGGAGGGCCATCTTGTCTCGCAGAGCGCGCTCTACAGAGGAGTGTCCAACGGGACACATGATTGGGCATCCGCCGCGCACGGCAATTTCGCTCTGGAGCATGCTGCTGTTACTCACAGTGAAGACGATACCTCCGCCTGGATGCCGGGAGAGGTGGTCAGAGGCAAGGAGGAGGAGGATGGCATCCGCCGATGCAATGTGTCCGCGCTCATCGACGATACCGAGGCGGTCTCCGTCACCATCGAAAGCGAAGCCGACGTGCGCATGCTCATGGAGCACGGTGTTCTGAAGCTCGCGCAATGTTTCGTGCTTGCTGGGGTCTGCGGGGTGATTCGGGAAGCGGCCATCAGGTTCTGTGTAGAGTTCCGTTACAGTGCATCCGACAGCGCGAAGTACTTGCGTGTACAGGGGTCCCGCAACGCCGTTCCCTGCATCAATGACGATGTGGAGCCCATTGCCGACGTTGGGGAATCGTTCGAGGAGGAAATGTTCATATTCCGGTTCGATGGCGAGTTTTATAAGTGTTCCTGCTGCGTGTGTCATGGTGAGCGTAGACGAACCATGGCATACTTGGGCATCCTCGCATTGTTGGCGAAGTATCTGAATGTCCTCTCCAGCGAAGGCCTCAGCATCGTGCGTGCAGAGCTTGATGCCGTTATCTTCTGCGGGGTTATGGCTCGCAGTAACATGAATACCTCCGTCCAGGCGCTGCGTGCAGACGGTGAAGTAATTCACGGGGCTTGGGGTCTGTCCGATGGCAGAGATGGCGCACCCACTGTGGAGGAGCCCCTCGATGAGGGCGCGCTCGAGGTCGTGGCCGGAAATCCTCGCGTCGCGTCCGACGGAAACTTTGGGAGACAGTATCCCTGTCCGTTCACGGAGGATTGCCCCGAATGCGGCTCCAACCGCATGGCAGAGCGATGGGGTGATCTGTATTCCGGATCTCCCGCGGATATCGTATGCGCGGAAGATATGAGGATCGAAGACATGGCTCATAGAAGAGGAAAAAACTGTATACCATTCCTCTATTTCTTGCAAGTAGAATAAAAAATGTGTCATCCAGAGCGTAGTCGAAGCACGACACGCCCCTACCCAATCGTCATCACCAACTGAATGACCGCAAGACTTGTGCCGATCGCGAGGAGCCCTATACAAGCGCGCCCGAGAATGCCTTTTGCCTTGCTGCACTGTTCCTCATTCCCGAAGTTCATGACCATGAGGAGGCCCGCGTAGACGATGACTGCGGCAGCGAGCAGCCCGGTGATCTCGAGGAATGTGCTCACGACCTGCACGATTTTTTGGATGGCAGGGTCGATGGTTGGTGAACCAAGAGGATCGGCGTCCGCCGTAAGTCCGAATGTAGCTAAAATGACTTGCTTTACTGTAATGAGGAAGACACCGAAGATCACCGCGCCGACAGTGCGTTTGAACTGGGTTCCACCCTCCTCCTTCCCGTAGCTCGTCATTGCGAGGATGCCGCTCACAATGATAATGGTGACAGCAAGTGTCCCGACCAATGTCTCGAGCCAGGAGACAATTCCGCTCATTTCTGTTGTGAGGAGCCTGGCGGATTCCTCCGGAGTGGTGATGGCTTTTCCTGCGTCGCCGGCAGAGTAGCCTCCGTAGAAGGCGTCGGTGAGAGGCCCTGCGAGATGGAGGAGCATGATGGCGGCGACGGATGCGCCGATCATCTTCTTCGCTTTCTGCGACTTTTCCTCCTCCTGGCTGTTGATGAGGGCTACGCCGTAGCGGATGATGAGGAATGTGGCGAGGATGGTGAAGAGTGGCTTGATCCAATCAAAGACCTGTTTGACTATTTGCAGAAAGCAGTCGCCGCCGCTGCACCCCGCGCCCGCTACAGAGAGATTAAATCCACCGACCACGGTATCTGCCGTGCCGCTGAGATCAACGCTGACCTCTGCTGCGATGAGGGTGAGAAGGACGCTCATGCGAAACCGAAGACATACTTGATGATGGCAAACGAAGCGAAGACAATGATGAGGACGATGACGCTCCCGAACATGCCTTTCTTCCCTTTTTCTTTCCACGATTCATCAACCGAAAGGAGGAGCATCGCGGCGCTCGCGATGAAGGCGACGACGGCGAGCAACCCGAAGAGAGTAATGAGGAAGTCCGCAATGCCCTTGATTTCTGTTGAGAGAATTCCCGCATTGTTTCCAGGACTTGCAGCCTCGACGAGTTTCGTTGCAAGGAGCACGACGGCGATTCCAATGAGTCCGTGGAAGAATCGGGTTTTCTGCTTGGAAAGTTCTTCCTCCTTTCCCTGGAGCGCAATGAGGCGGATCCCCTGGTAGGTCACATGGAAGGAGACAAGGGCGCCGACGATGATCTTGAAGTAATCGATAATATTCTGGAGTTGATCTTTTACCACATTTCCTGGATCGCTGAGGGGATTGATGGGTTCAGTGGAGATGACGTCAGAAATAAGGATGGCGATGCTCACAATCGCGCATCCGACGATCGCATGGCCGAATGACGTCTTCATTTGCGTTGTCGCATTCTCATCGTCGCTCGAGAAGAGGATGGCTAACGCATAGTAGGCGAACATACCGAAGACGACGGCAATCACGCCGTAGCGGAGAAAATTATCGATGAATTTTTCTTGAATGAGTGCGTAGAGGTTCTCGTTGCAGGGAATGTTTGAAATGAGGCACCATGTCTGTGCTCCATAAGCCGTTTGGACGGGGAGGAGGAAATCGAAAATGATGCCAAGGAGTCCTGGGAGGAGAAAGTAGCGCATCCAAGGAAGTATAGCAGGCGGGAGTGATTTTCCAGGTTGAATGTTGCGAAGAGTAGGCTACACTTAAATTGTTATGCCACTCTTTCAGGCTCCTGCAGATATCCGCAGTCAACCGGTCACGTTGACAGCCTCCACCGAGGCGCAAACATACGCCCTGTTTGCGCTCGCGATTGGACTCACTGTCTTTGGGGTTTTCCTCGGTATTGCAGTGGCGCCGGCGCTCATTCGCTCCGGAATGCACGTCCCGCTTCTTATCGCCGAGCTTGCCATCGTCTTCACGGCGAGATGGTGGATTAGTAAAACGCCGCTCAACTACCTCCTCTTCGCGTTCTTTCCGCTCCTTTCCGGGATCACCGTGACGCCGTACCTCCTGAGCGTGCTCGCGGGATATGTGAACGGCGGGGCGATTCTCCTGAATGCGCTCGTTGCGACCGGTTTCATGTCCGCTGCCGCCGCAGTATTTGGGCGAAGAATTGCAGGGAACCTGCTGCATTTTTCGGGAATCCTTTTCCTTGGCGTCATCGGATTACTCATCATGGGAGTGCTCCAGATCTTCTTCCCGTTGCTCCGGACCGGCGTGTTTGAACTGTTCATCTCTGGTGGGGGAATTCTCATTTTTGCCATTTTCCTAGCGGTGGATCTGCAGCGCGTGGCAGCCCAAAGTCGGGTGAGAGCGAATCCGATTATCCTTGCGCTCAGTTTATATCTCGATATCTTCAACTTGTTCCTCTATATTCTCCGTTTTATGATCGCTCTCTCGGGGGAGAGGAGGTAGCAATAGTGGGTGTGTCATGGTGAGCTTGTCGAACCACGACACAGTCTATAACATTCTACCACTACTAAACTATGGGCAAGCGTCCTACCCCAAAGAAACGGCGAAGTAAGCGCGCCACGCGCACGCAACACTCGATCTATATCTGGAAAGAGATGCAACGTCTCAAGAACCGCTCACGCTCCCCCTTTGGAAAACTGGCAGAGTCGAAGAACAAGGGGAAGAAAGCGCTGAAAGGTCTGACGAGGATTAAAGCGTGACCCCTCACCCTGTCCTCTCCCGCGGGGAGAGGGAATCCATTACACTATTGCTGTGGCCCGCCGTCGTCATCTCTCGCGCGTTGCTGTTATGCAGGTGCTCTTCGAGCGGGAACGGCGGCCGGAGGTACATCCGGAAGTGGTGCTCCTTCGGAATGCGAAGGAACTTGGTGGCGTCGATGCTGAGTTTGCATCCGGTCTTCTGCAGGGAATTCTCCAACACGAAGAAGAATTACACGATCTTGTTCAGCAACATGCTCCTGGATGGACATGGGAGCGCATGGATCCGATAGCGCGAGTGGTTCTTCTCCTGGGGTCGTACGAGTTGGCGCATACCAAAGATGTTCCACCCGCAGTCGTCATCAACGAGGCAATTGAAGTTACAAAGGAATATTGCACGGAGGAGAGCGGGAAGTTCGTGAATGGTGTTCTGAATGCCATTGCTCATCGCGATGCGATATAATCCACCCATGTCTGAACCTGCGTCCCACACCGTTCTCGAGCACGCGATCGGCGCGCACTTTCGGACGAAAGATATTCTCCTCCAGGCGCTCACGCACCGCAGTGCGGTTCGGGAAAGCCGGACCAATGGACATAATGAACGTATGGAATTCCTTGGCGATGCGGTGTTGGAACTGGCGTCGACGGACCATTTGTACCGTCTTTCTGGCAAGTCCGAGGGGGAACTGACGAGTTGGCGATCTGCGCTCGTCCAGCGAGAGCACCTTGCAGCGGTTGCCAGGGAAATCAATTTAGGGGACTATCTCCGTCTCAGTCGCGGGGAGGCAGTTGCTGGAGGCCGCGATAGGGATTCCAATCTTGCGAATGCTTTGGAAGCGCTCATCGGCGCCGTGTACCTCGATCGTGGTTTCCCGGAAGCGCAGGCATTCTGCGAGAAGTTCATTTTCCCACGTCTGCAGGGTCTCCTCGCACAGGGAAAGCATCGGGATGAGAAGAGCGTCTTCCAGGAAATAGCTCAGGAGAAACTCGGCATTACGCCGCACTACGAGGCGGTGGCGGCGATGGGGCCGGATCATGATCGACAGTTCACGTGTGCAGTGTTTCTTGTTGATGAGAAAGTGGCGGAGGGAAAAGGGAACAGTAAGCAGCGGGCGGAACAGGACGCTGCGCGTGAGGGATTGAAGGCGAAAGGGTGGAAATAATTACTTCATCTGAATTTCAATATCTACTCCACTCGGCAAACTCAAACTCTGCAAACTTTCGATCGTCTTGAACGTGGTCTCGGTGAGATCGATCAGGCGACGGTGGGTGCGCATTTCATACTGGTCTCGCGCATTCTTATGGACGAAGGTGGATTTATTGACCGTGAACTTGCGGATGCGGGTTGGAAGAGGCAGAGGGCCATGCACAACGGCGCCGGAACGTACCGCGGTATCGAGGATTTTTGCAGCAGCATCATCAAGAACATGGTGATCGAAGGCGGAGAGGTGGATGCGGATGCCTTGGAAAATAGGGGAAGCTTTTTTCTCTTCCTTCTCCACTGCGGGCTTTTTTGCGCGTACAGCCTTTTTTTGGGCTGATGATTTCTTGACGGGAATCATTAGGCCAAGGGGGGAAAGAACTGGGTGGACACAGAGCGACAATTCCGTCTGTGGTGAGCTGAGTCGAACCAGAATCGTCGCTACGGGAGATTGTTATTGAACAATTTTCGTGATGACGCCGGCGCCAACGGTGCGACCACCTTCGCGAATGGCGAAGCGCGTTCCCTGGTCAATGGCGATGGGAGAGCAGAGCTTGATGATGAATTTCAGGTTATCGCCGGGCATCACCATCTCCACATTCTCAGGGAGAGTCACTTCGCCAGTGACGTCTGTCGTACGGATGTAGAATTGGGGCTTGTATCCTTTGAAGAATGGCGTGTGGCGCCCACCTTCTTCTTTTGTGAGGATGTAAACCTCTGCTTCGCACTCTGTGTGTGGGGTGATGGAGCCGGGCTTCGCAATGACCTGTCCACGCTCAATATCCTCGCGCTCAATGCCACGGAGAAGCAGACCGAGATTATCCCCTGCAAGACCTTCGTCGAGGGACTTGTGGAACATTTCCACTCCAGTGACGACGGTCTTCCGCGTATCGCGAATACCGACAATTTCCACGTCTTCGTTCACCTTCACCTTTCCCTGCTCAACGCGGCCAGTTGCCACCGTTCCACGGCCTTTTATGGAGAAGACGTCTTCAACGGACATGAGAAAGGGCTTATCGAGTTCACGCTTAGGTTCGGGGATGAATGTGTCGAGAGCATTCAGGAGTTCCTTGAGTTTCCCAAGCTGCTCCGCGTCGCCTTCCAATGCCTTGAGGGCAGAGCCGCGGATGATGGGAGTCTTGTCGCCTGGGAATTGATATTTCGTGAGGAGCTCGCGGATTTCCTCCTCCACAAGGTCGAGGAGTTCTGGGTCTTTCACCATATCAACTTTGTTCAACCACACGACAACGTGGGGGACGTTCACCTGGCGAGCGAGGAGGATGTGTTCCCGAGTTTGGGGCATAGGTCCGTCGGCTGCAGAGACAACAAGAATGGCGCCGTCCATCTGGGCCGCCCCCGTAATCATGTTCTTCACATAGTCGGCGTGTCCCGGACAATCGACGTGCGCGTAGTGGCGCTTGTCGGATTCATACTCCACATGGGACGTATTGATGGTGATGCCGCGCTCTTTTTCCTCAGGGGCGCAGTCGATGGCCGCGTAATCTTTCTTCTCGCCTTCCGGAGAGAAATTCAGGGAGAGGGCGGCTGTCAGAGTCGTCTTTCCGTGATCGACGTGACCGATGGTACCCACATTCACATGTGGCTTATTACGGACGAATTTCTTGCTCTCTGCCATAGAAAGGGAGGGAAGGGAACGCGGAAATCGTATCTCACGATAGACGAGAAATCCCAGACAGTCTAGAGGATTCGCGGGGGGAGTCAATGGGATCGGCACTTCACTTTCCCTTTGCAAAGGGGGAGGGGCAGTGGGAGAGGGTCTTGCTCTCTGCCACACAAACGGTTACACTGTGAACATCATGAAGAAAGGGACTGCCAATCTCCACATTCGTCTCCCTGCAAAGCTCAAGCGCGAAGCGGAGAAGGTCATCGATGCTCTCGGGCTCGATACGTCCTCTGCCATACGTCTCTTCTTCACACAGATAACGCTACAGGGGACCATTCCCTTCGCACTGCCGAAAGTACGTCCCATGTCCGCCAAAACGAAGAGAATCATAGAGGAGGCCCTTGCCTCCGGGGGCATTGGTCCATTTGACACCGCGGAAGAGGCCATAAAAGCTCTCCATGCCGCCACTTGAAATCACCCACCGGTTTCTCAAAGACGTGAAGAGGTGGAAAAGGTCAGGGAGAGGTCTCGAACCACTCGAGGAGTTGTTTTGTAGGATCGAAAAAGGAATGTGGCCACCTGCTGTACAGTACGAAGCGCACCTTCTGAGTGGGGACTTAGAAGGGGTGTGGGATATTCATCTCCGCCAAAACTGGATTGTTCTGGTGAAGTTTCATGAGGGAACGGTCTGGGCACTGCGTATGGGCACGCACGCGGAACTTGGATTGTAGAAGGGGAAAGGGCACACTGCGGGTGAATGCAGCGCGAGGAACTAGTCCGGCGCTTCGTCGAGAAAATCTGGCAGTGGTATGCCAAAAATAAGCGCACGCTTCCCTGGCGTGATCTTCAGATCGCGGACGATACCCAGCGGGCGTACATGATTTTGGTTTCGGAAGTCATGCTCCAGCAGACGCAGGTGTCGCGGGTGCAGCTTCTCTTCCCGCGCTTTCTTCCCAATCGCATCTTCCGTGGGAAAGTCATCGACCTCCTCCGCGATCACCCGCGGGGACTTACCCTCGCGGGCATCGGGCGCGAAAGCTAAGGAAGAGCTCATTCAACACACGGGGCGCGGACGGTATGTTCTAGGGTAAGGTGGAGCGGAGGAGAGTCACAGGGTGTTCGATCCAGAAAACAGGAGTGCTGCCGAAAGTCCAGCGGACGTGGCTGGCGGACGGCCCGAAAGCGTTCGCCGGTTGGGAAAAGGAATCCAGCGAAACCTGGAGAGAGGGGGGGGAGGAGAGAGCGAGGGAGACTTGCGCGATGTTTCCCTCAAGCACGAATGCCCGCTGCTCTGCCGGCGCAAACGTGCCATTGACAGGAGGAGCACCGAGGGCGTCGCAAATGACGGGGAATATCCCGGTCATTTCTGCGCCGGCAACGGCGCCGCTGCCGCCGGACGTCGCCGGAGACTGTGCGACGGCGCAAGGTACTCTCGTGACGGGATCTGCGGGGTCGAAGAGGGAAAACCCGTTCGATCGAAGCGATACGTTGACCGCATCCACCGTGAAGATGATGCCTTGAAGGGTGATGGGTTCGAGATTCTGCGAGTGGGCGACGAAACGCAGAGACGCGAGCAACGTCGTTCCGGGAATGGGTGCAGCGCCCAGGGAATTGACGGCCACGGAGGAAAATTTCCCGGTCATGACGAGATTGTCGTTGCCGGTGACGCGGGTGGAGCGTGGGGGGATTGTCTGACGGGAAGCGAGACCATGTGCGGCCACGGCTGGCGTTCGCGGGTCATCCGACAGGAAGACGCGGAACACGGAACCGGGGACGGCGCCGCTTGCGAGGGGGCGTATGAGTGGCCGGGCGACAATCGTGAGTCCCCGTGGGCAGCCGGGAATTGCGACGGGTTTCCGCACAATGAGGGGAGGGGACAGGTTCGCGCAAAATGCCTCTCCTATGACGGGATCGGTGGGTGGAGCGTCGGCGCATGCTTTGCGCGTTGCCTGGGCGAATGGCCGGGTTTCATTCTCGCGGAAGAGGGACAGACTTGATAGAGATGCCGTGGATGTCCCGGAAGCGGTGAGCCGCAGGTGCGAGATTGAAACGTCCTCCGCCCCGTCCGCTTCCGCGCGGAAGCGCAGGATTTGGTCGCCTGCCCTCCCGATGATGAGCTGGTGCGGAGGGGTGAGGACCGAGTCGGGGGTGATCGAGAGAGAGCCAACCTTGGTTGCGAGCTCTGTGACGGGGAGGACGGAAATGGCGGGAATGGACGGGTCGAACCATTCCGATCCCGGTCTTCCCCTTGGCCTCGTCGCGGTGAAGAGGCGGAAGAGGGCGATCACCGCTTCGCGGCGCGAGAGCGGACGGTCCGCTTGGAGGAACGCTCCGCGGTCATGGAAGAGGTTGTACTGCCAAGCAATGCCGGCGTAGCGCGTATACCAGGCGCCGGAGGGAATATCGTAGAAGCTGTGCGGTAGGTTTTCCCGGAGGTTGAACGTGAGCGCGAGCATCTTGAGGAACTCGGCGGTGTTCACGGTATTGCGAAGGGCGAAGAGGAGATGCCGGGGCGGATAGCCCTGAATGATGCCGCGCACGACGGCGGAAGCGATGTACGGCGTGTACCACTCGCATTCCGCGACGTCGAGGAAGCGACCGTTGTTCTGTAGGTGCGTGACGGGGAAACCACCGGCTTGGAGGAGAATCTTGGCGGCTTCGGCGCGGCTGACGGGTTCGTGACCGCGGAATGTGCCGTCGGAGAAGCCGTTGATGATGCCGCGGCGGAGGAAGTAGAAGACGGCGGAGCCCTCCTCCGAGCGCCAGTCAACGTCGAATAGCGGGAGCATCCCCCCGGCATTTCCTGTTGTGGTTTGCGCAGAAAAACGAGCGTGCGAAGCGAGGAGTGCGGAAACAGCAAGTCCTGCAACGACCACACCGACAACGGCGATGAGCCGAGCGCGTGCTGATGAGGGGAGAGGTCGCCATCTCATATGGAGATGGTGGTCATCGTAGCATGGTTCGACAGGCTCACCATGACATCCTTATGAGCTCTACTTCGCCATTTCCTCCACGCGCCGCTCCCGGATCACATTCACTTTGATCACGCCGGGGTAGGTGAGCTCCTGCTCAACTTTCTCAGCGATGTCTTTCGCGAGGCGCTGTTGCTCGAGATCATTCACCTTCGCAGTGTCGACGTAGATGCGGATTTCCCGGCCTGCGGAGACGGCGAACGCACGCTGGACGCCGGGGAACGATTTCGCCGTCGTCTCGAGTTCCCGGAGCCTCTTGAAGTAATCCTCGATGGATTCCCTCCGCGCGCCCGGCCGCGCGCCGGAGATCGCGTCGGCGGCGGCGACGATGAACGCTTCGGGAGAAGCGATGGGAATGTCTTCGTGGTGCGCGGCGACGCAGTGGATCACCTCCGGGCGCACCTTGAACCGCTTGCAGATCTCGACGCCGATTTCGACGTGTGTCCCCGTGACTTCGTGGTCGAGTGCTTTTCCAAGATCGTGGAGGAGGCATCCCTCAACGACAATGCGTGGATCTGCTCCCATTTCCTCCGCAAGCATGCGGCCAAGGTTGGCCATTTCCACTGAGTGCTTGAGGATGTTCTGGCCGTAACTGGTGCGGAATCGCAGGCGGCCGATGATCTTCAGGAGATCTTGGGGATACCCGGGAATCCCGAGTTCCTCGCAGGCGCGCTTGCCAAATTCCAACATCATCTTTCCCACCTGTTCCTTCATCTTCCCGACGACCTCCTCAATGCGCGCTGGCTGGATGCGACCGTCGTGGAGGAGCTTCTCGAGGGCGAGTTTTGCGACGTACCGTCGCGCAAGATCGAACCCGGAAATGATGATGACGCCCGGGGTGTCATCGATGATGATATCGACGCCGGTGGCCTGCTCGAAGGCATTGATATTCCGTCCTTCCTTTCCGATAATTTTCCCCTTCACGTCGTCACTCGGGAGCTCGACGATCGTGGATGTCGACTCCGATGCCACTTCTGCCGCATACCGTTGCATGGCTTGCGCGAGAAGATCGCGTGCATGGTCTTCCGTTTCCTCTTCCATGTGCTGACGCTTCAGGGCAATTTGCGCGGCAAAGTGCGGCGAGAACTCCTCTTCCAATGCATGTTGAATGGTGGATTTGGCCTCTTCTTGCGTCAGTTTGGCGACCTCGAGGAGCGCAGAGCGATGGGCCTGGCTCGCTTGGGTGAGTTCTTCACGGAGCGCAGAAACTTGATCCTGTGTATGACGGAGCTGCTCTCGACCATGCTCGAGTTCCTTTACCTTCTCATCGAGGCCCTTTTCTTTCTCCTCCAGACGTCCCTGCTCCTTTTCCAGCTTCGCCGTGAGTTGGTTTGCCTGGAGCTTCGCCTCGCTCAGAATTTCCTTTGCAGATGCGCGCGCTTCCGCTTCCGCAGTGCGAATATGGCTCTGGGCTTCCTGAACCTGTGCGGTCAATGTCGCGAGGCGCTGTTCATGCTCCGCAATGGCGCTGCGGAGCTCTTTGGGAATGGCTTTGTTCTTGCGTGCGAATGAATAGCCGAGAATGCTGCCGCTGGCGATGCAGAGAAGGCCGATGAGAAAGAAGAGGGGGGTCATAGAAGGAAAAGGAAGAGGGTTGCTGGACATCACAGGCCCCGGGGAAAACAAAAGCAGTCATGTGTGCGGAGAGTATACCACACTTTTTCTTGCCGATGTACTGCGTATTCTGTAGGTTCACGCTCCTATGGTGCAGATTCGGATTTCGGGATACGCCTTCCTTGGGTTCCTCCTCGTAGCAACCCCTGTCTTTGCGCGGGTGGTGATCAGTGAGGTGATGTGGATGGGGTCAGATCTCAGTACTGCCGATGAGTGGGTGGAAATAGTGGGTGTCAATGATGGTGTGACTTCTTTTCCACTTTCTATGAGTGGCTGGACGCTCCGCATACAGAGTGGGACGGGCGAGTCGATCATCGCGCGTTTAGGAGACAGCGCGATTGCATCGGGACAATATCTTGTCGTTAGTAACTATCCTGTGGCAGAGTCGCGTCTCGCGGCGGATCCTGTCCTCACGACGACAGCGATGGTTCTACCGAACACAAAACTCCTGCTCCGTCTTTACGATGCAGGCAGTACGCTCATTGATGAGATGGACGATGGGATCGGTGTCCCATTTGCGGGAGACAATCCTTCCGGAGGCGGTCCGAAAGCGAGCATGGAGCGGATCAGTCTCTTGGGAGCATGGAACGTGAAGGAGAATTGGCAGACAGCTCTTCGTACCCTTGGCTTCGATTCTGGCGCCCCTATCTTCGGCACACCCGGCTTTCCACGTTTACCGTCATCAGACTCCTCATCTTCATCGGTCTTCTCTTTTTCCTCTACGTTTACGTCCTCCAGTTCGACAAGCTCATGGTCTTCGACAGGCTCAGGGACTTCGTCAGGGTCTTCGGCGGTTTCTTCTGTTTCTACCTCCTGTGTGCCCGACGTCTCCAATATCCGCATTGCTATCCAGTCCGGAGAGCCGCGCAGTGAGGGAAAGGTGACGGTGAACCTCCAGCTTCTCTGGGATGGAAATGGCGCCATCCGTTGCATATGGGATTACAGGGATGGATTTACCAGCGCGAGTTGTAATCCACCATCACATACATTCACCGTCCCAGGGACGTACGATGTCCGGGTGGAAGCGGAGGATGCATGCGGTGGGAAGACCGTGCAGACGCTGCCTATTGAGGTATTAACGACAGTGTCTGGTGGTGGAGGAGGAGGAACAACGTGGCGCGCATCGGGTTCGTCGGAGTCCGCGGGATCGTGTATGCCGCGGACATTTGGAGGCGTAGAGATCATGCGCTTCCTGCCAAATCCCGATGGGAAGGATTTGGTCGGAGAATGGGTGGAACTGAGGAATATTTCTGATCGTGTCGCTTTCCTTTGTGGTTGGACTCTCGATGATGCGGAAGGGGGGAGTACGCCGTTCTCTCTTGAGGCGGTTACGCTTGCTTCCAAAGAAATCCGCAGATTCCCGGCGTCATTCACAGGAATTGGATTCAATAATGATCAGGATCATGTCCGTCTCTTCTCTCCTGGGGATTTGGGGAATCATATCCTCGTGCAGGATGTTCCCTATACGAATGCGCGTGATGGAGTGGTGATGGATGCCATGCTCCCAACGCAAGGGACCAACGGACGCGTTGTGCGTGTGATCGATGGTGACACTGTTATGGTGCGTATTGCTGATCGGGAGGTGACCGTGCGCCTCATTGGCGTCGATGCGCCGGAGACGGGTGGCAAGGGTGAGGAAGGTAAGTGGGGGAGAGAAGCAATGGAATTTCTTCGTGGTCTCCTCGATGGGGGGATCGTGGCATTGGACTTCGATGAGGAGCGTCAGGATGTTTACGGCCGCATCCTCGCGTACCTTTCCGTCGGCGGGCGCGATGTGCAGGCTGAACTTCTCCAGGTAGGACTTGCGGCCGTATACAAACGGTGCACGTGTGTACGGAAGGAGGAGTATCGTCGTTTTGAGGAAGAGGCGCGCGAGAAGAAGGTGGGGATGTGGGGTGGTGGGAGGAGGGATGGAGATGAGGTGCGTCAGGTAGGTACAGTGGGGGAGGGAGGAAAGAAAGAGGGGGAGAAGGCTGCAGTTTTCCTCAGTGAAGTGTACCCAGTGCCGCTGCCGGCGGAGGGGGAGTGGGTGGAAATCTGGAATAGCGCGAATAAACCAGTGGATCTCTCTGGATGGGGACTCGATGATGCGGAGAAGGGAGGGAGTAGGTCATGGAAATTCCCCGAAGGATTTATCATCCAGCCTGGAGCATTCATTGTTCTTCGGAGTGATCAAACACATCTCGCATTCAATAATGAAGGGGACTCGGTGGCGCTCATTGCTCCCGATGGAATAGTCGTCGATCGTATTGTGTACGGAAAACTTCGGCGCGGGCACACATTCGCACGCATCATCCAGCGCATTGGGAGCACGGGGGCATTCCGCGCGACGGACCGATTCTGCGTCACTGACCATCCAACGCCATTCGAGCGGAATATTTGTCGTGTCATGGTGAGCGTAGACGAACCATCACGTCGGCAAGGACATGTGTCGCCCCTCGACTACGCTCGGGGTGACACCACAAGCAGTATCTTGGCACCTCTAAAGACGCGCCGCGTTGTCCGCATCGCACGCCGCATGCGGTATCGCAATGTTCTTCCTCCTAGTGTTTTGAGTGGAAGCATTGCCACACCGGATCCTATGCTTGCGGCGCTCCTCGAGCGCATGGATCGTTCCGTCCAGAGCGGGCAGGTGGTGTGGGGGGAGGAAGGAACGTCTGGAGAAGGAAGGGATACGATGGAATGGGAGGCTGTGCTCCTGCCATTTCTTTTGATCGCAGGGGCGCACAGCTTGTTGATAGGAGTGAGGAGGGGATTGTAAAAGCAGCCAATTCCACTTACAGTACCCGCCAGTGAAGGCAAACCTTATTCTTCAGGATGGCACGGTATGCGAGGGGGAATCGTTCGGTGCCCCTGTGGACAGTGATGGCGAGGTTGTTTTCAACACAGGTATGGTTGGATATCCGGAGAGTCTCACGGATCCGAGTTACCGCGGGCAGATTCTCGTCTTCACATATCCCCTCATCGGGAACTACGGCGTGCCATCGGAGGAGCTCAATGAGTATGGATTTTCCAAGAATTTCGAGAGCGAAAACATCCATGTCCGCGGCGTCGTCGTCGCGCAGGTAAGCGAGGAGTACAGCCACCACGCTGCGGTGGAATCGTTCCCAGCCTGGCTGCGAAAGCACGGCATTCCCGGAATCACCGGCGTCGACACGCGGGCACTCACGAAGAAGCTCCGAGAACATGGGGTGATGCTGGGCCGCATCGTGAGCGATGCGGCAGTGTGTCATCCTGAGCCCGTCGAAGGAGACACGCCGATCGAGGATCCAAACCTCCGCAATCTCGTTGCCGAAGTGAGTTGCAAGGAGGTAATGACGTATGAGCCTGCTGGTAGCCCATCACCGACGATCCTCGCTTATGATTGCGGAATGAAACGCAACATTCTGCGGAACTTCCTCCGCCGCGGCATCCGTGTCATCTGCGTCCCGTGGGATTTTGATCTTGATTCCTACCACGAAAAATTCGATGGCGTCTTCATTAGTAATGGACCGGGAAATCCCAAAAAGTGTGAGGCAACCATTCGACAGATTCAGAAGGCCATTGAGCGGAACATTCCTACCTTTGGCGTTTGCTTGGGGAACCAACTGATGGCACTCGCAATCGGCGGCGATACTTTTAAGATGAAGTACGGACACCGGGGAATGAACCAGCCGTGCATCGAGCAGTGTCCCATCGATACACCGCCATCTCGTGTCATCCAGAGTGATTTTGCACAGCAAAATCGTATCGAGGGACGAGATGGCGGTGCCAGTGGTGACACGTATGGCTCTCGCTGCATCATCACCTCCCAGAATCATGGATATGCAATTGATGAGAAAGCTCTTCCCGCAGACTGGCGCGTGTGGTTTCGGAATGCGAATGACGGGACGGTGGAGGGGATCCGTCACGAGTCGGGAAGGTTTTTCGCTGTCCAATTCCATCCGGAAGCATCGCCCGGTCCCGAAGATGCGAATTACTTGTTTGATGAGTTTTTGCAGGCGCTCAAATGTACCCCTCCACATGCAGAGCGTCTTTCGGCATTTCCCACTGCGAAAGGCAGCATTGTTTGGCAGCGGCGACCATGACCGGGTTGCCGCAGATGTAGATGCTCCGCCGTCCGCAGTCCGGCACGATCTGCGGCGCAATGTCCTGCACGTGGCCGCGGTGACCGTTCCATGCAGGGGAGGGGCTGTCGAGGACGATGTGGTGGCGGAAGGAGGGGTGACTGGCAGCGAGACGTTGGAAATCCTCCGTCCAGAAGACGCCTTCCTCGTTCCAGGCACCGAAGAGGATGTCCATGCGTCGCGTATCGCCCGCGGCGAGTGCGGAGAGAATCATGGAGCGGAATGGAGCGATGCCGGTGCTCGTGCAGAGGAAGAGGTAATCCTTCGTCGTTGCGCGGTCGAGGAGGAGCGAGCCGAACGGCCCCTGCATGGCGACGGGCATTCTCTCCCGGAGCACGCCGGTGCACCACCTGCTCGCACGTCCGCCTTCCCGCAGCTTCAGGATGAAGCGGAGGTCCGGTTCCCTCGGCGCAGACGCGATGGAGTACGCGCGCGGCTGGATATCTGCGGGATTCTCGAGGAGTGGCACAGAGAAGAGGACGAATTGTCCCGGCTCATAGGTGAAGCCCTGCGGTTTTTCCAATGCGAACTCGTAGATGTCGCGAGCGATGAGGCGATTGTAGATGCAGGTGGTTTGGAAGGTCAGGGTCGTCATTGCGTGTCATGGTGAGTGTAGTCGAACCATACACGCCGCAGAACCCTTCGACTACGCTCAGGGTGACACCGTCTCAGAAGGCTGGGTATCCAGCTTCTGCAACACCTTCGGGTACCATTCCTTCTCGAGTTCTTGCACGCGCGTTTTCAGTGTCTCGAGCGTGTCACCCGGCAATACTGAACACTTTTTTTGTACAATAATGGGACCGGTATCCACGCCCTCATCCACCCAGTGGATCGTCATGCCGGATTCCTTCTCGCACGTGGCAAGGACTTCCTCGTGCGGATGGCGGCCGGGATGGAGAGGGAGGAGCGCGGGATGCACATTGAGAATGCGGCCGCGCCACGTCCGCACGAACCACGGCGACAAAAGCCACATCCAACCGATGCAGGCGATAAGTCCTGCTCGTACCTCAGGGTGACACAGCGGGTTTTTCTGAGATAACCTGCATTCATCGAAGAGATCAAGAATGGCATGATCTAAGTGTCGATCATATTCATCCCGTGTCCATCCATTCTTTCGTTCGACAATTCGCGCAGGCAGGTTCGCTTTTCGTGCTTTCTCTATGCACCCGCGATCCGCACGATCCGTCACGAGCCCCAGGCACCGCGCCGTAAGAAACCCGTCAGCGATCCGATCAATCACTGCCTGGAACGTCGTCCCTCCCGACGAACTCAGCACAATAAAATTCATGCACGCTACACAATACCTTTTCTATGATTGATGTTCTCGTCATCGTCGGTTTCATTGGTTGCCTCGGTTGCCTCGGCATCCTCGTCTATTCATCCCTCCCCTCCCACTTCCTCGGCATCCTCGAGATCTTCAATCTGCACGTCGTGGATGTGGAGGCGTTTCCAGAGCTTTTTCTTGAAGAGGTGTTGGAGGGAGGTCGTCGTGCACTCGACGCGCAATTGGAGGGTGAGTCCATACCATTCCACGTGCCCAAGGTCGTGGAGGAATCCCCCAATCTTCGTTCGGAGGGAGGTGCAATATTCCCCGATATCCATGCCATCGGGACATGGCTCAAGGTGGACCGTTACCGACCACATGCGTTCGATGTCCGGTCGATTCAGAGAGGGGAGATCGGCGCCGCCCGTGTCATCTTCATTGGGAAGGTCTGTATAATTCATGGTGCATGGGGGAACCGCGCCATTGTGGGAAAAGTAAAAGAGTTGTCAATACTGAATATTCCTTGGAACAGATCCTCCTCCGGCTCAATGCCCGGAACCCAGCTTTCAAAGCGCGTGAGTGGAATCCCATGGTCGCGGATGATGACCGCGGGGATCAATTGCCCGGCATTCCCCATGAGGATGTTCGCGGCGGTGGCCAGTTGGTCGGCGCGTGCTTCGATCGTGATCCGCAGTGGTTTTCCGAAGAGATCATTGTTGCCGATTTCACTGAAGAGTGGATCGATGCCACTCACGACGAGCGCATGAGCAGTCACTCCTCTGCGCCGTGGGATGCAGCAGGAGTCGGAGAGGATCACCCCAAATCCCCTCACCATAGTCCCTGCCTGCAGACAGGCAGGCTCTCCGCGCGGGGAGAGGGAATAGAGCGCTTCCCGTAGTTTCTTTACGCTTTCGACGGGGTCCCTCGGCCATCCAACAGCAAACCCATCCTCGACATTCGATTGATCAAGTCCCGCGTTCGCGGCGAAGATGGTTCCTTCGCTGAGCCCCGTGGGTCGAAGTTCCGTAAGAAGAGCGCCCGGGCATGTGCCAACAACTTTCCCATGCAGTCGCTCGAGTTCGTCGAGGATCGCCTGGCAGAAGGCGGCACTCCGTCCGCAGGCCTTGCTCCATTTGTCTGCATCTTTCGAGATGGTGATTTTGCGCAGATCGATGGCTGCCCCTTCCATGGTTGCTATTGCTTTAGAGGAAATGACGAGGATATCGCCTTCAACGATTTGGGTGGATTCAGAAAGGAGAGAAGCGAGGTCGTCGCCCTTCTTGAGGAGCCGTGTGTGGATGGGAAGGAGAAGCATGAGGATCGAATGGCTTACCACAGTACTTTCTGACTCTCTTTATCAATTAGGATCGTGCGCGTGTCAGTGTGATTTTGATCGATGTCGAGGAAGGTGAGCTTGATGGTGAGGTGTGAAGCAGCAGGGTTATGGAGGGTGAGTGAGGAAGGTGAGAGCGGAGCAAAGAATGCCATGTGTCCTTTGGGAGGGAGACGCCAGCGGGTGAAACCAAAGCCATCTCCATCCATGGTGACTGATGCAATAGGGACGCCCCATACTTCCCGCCGCTTCCATGCTTCAGGCACGCTGACGTAGGTTATGTCACTCGAGCCGCCAATTTCGAGGAGACTCGAGTCCTGCGCTTTTTTGACAGTCAATGAGAGTGTGAGAGGGAGAGCATGTTCCAGAACAATGGTTGCCGGAGAATTTTTCTCAGCCTGCTTTCCTCCGAGGATGAGGAGAGGAAGCAGGATGAGGAGCAGAGAGCCGAGGAGAGCTATGCCGTTGAGAAGGGTGCGGGGGGAAGACAGAGGTAATAAGTATATGGTATACTGTTGGGGATGGACTACGATCCGCACACCATCCACACGATCATCCAGCGCATTCAGCAGCAGCTTCGGTGCCCGCAGTGCAGTCGTAAGGTACCGGTGGATTGGCATTCCATACAGCTCACCGGTGACGATTTTGTGCTTCTCCAGCTTCGGTGTGAAGCCTGTGATGCGTATATCGTTCTCCACGCGTCGTGCCGTGTGGTGCGCGATGGGGAGAATCCGCAGGATGCGAAGCTCCGTATGCTGAATGCGTCATCTCTCCTCGCGCGTTCGGATATCGAGCTCGAGATGATTCGGGAATCCCTGGCGAAAGCAGATGGTTCCTTCGAGCGTATGTTCGGCAAGGAGAAGAATGTGTGAGTTCTATGAAATTTTTTCTGCGCCTCATCATCATGCTTGCGATTGCCATAGGTGGGTGGTTTTGGTTGGAGGGACGCTTACAGGAGGAGTCTTTCTCGAGAATGCCCCAATTCGTACAGCACCTTGTCGGGAGAGTTCTCACGGTGGAGAATGGCATTCGTCATCGGGTCCAGATGGTCGAGAGCGGGGCGACGATGATCAAAGAGGGGAAGGCGATGATTGAGGAAGGAATGCGGGGGTCGAAAAATTAAGAGGATCGATTCACACCATTGCCTCTTCCAAGCGCGTGATCCGATGCTCATGGTCCTCAATTTTTGGTGTTAGCCGCTTGTCGATATTCCCGAGAATATTCAGAATTTGATCATCCGTCTCATACAGTCTTTCGAACTTCTCATCGAACTTCCTTTCCAGTCGTTGGACATCTGCTTTGAGCCCATTTTCAACCTGCCGAACATCAGCCTTCGTTGCAGGTGCGGAACCATCCATCGTTGGCCATCGTAATGGTACTTTCTCTAAAAACAAGTGACGGCTGTAAAGGATCTAACATTTTCCATCCTCATTTTCCCTTGTGCATATGCGGAGAAATGGCGCTGTCAGTGGCGGAGTTTTTCAGTATCTCCCAGGCTTGATGCTCATCCCCTCTCAGTGTGCCGAGATTTCTCGGAGCAATGGCATTTTAACGTGTTCGATGGATGTCAGCTGTCCGTGGACGTGTAATGCACCTCCGCTGTTCAACGGGTAATTTCCCAACAGATTTCGCTGGAGATGACGTAGAGAAATGCCACTTGCGTTCGCACTATTCCACGCTACACTTCCTCCACTTCACCGTAGCTTTTCCTCCTCATGCAGACGATGGGGGCAGGAAGGGCCGCGATTTTGTGCATATTCCTCAGTCCTCGTTCCTAAATTCTTAATTCCTAATTCTTACTTCCTACGTCCCTCGTCCCATGCCCACCCAAGCCTCTGCGACCGATTCCTTCGATGCCGTTGCTCTCTCTGTCGCGAGCCCCGAAGACATCCTAGGATGGTCGCGGGGGGAGGTCACCAAAGCGGAAACGGTGAACTACCGGACGCAGCGTGCGGAGCCGGATGGTCTCTTCTGTGAGCGCATATTCGGCCCAACGAAGAATTTTCAATGCTTCTGTGGCAAGTACAAGGGGATTCGTTACAAAGGCGTCGTGTGCGAGAAGTGTGGTGTGGAGGTGACGCGCTCGATAGTCCGACGCGAGAGGATGGGGCATATCAACTTGGCAGTTCCGGTGACGCACATCTGGTTTTTGCGCAGTACACCATCGCGCTTGGGCCTCCTTCTCGATCTTCCAATAAAGACGCTGGAGCAAATTGTCTACTTTGCTGCCTACGTGGTGATAAGTGTGAATGAGGACGCCAAGGACGAAGCAGAGAAGGAGTTGAGTGCCAGCCTCGATGGGCGGAAGAAGCAAGTCGTACGAGAGTATGAGGATGCGAAGAAAGCCCTCACAGAGAGCAAGGCGACGCGCGCGCAGCTCGATGCGTTGGAGAAAGAAGTTGCGGATCGACTGGATTCTTTGAAACAGAACCATAAGGATGCTCTGGAAGATTTGCGCGGTCTTGCAGTGAACTCTGTTCTCTCGGAGCTCAAATTCCGGGAAATGAACATGAAGTTCGGTCATGTGTTCCGTGCCGGAACCGGCGCGGAATCTCTCCGGGAAGTGATTATGAATGTAGATCTGAAGAGTCTCGTGCAGAAACTCAAAGAGGAGCGTGAGAAGAGCGGCGGGCAGAAACTGAAGAAAGTCATGAAGCGGATGAAGTTCGCGACGGCGCTCCTCCAAGCGGGAACCAAACCGGAATGGATGATTCCCACGCGACTCCCTGTTCTTCCGCCGGATCTCCGTCCGATGGTGCAGCTCGATGGCGGACGTTTCGCGGCATCGGATCTCAATGATCTTTATCGCCGTGTGATCAATCGCAATTCCCGTCTCAAAAAACTCATTAGCATCGGGGCTCCGGAGGTCATCTGTCGCAATGAGAAACGGATGATGCAGGAAGCTGTCGATACGCTGCTCAACAATTCTGCCAGGGCGGGAAAAACGCTCTTTACGTCCGGCGATCGTCGCAAGCTCAGGTCCCTTTCTGACATGTTGAAGGGAAAGCAAGGACGTTTCCGTCAGAACCTTCTTGGGAAACGTGTAGACTATTCGGGTCGATCGGTCATTGTGGTGGGGCCGCACCTGAAGCTCGACCAGTGCGGGCTCCCGAAAGAAATGGCGATGCGGCTGTTTAAGCCATTTGTCATTGGAGAGATCATCCGTCGCGAGCTTGCGCACAATGTCAAAGCCGCAGAGCGGCACATTCAGGATGGTTCCAGAGAAGTGTGGGATATCCTCGAAGATGTCATTAAGGATAAGTATGTTCTCCTCAACCGCGCGCCCACACTTCACCGATTGGGTATCCAGGCGTATAAACCCATACTCATTGAGGGGCTTGCTATTCAGTTACATCCGCTCTCCTGTACCGCATTTAACGCCGATTTCGATGGAGATCAGATGGCCGTGCACATACCGCTCGGTCAGAGTGCGCAGGCTGAGGCGCGGAATCTCATGGCATCCAGTAAGAATATCCTCAAACCATCTGCCGGAGAACCGATTGTGAATCCAGTGCAGGATATGGTGCTTGGGTGTTACTTTCTCACACAGGTCCATGATGGGAAGACGGGGGAGGGAATGGTGTTCAGCAGTCCGGTGGAAGCGTTCCTTGCCAATGATCATAGAGTGGTGGATATTCAGGCAAAAATTCGTGTTCGCGTACCGAATCTGAATGCGGAACAGGAAATCATCGAAACGTCCGTCGGACGTCTCCTCTTCCAGGAGATCGTGCCGGAAGGGTTGGGGTGTGTGAATGATGTGATGACGAAGAAGAAGCTCTCCGATCTCATTGCGCGGTGTCTGGAGGAAATCGGGGAAGAAGAGACGGTGAAGTTTGCGGATCGCATTAAAGATATCGGATTGCGGTACGCCACGCTGTCGGGTATTTCTATTTCAGTGGCGGATATTGTGTTGCCGAAGGAACGTGAGGCGGTGCTCGCCGAAGCGAATGAGAAAGTCCGGCTGATGAATAACTATTTCTGGAAGGGATTCATTACGGCTGATGAACGCTATAGTCACGCGATTCGCATTTGGACTGAAACGAAGAATGTACTCACGAACGCGATGATCGAGACATTCCAGATGGAGCAGGAGAACGATATTACCTACGTCATCAATTCCGGAGCGCGCGGAAACTGGGGGCAAGTTGCGCAACTTGGCGCTATGAAGGGGCTTGTGGCCAATCCGTCCGGTCGTACGATCGAGCTCCCCATTCAGAGCAATCTCCACCAGGGGTTCTCTGTTCTGGAGTTCTTCATTGCCACACACGGGGGACGGAAGGGGAAGTCCGATACGGCCTTGAAGACTGCGGAGGCCGGGTATCTCACGCGTCGGCTTGTAGATGCGGTGCAGGACATTCTCATCCGTGATGAGGACTGCGGTTCCGTCGCATCGCACGAAATAACACGCGAGGATTCTGAGCGCATTGGGGAGAATTTCGAGTACCGGATCTTCGGTCGCACTCTCGCGAAAGACCTCATCACTCCAGATGGAACAGTGATTGCCCTGCACAACGAGGAAATTGATGCGCGCATCATCGAGATGGTGAAGCGCCTGAATGTCGACGCCGCAGATGTTCGTTCTGTGATGACGTGTGATCTCCAGGGGGGGATTTGCATCAAGTGCTATGGGAGGGATCTTGGAAGCAATCGTACTGTTCAGGTTGGGACGCCGGTTGGCATTATTGCGGCGCAGGCCATTGGAGAACCTGGGACACAGCTCACCATGCGCACATTCCACATGGGGGGAGTTGCCGAAGGCGCCGATATTACGCAGGGTCTTACCCGTGTGGAGGAACTTTTCGAGGCGCGGAACCCCCACCATGCGTCAACGCTCGTCGACATCGCTGGCACGGTGCAGGTATCTCATCATGGTGGGAAGACCATCGTCACCGTGCGTTCGGAGGGCGCCGGGGTTGATCCGTATATTGTTCCTCCAGGGTTTACAATGAATGTTGAAGAAGGGGAAACGGTGAAGGAGCGCGGAATTCTTGCGAAATCACGTCACGATAAGAACGTTTTGCGTGCAGTGAATGCAGGTCGTATCGTTTCGGTGACGAAAGGAAAAATTCTAGTTCTGCCTACCGTAGACCAAGAGCGTGAGTACACCTTTGGTCCGCGGGAGTCTCTCCTGGTGAAGACCGGAAGCATCGTCCAGATGGGAGATCGTCTGAACATCGGCCCATACAATCTCCAAGAGCTTCTTCTGAAGAGGGGGATGTACGCAGTGCAGAATTACATCGTGCAGGATGTGCAGCATATCTATGCTTCCCAAGGCCAGACGATTAACGATAAGCATCTGGAGATCATTGTTCGGAAGATGTTCTCGAAGGTCCGCATTGTCGATGGTGGCGATACGCGTTTTCTACCTGGAGAGGTGACGGAGAAAGGGACGGTAGATCGCGAGAATGTCGCCCTGCAGAAGGGTTTTAGTGAGAAGGCGCTTGCGACGTACGAACAGCTCCTCCTTGGAATCACCCGCGCGGCGCTTGCCACGGATTCCTGGCTTGCTGGAGCATCGTTCCAGGAGACGATCCGCGTGCTTGTGGAAGCGGCGACAACCCGGAGGGTGGACGTATTGAATGGACTGAAGGAGAACGTGATTATTGGCCGCCTCATCCCAGCCGGAGCAGTCTACCGTGACCGATTCTTGGCGAAGAAATAGTTGCAGGATCCGCATTCCCCATCTAACATCTAGGACGTATGCCGACGATGAACCAGCTCATTCGCAGATCCAGGAGGCAGAAAGTGCAGCGGTCGAAAGCTCCTGCGCTACAATACGCGTGGAATGCGCTAAAAGTGCGGCAGGTTCCCCTCCCGAAGGGGTCACCATTCAAGCGTGGCGTGTGCCTTAAAGTCACGACGATGACGCCGAAGAAGCCAAACTCGGCGCTTCGGAAAATTGCGCGTGTTCGGCTCACGAATGGTCACGAGGTGAAGGTCTACATCCCTGGGGAAGGGCACAATCTCCAGGAGCACTCGGTTGTCCTTGTTCGCGGCGGTCGTGTGAAGGATCTTCCTGGTGTCCGTTACCACATCGTCCGCGGAATCCTCGATACTGAAGGCGTACGGGATCGGAAGAAGGGGCGCTCACGGTACGGCGCCCGTAAGCCAAAGGCATAATAACTTACTCATTCGTCTCCATGTCCAAGCTCTACAAGTCCTTCATTCCGGCATCCTCGAACCCTACTATGGAGAAGTTCATCAGTACGATGATGTACGGTGGGAAGAAGTCCAGGGCTCGGCGCGTATTTTTCGATGCGCTTACAGTGATCAAGACGCGGACGAAAGATGCTCCTCCCGATGTTTTCCAGAAAGCGCTCATCAATGTATCGCCGATGATAGAAGTCCGACCGCGTCGGGTGGGTGGTGCGGTGTACCAGGTTCCCGTCGAAGTATCACCGAAGCGTCAGCAGGCGCTCTCGATGCGCTGGATCATTACGGCTGCGCGCGGTCGGAAGGGCATTCCCATGGCGCAGAAGCTTGCCTTGGAACTTCTCGATGCCTCTGCAGAGCAGGGAGCTGCATTCAAGAAGAAAGAGGATGTCCTCAAGATGGCGCAGGCGAATAAAGCATTCGCGCACTTGGCGAAGCAGGGAGAGAGGAGTCACTGATGGCATATGGATATACAGCACGTCCGCAATATTGGGATTATCGCGCATATCGATGCGGGGAAGACGACGACATCCGAACGCATCCTCTTCTACACGGGGAAGAATTATAAAATCGGCGAGGTCCACGATGGCGAGGCGACGATGGACTGGATGGAGCAGGAGCAGGAGCGCGGGATCACCATCACCGCTGCGGCGACGCAGTGCCGGTGGAAGGCGGCGGTGCCGGGGGAGACGGGAGAGACCGACATAACCATTAACCTGATCGATACCCCGGGGCATGTCGATTTCACGGCCGAGGTGGAGCGCAGCCTCCGCGTCCTCGATGGGGGAGTCGTCGTCTTCGATGGTTCCCAGGGGGTCGAGCCGCAGAGCGAAACCGTCTGGCGTCAAGCCGACAAGTACCACGTGCCACGCCTGGCATTTGTGAACAAGATGGATAAGATCGGCGGGGATTTCTTCATGTCGCTCGGGAGTATCCACGATCGCCTGAGCAAGACCGCCGTTGCCATCCAGCTTCCCATCGGTTCCGAGGAGACGTTTAAGGGCATCGTCGATCTGGTCGGGAAGAAGGCGTATGAGTTCACAGGAGAGCATGGGGAAGTGAAGAAGGAAATCGAAATACCGTCCGACATGGTGAACCAGGTGACGGAGTACCGTGCAGTTCTCATGGAGAAAGTGGCGGAAGCCTGCGACGATCTCATTGATCGCTTTCTCCAACATGGAGCGCTCACGGATGAAGAGCTTGTTCTCGGCGTCCGGAAAGCAACGGTGTCTGGGAAAATCTATCCCGTACTGTGCGGATCGTCGCTCAAGAACATGGGGGTACAGCTGGTTCTTGATGCGGTAGCAGCGTATCTGCCATCGCCACTCGACATTCCCCCGATGAAAGCGACAAGTCCGAAGACGGGAGAGCTCTGTGAACGAACAGCGGATGAGGCGCAGCCTCTCGCGGCTCTTGCATTTAAAATTGCGACAGATCCTTATGTGGGGAAACTCACATTCATTCGTGTCTACTCCGGTGTACTGAAAAGCGGCACGGCTGCGCTCAATACGCGAACGAACTCCCGAGAACGCATCGGGCGGATTGTGCGGCTCCATGCGAATCATCGCGAAGAGATTCCTGAAATCCGGGCAGGGGATATTGGCGCCGCCATTGGTCTGAAGGATGTTCGCACAGGCGATACGCTTTGTGCAGAGGAGGATCCCGTACAATTGGAGGCCATTACTTTTGCGGAGCCTGTGATTTCCCAAGCGATTGAGCCGAAGACTAAAGTCGATCAGGAGAAGATGGGGGTCGCACTGCAGAAATTAGTGGAAGAAGATCCCACATTTCGCGTCCGGACCGATGATGAGACGGGGCAGACGATCATTTCTGGCATGGGAGAGCTTCACCTTGATATTCTCGTTGATCGCATGAGGCGGGAGTTCAAGGTGGAGACGAACGTGGGAAAGCCACAGGTTGCCTACCGTGAGACGATTCAGAAAGCGGTCGAAGGAGAAGGAAAGTACATCAAGCAGACTGGTGGACGCGGCCAGTACGGTCATGTGGTGTTTCGATTAATTCCACAGGAGCCCGGAAAGGGCTACGAATTCGATAACCAGGTCATTGGAGGGAAGATCCCGCGGGAGTATATCTCGCCATGCGACAAGGGATTTCAGGAGGGGATGAGTCGTGGGATCATCGCAGGATTCCCTGTTGTCGATGTGAAGGTGGAACTCATTGATGGCAGTTACCACGATGTGGACTCCTCAGAGATGGCGTTCAAGATTGCGGCAAGCATCGGTCTCCAGGATGCAGCGAGGAAGGCGGATCCTGTGCTTCTGGAACCGGTGATGAAAGTCGAAGTTGTCACTTCCGAGGAGTTTCTTGGGGATGTGATGGGTGATCTCAATGCCCGTCGCGGACTCATTCTTGGGACGAGCGATCGTGGGATGGCAAAAGTGATCACCGTGAATGTTCCGCTTGCGGCGATGTTTGGGTATGCAACGGACCTGCGATCCATGACACAGGGGCGGGCGAGTTACAGCATGGAGCCAAGCCACTACGCGAAAGTACCGAAGAACGTCGCAGAGGAAGTAATTGCGGCGAGGGGAGGTGGGAAATGACAAAAGCCACACGTTCATCGACATTCATCACGGGGACGCGCATGGGGGAATACCCGAGCCGGCGATAGGCATCTTCGATCGCCCAGTCGAGGAAGATTGCCATTGCCTCGTTTTCCGTGCGCACGTGGTCTTCCTCGAAGGGGAGGCGGTCAAAGAGGAAGACGTGCTCGTAGCGGTGAATATGGGCAGCGAGGGGGTCGGGGAGACCTTCGAGTTTATGGAGGCGGACGTAGGCGGAGCAGCCGGGGAGTCCGACGTCGAGGACGAGGGTCTCCTCAGGAGAGAGGCGGCGTTCCCGCTCGACGAAGAGGTCAATGACGGCTCCCTGGAAAGCGCGTGTATCTCCCCGGACATTTTCGAGTGGTTTTCCTCGCGCAAGTTCCATTTCGACGAATGCGCGGGCGACTTCCGGGATGATGCGCAATCCTCTCTGTTGGAGTGCATGGACAACCGTCGTCTTTCCGGAGGAGGGCGCGCCGTCGATCACGATCCAGCACGTTGGCGTCGAGAAGGCATTTGGTGAGAGTGATGGTGGTTCCACTGACATAGTGTAGCGTGGTATTATCTTATGAGATAATCTTTCATCCCTATGGAGGGCGCTCTCCCAACCGATCTTCACACATCACAGGGTGTCCTCTCGTTTCGGGAGATCCACGAGCGTTTTGCGGCAACGTCCTATGGGAAAATACTTGCCAAAAACATCAGGTATCGCTTTTTCAAGCCGCCGGAGGTTTCGCACGCAGAGTGGGAGCTCTTACTTGGGCCCGATGTGAATAATCTTGAGCATCACTGGTGGAGCTACCGTGTCATGCGGGCATTTCTTCGCTGGAACAGCGACTTTTCCAGGGAAGAGCAAGAAGTTCTTCTTCTCACGGCTGTCACGCATGACTGGGCTGAAGCGATCATCGGAGATATTCCATATGGTCAAAAGACGACAGGAGAAGAAGATGATGAACTTCATCTCATCCCGCAGATTGCGCTGGAGTGTTTTGGTGAGGATATCGCGCAGTCGGTACGCCAGACGATTGAGAGAGTGTTGCGTGAGAAACCGCATCTCCGAAGTACGGGAGAAGGGTCAAAGCTCGGTCATGCCTTCGAAGTGGTCGAACAGCTGGGGTATTTGGGGACGGGAGGGCGGGCCTGGGCCGAGGCAACAAAGCGCGAGGGACTTTCTACTGCCCTGCGTGGAAATCTTCAGTGGTTAGGGGTTGATATACACATACATCACATTCCCATTCTTCTGCGGTATGCAGAAACCTATCCCGCGGTGTGCCGGTACCTTTTCGGGACACGTCACCGTATTACGGATGTGCTACATAGAGATATTCCATCTTCCCTCCCTTCAGAGGTGATGCTGGCGAAAGGGGATGTGCTCGTGCAGAAATCCCAGGTAACGCGCACAGTGTGGGAAAGGTGGTTACAAGCCCCTCACCCTGTCTTCTCCCAACGGGAGAGGGAATGAAAAATCTCCTCTCCCCGCGGGAGAGGATGAAGGTGAGGGGAATGGCCTCTTCGTATAAGGCTATGCTATAGTCTCCTACTATGAAGCTCTACGACATGGATGCGATGGATGCGCAGGAGTGGCGGGAGAGGGGATTCCGGCGCGGGGACAGTTTCCGCTCCAAGCAAGTGTATGTTTGCCAGATGTGCCGGACGAAGACCAATGAAATTCTTCTCGGTGGATATCCCGGCTGGGGCGTGCAGATAGTATGTCCGGGAAATTCTTTTACGGAACATGATGAGATAGAGAAAACGTTGCGGCGGCAGGAGGAAGTGGCCGCGGAGGTCGAACAGCTCTCCCCCTACGTCGACGAGGCCGCGCACAGGGACCCGGCCGTGCGGGAGTTGATGCGGCATTGGGAGGCGGAGCAGCTTCTTTTTCAGGTAAAAATCGATGTTCTCCGCATGAAGTTCGCGGGAGTTCTCGATGATGTGGCGGGCATTGCAGAGCTCGATCCCGCCATGCTTCGCGAATACCGGCCGGGAATGCGGTTCGGCGGAAAAAAGAAGAGTCTTGATATGCGGCAGGATGGTCATTGACAGGAGTGATTCCATAGGTAGTATGCCGCGGCTTTGGCTTTTCAAAGCCCTGTTCTTTCATTCTGTGCGGAAGTCCATTCCTACACGATGGCAGGTATTCCGAAGCTGCCGTGGTAGGACGGTGGCGTTGTGGAGGTGATCGTCGCGGCGCATGTCGGTGAATCGAGGAGCGACGTGTCGCCCGCCATCCGCTTTGCGGGCAGGAAGCCGGAATATGTCGGACAGTCGCGGGGCGACGGGACGCTGTACATCCGGTTCCCAGCCTCTCCATCGCTGGTCTACGAATTCCGAGACCTGCCGGACGGTCGTACGGAAAGGTTCGTCTACATCTGCGCGACGAACGCGCAGATCGCCCGCGCGCAGGCGGAAGCGGCGCGGGTGCGGGAAACGGTTTTCGTTTCCTAGTGCCAATCCCCCAGGAGCAGCTGCTCCTGGGGGATTATTATTTTTTTTGACACAAGGTTCCCGGCGGGGTAGATTTCCCGTTTCCATGAAGGAAAATTTTTCTCTTGAACGGCCGGGCACTCACGCTTCTTCCGGCAATGCATATCCATCTTTCATCCAGAGAACGGTGCGTACTCTTCTTGCCCCCGTTCTCCTCGGCGGAACTCTGGCGGCGGGAGCGGCAGTGCCTTCCGCCGATGTCGCGGCGCAGATCCCCATAAAAGAAGAGCGGAAAGAAGAGGATCCCGTGCTCGCGCAATTGCGGCAGGAAATTTTCTCCCTCATCGCGGATCTCGATAACGAAAAGTATCAAGTCCGTGAAAAAGCGCAGAGGAGGCTGGAACAGATTGCCATAGGGTGGGTACTGGAGAAGCAGCGGGTGTTTCCTCTGGTTGCTGCGCTCGCGCCGAAGGGCGGGTATTCGCTCGAGCAGCATCGGCGGCTTGGGAGAATTCTTGATGCGCACGAGCGCGAAGAACTCGGTCTCCTCTGGCGGCCGACGATCTTCCGGGAGCCTCCGGAATGGAAAGAGAGGAAGGATTCTCCAACCGCGCGCGAGGTGCTCGCGGCGCTGGGCAAGCAAACGGGACAAAACATTTCTTTGGACAGCTTACCGCAGGGGCTTGCGGAGAGCGCAGTTGCAGAAAAGCTCGACGGCCGAACGTTCTGGGAGGCACTCGAGCAGGCTGGAAAGAAGTGCATGGTGTACCGGGGGCGCGACGGATCCCTTGCGCTCTGGGGGGATGAGCGCTGTGTCCGTGCGGCTAGCGGCAATATTTTGGGGCAGGTGCAAGTGTGGCATTGTCATCCTTACGATCAGATGCGCCAGATCTGTGTGCGACTTCTCATGGAACAGTCACTGTTGCCCGGCGGGGAGTTCATAACGAAAGCAGACGGCATAACGGACAAAGGGCGGAAGGTCGCGTGCGATATGGAAGAATGGAACATCACCCTGCCGTTTGAAGATGGGGAGCAGAGCATTGATCTCACGGTGACGGTCGTTCTTCGGGGGTACGAGAAACGGGTGGAGACGCTCAAAAATCTTGCAAAGATCGCGAAGTTCCCGGTTGGTTCCTACGAGCTCCAGATTCTCGGCGCATCGAAATCGACGGACTCCCAGTCGGCATACTGGTCCATCGAGGCCAGGCTCCTTGGTGAGGATAATGAGTACGAGAAGCAGATTTTGTCAAATGCCATGCAATGCCGTGCGTTCGATGCCGATGGGAAACCTGTTGCGGTGGCGGGTTTCGGTGGTTCGACATCGAGCTGGGGGTGGGAATTCCGTGCGGAGCCGCATTCCATAGAGCTCGTTCTCCCGGGGCGGGTGACGACCGCGGAGAAAACGCTCGTGTTCAAAGGAATTCCTCTCGATTGAACGATTTCTTTTTGCGCTCCTCACACTCATCTGGCAGGATACGTTTCCTCTGTGAATGGCATATGTTCATGACACCGTCCTCTGCCGCATCGCGCATCAATGCTCTCCAGGATCCACCAGAGGGTGTCACTGTACAGATGGATACTCCTCCTCTCGAATGCCAAGCCTCTCATGCATTGCAAAGAGGCGGGCTGAGTATCTCGCGCGTTTTTACGACGCCGGGAAGCGATCCATTGGAGGAGGTCGCGTACGAAAAACGGACCGGTAGTATTATGAATCCAGACGGGTCTGTCATTTTTGAAATGCATGGGGTGGAAATACCGGTCGGCTGGTCACAGGTGGCGACTGATATTGTCGTGAGTAAGTATTTCCGGAAAGCTGGGGTTCCACAAATGGATGACCATGGGACTTTGCTGCGCGATGAGAAAGGAGAGGTCATGCGCGGTCCGGAGCGGAGCGTCAAGCAGGTCATTCGGCGCATGACGGGCTGCTGGCGTCACTGGGGGCAGCAGGAGGGATACTTTGCCACCCCGCAGGATGCTCAGGCGTTTGAGGATGAAATCAGCGCCATGCTCGTCCGCCAGATGGCGGCCCCGAACAGTCCTCAATGGTTCAACACTGGACTCCACTATGCGTACGGTCTCACGGGACCGGCGCAGGGACACTACTACTGCGAACCTGGGACTGGTGAGGTGCGACGGAGCGAAGACGCCTATAGCCATTCCCAACCCCATGCGTGCTTCATTCTCTCCATCGCCGATGATCTCGTCAATGAAGGGGGAATCATGGATCTCTGGGTCCGTGAAGCGCGCATTTTCAAGTACGGATCAGGCACAGGAACGAACTTCTCGACGCTTCGGGGAGCAGGAGAGCCGCTCTCGGGAGGAGGAAAGAGTTCTGGTCTCATGAGTTTTCTTCGGATTGGTGATCGGTCGGCCGGCGCTATCAAGTCAGGGGGCACGACGCGCCGCGCGGCGAAGATGGTCTGTCTCGATCTCGATCATCCGGATATTGAAGCATTCATTGATTGGAAAATGAACGAGGAAAAGAAGGTCGCAGCCCTTGTTCGCTCGGGGTACGAAATGGATTTTAACGGGGAGGCGTACCAGACGGTTTCGGGACAGAATTCCAACAATTCCGTGCGCATTCCTCACAGGTTTTTTGAAGCGGTAGAGGAGAATCTGGAGTGGTGCCTGTACTGGCGAACTGAGCTCAGGAAAGCGGCGGAGGAGGGACGAAAACCTCTTCCCGCAAAGACACTTCAGGCACGGGATGTCTGGGAGAAGATCAATGCTGCCGCCTGGAGCTGTGCGGAACCAGGGGTGCAGTACGATACGACGATTAACGACTGGCATACATGTCCCGCGGACGGGCCAATCCGCGCGAGCAATCCATGCAGCGAGTACATGTTCCTAGATAACACTGCGTGCAATCTCGCATCGATCAATCTACTGAAATTCTTTGATGCGGAACAGGGGACATTCTCTCTCGAGACCTATCGCCATGCGATTCGACTCTGGACGATCGTGCTCGAAATTTCCGTCCTCATGGCGCAGTTCCCAAGTAGTGAGATTGCGCGCCTAAGTTATGCTTTCCGGACGCTCGGACTTGGGTATGCCAATCTTGGGGCGCTCCTCATGCAGATGGGCATCCCGTACGACTCTCCGCGTGGAAGCGCCATTGCCGCAGCGCTCACGGCGATCCTTACTGGCGAATCGTATGCCACATCTGCAGAGATGGCGCAGCACTTGGGGCCTTTTCCAGGGTTCGTGCGGAATCGGAAACATATGTTGCGAGTGATGCGCAATCATCGTCGGGCGGCATACAATGTCCAAACGAAAGAGTATGAAGGATTGAGCGTGCCGCCGGTCGGCATCGATCAGAAGGAATGCCCCAATGATCTCCTGGAGGTCGCGAAGGAGTGTTGGGATCGGGCTCTCGCGATGGGAGACCGTCACGGATATCGTAATGCGCAGGTGAGCGTAATCGCCCCGACGGGGACGATTGGTTTGCTCATGGACTGCGATACAACGGGCATCGAGCCGGATTTTGCACTCGTGAAGTTTAAGAAGCTTGCCGGTGGAGGTTCGATGAAGATTGTGAATCAGTCGGTTCATCCGGCGCTTCTGGCGCTTGGCTATAGCGAGGAAGAGGTACAGGACATCATGCGTTTTGTCGCAGGGACGCTCTCTCTGGAAGGGGCACAGCACGTGAATCGCAGAGCATTGCAGGCGAAGGGATTTACCGATGCGGATATTGCAGGAGTAGAGGCGGCGCTCCCTAAGGTATTCGAACTGCCGTACGCCTTCAGTCCGTGGATTCTGGGAGAAGAGACCATGCGCCGCATTGGAGTTCCCGAGGAGAGTATTCGCGATTCTACCTATAATGTCCTCCGGCATCTTGGGTTTTCGAAGGAGGAGATCGATGCCTCGAACACCGTAGTCTGCGGTCGGATGACGGTCGAGGGCGCACCGCACCTCAAGCCCGAACATCTGCCGATTTTTGATTGTGCCGCCCGGTGTGGGAAGATAGGGAAGCGTTTCATTGCGGTAGAGGGCCACATCCGCATGATGGCAGCGGCGCAGTCATTTATTTCCGGCGCGATCAGTAAGACGATCAACCTTCCGAAAGAGGCGACGGTGGAAGATATTAAGAAAGCGTACTTCCTTGGTTGGAAGATGGGACTCAAGGCAAATGCGCTGTACCGTGATGGCTCCAAACTCAGTCAGGCGCTCTCCACTTCAGCGGAAACAGAGAAGAGAGAGCAGCATGAGGAACAACGGGCGGTGATGAAGGAGCGTGTGGTGGTAAAAGAGGTTCACCGGCGGCGCAAGCTTCCATCGGAGCGTACAGCCATCGCCCACAAATTCAGTATTGGAGGGCTAGATGGCTACATCCATGTGGGGATGTACGAGGATGGATCTCCCGGAGAAATTTTTATCACGATGAGCAAGGACGGTTCCACGCTCTCCGGGGTCATGGACACGCTGGCGCTGAGCCTGTCCATCAATCTGCAGTACGGCGTGCCGTTGGAAGTGATCTGCGAGAAGCTCATTCACAAGTGCTTCGAGCCCATGGGGATGACGACCAATGCGGAAATTCCTTTTGCGAAGAGCATTATGGACTATCTTGCAAGGTGGCTTGCGCTGAAATTCCTCCCTAAAGACAAAGCGACGAAGTTCCACAATGCGGAGCTTGTGGAGAGGGCGTACCTGGATGGGACGAAGAGTAGGGATGCTTTTGCCATGCATTTACCGATTATTGATGAGGGGGCGGCGCCACAAAAAATTCTCGTGGAGGAAGAACTGGAGACAGACATTCAGGATCGTCTGGTGCAGGCGAAGATCCAGGGATTCACTGGGGCAATCTGTACTGCGTGTGGGAGCACGCGGATGCGGCGGAATGGCTCCTGTGAGCTTTGTAGCGATTGTGGAGCAACGTCTGGTTGTAGTTAGTTTTTAGAGCACATCTTCATCAGAAAGCGATAAACAGGGAGCCGAAGAGGGCGACGAACAGGAAGACTCTCATCAGCCCACATCCTATGCATTCGTATTTCTATAGCAAGAGAAATTTTGAAAAGATCCCTTGCAGAAGAGAGAAGAACTGAACAAATTAGTATTTCAATAACAAAAAATGTGCTCACGTTTTCCGCGAACAAAAGCCGTGTTCACAGAAAATGCATCACATCGCCGTCCTGCACGATGTAGTTCTTCCCTTCGATCCGGAGCTTCCCTGCTTCACGCGCTCCCTGCTCTCCACCGTAGCGAACGAAGTCATCGTAGGCGATTGTCTCCGCACGGATGAAGCCTTTTTCGAAGTCCGTGTGGATCACCCCTGCGGCCTGAGGTGCTTTGGTTCCACGGGTGATCGTCCATGCTCGTACCTCCTCATGTCCTGCGGTAAAGAAGGAGGTGTAGCCAAGGAGTGTGTAGGCAGCCGCTACCAACTGATCGAGACCGGAAGAGGTCATCCCGAGTTCCGATAGGAGGGCTTTCCCCTCTTCGGGGGGAAGGTCTTGGAGCTCCTCCTCTAATTTTGCAGAGATGGGAATGATATCTACGTTCCACGTAGCGGAGAGCCATGGCTCTCCGCTACGATGTAGTGGTAGTGCGAGTACTTGCCGTGCTCTGTTAACATCAAATTCCTTCATCTGCCCTTCGGAAACATTTGCTGCATAGAGGATCGGTTTCCCTGTGAGAAGGTTCCAGGAGAGGGTGATGGCGCGCTCCTCCTCATCGAAGGGAACCGCGCGTGCGAGGGTTCCTCGTTCCAATGCCGCTTTCATCGTCTCCGCAAGAGCGAGTTCCTGCTGCTTCTCAACATTCCCTGTCCGCGCTGCTCCCGCGATATTCTCGATGCGACGATTGAGGACATCGAGGTCGCTCAACGCGAGCTCTGTCTCGAGGATCTCGCGATCGCGCTGCGGGTCAGTTGTCCCTTCGACATGCAGAACATCTCCCCCCTCGAAGAACCGGATGACTTCGCATACCGCATGCACATTGCGAATGTGGCTGAGGAATTTGTTCCCGAGTCCTTCCCCCTTACTGGCCCCGCGGACGAGCCCGGCGATATCCACGAATTCCGCCGTTGCAGGGATAACTTTCTCCGGGTGAACGATGGCGGCAAGCTTGGCCAGCCGCTCATCGGGTACTTCGACGACGCCGATGTTCGGATCAATCGTGCAGAATGGGTAGTTCGCGGCTTGTGCCTGCCGACTCCTCGTCAGCGCATTGAAGAGCGTCGATTTGCCGACGTTGGGCAGGCCGACGATTCCTATACGGAGGGGCATAGGGGAATCATACAAAAAGAACCCCCTCACGGGGAGTGCAACCGTACCTTGACTAAATATAACATTTTTGCTTATATTTGTCAATAATATGCGGTGGAGAATTCTTGCCCTGGCCATGGCCCTTTACCCTTACATCGGGGCATTTGCTGCAGGTCCCAATAACTCAATAACCAATAACTCAGTAGCCAACGCCATCACCCGTGCCGAAGCCGTCTATCGTCTCGTTGAATCCGATCAGCGTCTCCGCGAGCGCACGGCGTGGCACCGCTCCAACATGCCGCCATTGCCGCTGTTTCATGACGTTCCGCAAGAGGATGCTTTTGCACCGTATTTGGAAGCGGCATTCGAAGCGTGGATTATTCCGGGAAATCGAGAGCGCCTCTTCTATCCGCGCGATCCTCTTCGCATGGAGGAGGCGCAGGCCATGATCGAACGACTGCGCGGGGAAGGAGATCGTGCGCAGACAGGTGATGTCATTTTCTTTGTCCAGCCAGTATCTCGGGAGAATTTTCTCGCACTTCTCCAGGGTCCATCATCTTACCACTCCCCAAGTGGGAGAGGGGATCTTCTCCATTCCCAAACCACGTCCGTACCCTCAGTACCTACCGTACCCACCTCACCCGTGTATCCGTACGATCTTTTTGCAATCACCCTTCCCACGATTGGTATCGAAAACCTCACCGTAACGCACCCGAAGGATCCGACGACGCATGCGGGAATCATAGAGCCTTTGAAATATGGTGTTGGACATCTCTTCGGGTTTCCAGGAGGAGGGGGGAAGGCGATGGTTTACGGTCACAGCAGCGGGTACCCGTGGGATGTATCTGCGTACACGCGGATCTTCCGCAACGTAAATCGCCTCGCAATCGGCGATCCGATCGAAATTGCCTATCAAGGGCAGAGATTCACGTATCATGTGACCGCGAAGCAAAGGGTAGAGGCCAGCGATCTGCGGCCATTTCAAGAGGATGAAGAGGGAGAGGAACTCATCCTCTATACCTGTTGGCCGCCCGATTCCACCTCGGAGCGTCTTCTCGTCCGAGCGAGGCCTGTTGAGACAGTTGTTCGGGGTGGATGAATGGAGTACATTTTCCATGTGCCAAAAAAGCGTACAGCAATCACTCTTCAAATTCTCCTTGATCACATTCGTGGGCTCAGAGGTGGAATCGATGCAGTGCGATCGGAAGTCGTCGTAGGCCGGACAGCACTGACCGGTGAGGTGGTGGA
>MFYG01000022.1 GCA_001789045.1 Candidatus Peribacteria bacterium RIFCSPLOWO2_12_FULL_55_15 | reverse complement strand
TGGGAGTAGGAGTAGCAGTGGGAGTAGGAGTAGGAGTAGCAGTGGGAGTAGGAGTAGCAGTGGGAGTAGGAGTAGCAGTGGGAGTAGGAGTAGCAGTGGGAGTAGGAGTAGGAGTAGCAGTGGGAGTAGGAGTAGCAGTGGGAGTAGGAGTGGGAGTGGGAGAAGTGTAACCTGGCTCACATGTTGGCATCACATCAGGAAGAGGCGAAGTCCCAACGCACAGAAGACCACTACAGCACTGTGGTGCGGGGCTTGCACCTAAACATGTCTCGCCCATTGGTATACAACCGCCTGTGGAATATGGGATGAAAGCGAGAGGCTGGCGGATGCCGGTGATGCGCATCGCAAAGACGCCGACTGCGACAATGAGGATGACGGCTGCGACAAGGCGGATGGCGAACGATCTTCGGAATGCCGCGATCATGGAACGAAGAAACCTGTCCACCGCTACACTGTAGAGCGATGCGAGTGAATACTCAACTGACAGCTTAGAACGGCGTGAAATCGAGAGCAATTATTTTCCGCCACACGTCGCGAATGAGTTTCTGCAAATCATCTTTTTCTCGCTCGGTAATCACAAAAGAGCGTTCCACCGGTTCCTCATCGCGCTCACCAATGAAATCAAGGATGAATGCTCGCGGTTCCAGGGGAATGTGCGCATGTTCGAGGAGCAGAGCATAGAACGTGAGTTGACGGAAGTAATCGCCATCTCTTATCTGCTTCTCCGTCTGCGGATGACCGGTTTTGTAATCAATGAGTATTGCAGAAGAGGAATCGGGATGTGAAAGATCGATGCGGTCGAGGAGTCCTTTGATGGGAATGTCTTTTAGATGAGCGCTGATCCCCTTCTCAACACTGTGGATCGTTGGCATTGTCCCGCCCAGCCGCTTCGCGTAGTAACGAGGAAGAGCCGTACTCCCAATATGAAGAAGGTTTTCGCGTTTCTTGGGTGTCAGAACCTCGCGCTCTTCGAGGTACCGGCGGAATTCCCGGAGAAATTCCTCGAGCGACAATGGACACCCCTTCTGGACACTGAGTCCCCACTGACGCAATGCAGTATGGACAGCATTCCCGTAGATCAGATTCGCCTCTTTACTCTGTGGCGTCTTTAGGAGATCGAGCGTAAGGAACCTCTTTGGATCATCGAGAAAATGATTGAGCGCGGTGACGGAGAGCATAAAGGATTTCAGGCGTTCTCGAAGGAATGACCGAAACTCCTCGTCGATATCCCGTACTGGTTCTCTGAGAAGCGTCGACAGGAGTTCTGGATTTTTTGGAGAAATATCCATCTCCGGCAACTCCCCGGCCTCCGCAAAAAATGCGGATGGAGACACCGAGCGAACTTTTTCGCCACGCGTTTGCTCTTTGCTGCAGATCATCAGAAGCTCGCGGCGCGCCCGTGTCATTGCGACATAGCACACGCGGCGTTCGTCTTGTCCTTGTTCAAAGGATTTCTGCTCCTTTTCCCACCCAAAGAGTAAGTGCTCCGGAAGCATCAACGACGGAGGATTCCGCCGCCTGTCCCAGTGACCTTCTCGGAAATTTGGAAGAATAACGCAATCAAATTCCAACCCCTTACTCTGGTGCGCGGTCATTAATTGCACGCCGTTCTCTGTGATGTGCGGCATCTCGTAGGTCAGTCGCAAGCCCTGGTACTCCGGATTCCCATACAGATCGAGATCTGACATGAGTACATCGAACGTATAACTCGGCTGCTCGTATGCACGGTATTTTACGTAATCGAAGAAGGATTGAAGCGAGAGAAAATCGAGTGGGTCGACCGTGTCACCCTGAGAAAAATTTTTCTCAGCATGACACGTCGGTAACGATAGAAGTCCCGTATCTTTCAATACGCGCTCCAGTGTCTCCACCACTGTTCTGCTCGGTAGTTTTTGATGAAGGTCGAGGAGGATATCGCGTGCTGCGATGATTAGGTCGGCATTGTGAAGTTGCAAGCACCACTCACCGCGTTCGAGTTCCAAAAGAAGATCATGCAATGCGCACTTCCGCTCGCGTTGCGCTGCAAAGAGCCGCCCGCAATCTGCCGGATGACACGAAAAACACGCACAGGCCAATGCTCCTGCAAGACGATAATTTTCGAGAGGATTCTCGATCGCCCGGAGGATCGTGAGCGACTGATAGACAAGCGGGTGACTGAGGAGGTCTACCTTTCCCCGCATATCGATAGGGATGCCCCGTACACGGAAGACATCAGCTATCGGAAAAAGTTCCGCATTTGTCTGTGTGAGAATCGCAATATTCTGCGGTTTGGTCCTATCTCTCATGCGCTCTTCGACAATGTCCGCCATGACCCATGGTTCAGCAACATCGGAGGGAACATGGTAAAGGGTTGGTAGCGTGTCATGGTGAGGTGCCCCAGCTGTGATGGTTCGTGACGATTTTGCTTCGCAAAATCCCTCACCATGACACCGCTGGGGCCTCGAATCCATGTGTGCTACCAACTCCTTCCTCAGCCCCGGAATTTTCCCCACCAGCCGCTCGGTGTTCTTTGCAATGAGACTGCCCGCAGCATCGAGGATCGTCTGACTGCAGCGATAACTCACTGTGAGGACAATGACCGGAGCATGTGGAAACCGTTCCCGGAATCTCAGAAGATTGAGAAGATTCGCTCCCTGGAAGCGGTAAATTGCCTGGTCATCATCCCCAACAACGAAGAGATTCGGTTCGTGATCGAGTGTCTGGTACGTTGTGAGGATATTGATAAGACGACATTGGGCGCCATTCGTATCCTGGAATTCATCAACGAGGACGTACTGATAGCGCTCCTGAAGACTCTGGAGAAGCCATTCGTTCTCTTCGAGCGCCCGGATAACATAGAGGATCATATCTTCGTAGTCGTAGCGTTGGGTTTTCTCCAATGTTTCCTGGTACTGCCGAAATACTTCGGCAAATTCCCGCACCCTCCGTACAGAAAGGAGATCCCTCTCGCGCGCCTTTGTTCCCACCCCGCTCTGTTCATCCATTTCTTGCGCAAATGTTGAAATGGTCATTGTGAGATCATCGAATGTCTTCCCCTCGCGTTTCACCTGTGTAATCCGATCGAGAATGTCCCGCGTCCTTCGGTACGGGTTTTTCTGGTTCACGAGAGCGAGATCCGGGAGCAGAGCATCAATGCTGCGATTGACAATGCGATAACGCTCGACATCGCTCACCTTCTCCAGCGCCGACCACGTATCGAAGACGACGGGATGCGATGCAATGATGTCATTACAGAAGCCGTGAATCGTTGCTATGGTGACGCCGTACGCATCGGGACCGATGAGCGCTCGCAGCCGCTCGCGCATTGCCGTTACCCCGCTCACGGAGAATGTGAGGCAGAGGATATTCGAAGGACGCATGTGGGTTTTTCGAAGAATGTTCGCTACACGTAAAGCTGTGACTTGCGTCTTGCCGGTTCCCGGTCCTGCAATCACCATCACAGGCCCTTCAATGGCATCAACGGCCGAACGCTGCTCTGGATTGAGCCTGGCATATTGCATGCCCCTCACCCTACTTGCCGGCCGTAGCCTTGGCAAAGGCTGGCCCTCTCCTGCGGTGGGAGGTAATCATTCCTTCTCCACTTCACAGGCGCAGTGGTCGCACTTCTGGATCATCTTCCCGTCTTTCGTTAGATCCACAAGGACCCCTTGGTGACATTTCGAACAGAGTTCCGTCGAATACTGCCCGGGAGGCAAAGGGGAAAACCCAATGCGCTTCCCTGCAATGCCGAACTCCCGGATCGTGAGAGACCGGGGGTGATCCCGCATTTTTTGGAGAACTTTCGCTTCGATCTGGCGTATACGCTCGCGTGTGACTCCGAATTCCTTCCCCACCTCCTCGAGGGTGTGGCCTATGCCATCACGAAGTCCGAAGCGCATCTCGATGATCTTGCACTCCCGCGGCGTGAGAAAATCGAGCATCGCATGCACATTTTCCTTTTTGAGTTGCCTATTCGTTGCCTCGAATGGATTGATCGCCTCCTCGTCCTCGATAAAATCCCCAAGCTTACTGTCCTCCTCGGAACCGACCGGCGCTTCCAGGGAAACGGTGTCCTGACTGATTTTTTGGATGTGCTGGACCTTCCTCACATCTATCTCCATCTCCACAGCAAGCTCCTCGAGTGTAGGCTCCCGTCCCAATTCCTGGACGAGCCGGCGCTGCGTGTGCGTGAGCTTGTTGATCGTCTCCACCATGTGGACAGGAATCCGGATCGTCCGTGCCTGATCCGCAATGGCCCGCGTAATCGCCTGTCGAATCCACCACGTTGCATACGTGCTGAATTTGAACCCGCGCTCCGGATCGAACTTCTCGACCGCGCGAAAGAGGCCGATATTCCCCTCCTGGATCAAGTCGAGAAAGGAGAGACCTCGACCGATGTACTTTTTCGCAATACTCACAACGAGTCTCAGGTTCGCTTCGGCAAGTTGCTGCTTGGCGCTCGCATCCCCCTTCCGGATGCGGCGGGCGAGTTCCACTTCTTTCTTCGCATCAATAAGCGGGACGCGACCGATCTCCGAGAGATACATCCGGACACTGTCATTACTGATTTCGAGAAGATCAACCTCGCGCTCTTTCCGTTTTTTCTTCTTGTCCTCTTCCGACGGCGCTTTCTTTTTGCTCACAATGCCTGCCGTCGCCACAACCTGGAGAAGATTGTCATCCTGATCCTCAAGAACCGCAGCCTTTCCCTCCTCCTTTTCCTCTTCGTCCTCCTCTTCTTCGTCTTCCGGCTCTTCATGGGTCGCAATATCGGTCAAATCCTCCGTTGGTTCCGGGATCGTGAGTCCCGTCTTCCCACGTTTTTCCCAAATCAGCGCATCCTTCACATCAATCACCTCAATCCCAAGTCCCACAAGGAGCGTGTAGACATCGTCAAGGAGATCAACGTTCTCCTCTGCATTAGGCACTGCCCCGATAATCTCGTAATGCGTCACGTACCGCTGCTCTCGCCCCTTCTTCACCAGGTGACGCACTGCTTCTGGAAACCTCAGCAAATCTTCTTCCGTGGGTTGAACGATGAACTTCCGTGGATGGGAGGCCATAGCGTTAGATTATATGGTAGACATCATAGGGAACAGGGAAAACGTATCCGCGTTAGGCTGCCATCTTCGCCAATTTCAGCACTTCCTGATAGCGCACTTCCAATAATGCTTCTTCCTGCCGGTTCCCTTCGGAACGCGCTCGAAGGAGCTGTTCCGTAATTTCCTGCTGCTTCCTCCGTACAGTCTCCCTATTCGCCATCCGGCAATTTCGTCGGATCTCCCTCAGCGCCACGTTCTCCGACCACCCGGCCAGACCCTGTTCCTCCATGTAGAGCATGAGCACCCGCGCCCACTCTCGCACCTCAGGAGAAAGAGGGATTGTCTCGACCGTCCACGACTCACCCTTTGGGATGCGTCGCATGGCTTCATAGAGAAGAAGAGCATGCCCTTCGTCCGGTGGGATAATCTCCAAGAGCATAAGGAAAATGTCCGGGTAGAGAAGGAACAATCCAAGTGTGACCTCGATACTTGTGAATTGTTTTACGCGAGGTTGTTCCTCTATTTGCAACGGCGCTCTGTCGCTCTGCCGCGCAGCGCGGAGATCCTGCTCCAATGCACCAGGCGTCGTATCGAGAACAATTGCCGCCTTCCGCACTTCCTGTAAGCGTTCCACCGCGCTCGGAATACTGCCGAGGAGATGCAGAATCCTCTGCAATGCGCGCCGACGGAGTAGGGGGTCGCTGCTCTTCTCGGCCTGTATCTCCTCATAGACGCAGCGCATATACGGTTTTCCGGTCGTCTGAAGCAGCGCCGCAAGTTCCTGCCCATGTTCCAAAGCCATATCGGCAGGATCTTTCTCCGGCAGAACCACTGCATGGACACAGAGACCTTCCTGTGTGAGAAGGCAGAACGCTCGCTCCGCAGCCTCCCGCCCTGCGCGATCTTGGTCGAGGCAGAGGACGACAAGATCCGTCAGTCGACGGATGACGCGTGCATGTTCTTCGGTCAGCGCCGTTCCGCACGATGCCACAACATTCCCCCTCCAAACGCGACGGCAAGCAAGGAGATCGAAGTACCCCTCCACAATCACCACATGACCTTCCGCACGAATAGCTTCTTTTGCTGAATGGAGGCCGTAGAGAACAGATGATTTTCTGTAGAGCGGCCCATCTGGACTATTCATATACTTCGCAGCATCGTCTACGAGGGTCCGTCCTCCGAATCCCACGATCCTCCCTTGGCTGTCCTCGATGGGGAACATCACGCGGTTCCGAAAACGATCACCGATGCGCTCATCACTAATCTCTCGCTGAATCCCAAGACCTGCAGCCAGAATTTCGCTTCGGCTGCACCCCATTTTCAGGAGCGCTTCGTATGTCTTTCCAAAGGAATCCGGCGCATAGCCGACGCCGAACATTTTCGCTTCTTCTGTAGATACGCCACGATCCTGAAGATACTTCTGCACATGTTCCGTGTTCCGTAATTGTTCTTGGTAATACTGCTCGGTCGCCTCGAGACATGCGCGGGCGCGCTCCTTCTCGTCGCGTTTTACCTGTGGAACATGCTCTTCTATGACAACACCGGCACGTTCCGCAAGATCGCGAATTGCCTGCGGAAAATCCACCCCCTCGATCTTCTGGTAGAAACTAAAAATATCTCCGCCGCTCTGGCACGCAAAGCAGTATGCAATGCCTTTATCCGGCGACACGATGAGGCTGGGATTCTTATCCTGATGGAAAGGACAGAGTGCTTTGTACCCTCTCCCTGCTTTTTTGAGCTGACAGTATCCTCGGACAAGGTCTTCGATCGGCAGCCGCGCTTTAATTTCTACCACTGGATCCATACGAAAGAGAGTATACCTAATCCCGCACCATCCACCGTGGGAGGTTGTTCTTGAGGACGCCATTTTTGGCGAGTGCGCGGCCGATGCAGAAATCTTTGTAGAGGAGGAGAATGTCGCCGTGGAGTTCTGTATCACCTGGCACATCTTTCCCCTCCAGAAGGAGCACCAGCTGCTGATCGCCGATGGAACATAGCGCACGCGTCGCGCTTATCCCACGGAGCGTCGCCATCTCATGACTCACACGTACTCGACCGTCGTTCAGAAGCTTCGCAAAAGGAATCCCCACAGAATAGTCCTGCACTGGTAGCGGAAACCCCGCGACCTCCTCACTCATCAAGAAAAGTTGTTCGCCACTGCGGAAAAGCACATCGGTATCCGTGAGAAAAGACACGCCGTAGAGATCTTCTATTTTGGCAGCGATACCATTCTGCCGATCTACCGAGAGACGCTCTTCCTGGAATGGAACATATTCCATGTGCTCGATGCCCCTCGTTGAGGCACGCTTCTCGAGAACGGCACAGAAGAAACCCTCCGTGTCGTAGGTCTGGGGCCACAGCCGCAGCAGCGGCTGCACGTTGCTGGTTACTCGTTTCTGGTTACTCGAATGTTGCGATACTAACCACTCCTGTACCTTCACCGAGTCATTGATTGTCCGATCAAATAACGAATAACCAGTCACCAGTAACGAACGTGGATCAAGGATTTCTAGCTGATCGTGGTACTTCTCTAGTACTGAGAGAACAGTTCCCTCATTCTCCTCCGGCGTGAGTGTACAAGTGGAGTAGACGATGCGTCCTCCTACTTTTGCCGCGTGAATGGCAGCTTCGAGGAGTTGCCCCTGGAGCCGCGCCATTTTCTCGATATTCTCTTGTCCACAGTAATTCAGGGCATCGGAATCCTTCCGGACCGTTCCCTGTGCCGTGCACGGCACATCACAGAGAACACGATTGAACCGCTCCGTCATGTGCTTCCCAAACCACTGCCCCACTTTCTTTGTCACGATGACATTGGTGACACCCGAGCGGTGGAGGGCGCTTTTGAGCGTCCAGAGACGATGTTCTTGGATATCGTTCGCTACGATCACGCCGCGAACGCCACCCTCACCCTGCCCTCTCCCTTCGGAAGGGAGAGGGTGCGTCATAATGGCCGCGATTTGCGTCGTCTTACTCCCCGGCGCCGCGCTCATATCGAGCACCGCATCCCCCGGCTGTGGATCAAGGAGCGCCACGGGCAGCATGCTCGCAGCCTCCTGGATGTAGAACCCGCCAATGAAATGGAGGAGATCTTTGCCAAGTGCCTCTTCACGATCGGCGCGCTCTACAAAAAACCCCTCCTCGTACCACGGCACCGGCTCCAATGTCCACACCTTTTCTCTTGCCCATTCCTGAAATCTTCCCATCGAACACTTCAACGTGTTCACACGTACACTCTTCAGGAGCGGCTTCGCGCTCCACTCTTTCAGTGCAACGATATCGGTGAACGGTGCGTAGCGATCGAAGGGGTGATCCCAGTGCATTGACAGCAGTGTAGCGAAGGAGATAGAATCTCTAGCTCTTTGGAGGTTTCTGCGCTCTCGAGGCAAAACTCACAGGAAATACTTGCTTTTTAAATCCATTTATATTATAATGATAAAGTAACCATTGAGCCACTTCCTCGTGGTTACATTGTTCTTTATTTTCGTCAGCCATCCTTCTTACGACAGAGCGGAAGTGTCTTCCGTTGTGCCGTGAGAAGGTATCCCATTTACCTGAAGTGGAGATTTTTTCGATGGGAAACAGACTGATGAAAGGGATGTACGGCACGGAATTTCTCCATGCCAGCCACCTGTTCGGACTCAGCTGCGGTCAGATGCGCAGCGGTCCTAATAAGGTCACCCACAACAGCGGGTGGTACAACCGGCATGGTGAGAAGCTTGGGTGGGGGGACCTCAGCAGTGACGATTATCTGAGGATCTCCCGCGAGCTCCAGTACGGCGAGCACTTTGTCATTCTTGGAGAGCAGGATTCCTTCCAGAACTTCGTCGGCCGGACATGGATCACCTGGTCCATGGCCGATACAAAACCCGATGAGGAGTCTCCCGGAATCGACTACGTTGCTGAGAGGACAATATGCGTCATCACGTTCGGTAATGTCTACGTCGTGGACCAATGCGAGTTGTACAAAGAAGCGACTACGATCATCCGTGACGGTCTGACCGCGTACGTCCTGAAGAAGGACGCTGTCCGCCAACTCCTTGCCTAACATCCCACTCTGTAGGCCAGCTCTCTGTGAGCTGGCCTACTTCATTTTTTCCTAAAGCCGAGATTCACTAATTTTCTCGGTATCCTTCGACAAACTCAGGACAGGCTCCCACTTCTTTACAGAACAAAATTTACAAGCTTCCCTGGGACATATACCTCTTTCTTCGTCTTGGCATTACCGAGATATTTCGCAACATTCTCCTGCCGTTTCGCTGCGGCAATGACCTCCTCCTTTGAAAAGTCGGCTGGAAGATCGATATTAGCACGGACGCGGCCGTTCACCTGGACGACAATCGTCATTGTTCGGGAGACGAGGAGTTGCGGATCGTAGTGGGGCCAGGGCTGGTGGAAGATAAAAGATGGGCAGCCCGTGATGGTTCGTGACGATTCTTCGCTACGCTCAGAATCCCTCACCATGACACGATCTGCCCCCCCCTGCAACTGTTCCCACAACTCTTCTGCAAGATGCGGCGCGAGCGGCGCCAGGAGGATTGCGAACGTCTTCAGTGTCTCTCGTGAGACGTGTTCCTGTTCCTCAAGAACATTCAGGAATTCCATGAGACTGCTGATCGCTGTGTTGAAGTGTAATTGCTCCATGTCCTCTGTCACGCGCTTGATCGTCTTGTGAAGTGCTGTGAGAACAGCGGAATTTTCTGACCCCCTCTCCCTCGCCCTCTCCACGAGGGAGAGGGAAGAAACAAGTCCCCATATACGCTGCACGAACCGTTCTATCCCCTTGATCCCCGTCTCGCTCCAATCACCTCCATCGGTATAGGGCCCCATGAACATGAGATACATACGGAAGACGTCGGAGCCATACCTTGCAACGAGAGGATCGGGATCTACGACATTGCCTTTGCTCTTGCTCATTTTTGCTCCTTTATTCGTAATGAGTCCCTGATGAACTAATTTTTTGAACGGTTCTTCGTGTGACACGATACCAAAATCCTTGAGCGCCATCATCACGAATCGCGCGTAGATCAGGTGCATGCACGCATGTTCGGGGCCGCCGATGTAGGTTTGGATGGGCAGCCATTTTCGTTCGATGGAAGGATCGATTAGTAGCGTGTCATGGTAAGGAGGGCAATGACACCGGTTGCCCGTCTCGAATCCATCACGCTGCTGTGCTAAAAATCTCAAATAGTAAAACGACGAACAAACAAATGTATCCATCGTGTCGTATTCTGGTTCCCACCCCTTGCCGAAGATATTCTCCGTGCGCTCCTTGAATTCCTTCGAATGTCTCAGTGGCGACTCGCCGGTCGGCTTAAATTCGACGTCCGTGGGAAGCAGCCACGGGAGGTGCTTCTCCGGAATCGGATGCGGATGACCGTCGGGATCGTAGACGATCGGAATCGGGGCACCCCAGTAGCGCTGCCTGCTCACGAGCCAATCATGGAGACGATAGGTCGTCACTTCCCTCCCCTTCTCTTCATCCTCGAGCCATGCAGTAATGCGTTTTTTCGCTGCGGGGGTCGGGAAACTATTGAGGAAATCAGAGTTCACCGTGATACCGTCCGCGACAAATGCAGCTTTCGTGATATCACCTCCTGACACTACCTCTTGAAGAGGCAGTTTGTACTTCCTAGCGAACTCCCAATCGCGTTCATCATGCGCAGGGACAGCCATTACGGCGCCGGTGCCGTACGTCATGAGGACGTAATCGGCAATCCAGATTGGGATGCGTTCGCCCGTTGCAGGATGAAGCGCATAGGAACCCGTGAAGACACCGGTCTTCTCCTTCGCAAGATCGGTGCGCTGCAACTCATTCTTCGTCTTCACTTCTTTCACGTACGCCTCGATGTGTTTTCGTTGCGCCTTCGTCGTAATGTTCGCGACGAGCGGATGTTCCGGTGCAAGGACGATGTACGTGACACCGAAGAGTGTATCTGGCCTCGTTGTAAAAATTTCAATAGAGGTGTCACCCTGAGGAGCCCCGCCAGTGATGGTTCGAGACGATCTTCGCTTCGCTGTGATCTCCTCACCATGACACTGGCGGGGCGTCTCGAAGGGTCGAATTTCGAATTTTATAACTGCTCCTTCCGATCTCCCAATCCAGTTCCTCTGCATCGTCTTCGTCTTCTCCGGCCAGTCGAGACCATCGAGACCATCGAGTAAGCGGTCTGCGTAATCCCGAATCTTCCAGAACCACTGCGTCAATGGCCTCTGGATGACCTGTGTTTCGCAACGCTCACACGTGCCGTCCTGACACTGTTCGCGCGCAAGGACCGTTTGGCACTGCGGACAAAAATTCACAGGGGCTTCTTTTCGATAGGCAAGCTTGTGCTGGAACATCTGCAGGAACAACCACTGCGTCCAGCGGTAGTAGGATGGATCGGACGTATTGAGACTCTTCGACCAGTCGTACATGCACCCCATCCGCCGGAATTGTTCGATCATGTTCCGTACATTTTCCGCGGTGGACTCCGCCGGTGGCACTCCCGTCTTGATAGCGTAGTTCTCGGCCGGGAGTCCGAACGCATCGAATCCCATGGGGAAGAAGACGTCATGGCCGCGCATCTTCAAAAACCGCGCGTAGCTGTCGGTTGGTCCATACTGAAACCAATGCCCGACATGCAGCCGCGCACCGCTCGGGTACGGGAACATCACGAGACAGTAGTGTGGTTTTTTGGCCTTCGTGAGGTCAACGCGGTACACGCCGGCCTCCTCCCACCTCTGCTGCCACTTCGGCTCGACGGCGGATGGATCATATTTTGACATCATGGGTATGGTAGCAGGGGTTAGGGTGAGGGGCTTAAGCGTATACTTCGTGTATGGGCAGCCTGGAGAACGCACTATTACTGGCGCGCACCGTCGGAGAAACAGTGACAAAGGTGCAGGGGCCGCTCGATGTCCACCTACTCGCGGAACCCATCGCCAAGAAGTTCCATGAGCTCAATATGGCAGGGCCGCGGGACCTGTGGTGGGAAGGTGTGAAGAATCTCTACGACGACTGTATCGCGCGTGCGCCGCAACGGTGCCAGACGCTCGCGGAATATGCCGAGTGGGCGGAGCACATGGTCCGCTTATGGAGCACTGTTCTCTCGGCACGCGAGATGATCGTCGCATGGGCCGGGCGCGACCCGACGAGCCTTGAAACGGCAATCACCCCCAACACCGATCTCATCCACGTGCGCGAGGTGGATATATCTATGGATTTTCCGAAAGGTAAGAGCTCGAACATTGAAACTATCGGCAACGAGACGATCGAAGCCCTCAAGAAGCGCGGCATCGACTGCTTCGATCCATGGATATCAGCCAAGTACCGCACGCGGCTCTCGTTCGCCAAAAACCGTCGGCAGGCCAAGGCCATGCATCACCAGACAAACACCTCTCTCCTCTGCGGATTCTACACATGGCTGAAACGCACGCCACATCCTCCCTCCTCTGCACAACCAAAGGAACGGACCATTGGGAAGGAAGCGCTCCGCACACGGACGTTATGGCCGGAGGAGATCGTCCCCGAACGTGTCGGATTCCGATTGGTGTCCGGCGGCGCCGGCGTCACGATGATCAACGAGTACGAGGCCATGCTGCGCATCGCCCTCGACCTCATGAAAGTCTCGGTCGACACCAAGCTGCCGCTCGTGTTGCCGGAATCGAAGAAGTCACAACCATAGATGCTACGCCGCCAGCAGGCGTTGTCATGGTGAGGTGCGATGGCTTTGTCATGGTGAGGTGCGAGGGCTTTGTCATGGTGAGGTGCGAGGGCTTTGTCATGGTGAGGTGCGAGGGCTTTGTCATGGTGAGGTGCGAGGGCTTTGTATGGTGAGGTGCGAGGGCTTTGTCATGGTGAGGTGCGAGGGCTTTGTCATGGTGAGGTGCGAGGGCTTTGTCATGGTGAGGGATTTTTGCTTCGCAAAAATCGTCTCGAACCATCACGCACGGATCCCTCAGGGTGACACGCTTTTTCTCGTATACCGAACCCTCCTACCAGCCAACTCCGGCAACCGCTCATATTCCCCGTTGATCAGCGCCTCTTTCTTTTTCCTACTCCATTTCTTCAGATGCTTCTCCCATGAAATCGCATCACGTACATCCTGGAACCGTGTGCTGTACACACACTCTACCGGCCGCCGCCGGAACGTGTAGCACTTCGGATCTCTGCCCTCCCGGTGCTCGCCTATACGTCGTTCCATATCGTTGGTGATACCAATGTAATAGGAGTCATCAGAACACCGAAGCATGTACACGCAGTAATCGAGCACTATTTGATTGTATCAAAACATGTAAAAATTCCCCCCGCACCAAACGGGGGGAATGACTCGATCAGACAAATATCTAACTCCGAACAGTTTCAGCCACGGGTTCCTGCGAGAGGTACTCGCGGAGGCGGTAGAGGAGCGATCCAGCGAACCAGCCGACAATGCTGCCAGTGGCAAGGAGCAGCAGATCTCCCGGCATACCGAGGCTGTGGAAGAGGACTCCTGTCCCCCATCCGAGGATCGCTCCGAGAATGGCCGCGATGCGCTCCGTACTCGCGAGGGCGAGAAGGAGTGTTGATAGGACATCGAGGACGAGGACAATAACCCCAATACTCATGAGTTCCATGAGAATAGGGAAACATAAGCAGAGCAGAAGAATTTTCTGATTCTTCGGCATACTATTTCCCACCTCGAATATTCCACGAAATGCCTTCCCCATCCTCCATGCCCAAGGGGGACTCTTCTCAGTGCACACCATGAGGAGATAGACGAAGATTAATACACCTACCCCGAAAAACATGATCGCCGTGGCAACCATACCGGTACCAACGCCGATATATTCCCTACGATCCATGGTGCTGAACAACATCCCCCCCACGAAGAGTAAAATGGGAATGGCGAGGAACGAGATAAGAGCTGACGCGATGCACCAGATGACGAAGAGGGAAGCCTTCATCCCTGCCCGGATTTTCTCCTTCCTCACACACCACCACTCCAGTATCGACTGGAGGGCAGCGGGAAGATCCCGACAGGCATTACAGAGGACCAAAAGAATCTCGAGGGAGCTGTAGGCCACCCCGGCGACCACCATGCACACGATGGCCGATAGGATGGTGGGAACGATTTCCCACGCATGCGTAATGGCCACGCTGAGCCCCGCCAGCGCCCCCAAGGCGCCCGCAAAAGCAATACCATCATAGCGCTTCATGATATCTCTCCTTTCGAGAAATACAGTGTAGATCGAGCCGATGCTGTCGAAAGAACAGCTATGGACAGAGTATAGAAACATGATATTGTTTGCAATATGGATGCCTTCCACCCCGATATTCAGAAAGCCCTCGCCGCAGAGGAGCATCAACGCCAAGAGGATGCCCTCCGGGACATTCTCATCAAAAAAGCACAACGCAGTACGATTGAAAAGGATATTGCGGAGTCGTACTTCGCAACCGCCGCCATTCTCTATAAGCCCGAACGGAGGGAACTCCCGCCCGATGTGAAAGCTCTTGCGCGATCCATCGATAACACCTATCTCACGATCACGCATTGGAATCGCTTCGCCGACGTCCAGAACGTCGTGCAACTCTGCCGGGAAGCGGGCGAATGGGGCATGGCTTCCGTCTGCGTCCGGCCGACGAAGGTTGCCCTTGCGGAACACCTGCTCGCCCGGTGGGGCATTGATGACATTGCCGTCTGCACCGTCATCAATTTCCCGCGGGAGCAAGGCGGACGTGGCGGGATCATGCCGGAGAAAGAGTGCGTCGAAGAGGCGATGGCAGCCCAACGCGACGGAGCGACGGAATTCGATATTGTGATCGACTATGAGGCGCTGCTGCGGGGTGACCCCAAGCGCGCCTACTGCAGTATCGCCGACGTCGCCGGCGCGGTGAAGTCCCGCGATCCCGGAGCCATTGTGAAAGCTATTTTGGAAACGGCGAAACTCCGGAAGCACGGCGGCGTCTTGGCACTCTCTTCCGCGTGCGCGGCGGCCATCGGCGGCGGAGCGGATTACCTCAAGACCTCGACGGGCTACGCGCCGGAGGGCGGAGCGACGGTGGAGGACGTGGCATTTCTCCATCATGAAGCGGAGCCCTACGGCGTCCTCGTGGAGGCCTCCGGCGGGATCAAGACATTGGACCAGCTCCGTGCTCTTCAGCAAGCGGGGGCCAGCCGCTTTGGACTCAGCGCAAGCGGTGCGGTAATGAAAGAGGGGTCAGATGCGATATCCATATTGCGATATCCATATAGGGGATATTCCCTGTAAGCCTCTCCTACCACAGGAAGCCCGTTCCTCTCAGACGCTCGCGCTCTTGACGGTAATGCTGCGAGTAAGCTGTCGCTTCCGTTGCCATCCTGCGGTACCGCTCGGCGTCCGCAGAGAAGAACTGCTCCATGATGTTCGCGATGACGGCGAAATGCCCGGCCTGCGACGAGAGGGCTGTGTCACGGAGCCAGCCGTTCTCCGCAATCGCTCTCGCGAATGCTTGCATGATCCGGTCGAATGTTTCGCGGCGGAGGGCCACACCGTCCGCGTCGCCGAGGAGATGCAGGATGTCCAACTCTTCCCGCACAATGGACAGATCGGCCATTCCGCCATGCGCGAGCGCCTCGTCGTACGAGGCGATTGCGCGCGGGAAGTCCCCGGAGCGCAGGGCGATCCTCCCGCGCTCCTGCCAGAGGCGGTAGTTCTCGCGGTTCACTGCGGCAAAGCGGTCGAGGGAGACGGAAGCGTCTTCAAGGCGATCAGCTTCGCGCTGCAGTCTGGCCAGCCGCAGGAAGACGTCGCGGGAGAACCAGGAGTCACTCGCCATCTCGTAGAGCGTGATCGCCCTCTCCGTATTTCCTGCGGCTTCCGCGCCAGCCCCGCGCCAGCCATTGAGAATGTTCGGTGCCTCGAATGCCGCGACGAGGACGCAGGCGGTCATCGCCGCGAGTTCCACTGCGCCACGTAAGCGCGCGCGGCGCTCCGTCGCCGACCGCTCGTCCGCTGCAAGCATCCCGAAGAGGAGCCAAAAAGGGAGCGCGACGCCGATGAAGCGGAAGTCGTCATTAACCGCTTGGTGGATGAGGAGGCCAGCGACCGCGACGAGCGCGGCGCGGTCGAGAGGCGAAGATTTCCCGGCGCTGACCCGCCCGGTCTGGCCGTTCGAACAAGCCCGCCGCACGGCGCGGAGGAGGACAAAGCCCAAAAGGAGGCAGAAGAGGATCGCGGCCATCCATCCGCGCTCGGCAGCGAACGTCAGAAAGATAGAGTGCGCGAAGGAAGTCGGTGTGTGTTCCTGGAGGAACCTATGATGGACGTCACGGAAACTCACCGGTCCAAAGCCGAAGATCGGCCGCTCCCCTGCGATCCGCAGGGCCTGTCCGAAGAATGCCAGTCGCTCGGTTACGGTCGCAATGCCCTGGCCTGGGGTGTCGAACGCCGCGCGCGCCAGAAACGACTGAACGGGGAAGTTCCATCCGCGCGCGGCGTTCGCCCCGGCGACGAGGAGAATAGTGGCAGCGACTGCAGAGAGGAGGAACATCACCGTTGACCTCTTCGGCTGGAGCTTCTTCGGAGCTTGACCAGCAGACGTCCGGCGGAGGAGCCGCCAGAGGATGAGCTGCGCCGCGAACGCTAGAAATGCGGCACGAGAGAAGGAGAGGAGGAGACCGGCAAGAACCCCGCCGACGATGGCGCCTCCGGACACGGGCCGCGCGGCAAGGCGTTCCTTCGCACAGGCCGCAATGATCGGCCACGCGAGGAGAAGGAACCCTGCAAACGCGTTCGGGAAGAAGGAATACGGCGAACGGACATCGAAGAACGTTCCGACGAAGCGGTCGTATGGCTGCAGGATGTAGACGGGGAGACCGATTGTGAGCGTCGCTATCGCCATCGCTATGATCACCGCCGAAAACCGCTCGCGAAATATCCCGCAAAGAGAGCCCGAAGCCTCTCGCGCTGCAAATGAGAAGATTACGAAGTACGAAAACGCCTGCAGGGCATCGTCGAGTCCGAAGTTCTTCGTCGAGGACACCGCGAATGCAATGGCAGTCCACGCGGCGAACGCCGCCGCGAGGATCCACGGCGCGAGCGGGGCAGATGCGCGAGCCTCACGCTTCCTGAAGTTGTCAATGGCGCAGATCCACGCGGCGAGGACAAGGAGGCCGGTCACTGCCGGTGCAATGCCGCCGCCCAGGATGACACTCATGATGATGACGATCCAAACGGCCCACCAGGCGTGAGATCCGGCGCACATCAGTTGAGTATTCACTCGCATCGCTCTACAGTGTAGCGGTGGACAGGTTTCTTCGTTCCATGATCGCGGCATTCCGAAGATCGTTCGCCATCCGCC
>MFYG01000021.1 GCA_001789045.1 Candidatus Peribacteria bacterium RIFCSPLOWO2_12_FULL_55_15 | reverse complement strand
ATACAATAGCAGCACGGGGCGTAGCTCAGTTGGCTAGAGCGCCTGGTTTGGGACCAGGAGGCCGAAGGTTCAAGTCCTTTCGCCCCGACCAGGTTGTTGTGATATGCTCGGATGCATGGAAGAGTGGACCCCGTATCTTGTGGATATTCTTGCCCCGACTGCGGTGGTGGGGTGGGTGGCGGCCTTGCTCCTTTTTGTGGTTCTCATCAAGGAACTTTTAATGCATGAACGATGTTCTTTGTTCTTGAGTCGGATTGGGAATGTCGGTTTGGTGTTGATGTTTTTGGCGACGTTGGGAGCAGCATTGGGAAGTCTCTTTTTCTCGGAGATCGCGCTGTGGTCCCCCTGTAAACTCTGCTGGTTTCAGCGTGTATTTCTTTACCCACAGGTGTTTATTTTGGGGTTGGCGCTTTGGAAGAATGATCGCCAAGCCAGTCGGTATGTATTGATCCTCAGTCTTGTGGGTGCGGTGATTGCGGTGATTCATTATATGGAACAAATCCAGGCCATGCTCGATCCGATCGCGTTCGATCCAACGATCCCGTGTGATCTGACGGGGGTGTCGTGCCGTGCAACAGAATTCTTGTACTATGGTTTTGTGAGTATTCCGTTCATGTCACTATCCGTCTTTCTTCTCAACATCGCTCTCTCGTTTATTGTTCTTCGTTGTGAAAAGTTGAGATGATCAAAAAAGGAATGGTTTCATAGGTAATTGCGACCATGGTGCTACCATAGAACTCTATGGATCAAATCCTCCTTTCCTCCATCCTCTTCGGCATCATCGGCGGACTTGTCCGCGGCATTGTCGGCATCACAAAATACATGGAACAGAATAGGAAAAACCAAGCGATCGATCCCAAGCGCATCATCTTCTCTCTCGCTGTTGCAGGACTCGTTGGTGGCATTGCTGGCGCTCTCATTGAGAATGATCACTCCTTCGCGTTCCTCGCAGGGTACGCTGGAACAGATTTCCTCGAAAGCCTCTACAAAATCCGTCGCGTTCAAGGAACCACAATATAAGTCTCCTTCAGTTTTCATCCTCCGCAAAATTGATCTCCTCAGCTAAATCCGCATCATTACTGCACGAACACCCCTCAAAGCATTCTGTACAGTAGAGGTTCTTACAGACGGCACAACTCTCCGATGGAGCGCCGCAGCATTCTGACTGAGCCATAGAAATATTGGAAGGAAAGCGCTGGAATTGTAGCAATGGGAGATGGGGAGAACAGTACAACAAATATTGCTAATAAACATAAAATAGTATATAATATATTAAATGACATCAATCCTCACCGAAGTCAGAACGTTCGCTCATCGGCACGACGAACTTCCTGCTTTTCACGCAGCATACCTCGTTCTTACAATCCTCGTCGCTGCCCTCTTCAATCTTGGGACATTCGGCCTGCTGATTCTCGCGCACATGGTTCTCGATACGGTAAAATACCGTGAAGTGCATCGCATGCGCTGGCCCGTAACCATTCACGCCACCATTAGAGAAAATCTCTTCGATCACACGCTCTTCGTCCTCGGATTCCTCATCGCCGTATACCTCCATCATTCGCTTCCAGGTATTGCGGGCATCAGCGGCATCCTCCGCTCAGAAATCACTATCGCCCGCAGTATGGGAACACTCCTCCCAAAAATAGAAATCCTCCAGCGTTTCCTCCACGTCATCTTCCACCTGCGACACCACCTCACGCATATAGAAACACCAATCGGAGAACGGTTCACGCCTACGGAACGGTTCTCCATCATTCTCATTGGATGCAGCGCACTTCTCCTTATCCTAGCGCCAGTGATTCTCCATATTGATGGAGCGCAATTCCTCCTCATCGCACAAGAAGAAATCATTCCATGGAGCTTCTAAGAAAAAGCTCCTGCTCGATAGTTGCCTCACCACGCCCCACTACGGCATATCCTTCCACCTCCAGTAACGCTGCGCAGGCCGCAAGTTCACATGCTCGACGAAGGAGGAGGGGACGAACAAGAACCCCACGCTGGAGGATGCCACCTGCAAGAAATTCTGCATACGCCCCAACAGCATCAGAGTGACGACAGGTATGCCGAGAAAGACGCATGTTCTTCCTCCATATCTGCACGTGTGACCAATCTGGTAAAGAGATATCCTGGAACTGAACGGTGAGTCTCCTACAATAAGGAACTGTATCGTCGAAAAAAATATCGATCAAGGGGCCGGAAGGCTGCCATACCCCTGCGCGCTCAGGCCACTCGATACAGCAAATTCCCGGATGGGACGCAATGGACAAGAGAAAACTCTTGGCATCCCCTTTGGAAAGACGATGCATATCACAATGAAGAAGTTCACCAAAATGCAGCGTTCTATAGCGCTGCTCGAGAGCAAACGTCGGACTATGAACACGCTCACTGATGCCAAGCCCATCGGCAAAACCCTGGAGAAATGTAGTTTTTCCAGCGCCAATATCACCGCAGAGACGAATGGTAAGAGGAATCTTGTAGAGAGTGCGCGCAAGAGACCTCCCCGCAGAAACAGTACTTTCCGCACCAGAAAGCCGAATTTCCACTGTCTCAGTCATTGACGAAAAATAGGATACATGGTATCATTAATGCAAAGAGAAACCGAGATATGACACAACAAAAACACAGTAAAACATTCCGGCAAAACCAATTGTACAATGTCCGTCGCCCGCGCGGAGACAGTCTCCAATACCTGAAACAACGTTCATCCTTCTTGATTGCCGCCCTGTCCCTTCTCACATTTATCACGGGAAACATGCTCGGACAGCATGGATGGTATGCGTTCTGGCATGCAGTTATAGGCGGTTTCGATGATAGTCTCATCACCTACACTGGCACCGTACCCCCCATCGCCTTCATACCGGATTACTCACAATGGTCACATTCTGATTCTCCGTACCGGGACGTACCGGCAGAGGTGCTCATCCCTCTTCCCACATACACCCAGAAATCTAACGATCCAAAAACACATGCCGTGTACTCCATCGGTCACATGGGATCGTACCGGACGGGAGAGGAAGGGGACGGCAGTCATCCGGGCATCGATATCCGCGCTCCTGAGGGAACACCAATCCGCAGCATAGCAAACGGAATCGTCACACAGGTACGAGAGAGTGAAGGGTTCGGAAAATTTATCGTCATCCGCCATCCACACATGCCAAATCCGGAAGATCCGACGACCGTAACGGTTCTCCACTCGGTGTACGCGCACGTACGGGAGCAATTTGTTACAGAAGGTGAGGTTGTGCAAAAGGGACAGGAAATCGGTCTCTCTGGTAGCACTGGAATCGTCACCGGTCCGCATCTCCACTTCCAGATTGATCGCGACAATGCCGAGTGGCATCCATACTGGCCATTCACCGGTACCGATCTCCGAAGAACCGGATGGACACTTATGGAGGCAATTAATCATGGACTGAATCAAGAACAGGGCTACGCCTACACAGTCAATCCCATGCTCTTCGTCCAGGCAAACTTTCCACCGGTGACCATCGTTGCCATCGGTAAGGAAACCCCTGCGCTCCCAATACTGCCGGAAACGGAGACGTTGAGTCACGCACGTACCATGGCAATAATGACTGCGCGCCGTGAGAAGCGAACGGAACGAAGAATGGCGCGTCAGCGATTTGTCGAGCGGCAGTTAATCGCAGCGGCAGGAACACCGGACATCGCGCCACAACAGGAAATCAAGCTCCCGACGCCGATCGAACAACGCGTCCATGGAATCGCCATCGCACATGATGGATTCTTCCGTGATGGACTCTGGGAAACGATGACACTCGAACTCCAGAATGCACAGGGAACCACAGTCACATCTCCAAATGCCGAACTGCACCTCCAAATTACCACAGGATACGGAGACGCGGAATTCCAACCAACTACACTCTCGGAACTCGATTTCCAAGATGGAAAAGCTCTCATAAGACTCCTTCCAAAAGGGACAAGAACAATTGTTATTCGTGTACTCCCATTCGAATCCATTAGCGCACCATTACGCTACGGAAAGAGGTAGTACTACCACAGACGAAAAAGCCACGGGAAAAAAGAGAGCCAGGAAACATCATCGATGAACACCAGCCGTTCCTTGACATACCACTGCGCGAGACTGAGAAAACGGTCAGAATGCAGCGAAAGATCGCCAAGAACGACCCCATGGAGAGCTTTCGAGTACGCAAAAGCGTACTGCGGAGAATAAAGGAATATCGCTGGGACATCTTTTGCAAGGACATCGCGAAGCCTCCGAAGCGCAGCGTATTGCTCATTTTCGGCTCTATTCCCACGCACAGTTTCGAGAAGTGAGTCGGCCTCGAACGAGGTGTACTGCGAGAGGTTATAGGCATCCAAACGGAGATCGGTACGGAGCAACGTACGTTTCTGAATACCACTGGAATGCCAGTACGAATACCCATCAAGATTATCAAGAAGAGACTGTCCAAAGAGGAGAACATCATAGTCCCGCTTGAGGAGACGCTCTTCGAATGTGCTCCGATCATCAGAAACATCAACGGTGACATCGACACCCAGTTTCTTCCATTGCTCAGCAACAGATTCCGCTATACGGCGATACTGGGGAGGGGAACTGCTCGTGAGAATAGTGAACGAGAGTCTCTTCCCTCGACGATTCACCCGAGGAGCAATAGAATCGTCGGGACGACGGCGACGGAGAAACCCAAATTCAAGAGCGAGATCCGCGGCGCTCATGCGACTCTCCGGTGGAAGTTTCTCTGCGCGAGAATCAAGGAATTGATGAACCAGCCGCTGCTCTTCCATCGCCCGCCGGTACAAAGCAGCATCACTCGTACGCCAGAGGTAGAGAGAATCCTGCACGCGCCCCTTCGCATCAGTAAGACGAACAAGATTGCTCCCCAATTGTAAACTCCCTGTCCCAGAAATAGTGGGAAGACGGATAATCCAACTCCCTGAGAGTGTAGGACTGTGCTCAAGAGGCAGACCATTGAGACGAAAACCAGGTTTAGTCCCCTTCAGCGTCCCCGTTACAGTGAGAAGCGCCCCGGTATCGAGAAAAACCACAGGATAAATGCGGAGAACGCCGACATCATTCGCCTCCTTTTCCTCCAAAAGCTCCTGAAGCCGGAGTTTCTCCGGGTAATACCACTCAGACGCGAACAGCGCTCCCTGTGCCGCTGCAGGATCATATTGATACCGCCAGTCGTCGGTCGAAACGGCAAGGAACGGCGTATCGACGACAACGGACTCCCCGAGGACATTGAGAATATCGTTCTTCTTCGTCCCCAGCTGCAACCCAAGTCGCAACTTGGGATCATTCAGGACACCACGATCAAGATTGAAGAAGAGTGCAACATACTGTGGAAGCGTGTACCGCACCATCTGAAAACGCCGAGGAACGGCCAACTCCCCATTCTCGCCTCGAGGAACAAGCCGGATACCATCGAGATTCCCTACATCAGAAAGAAGAATCGTATACGAGGAAAATATACGAAAGATGATACGGTCAAGGTAATACGAAGCATGGTCAAAGGTACGAGGGAACCGCTCGAGAGTCACCTCAGTGCTTAATTCCGTCTGGACAAGACTCTTGAAACGATAGGGACCGGCTCCGACTGGCTTAAGACCGATATCCACAGCCTGGAGGAGCTTCTGCGGAGGAATACCTTCAAACGAACGACGGGGGAGAATGCCAAGAATAAGATTGCTCGGAAAAAACGAATAGGGCTTTTCCAGACGAAACTGCACAGTCCGATCGTCAATGGCAATAACCGAAACTCCGCGGAAATTCTGACGGAGGAGTCCGTTGGGAAATTGAGGATCCTGGATCGTCGTAAAAGTAAACACCACATCATCCGCCGTGACATAATGTGGATTGTCCTCCGTGGAATCGTGCCACAAAAGCCCATTCTTCAGGATGCAGGTATACACCCGACCATCTGCGGATACCGACAAGGAAGCAAGATCTTCTTCAATCTTCCGTGTCGTTGGGTTGTAGCGCAGCAGTCCGGAAAAGAGTAAAGAAACGATATCGCGATTCACATCGTTCGTGACAGTGAACCACGGAATAAGAAGCTGTAATTCCCCCACTGATCCCTCAATGTACGTTCCACCAGAAGAGGGAACACGCACGGTATTCTGCTCATAGAACCGCGAAAGGAGAATAGAAAAACTGGAGAGGAAGATGAGGAAGAGCACCCCAAGCGCCCATCGCTTCCAGCGCGTAAAGAACCGGATAAGGTGGAAGAGAAAAACAGACATTCGTCAAAAGAGACCTACAGATACCACTGAAGAATGGCCAATCCAAAGAAAAGTACACTGAAACCCACAGTCGCCTGGAAGAGAAATCGTTCCGCACCGCGCCGCTGGACAACGAACGCCTCTCCGCCACTGAACGCACTGGAAAAGCCCGTTGTCCTCTGCTGAATGAGAATACTGATAATAAGAAGGATACTAACAGCCGCGTGGAGAAAAACGAAGAAGTCCATATGCTGGTAGTGTATACACCCTATAACCTAAAGAAAAGGGGTGGTTAGCTCAGCTGGTTAGAGCGCCTCGTTTACACCGAGGAGGCCACAGGTTCGAATCCTGTACCACCCACCAAGTCAGTCTTTACATATAGATCAAAATAATGGTATAATGTCTATAAACATCCACAACACTCCCATGAAGACTACCACATGGCAGACGACGTTCGGCGCACTGATCGCTGTCTCCGCATGCGCTGCAGCGAGTGCGGCCCTCATCGGGAACCTCGCAGCCCGCGTCCTCATCGTACAAGAAACAGTTCCTCCGACAATGACCCCGCTGGAAAGTTCTCCGCAACCAGAGAGCCAGGGACCAGATGAGCAGTGGCGACAGGACATCATCCGAAGTCTCGATGATCAACTACGCAACATGAAAGATTTGGAGCGGAACGCGAACCAGAGCAAAGATACGAGTCTCCTCTCCGACATCCAGAACTTCCGCTCGAGCGTCGACGGACACAAGAGTTGCGTCCAGAATGCATCGACGAATGAAGCACTCCAAGTATGCAACGACGCGATACAAAGCACGGGGGACGCTTCGTCAAAACTGTGGACCAAGAGCGATATTGCCAACCGCCAACAACAACTGAAAGACATGGAACGCCAAATTAAAGATGCCGAGCGGGAAAAAATTGATACGAGCAAGGCGAAGAGCGTGCTCGAGCAGTACCGCACAGCGCTCGGAAATGTCCAGAGTCTTCTCCAGAGCGGAGCAGATAACCGCGACGCACAGGATGCGATGCAGGATACCGTCCAGCCGCTCCAGCAGCAATTCTACGATGTCATTAATGCTACACGGCGACAGGGGGAAGCTGCCCGTTTCCGCAGCGGCCAGCTGAAGGACATGGAGCGGGAAATCACGAACATCGAGCGCGGGAAGGGGGACGCAACGAAACTCAAGGAAATTCTGGAGAGGGTAAAGGCGGCGCTCTCCGCTGCGGAGCAGCTCCTCCTAAGCGACACGACAGACAACCGGGACATCGATGACGCCTTCCGCGCCGTGTACGACACCGCACAGGAGTTCTCTGCACTCCAGAGTGCAGCAGGGAGAACGAGGGAATTGAAAGATCGCGAGAAAGACATCCAGAACATGGAGAAAGAACTAAAAAGAGCGAAGGGAGCAAATGTCGAAAAACTCCGCCAGGCGCTCGACGAGTACAAAGCAGCCGTGGCAGAACTACGGAAACTTGTGGAAAGCGCTGCAGATCCCCAGGAAATCAACGATGCCTTCCAGAATTTCTATGAGAGGAACGACCAGCAGAAGTTCTGGGATGTCCAGAATGCGGCAAATAGAGAGAAGGAACTGAAAGATCGTGAGAGGGACGTCAAAAACATGGAACGGGAGGTGAAGAGAATGGGAAGACAGAAAGGGGTAAATGTGCAGGAACCTAAAGGGATGCTCGACACATACAAGTCGGAGATCATAGAACTGAAGCGTCTCATCGAAAACGGCGCGGACCCCGAAACAATCAACGAAGCATTCCAGGACTTCTACGAGAGGAACACCAACGATCAGTTCTGGGGTATGGTGAATGCCTTCAACATGAAAAATGAACTCCGGCAGTGGACCCGCAAGGGCGGCCACCTCGCAAAGATGCAGAAGATTGTCGATGCACTCCAAAAGAAGGGAAAGGACGTCGGCGCAGCTGCATCCGCTCTACAGGAAATCCGCTCCGTCATCGCGAACCTCGAAGACAGCATGGATCGCGAGACACTGGACGAGGGGCGTCAGGAAATCGAAGACCTGCGCATGCAGTTCGAGGAAGCCATCCGACCGTACATGAAGAAGAAAATGCCTGGGTTTCCGTTCCCGATGAAGAAGGGATAAAGAAAACACCCTCTCCCTTCTACCGCATCGCATCGAAGATCTCCTGCATGAGCGTAACAATCGTCGTGAAAGTGAGATCAAAGGGAATATCGAGGAGACGACTGAGCCAGGCCACGAGGAAGAATGCGAGAAACGAGATCACAAGACCGATGATCGCATAGCGGATGGTGTGCACCGCCGTCTTAATCTTTTCGTCATTCCCTGCAGAGAGAATGAATGTGATCCCTCCTACAATGATAAATATCAGAGAACTGATGGAAGCAATAATGATCCCAAGAGCGATCACTGTTGCAATGATGTCGAGAATGCTGCCACCTTCGAGAAGATCACGGATCATAGAAAAAAGGAGGGAAAGAATACGTCTATTCTGGTTCGAGAATTTTCAGATTAACACGCTGATGCACATTGCCGCCAATCACGCGAATGAGTGTCCTGAGGGCCCTGACCGTCTGCCCCCCTTTTCCAATGAGTTTTCCCATATCCCGCGCACTCACCCGCACCGTAAGGAGCACACCCAAGTCATCAGTGCTCGCCTCAACGAAGAGAACATCATGATCCTCCACAATCGCTTCCAGCACATACTGAAGGAACGCGCGCCCTGGAGAATCGACCGTAACAGGATCAGTCATAGAACATAGTGTAGCCTACCCGTTTCCTGTCGCACTGTCACCACCCACAGGCTTCGCAACAGGTGCAGACTCCTCCAATGCACTCTTCGGTTTCTTCTTCACATAACGACAGATGAATTTCCCCATCTCTGTCATGCCATTCTTCTGAAGAGCCCGTGCCAATGTATCGCTCGGAATTGCGCCGTGCTTCACCCAGTACCGGATGCGTTCCTCTTTTACCTGAAACACCGGTGGATCACGGTCGAGAAGATAATGCCCAAGAATTTCCTGGAACCGCCCTTTCGCAGCCCAGGACTTCTCCGTAAGAACAACGCGGTATGTGGGAACATGTGACCGGCCCGTACGCTGGAGACGCAGAACAAGCATAGAGTGAAAGCAGTGTAGGAGAAGCAATAGATGACCGCAAGTCTTATCGATTGTCCATTGTAATACATTAGGGAACGACTCACCATGCCATCATGATAGGAATGCTTTTCGGCATAGCGGTAGCCGCACTGGCAGCAGGTTCCATTCTTGGCTCAGCCATCTTCCGTGATATTCCGGTGGGATCACCGTACGACCTGGCCGTCGGAAACATGATACATGCTGGCATCATGGAAGGGTTCGGCGACGGAACGTTCCATCCCGACGAATACGTCACAAGAGGACAACTCGCTCTTGCCCTGGATCAGCTCCTCCTCTCCATCGGAAAGAACACCCCGCAGAAATCTGCCAAGACAGCTAAAAGGAGAACAATCAAACGGAAAGCCGCCAATGCCTCCTCTCTCGCCACAGCGACAAAACCGACCCCCGAGGAGGGGGCAGGAACATTTCGCTTCACCACAACAGGATTCTCTATAATTGAAAAGGCAAAAAGCATCACCATGAATATTCAACGCGTGAATGGAAATACAGGAACAGCATCCATCGGTTTCACCATAGAGGATGAAACGACCACTCGCGGGATGGATTACATCGATACAAACGACATCATCACCTTCGGCAATGGGGAAAACACGAAGACGATCACAATCCCACTCAAGGACGATGCCACCAGCGAGGGGGTAGAGCGACTACGAATACGACTGATGAATCCTTTGGGGGCCAGCCTCGGAACTCCTGCTACAATGATTGTTAACATCCTTGATGACGAATCTCCTAATGGGAATTCTGCACTATCATCTTCCTCTGCGACGACATCGAGTGTTCCAGCATTGAGTGGAGAAGCAAGTATCTCCTTTAGCGCCCCCCAGTACTCTGCTGGCGAAAGCAGTGTTACTGCCACAATCACTATCACTCGAAGCGGCGTGACGAGTGGGCAAAGCACCGTCGAGTATGAAACATTGAATGGCTCCGCAATTGCCGGGAGTGAGTACACGACGGTAAAAGGAACAATGACATTTTCATCTGGGGAAATACAGAAAACGTTTACGATCCCCATCATAAATAATAGTGCAATCGACGGCATGAAAACGGTGAACCTCTCTCTGAAAAATCCTCTTGGAGCGAACCTCGGCTCATTAGCATCATCCAAACTCACCATTGTCGATGACGAAGTGGAACCCTACGGCATTGGATCACTGAAATTCCAAAAAAGCACAGAGCGCGTGAATGAGACAACGGGCGAGGTATCTCTGACCATCCTCCGTATCGGCGGGAGTAAGGGGAGTGTGAGTGTCAACTATGCGACAAAGAACGGTCTCGCCCTTGCAGGCGCCGATTACACCGAAACAAGTGGGACCATCACCTTTCTCGAAGGAGAAGCGGAAAAAATCATCCGCATTCCCATTACCCGAGACGCCAATGCCCTCGAAGAGGACGAAGGTTTCTCCGTGAGTCTCAGTAATGGAACAGGGGGAGCGAGCGTCATCGACCCAACGACGGTAACTGTCACGATCGTGCCGTAAGGAGCCGCTGCGCCGTCTCTTCTGCCACCATTTCCCACCGCCGCCGCCCCCCGCCACGAGAGGGAGGGAGAGGGGATCGCAACGCTCGCGTGAGCGCCTCCGTCGTCGCCTCCACCAGAACCCCGTCCCCCCCAATCACCTCCGGCATCACCCCGATATTCAGAGCAATGATGGGACACCCACACGCACGCGCCTCCGCGATGGGAAGGCAGAATCCCTCGTAGAGGGACGCAGTGACAAACGCCTCTGCGGCAGAGTACAGAGCAGGCAAATCTTCTTCGGGTATAGAGGAAAGACGCCGAATACCTTGTCCATATTCCAGGAGGTCTGCCTCTCGACCGGATGTCACGAGAATGAGAGTCTTCTCAGGCGCATGAAGATTCTTGAATGCCGTCATGAGCATCCGAACATTCTTGTGTTCTTTTGCATTACCTACAGAGAAGAAAAAGGGCTTACGAATATTGTACTTCAAAAGCACCTCCTCCTGCTCTCTATCCGAACGACGGGAGAATCGCGAATCCACAGCCTCAGGAATAACCGTCACCTGAGAGGCAACATACTGTCCGTATGTTTCTACAATCTCCCCGGCCACAAACCGGCTCACTGCAATGAGTGCACGTGCATTGGTGACCGTGTGACGCATCACGGAACGGTATGCCATACGCTTCCAACGTGGAGCTTCATTGGGATACCGATGGAGAATGAGATCGTGGATCGTTGCCACAAAGGGCACCGGGCAGACGAGAGGAACATTGAAATGGAGAGAGAAGAAGAGATCGATGCCGGAGCGCCGTATGGCGAGAGGAAAGAGCGTCTGCTCGGAAACGGAATAGTGAGCATGGGCGGTAGGTTGTAGGCGGTAGGTTGTAGGAGCGCCTTGCAAACCCCGTATCCACTCTTCATCCGCGGACCGCACAAAAAGCACGTACCGGATGGGATCATTTCTCCGTAAAATGTGCGTCACAAGCGCCCTCGTATAGCTCCCAAGCCCGGAGAGCGTCCCCCCAAAGCGGCAATCAATGCCGATATGCAGCATGCGGCTATGATAGCGCCATGCGCATCAAAGACGCAGTGGCATCTGAATATGTTCCGCATGGAGATGCGGAAATCCTCCTCGCATACATTTGCGGAAAACATCGCACCTGGATCCTCGCACATGGAGAATATATGCTCACGAATCAAGAGGAACACCAATGGAATACCTTCCGCAAGCGTCGAGAGCAGGATGAACCCATTGCCTACATCATAGGGGAGAAAGAATTTTTTGGCCGGTTCTTCCGCGTCGATCACTCCGTCCTCATCCCGCGGCCATCAACTGAGGGGCTTGTCGAAATGGTACTCGCCATACTACAACTCACCATGACACATCGGCTTTCTTCCACAGTGCAACTGGACTCCGGCGTCATCGGCTTTGCCGATATATGGGGATCATGTGCCGACACCCACACCATCGTCGACGTCGGCACCGGCAGCGGGTGTATCGCGATCACGCTCGCTTGCGCGCTCCCGGAAATCGCCATCATCGCGACGGATATCAGCGCAGCTGCCTTGGACATCGCAAGAATGAATGCCAAAAGGCACAACGTCGCCGATCGCATCCAATTCCTGCATGGTGACCTCCTGGAACCCCTGTGTCACCCCGAGCGTAGTCGAGGGGCCAAAAATCCCTTCCTGGTCATTGCCAATCCTCCCTACATACCGGAAGGAGAGAAACTCCCGCCGGACGTTGCCGCATACGAACCTTCCATGGCGCTTCGTGCCGGCCCAGACGGCACAGCGGTACTCCGGCCACTCCTGAAACAAGCACACGCACATCCATCGTGCATCGGCATCATCGTGGAATGCCGTGAAGACCAGATTGACGAAAAATCCACAGAAGGTGAAAATGCTCGATTATGAACAACCAAGGATGTACAGTCACCATCCTCCGACCAAAAGAAACAGGATACCTCACCTGTAACTCCCAACCGGAACACTACAATGCACGCATTGATGATTGGTTGGATTTCTTCCGGGAACAGCTGGAAATAGTCGCCGAGAAACATCGAGTGCCGATCCATCTCCGCTGCCACCAGCTCACAGCCATCCTCCCTGACCACCGAAAAAAGCGCTGGATTGGAGAATCCGACATTCTTACCGTCGTAAACCCGGAAGATGAGCTCATTGAAGAGGTGGAACGGTGGATGCGCAGGAATCCAATACTGCGCACTATTATAGGATTTTCCTCCGTCGTTGATCGCGATGCACTCATCGATTTCTTTCGAAAATTTCAAATACAACTCCTACAGAGCCGCACAACGGTCTCAAGAATCTTTACTGTACAAGTGCAGAAAGAAGAACGCATCCCCTCCGTGATCACACGTGCTCTCCTGTACCCTCATCCTCCAACCACCCTCCCCACTGCAATTTCTCACGAAGGGTAGAGAAAAACGTATCTTCATGGCAACGGAGAAACCGCGCAGTTTCCCCCCCCATAGATACACGAACAAAGTCACAACGTCGCAGAGAAACGTATGTCTGACCATCGAGCGTCAGACTGACCTGATGATCCATAAACTTATTCTCTTGCGTCAGTACCTGAACCTCGATATGACTCGATCCTGGAACAACAATGGGCTTCTGGCTAAAACTATGAGGATTGAGCGGAGTAAGAATCATCGCGTACAAGCGAGGATGGACAATGGGACCGCCAGCAGCAAGAGAGTACGCGGTAGAACCTGTTGGCGTCGCAATAATCAAACCATCGGCATGAAAAGTAGCAAGTGGCTCGCTATTAATGGATGTCCGTAAGTCCATCAGACGTGCGATTGCCCCCTGGGCAATCACAGCTTCATTCAATACAAAACCTTGGAAAGTAAGAGTACCCAAACGGATAACTTCGACATGGAGAAGAGTGCGCTCCTCAATGACCCCATCTCCTCGAAGAAGCTGACGGACTAGAGTATCCGCCTCTTCTAGACGCGTCTCCGCAAGAAACCCCACAGCGCCACGATTGACACTGAGAATGGGAACACGAAAATCACGGAGTTCCCGTACCGCGCGAAGGATTGTTCCATCTCCGCCAATAACAACGAGAAGATCAATCGGCGCCCCTTCCTGAAGCACTGCATAGTCACAGACACGCTGGAGACCGCGCATGCGCGAAATATCAAGGAAAACCTCAGCCCCCTCCTCACGAAGGATCTGCAGGATGCGATCAATGGCCTTGTCTTTCGCATCGAGTGTCGACTTGACCGTTACACCAATACGTGGATAAACAAGCATAGGAGAAGTATAGAAACGAAAGCTGGACTAGCAACATATCCCTTCGAGAAAACGATCAACCGTCACAGACCATGAAAATTGCCGTGCCCGACGGAACCCGCGCTCACGGAGCTCTGCCCTGAGAACATCATCCGTCAGAATCCGGACAAGTCCATCACGTATGGAAAGAGGATCGTCAGGATCCACAAAAAGCGCTGCATCTCCGGCCACCTCACGCAGGGCACCACACGCGCTCGTAAGAACAGGAATACCAACATGGAACGCATCGATGACTGGCATGCCCAGACCCTCGTAGAGCGACGGAAGAACGAGCGCATGGCATGATTGCAACGATGCTGTATGCACGTCGGTGGATGCATATCCTTCCCACGCAACGCCTTTCGTTCGACGGATGGCACGGAGAATGCTCTGATCCTTCCATCCACGTCCTCCCATGAAGCACAAACGGAAACGCTCTCGCAAGCCCGCAGGCAGCATGGCATATGCCTCAACGAGACGTTTCTGGTTCTTCCGCGGACAGAGGGTTCCGATGCAGAGGATCGTCCTCCCATCCGGCTCCCACCGAAGGGGTATCGTATGCGACGGACCGCCGGAAAGCGACAGGAGAACTGGCGGTTGAAGGAAGGGATACCGTAACTGGAGATCGCGGGCCGTCGTCGCACTGACCGCACACACACGCCAGGCACGCCGCATCACACGGGACAGCGTTCCATACTCGATCATGCGCGCTTTCAACTGATGCGGCTCACGACGAAAAGCAATGAGGTCATGGACAATGGGAACGGAACGCACCGATCGCCCAAGGAGAAATGGCACAATGAAACTCGTCGGAGCAATGTACAGAGTATCCGGCCGCATACGTCGCACCATGCGACTGACGTCAACATGCCATCGAAATCCTAAAGCAGGAATACGAAGGAGTGGGCCGAACTCGCGTGTATCAGCAACACTATCGGCAATGAACGTCAGAGAAACGTCGCGTCTGGAAAGCTCTTGCAGAAAACCGAACAACCATTCCCCCTTCCCCGTCCGTCGCTCCCTCAAAGCCTCCCGCGCATCGATCATATACTGCATCGCCACCAGTCTACCCGAGGAAATCATGTGATATGCTATAGGAAATGGGTAGTGCATTCCTTCGGAAAATTGCTGGCATAGAACTCGCGGAGCGCCTCCTCAACGGCGGTGCGCTGGTGGGAATTCTCGGTGTCTTTCTCCCATGGATTTCCGGAGAATGGCCAAGAGAAGAACCATTGAACTATGCAGGATTTCAATCCTATACCGCTATGCATGGAATCGGCATCCTTGCTCTCAATGCCTTCATCCTCTCCATGACGCTAATCCCTCTCGCAGGAGGACCGCATATTGTGACGAAGCAGAAGAAAAACGTCCTCCGCCTGCTCGCCTCCTCACAAGCAGTCATTCTCACCCTCCTTGCACTCTCAGTCCTCACAAGTATCACCTTTGAATTCTCGCGCATGGGCATTCGCTTTGGAATCTACGTAAGCCTTCTTGGAAATCTCCTCACAGCATTCGAGGCATTCTACAAATGGCAAGAACAACAAGAACAACAGGTGCGTTCATTCTTTCACTACGAGGAAAGTCCCATGATCGCACCACTCCCCGCATCACCTACCCCTTCCACCAATGAATACCCCCTCGCAAATAGCGGCAGAGGAATACGGAGATAGCACACTAGTCTACGTCGATCCAGACACCCGCACTGTCATTGGACAGGTGGAGTGGGAGGGTGACGAACCGAAAAAACTGCCACGCGAACAGACAGGAGACACCTCGAAGAAAATGAAACGAATGTACTATCCGTACTGTACTATCCGTACTGCCAAACATTTTCTCTGGAAGAAACGCCCTAAACAAGAAGATCGGCAACTCTCGCTCGATGACGCCATACAAAAGGCGGTTATTGAACCATTCTGGAATTGAGAACCCTCTGAGCCAACTCCACTTCTTGAGCAGATCCCAGAATTACCGGCGTGCGCTGATTGAGTGAACGGATCGGTACATCGAGAATTGCCTCTTGTCCATTCAAAGCTTTTCCTCCTGCCTGTTCAATAATGTATGCGAAAGGTCCGCATTCAAAAAGCAAGCGCAATTTTCCCTCAGGATACGAACTCCCACCTATATTTGTAAACACCCCCTGCCCCTTACTAAGGATATGGTGGATATCCGCGACCATGCACCCAGAGTACCGGAGCGTCAGCTCCCGAGAGAACCAATGATCCATAAGAGCACGGTATTGAGCATTGTCGTTCACTGCGCGAAGATTCCCTGGACTGTAGTTTTTTGCAATGTCACACACACCGATATACTCTCGTAAAAGAACAAATTCTCCCACCTCATTCAGAAGGAACTCATGTACGGATTTCCCCGTCGAATAGACTAAAACTGTCCGAGGACCATACAAAACATAGAGTGCAGCCACCTGCTCGCGAGGCGTACGTCCCAAAAGTCCCGATGACGGATACACACCAAAAATGGATCCAATGGCAAAGTTGGCATCAACGAGAGAAGAGCCATCGAGAGGATCGTACACGACAATGAATTTGGCATTGGAATCCATTTCCATCAATTTTGGGTGCTCTTCCGATGCACATGCAAAAACAAGTCGAGTTTCACAGAGATGCTGACGAATGATGGTGTCACTAAGAACATCGAGCTTGAGTTGTTCCTCTCCAAACTGATTCCGCATCCCCGAAAGACCCGCATCTGTCGTCAACAACGCGTACCGGATGTACTTCACACTCTGTGCAATGGCAAGAAGAAGATGACGAAGATCATCGGAAACCGAAGCGGCGCGGAGGTGCTCACTCAGAGACAACCGCTCAGGCCGGGGACAGTACGGAGACGGCATAAGGAAGAGAAGAGGAACGCTGCATTCCAACACGTAGTGTCATCTCCGTTACACGCATGGCATACCCCCACTCATTATCATACCACGAAACAATCTGCGCAGCACGACCACCCACAACCTTCGTAGACGGCGCATCGACAATAGAGGAATGGGGATCAGTCTGGAAATCGATGGACACACATTCGTCATCGGACACTGCAAGAATACCACGGAGTTCCGGTTGCAACGATGCGGTACGCATGTGCTGATGTATCTCACAAACGGTAGCTTCCCGACGGAGAAGGAACGCCATGTACGCACAACTCACTGTAGGAACAGGAACACGGAATGCCATCCCATCCATGCGCCCTTTCAAATGCGGAAAGATCGCATCACAGGCACGAACCGCCCCAGTCTTCGTAGGAATGACCGATAGCGTGGCGGCGCGCGCGCGGCGAAGTTCCCCAGGTTCCTGAGCCTTGTTATCAAGAAGGTTCTGAGAAGCGGTGTACGCGTGGACAGAACTGACGAGAAGAGATTCCACACCATATGCGGCATCGATCACCTTGATCACCGGGGCAATGCAGTTCGTCGTACAGGATGCTGTCGAGATGATGTCCATATCTGCCGCTAGAGTGTCGTCATTGACTCCGGGGACAATCGTCGGAGTCGTATCCTTCATCGGAGCGGTGACAACAACGCGCTTCGCTCCTGCTTGAAGGTGCCCACAAACTTCCTCCCATGTCAAAAAATTCCCCGTCGATTCCACGACAACATCTACGGAAAACTCTTGCCAAGGGCAACACGAAGGATCGCGCTCCTGAACAACACGAACACGCTTCCCATTCACAAGAAGATCATCCCCATCCACCCGAACGTCCGCAAGGAGACGGCCATGGAGAGAATCGTACTTCAGAAGGTACGCCCGCATGTCGGGAGCAGATGAGGCATTCACGGCAACAACCTCGACAACATCGGCAAAACGCATAAGGAACTGCCGGTGGACATTCCGTCCGATACGCCCATACCCATTGATAGCAACACGAATCATTGGGATGCCCATTATCTCACCAAATCACCGCAAGCACAATGCCGAGGAAGGCAAAGAACCCCCCAATGATCCAGAGACGCATGGTGACCTTGCTCTCCCCCCAATTTAATGCCTCAAAGTGATGATGGAGAGGAGCGGCGAGGAATACCTTCTTCCCGCATCGAAACCTCTTACTGATGAGTTGGAGAATGACCGAAAGTGTTTCGAGAACAAAGACACTGCCAATGAACGGCAGAACAGCAACTTGGTCAATCATAAGCGCAATCATAGCAAGGACACCACCAAGAGCGAGAGAACCTGTATCCCCCATAAAGAAAAGAGCAGGCGGCACATTCTGCCACAGAAATGCTGCAACAGCCCCAACAGTGACTGCGCAGAACGCTGCCAGAATGTACAGACCATTGAGATACGCTAGCACGCCTAATGCACCGAACGCGATGACGAGAAGACCGCCTGCAAGACCATCCAACCCATCGGTGATGTTCACTGCATTTGCTGTCCCAATGATGAGGAACACGAAGAGCGGGATATACCACCAACCGAGAGTGACATCCCCAAAAAAAGGAATGGCAATACTGTCGTAACCGAGTCTGAAATAGAACCATGCCGCTGCGACCAGCGCCACAAGAAAGAGAAAACTGATCTTCGGAAGAACGTCAAGACCCCTCCGCCGGCCAACGCCACGCACATTGAGATAATCATCGATGGCGCCGAGTGTACCAAGGAAAACGAGAACGAAGAGCGGCAGATACACCTGGCCACGCTGGAGGAGAGAATGCTCAACAACACCGAAGAATGAAAGAACACGGGAAAAGAACACCGTAAGAACAATGGCGCCCCAGATAAGGATACCTCCCATCGTCGGTGTCCCAAACTTGCTCTCATGATACTTCCGGAACATCGTCGGCTCCCTCCCATCGATCGTCTCCACTCTTAGCTGCTTCCCAATACGGTGCGAGCGAAGGAACGTGACAAAGGCAGGAGTGAGGAAAAGAACGCCGAAGAATGCGAACAGTGCATAGCCAAACATCGAGACAAGTGAGATTTCCGGACGAAAGGGGAGAGCGTACAATGGCATAAAGAAAGCAATGGAACATTCACTGGGATGTGTGGACTTTGTCCACATCGTAGAAACGCATTTGCTCCTTTTTGAAGAGTAGCTCAACTCGCCCAGTCGGACCATTGCGGTGTTTTCGAATATAGACGTCGGTCATTCCTGGCCGTCCGCTTTCCTCATCATAATAGTCCTCACGATACATCATGAGCACCACATCAGCATCCTGTTCTATCGCTCCAGACTCCCGAAGATCCGAAAGCTGAGGAATATTCCCAGGCCGGCTCTCCACAGCGCGTGACAGCTGGGAAAGCGCCAAAACTGGGATGCGGAGCTCTCGTGCCAATTGCTTGAGACAACGAGAAATTTCAGAAATCTCCTGCACACGATTCCCGGCATAACTCACATTTCCAGTGGTCATGAGTTGGATGTAATCAACAACGAGGAGATCCAATCCATGCTCCATCTGAAGACGCCGCGCCTTGGTACGGAGTTCCGTCAGAGAAGAGGCAACGGAGTCATCGATGAAAATGTTTGCTTTATTGAGTTCATCCATAATGGGTCCCATATTCTGAAAATCAGTATCATCGAGTTTCCCCCGTTGGAGCTTCCACGAATCGACGCCAAGCATAGAAGCAAATAAACGATCCACAAGCTGCTCTTTGCTCATTTCTAAAGAAAAAATACCCACTGTTTTCTGAAAACGAATGGCTGCGTTTTGCGCAATGTTTAGAGCCAAACTTGTCTTACCCATGCTCGGCCGTGCCGCAAGAACGATGAGATCAGACGGCTGGAAACCGGAAAGCTTCGCATCGAGAGAGTGGAAACCTGTTGTCGTGCCCTTTACTGCATCGGGATCATCCGCCTCATGAAGTTCGGCAAAACGCTCGTACCGTGCATCGAGAATGTCACGGATATGCACAAATTTCTCCTTCAGCACCGTATTCGTCACAGAAAACACCGTACGTTCTACACTGTCTAAAAGTTCCGCAACAGGAAGATCGAGATCATATCCAAACCCAACAATCTTCCGGCCCGCATCAATAACACTCCGATGCACCGCTTTCTCCTTCACAATCTGACCGTATTGGTAAATGTGGGACGAAGTGGGCACTAAAGAAGCAAGCTCTGCGAGAAAAGCACTTCCTCCAACATCATTGAGTATGCCGGAATCACTCAAACGACTCGCCACAGTCACGAAATCTATGGGCTCATGTCGCTGATAGAGCTCATACATGACCTGACAAATACTGCGCAATCGTGGATCATAAAAGTCCTCCGGACGGAGAAAGTCTGACACCTTGATAATAGCCTCAGGATCAAGGAGAAGTGCGCCAAGCACGGTACGTTCCGCTTCGAGCGCATGCGGAGGAGTTTCAAGAAAAGTTGATGATTGTGCGAGCATCAATGATCATTCTAAAGAGGAAAAGATATGAGAGCAATGGAACCGCATGTGGATTACATGCGAGAACGAATGACCTTTTCCAGCGCTTGAGTGATCTCCGGATGTTCGCAAAGAAACGCCCGTGCCTGTTCCCGCCCTTGACCGAGGGTCTCTCCCTCATACTGAATGTAATGTCCAGTCTTCTGGAGAAGACCCATATGAAGACCAAGATCAAGTACATCGCCCTCCTTACTCACCCCCTTCGCATAAAGAATATCAAACTCTGCCTGCCGGAAGGGAGGCGCAATCTTATTTTTCACAACCTTCACGCGGGTTCGACTCCCAATAATCACATCACTCTCCGTACTGTCTTTCCCTACGATTTTATCAATGCGCCGCACATCAAGACGTATAGAAGTATAGAATTTCAACGCATTCCCCCCTGTCGTCGTCTCGGGATTACCATACATCACCCCGATCTTCATGCGAATTTGATTAATGAACACCACAGAACAGTTCGTCTTCCCCACAATAGCAGTGAGCTTGCGTAATGCCTGACTCATTAGTCGCGCATGTAATCCCATATGATTATCTCCCATCATTCCCTCGATTTCCGCACGCGGAGTAAGTGCTGCGACGGAATCAATGACAATGATATCCACTGCACCGGAACGGACGAGTGTTTCTGTAATTTCGAGTGCCTGCTCCCCATCATCAGGTTGCGAGACAAGAAGCTCGTCGATATTGACACCAATACGCTTTGCATACTGTACATCTAATGCATGCTCCGCATCAATGAACGCGGCCTTCCCACCAATGCGCTGTGCCTCAGCAATGGCATGAAGAGCCAATGTCGTTTTTCCTGACGACTCTGGACCAAAGATCTCAATAATGCGCCCCCGCGGGATTCCTCCCCCAAGAGCAATGTCCAGAGCAAGGGATCCCGAGGAAAAACGTGCGACGTGTATGGCATTCCCTTCGCCCATCTTCATAATAGCTCCCTCACCGTATTGTTTCTCAATCTGGACAAGAGCAAGACGAAGTGAATCGATTTTTTCAGTGTCTGTTCCATGAATATGAGCCTTACGATCAGCAACGGCGCTCGCACTCGGAGAATTGGAAACATGCTTCGTCATACAGAAAAGGGGAAAGAGGGTAAACGAACGTACACCACTCTCTGTGAAGCACTTCTCCTCGTCAAGAAAGAGAACTTGCAAAAACTAAAATCTATTCTCAATGGAACGACAGTGACCAAAGGTGGAACTCAGTAATTCTACCACACAGTATTCTCCCTCCGGACAGAGGACCCCCCCATCCCCTCCACAAGGAATGCCAGAACCACTGTACGACATGGAGGAAGAAAGAGAAGAAAAGGAGGAAAAAGAAAAGGAGGAAGAAGATGCATCACCCCAACTCACATCACGCACCACAAGAACAGGAAGGGACATTGGATCGCTATTGGATTCAACAACACCATAGAAAAGGAGTTCACGCCCGACAAAACGACGGAGATGAATTGTCGGACTCTCGACATAATAAACATTGTGCCCTTCTTGAGAAAGAAGAAAAGAACCACGTCGTACTGGAGAAAGATCGGCCGGAGAGAGCACACCATGAATCCAAACATCCCCATGAGGAATGGGAACAACATCCTCCTGCCCACGCGCGCATCCAAACAACACGATGATGAAAAGGGAGACAACGCCCAATCCACATCTACTTCTTCGTCGCATCGAAAGCATAGACAGCACGCCCAACACGTACAAAGTACGGCATTTTCTGCAAATTAAGAGAAATAGTACCTATCTTTACTGTGCGCTGTTTTGCAACTTCTGCAATGATCTCCTGCTTACTCAACGGCCCTTTATCTTTCAAGATACGTTCAATGACTTCCGCGACTGTCCCTGGCTCGTACCCCCATTCTTGGAGTGCATAGAGTCCACGACCGACAAGAACAAACTGCGGATAGCGGATAAGCTCGTTATGCACCGCCTGGACCGTCACATTCTTATGATCAAACTTTTCTTCGCGAATATGATTGGCAATATCCATGAAATGAAGCGGATGTCCTGTCTTCTTGAGCACAATCTCCACCTTATCCCGGATACTTCGGGGACGGACAAAGCGCCACTCGGTCAGTCCCCACCCATCCTCCACCTCACGCAAACGCTCATCCACAGTAAGGCAACTCTGAATGAGTTCCAGACTAGGCACCCGATCACGGAAAAGCTGGAGAGACTGCACCGCAGCAACAAGTTCATCCCCATGCATGCAAGATTTCCGCTTTCTGAGCACTTTCACGAGGGCATCTTCAACAAGAGAAATGTCATCCATGACAAGAGGGGACAGGCGCCAGAATGGTACAAACGTGCCAGAACACCCTCCTCGAGCAAGATCGCTGTCAATGGAAAAAGCAAGGCGTAAGATCGCCCCATCTAATTCCGTCCCACTCTTGGCAAACATTAGAACCTGGCTGATAAGTGCATCCTCTCGCATAAAACCACCATGAGTTCGCAGGAGCTCTTTTGCTAATGCATTCACAGCATTCAATCGCGTCGTTCGTACGGTACGCCGAAGCTTTCCGATGGCAATACTCTCGATCTGCCGTATGCGCTCCCGCGTCACACGGAACCCTCTCCCAATTCTCTCGAGCGTTTGTTTTGGCTGTCCCAAAAGTGCGAAACGCTTCTTAATGACACCAGACTCCTTCTCAGTAAGAACGAGAAAAAGATCTTGCAGAATGTCCTGCAAGTGGAACGATGACACAGCCCCAACCTTCCGTTGGAGAAGGAGGGAAAGAGTAGGAGAGGATGCATCAGACATAGATTAGAGGGAAGTACTTACTTTGTTCTACCAGAACATTGACAGAGAGTAAAAGATGAGCGCAAGGTTTGAATGGACGAAATTGCACCGTTGTTTTTTCATAGATTTTTTACAAAAAGAAAAGCTTTCAGAAAATGAAATCATAGTAAGTATTAATTAATACAACAAAAAATAAATTAAGTCAAACACAGAAAAGGGTACAATTAAAGAGATACAACAAAGAATTTAGGAGCTTTTAGCGTCTAATCTATCAATGAATACTGTGAGTATCATACATGCTGCCACCGCATCCGGATTTTGGGAGGAATTGCGTGAAGTGGAATACCGTTCATCCAATGTGGACACGCACACCCCCAAGAGCGCTAGCAATGAAAGAAGCGAACGAACACGCTGCGCCTGCATTCCCTCTTTTCCCGAAGAAAGAAGAGGTAAACCGACGACGATATGATCAATGCATCGCACGTCTACGAGCTGTGCAACTTGATCGAGAAAACCACGGACGGACTCATGACGTAGAGTGGTAAGAATAAAAGGAATTCCGGGCGGGCACTCTGCAAAAGCAACTCCTGTTCGACGCGTACCGATATCAAGCGCCAAGATACGCATGGACACACCGAGATAGCCGCGACTTCTTCCGTGCAGCATTACGAGGATGGATGATGTGCTTCTTGGCAGCCATATCGATGGACTTCATGGCAAGAGGAAGGATTCTTTGTGCCTCTTCGATCTTTCCAGCGGTAACGGCCTCTACGGTCTTTCGCATCATCGTCTTCATCAGCGTTCTGTTCGGCAAACGACGTTCCCGTCGAATACGGTTTTGTCGTGCTGCTTTCATCGCAGAATGTGTTCGGGGCATGCTAAGAGTATAGACGAGGATTGACCAATCACAAATCCACCATAAAATGGCCACCATGTGTGGAATTACCGGATACGTTGGGTCGCGGCGCGACGCGGGTTCGCTGGTGCTTGAGGGCATCAAGAACCTCGAGTACCGCGGATACGATTCCTGGGGAATAGCATGGAAAGTAGGAGAATCGATGGAGGTGCGCAAAGATATCGGCAAGATAAGCCACCTGGATCCAGCCGCATTCGGGTCGTCCTCGTCGCTTGCGATCGCCCACACGCGCTGGGCGACGCATGGCGGAGTCACCAGAGAGAACGCACATCCTCACCTTTCCTGTGACGGAACAATCGCGGTCATCCACAACGGCATCGTCGAGAACTACCAGGAACTCCGCGATGAGCTCTTGAACAAGGGGCATCGCTTTCTCTCGGAAACAGATACAGAAGTGGTCGCGCACCTCGTGGAGGAAAAAATGAAACAGACGCCAGACTTCGGGGCAGCCTTCCGTAAAGCATGTCTGCGCTGCGAGGGGCGCAATGCTTTCCTTGCTCTTCATACACAGTCACAGACAATGGTGGCAGCACGCACCGGGTCGCCCCTGATTGTCGGCGTCGGCTCTGACGGGTACTTCATCGCTTCCGACTCGCCTGCTTTCCTCGCGCACACGCGCACTGTGCAATACATTGACGACGGGGAGATGGCCGTGACGGATGGACGGAGCATCCTCTTCTACGATATTGCAACGGGTGAAGAGCGGACGAAGCGCGAGATCGAGATTACATGGATAACGGAGCAAGCCGAGAAGGGGAACTACGCGCACTTCATGCTGAAGGAAATCATGGACCAGAAGAAGAGCGTTGCACGCGCGGTGAATCAGGACGAGGAACAGATCCGCACAATCGCCAAGGCCATCAAGAATGCGAAAGGCACCATCCTCACCGCCTGCGGCACGGCCCACAAAGCCTGCATGGCCGCGGAGTACTTCTTCTCCGTCATCGCTGACAAGCACGTGAACGTCATCTCGGCGGGGGAATTTAAGCTCTACAACCACTTCCTCATTCCCGACACGCTCGTGATCGTCGTGAGCCAGAGTGGCGAGACGGCCGACGTGCTCGAGGCCATGCGCATCGCGAAAGCGAAAGGCAGCAAAGTGCTGGCAATCGTGAACGTGCAGAGCTCAACGATCGCGCGGGAAGCCGATTTCTCCCTACCCATCAACGCCGGCCAAGAGCGCGCCGTTGCCTCCACGAAAGCACTCACGGGGCAACTTGCCATCCTCCTCCTCATTGTCTACGCCCTCGCAGGAAAACTCCAGGAAGGGAAAAAACTCCTCCTCGAGACCGCATCGGCGATTAATGATCTCCTCAATCCCCGCTACGTCGAGCGCCTGCAACATCTGGCAGAAATTCTCAAGAATAAGGAAAACCTCTACATTATTGGACGCAGTTGGAACTATCCCATGGCACTTGAAAGCGCGATCAAAATTCAGGAAGTGAGCTACATTCACGCTGAGGGATTTGCAGGAGGAGAACTCAAACACGGACCAATTGCCCTCATTGAGACAGGAACCCCATGCATCGTGCTCGCAGGGAATGACGAAGCAACGCCGGATATCCTTAGTAACGCCACCCAATTGAAAGCGCGAGGGGCATTCCTCATCGGCCTAGCCCCAGAACGCAACGAGATCTTCGACGAATGGATCCGCGTCCCCGATGTCGGCGCCGCCCAGGCAATCGTCAACATCATCCCCATTCAAGTCCTCGCATACTTCCTCGCCGTTCAACGGGGCAAAGACCCCGATATGCCGAGAAATTTAGCGAAAAGCGTGACAGTGAAATGACATTCGGATTAAGCAGGCCAGGCATTCTTGCCTAGCTGGAAATCATATTCCACGTTATTCGTCGCTCGGCGGAATCCCGTAGTACTTAAAAAGAAACGCGGCGATTTCCTTGAAGAGGGGAGCGGCGGCGGCGGCGCCATGCACCGTCTCGCGATACTTCGGTCTGTCCATCTTCACAATGATCACAAAACGGGGATTGGGAATAGGACCGTAGCCGACGAACGACGCAATGGTTGATCCTGTGCCTGTATCGTAACGTCCACCGGGACCGGCAATCTGACTCGTTCCAGTCTTTGCGGCAATGCGATATCCCAAAACTCGCCCGGCCTTCGCAAACCCATTCTCTGCGGCACTCACAAGCATCGCCGTGATCGTTTCTGACGCCTCGGAAGTAATCACTTGATCCAGCACACGCACAGGCGCTTTTTCCACGGTCCCATCTGCATGATGAATACTATCGATGATCGTAGGACGGAGAAGTTTCCCACCGTTGGCAAGAGCACCGAACGCGCTTGCCATCTGGATCGGCGTCACGGTGATACCCTGACCGAACGATGCAGTAGCCAGAAGCGCTCGACTCCAGCTTCGCCACGGACGAATGCTGCCGGGAAGTTCATCATCGAGTTCAATGCCCGTCACACGCCCAAAACCGAACCGGAGCAGCATGCTGTACAACAATTTCGGACCGAGCTTCGCAGACACGCTCGTCATGCATGTATTAATGGAAAGCTCTAGACAGTTTGTCATCGTCACCTTCCCGTAGTACACGAGGAGCGCATTCTTAATAGTATACTCATCAACCTTAACCGGTCCGGTATCGTCATAAATATCGTTCGGTACCACCTCCCCCTGATCAATGGCAATTGCCATGGTAATAGGTTTCATGATAGAACCAGGCTCATAGGTTTCCTGCACGGAACGATTGAGATATGCGCCAACACCGATGGCATTTCGGTACTTCAACCACACTCCTTTCACGTCCGTGGGAAAAATCTCCTTGCGGTCATTCTCTCCGTAATAGAGGTAATACCGTGCGATATCCTCGAGATCATACGCCAACTCGATCTCTTCGAGAGAACTGCGCGTTTTAGCACTGAGCCTCTTCCGCCCTTCCGAAGTCGTAACATCAGGAAGGTACGCCTTCACAACACGAATATCCGTCAGAGGATGATACAACTCGACCACAATGCCACGTTGACGTTCATCCGAGAGAACAACAGCCTCTTTTTCATACACCCCACCATAGACATTACGATCAAAAAGCGGAGCATTTGCCATAGCAAGAATGCGCCCGGTGAAGGGATCCAAGACCACCACTTGCACACTGTTCGCCTGGAATCGTCGAACACCATCGACAAGAATGGTTTCCACTTCCTTTTGAATGATTGGATCGATGGTAAGAACAACTGTCTTTCCATCCTGAGGATCGATAATGGTTTGCTCCGACGTGAGAATCTGTCTCCCCGTTAAATCGCTGACCGTACGAATGAGTCCCTCTTGCCCACGGAGCTGCGGGTTAAATGTTCGCTCAATGCCATATTGTGGCTCCTTGTTCGCATTGAGAAACCCGACGACATGGGAAGCAATGGTGGCATCAGGGTAAAAACGCCAGTGCTCCGGAAGGAGAGCAATACAACGGAACAGATCGAGAATGCGTTCCGCCTCCGTGGTGTCACGAGCCTTAGCTTTCTGAGCAAGAGTTTCCTTCCAGGAACGAAGCAGAAGTTCCTTCACCTTGAGCGAAAGGGCAGGAGGCAGACGACGCATGATGGGAACGTAGCGAAGCGGCCGGGAACGCAGTGCCTGCTCAAGAGAAGAAGCATCGATACGAAGCACATTCGAAAACGACCGCGCGATCTCAGAAACCTGTGACTGAGGCACAAGCTCGGGATCGGCATACACCAGATACTTACCAAACTCTACATCGACTCCGGGAAACCCAAGCTTCTGCACAGCTTCCATTTCCACCTTCGTTGCACTGTACTTCAGTGGCGCAAAACGGACGCGTTTCTCTGAAATGCGACGTTCGATATCCCGTGCAAAGAGCCGCCGTGCCTCTGTCAGATCCGGCACAACAATATTCCGAGGATGGATGGACGGAATCGTGGACGGCAAACGCTCAAGGAACGAACCGGACTGGATAGAACGCACGAACGTGAGAGGATCGAACAATCCCTCAAAGAACTGGATGAGTTCTCGAGGACACGACGATGACGAGCGAACACACTGATCATAGAACTCTTCGGTAAAGAGGATGGACGACACGGTATTTGCAACACTTGCGGGATCATCAACAATCAAAGGGTCAATGTAGAGAAGATCGAGCGTGGTATTCGTTGCGAGAATCGCCTGCTCTCCCGTCTTACTGTTCACCCCCAAAATTTCCCCGCGACGGGCAGGAAGAACCACCCCACCATAATGCTGTGCTTGAGCTACACGACGATATTCAGTGCCCTCCAAAATCTGCAGATCAATGAGTCGCGCAATGATAATAAGAAGCCCCGTGAGGAACACTCCGTGCAGGATGAGAATGCGCCGCGCGAGGGATCGGCGCTTGTGGACCTCGATTGAGGGAACCAGCAACCGCAAGAGCATGGAAGAAAGGCGAGAAGTTTGTATCATAGCAACGAAATGTCCTTCCATGCTATAATAAGGAGATGCAACACCCAGACTTTTCAATGCTCGGAGGCGAAGAACTCCTGCAAACACTCCAGAAGTACTGCGTGGAAAAAGGGGTATCGGACATCCACACATCTCCTGAAAAAACGGAAGTACGGCTCGAAATCCGCCTTCACGGCATGTTGGATGCACTGAAACCCATCAGTCACGCAACCTATACAGACCTAATGCGTCGCGTAAAATTCCTCTCGAAGCTCAAATTGAATATCACGAACATTCCACAGGATGGCCAGTACACATTTGATATACAAGAAAAAACCGCCGAAGGTGGTGAGCGCAGACGAACCATCAACGTCCGCATCGCAACCCTCCCATCGCGCTTTGGGGAAACAACCACACTCCGCCTTCTTGACCCAAAACGGGGAATGATCCCCCTTGAAAAACTCGGCTTTCCAAAGGAAATCCATGAGAAACTTGCTGAACTCATTCATCTCCCCAATGGTCTCATGCTCGTTACTGGACCCACGGGATCTGGGAAGACAACGACGCTGTACTCTCTCCTCCAAACGATTATTGGAACACAGAGGAACATCATCACACTGGAGGACCCTATTGAGTATGAAATTTCGGGTATTGTTCAAAGCGAAATTGACCCCGACCACGACTTCACATTCGCCACAGGACTACGGTCCATTCTCCGACATGATCCGAACGTCATTCTTGTCGGAGAAATCCGCGACCTCGAAACCGCACAGACCGCCATCGACGCTGCGCTCACAGGCCACATGGTGCTCGCAACCCTCCACACGAACTCGGCGATCGAAGCAATCCCGCGCCTTCTCTCCATGGGCGTCAGTCCCTTCACCTTCGCGCCGTCACTCCGCGGAATTCTCGCCCAACGCCTCGTGCGCACGCTCGCAGAAGCGTACAAAGCGAAAGACACGCCATACGACCCTACAAATCCCGATACCTACAGCGGACGCTGCGTAATACCGGAACTCTTCATGATAGGCCCGGCCCTTCGTAATATGATCCTCACCCAAGAACCAGCATCCACCCTTCTGGAACAAGCCACAAAAGAGGGATACAAGACAATGAGACAGTGGGGAGAAGGTCTGGTACAGGAACGCATCACCACACGAGAAGAACTCGAGCGCGTCACGATGTAATGGTTTCCGACACCTTGCTCTCAGAAGTGCAACCGCCGTACGATAGGCTATTCCATTGTGCTCGCACGGCAATACCGCTTCCGGCATGGATACCTAGGGATCGCACGACGTGAGCGGACCATAGGTCTATGGATTCGTGGCGGAATCATCACAGCGATCATCTTCTCCGGCATAGGACTATGGAAAACCCTCTCATGGATCCATGCCGACTGGCGCGTGAATCATCCTGCAACGTTGGCCCAGGTAGAGAAGGGAAGCACTGCCACGGTATCAGTAGACGGAGAGGAACCACTCCGTATAGAAGGAATAGTGAAAATGTATGAAGGAGATACGCTTCATACGGAAGAAAACAGCATGGCAATTATGGCCTTCTTCGAAAGTACCCAGATCCATCTCGATGAAGAAACAGCAATCACTGTCAAAAACATGCAACAAGGGGAAGGGAAAAACGCCATTGGCCTCGAACTTTTGAACGGTAGAATATGGCTTTCTATCCCCAAAGATTCTGCATCTGGAACAATAATTCGTCGCATCACAACCCCGGCATTTTCCCTGGAATTTCCTCCGGGAACAGAGGCACTCGTCACAAACAGGACACTTGCTGTGCTTGACTCCGGCAATGCACTAGGAATCATGCTCCGTGTGCCAAGCGCCAAATCGGCATTGTACATCGGCGAAGGGCAGCAAATTACGATTCCTGAAGATGTCCCAGGAACAGAAGAAAACCTTTACGCCCTTCGTCTCCGAATCGATCCTACAATCATCACATCACCATTTGTGGAAAAAAGCCGCACAACATCTCTCCACACTTCTCCAAAACCGATCATAGCATCACAACAAATAGAAGAGACTCTCTCTATCCTCGCACCAAAGGAAGGTGAAATTGCACGTGCAGATTCCATCGAAGTCCACGGGACATATGGGAAAGGTGTGACATCCATCAGAGTCAACGGCTACCTAGCAACTGTCAAGGGCAATACCTTTTCCCAGGAACTCGCCCTCCCAAGTGACGAGAAAGTGGATATTCGCATCGCTGCCCTTGATGCAAATGGCATCATCATTGCGGAACAATCTCGCACCGTACGACGGGATCTCAAACCCACAAAATCTCCCACTATTCTTCTACCAGCAGTATCTGGGGCAACTTTCCGTACAGCGAAAACGGAAATCGAACTTCGCGGAACTGCCCAAAAGGGAGTCGCTGGAATCGTCGTTAATGAGTACCGCTTACAGCTCTTCCAACCCGGAGACACTGCATGGAGTTACCTCGCCAGCACGAATCTCGGCAATTTCCATCCAGGCACAAACATCTACGAAGTTGTTGCCATCGACGACGCAGGGAACCGCAGCGCTCCAGTACACATCCAGATCATCCTTGGAAAAGGGGACGAAGGCATCGTCACAGCATCAGAATCCGATCATTCTGTGGACCAAACTCTCCCGCCCCCCACCATAGAATCGGTCCTCCCGAAAAATCCACCGAAAGAACCTGACTCCATCCAAGTGACCACACCCACGAAAGGGGAACCATACACGACATCCCAGTTTGAATTCTCCATCTACGGAACCACGTCACCGAATACACATACAGTATGGGTCAACGGTTTTCGCTTACAACTCTATCAACAAGGAAATGACACCTGGAAATACATTGCCAGCGTCCCCATGGGTACAATGAAACGCGGAGAAAATATCTACAGCATCATCACCCGTGACGGCGAAGGAAACATTCTCGATCGGATGGAATACACGGTGATTTTTAAACCGGAAAGGGAGTAATGGATACTTTCTGCATCACCTCTTGAAACATGATGGGAAGTGGAGCCACCACATCGTGCTCCTGCTCATCGGCTGGCGACGCGAACGACAATTTCCACGCATGGAGACAGGGCGACGGAATGCCGTACTGTTCCCGCAAGCGGTCGCTCGCGGCATTGCGATACGTCCGATCACCGAGAATGGGATGGCCGATGGCGGCCAAATGCACGCGGACCTGGTGCGTGCGGCCAGTCGCAAGATCGCAACGAAGAAGGGAACAGAGTTCCCCCCGCGCAAGGAGCTCGTAGGTGCTCCGCGCCTCCCGGCTCTTCCGGCCCCCCATGACCGTCATCCGCGTCCGACGAACAGGATGCCGACCTATAGGGGCATCGATGATGGCGCGTGGGTGCACGGGGATGCCCGCAACGAGCGCAATGTACATTTTCCGAACGTGGCGCTCGGCGAACTGCCGCTGCAATGCCTGGTGTACCGCGGGGCTCTTCGCGAGGAGAAGGCAGCCCGTCGTATCCTTATCGAGACGATGCGCGAGGACGGATTCCTGTTGAAAAGGAAGAGCTCGCTCTTGAAAAAGATGAGCGATACCGCTGAGAAGAGTCACGGTCCCCGGCTTCATTCCGGCCCCGGAATGCACCGCGAAACCCGCAGGTTTATTGATCACCATACACACGGCGTCTTCGTAGAGAACAGACAGACGCAAATCGTGAGGCTCCACATCCCGTAGCGACGATTCCGGAATCGTCGCTACGGCGCATGCGCACTCCACACAATCACCGGCACGCACCGCAGCCGACGCCTTCCGCGTAATCTTCCCGCGAAGCCGAACACACCCATCCGCAATCATCCGCTGCGCCTCACTGCGGCTGCGGATGCCCCCCTCTTGTACAAGAAGAAGGTCGAGCCGCATCGCATCTTTCGCCACAAATGACACCATAGGAGTATGATACCGGACAATGAACGATCTCCTCACTCGCGCCGTCGCCAACGTCATCCCCAAGAAACTCGCAGAGGAAAAACTGCAATCGGGAAAGAAGTTACACATCTACTGGGGCATCGACCCCACAGGCTCCAAACTACACCTCGGTCACGCCGTATCGCTGCGGAAACTCCAACAATTCGTGGATGCCGGACACGAGATCATCCTCGTAATAGGAAGCTTCACCGCGATGATTGGCGATCCCTCTGGGCGCGATGAACTGCGACAACCGCTGACACACAAGCAGATCGAGGAAAACTTCCATACCTACAAAGAGCAAGCAGCGAAGGTTCTGGATTTCTCCAAAATCACGGTGCGATATAACCACGAATGGCTCGAAAAACTGACACCGGAGCTCATGGTCAAGCTTGCAAGCCACTTCACCAAGCAACAAATGGAACAGCGCGAGATGTTCGCCCGTCGTGAGAAAGAGGGAAAACCCATCCATCTCTCGGAGTTCATCTACCCTCTCCTCGTCGGGTATGACTCCGTTGTCCTCAATGTTGATTGCGAACTGGGAGGCTCCGACCAGGAATTCAACATGCTCTGTGGTCGTCACTTGCAGCAGGTTTTCGGGAAGCGCGAGAAGTTTGTGCTCACTCTGAAGCTCCTCGAAGGAACCGACGGGCGCAAAATGAGTAAGACGTACGAAAACTGCATCTATCTGGAAGACTCACCGAACGAGATGTTCGGCAAACTCATGTCGATCAAGGACTCCCTCATGGAAACCTACTTCGAGTGCTGCACCGATGTACCGATGGATGAAGTTCGTGTCATCCTGAGCTCGTCGAAGGATGGCATGGGCCCACGCGATGCGAAAGCCCGCCTCGCACGCGCAATCGTTACCCTATACCACGGAGCGAAAGAAGCCGATGCTGCGGAGAAGGAATTTACGAATGTATTTTCCAAAGGCAAATTACCAAAGGAAATTCCAGAAATAATTTCAACGGGGGACGACCCCCTGGGGGAGCTTGTTAAGAGTGGGCTAGTATCCTCAAAATCTGATGCAAGAAGGCTACTAAAAGAAAAAGGTATCAAGCTTTTAGACGAGCAGGGCAACACTATCTTGGTGACAGAATTGGAAAGCGAACTAGGAGAAGCAATGGCCAAAACTTTCAACCAAAAACATAGTGCGATTGTAAAAATTGGTAAGAAAAAATTTCTCCGCTTCATCGTTTCTAAAAGCTTTACAGATATTTTTCCAGATTCGGTGCCAAATTATCCACCCAAAGTATGAGAAAGAGGCTCTCGCATTCGTGAATAGGGTAGGGGAGTTGGCGGAACAGGAAGGACACCATCCGGATATCCACATTCACTGGAACCGCGTAACGAGAGAAACGTCAATGAATTTTCACGTCTATTCCATGAAACTTCCGATGCACATCTTTGAGCTGCGGATTGGTGACATGAGTATAGATCTGCGTCGTCGAAAGATCTTTATGACCCAAAAGCTCCTGGATAGACCGTAAATCCGCACCATTCTGCAACAAGTTCGTCGCAAAGGAATGCCGCAGGGTGTGCGGGGATGGGGAAGATACAATCCCCGCCTGCCGAGCGTACTTCTTCACGAGAACATAGATTGATATCCGTGAGAGACGGAATTCCTCCCCCGGAGGCAGGGCAGTGACTGCCTGCTGATGACTGCGAATGAAGAGCGGAACCAAATGATCGAGCCGGATATCGAGGTAAGCACGAAGCGCAGTAACGGCACGATCGGAGAGGAATACCACACGAATCTTCCCCCGCTTCCCGCGCACGGAAATCTCCCGCGTCTGAAAGTTGATGTCCTTGCCGTTGAGACTGCGAAGTTCGGCGAGGCGCAGCCCTGTCGAGAAGAAAAGTTCGAGAATCGCCCTGTCCCGCTTCCCCTCCTTCGTCGAAGGATCCGGCGCCGTGAGGAGCCGCTCCAGCTCCTCCATGAAGAGGACCTTCACCTGTCGCTGCTCCTCCTTGAAACGCGTTACCCGATCCGGTGGGTAAATCTCCATCTCCTCCTCCTGAATGAGATACCGAAGAAATGCCCGAAGGACGGTGAGATGGTGATTCTTCGTCCGTACAGCGAGCTCTCGCTTATCGCGCGTCCTATAGATATGAAGGTTCGCCTTATACAGGCGTACTGACACCTTCGAAACGTCCTTTGGATCACTTACTTCGCCAATTTTCATGTAAAGACCTAAAGAACGATGGTATGCCGCCACCGTGAGCGGAGACTTATTTTCTTCTGACCGGAGGTACACGAGGTACCGCTCTATTGCTCGTGCAAGAACGGATGAATGGGGGAGAGGAGGGTTTTCCACATCTTTCATACTTAACATAATGCATTTTATGTTTATAGAATCAATGGACAGACTAAACATAATGCACGGAAACACCTGATACCATCCCATGCCGCAGAAGCCAACAAGAGCCGGGATGGCGAAGCAAGTGGCTTCACTGCTCTGTAATAACAATATGCGATGGTATCGTCGATATCCTGGTATTCCATGGTGGCCAGAGAGAAATTTCTGCTTTTTGCACTTCCGGCATGTTCCGGAGAATTTGGAGCGCATCCCTCTGCGAAAGTCCAGCAATTTTTTCGCGAACACGGCGACCAAACACGACCCCTGTGGGAGAGAATTGATCGAGCACATACCGTTCTTTCCCGTTTAGATCCACAGTTAGCTTGACCCACGAGATATCATCTGCGTAATCAATCACATGAACGGTTAATCTGTCCCTCTGGAAGGTATCTGGCATAATCTCCCTCTCATCGCGCACATGTGCCGTCAGTTCATCAGACAAGAGATCAAGAAGAGCCTGGGCATCATAGGCAAGAACTGTGTACGTAATGCGTCCCTCCACGGGAACCGTGCGTACTTCCTCACCAATGAACTGCTTAGGAAGAATGAAATCTGCATATGTAAGCCGAGTAAGTTCTGGGTAATAAAGAATCTCCAGCCACGCATTTTCCTTTTGGGCATTCCATAAAACACGTTCTTCCTCAACCATCTGTTTGGCGGCTGTCAGGAGTTCCTGCTCAAGCATGCGCTGCGCCGCCTGCAAATCCTCCGCGCGGAGCACTGTGCTGTAGAGTGTCGTTCCCCCCGTTCCCGCCTGCAAATTTTCACCATAGACACGCGTTCGCTCTTCCTTGGAAAGACCGGGGATTTCCCATTTGAGACCGGCAGGAATATTCCCCCGCTCACCAATGATCTCTCCGTACACATCAAACTCATCCGCCTTCGCACGCACGCGAGAGGTCCCCCCCACAGGAATCCGTACACTCTCCTGAAGACGAACAATGACGCCAGCTTGATTCATAAAACGCGTCCCTTTCTGAAAAGAATACTCTTCCGCCGATGTATTAACGATAGTCATCCAAACCTCTGCAGACATCCCCATAAATTTCTTACTTATCTGGTCGAACGTCACTGTCTCCTGCAACACAGCAGTCAGAGGAATAAGAGGCAGCACCCGCACGCGGCGCGGGACATCCGCAAGAGAACCAGAAAGAACAAGGAAAATATTCGCCGTACGGCTAATGGTGTCCTCCCTGGACATTACTCGCACTTCTGCAGATGGAAGAAGACGTCCTACAACAAAGAAAAACAGAAGAACACTTACTCCAACCAGGCAAAATACACGTAGCCGTGGAAGGGGAAAGAGGCCACCATCAAAATACGCATGAAGCTTAGCCTGTGTAGAAGAAATGATTGTCACAGAGACAGGGCTTCCAGTGCGTGAAATTGCCTCCCTGAGAGAAACTCAAGCATAGCTCCCCCACCCGTGCTCACGAACGAGTACGGGGAGAGATCCAGACCGCAGCGCTTGTGAAAATCCAGCGTGTCGCCGCCTCCCACAATCGACGCAACTCCCCTCTCCCGCGTCGCGCGTGCGATGGCTTCCGCAAGCCGCCGCGTGCCGCGGGAAAACGTGGGAACTTCATAGATTCCCACCGGCCCGTTCCACACCACCATTCCCGACGCCGCGATGCGCACGGCGTACCGCTCCGCCGTCACCGAGCCGATGTCATAGATCGCCATGTCGCCCTCGATATCCTCCAAAGGAATGTCCAGCGTGGCGGCCCCCTCCTTCGGCTCGCTCGCCACCACCGCATCGCGAGGAACGTGAATGTCTGCCAAGTCCTCTTTCTCCCCCTCCAACATGAACTCCTGTGCCCGCGGCACGAACGCCGGCTCATACTTCGATCGGCCGACTGCAAACCCCCGCGCGGCAATGAACGTGTTCGCGATTGTTCCACCGAGGAGAATGTCATCCGCAGATGTGAGAAACGACGCAATAACGGGAATTTTCGTTTCCATCTTCGCCCCCCCAATAATGACCGTCAAAGGCCGGCGCGGATCCTCGAGAACGGATGAGAGATGCCGCACCTCCTCCGCGCAACGGATGCCCATGTACGACGGCAAGAGCTTCGCCACCCAAACCATGCTCGCATCCGACCGGTGCATATTCGGAAAGGCATCATTGACATACAAATCGCCAAGGTGCGCGAGCTCCTTGGCAAACGCGGGGTCGTTCTTCTTCTCCCCCTTATGGAAGCGGAGATTTTCGAGGAGGAGAACCTGACCGGGGCGAAGGGCCAGAGCAAGGGCCAGGGTTTCTGGACCCACGCACGACGGGGCAAATGCAACAGAGACATTGAGGAGTTTCTCAAGGACTGGAACAAGTGGTTTCTGGCTGAATACAGCCTCAAACCCCTCCCCCTTCGGCCGGCCCTGATGCGCGAGGAGAATGAGGGACGCCCCCGCATCGAGGATGGCGCGCATGGTGGAAAGCACCGCCCGTACGCGCTCCGCATCGAGAACACGGCCATGCTCCATGGGAACATCGAACCCCGCCCGCAACAGCACACGCTTCCCCCGCATGTCCGCCTGATCAAGAGTCCGATACTGCATGGATCAATAATACAGAACTATTGCTACACTTATATACATGTTGTTCTGGACTCCTGTACTAGCCTTCACGCTCTGCGTCATTCTCCACGCTGCTGCAACGTACATCTTTCCGCGTATTGGCCTCCTCGACTTCCCCGAGCGCTACAGCCTCCGCCGCCTACGACTCCCCTACCCCACAGGAATTGTTGCCATCCTCGTATTCCTCATTTTCTTTATCCTCGTCACCCCCATTCTCAATTCTCAATTCTCAATTCTTAATTCCCAAAACACCGGCATCATCGCCGGCATCCTCCTCCTCGGACTCGTCTCTTTCATCGACGACCGCACTCCCCTCCCCCCCTCCTTCCGTCTCGCAATCCAGATCATTGCCGCCATCATCATTTTTGCAACCGGAAGCCGCATATACACCATCACCAACCCACTGGAATACCTGACAGGAATCCCCTACCTCAAACTCGATGCGATTGACATCCCATCGCAATTTTCAATTTTCAATTTTCAATTTTCAATTTTCCTCACTCCCCTCCCCCTCCTCTCCGGCATATTCACAGTAACATGGCTCTGCCTCGCCATGAATGCCCTCAACTGGTTCGACGGCATCACGGGGCAAGTAAGCGGCCTTTCGGTGATCGGCTTCGCGGTGATCGGCCTCCTCGCGCTGAGCACACGCGTCAACCAGCCATCCGTTGCGCTCCTCGCCTTCATCCTCGCAAGCATCGCAGCAGGCTGCTTTCTATTTGACTTCCCACTACAACGGAATTTTCAATTCTCAATTCTTAATTTTCAATTTCCCCGCACCATTATGGGCGACACCGGCACGATGTTCTTCGGCCTCATGCTCGGCATCCTCACGATCTACGCCGGAGGAAAAGTTGCTACGGCATTCCTCGCCTTCGGCGTCCCCTTCACTGATTGCCTCATCGTCATTGCGCAACGCATCGTTGCCGGTCGCTCTCCTTTCTCCGGTAGCACGCAGGGCGAACATCTCCACCACCGCCTCCTTGCACGGGGATGGTCCGAACGACGCATTATTGGAATGAATATATTTTTCGGAATAGGATTTGGTGTCGCTGCACTATTTCTGAGCACGCTCGGAAAATTCCTCGCCGCATTCTTCCTCTTTGGCATCATACTCAGCATCTCAATACATACGCGACACCAAAAAATAATTCAACGCAATCCACAATAGGAAAAAAACACCTACTTTGGCAGTGGCGAATATATGGAAAAATCCTCCGTCGATACCGCGCAGGAGAACATCATGCTCGTTGATGCATACCTCATTCGTAACACTCTCGACACGGATTTTAACATCATCCACCAAGGAAACTCCGACTGGAATACGTATTCTCCGAAATACTACATCCCCAAAAATGAGATATGGGTTGACCATTGCTTCGCCGACGAAATCGAGTTTCTCCTTGCCAGTGATCGCATCATAGACTCGTTGCAAGCAGAATCACGGGCTGCTCTCATCACAGCACTCAGAAAAATCGGCTTCCTGCGAGGAGAACCGCCACCCCCATTCATCACTCAAAGAGAAACGCGCGGCCCCCTCACAATAGGCATTGTCGATGGGAAAATTGTACGAAGCTATCTGGACCCGGAGTTCGTCCTTGGGGGACACGACCTGGTGTACAACTACATCCCCAAAAATGAGGTATGGGTTGAAGGGAAAATGGACCCACGCGAGATACCCTTTGTTCTCGAACACGAGCTCGAGGAACGAAAACGCATGGATACAGAAGGATTGACCTACGACATCGCCCACGAATGCGCACTGGTGGCAGAGCGCATCCTCCGACGAAAAGAGGGGGCAGCCTTCCCTGGTGAACGGGCATACCCCTTCTACAACCTTTCTTCACGGGAGATCATCAAAAAATTCTATGTCGCGCAGCAACCGCGGAAAAGCCGGCCGGTCATGGTGAAACACTGCGAACAGAGCGAGAACATGTGCGGACCAGCCTCTCTGAAAATTGCGCTCTCCGCCTTTGGGAAGGAAATGACAGAAGGAGAACTCGCAGTACTCGCCAGTGCGTCCACAGAGCATGGGACGGAACATGAAGGTTTGGTGCGCGCAGCGCAGCATGTCGGTGCAACGGTGACAGAGAAAGAGCAAGGATTGCTCGCAGATGTCGAGCAGTACGTCAAACAGGGCATCCCAGTCATCGTCGGATGGTTCGACAGGGACGGAGACCACTACTCCGTCGTCATCGACATCACACCGGAATACGTCGTGCTCGCAGACCCGGCATGGGACATGCCAGAACGATTCATAAAGAGAGCATTCTTCGAAGAAGTGTGGTTCGACTTCGTCGGACCGGACAACGACCGGACATCGTGGAAATGGTATATGGCAATCTCCTTCCCACATATGCCACCAATAGCGCAAAAAAGTGACCAAGAGGTCAACAAGGCTATTTGACGCTCTTCAAGACCTCCCCTAAGATCGTCGGGCCTCTGTCAACAAGCTGCCGCACTCTAATGGACATCCTCCTCCTCCACGACGTCGCAACGGTCGGCAAGAAAAGCGATCTACTCACGGTGAAGAACGGTTTTGCGCTGAATTACCTCCTCCCACGCCGCCTCGCCATCGTCGCGACCCCCACCGTCCGCAAGCTCTACGCGGAAGCCATCAAGAAGCGCATGGAAGAGAAGGAACAAGAGAAAGCCCTGCAAGCCGGGGCAGCCGCCGCGCTTGCCGGAAAGTTCATCACCTTCACAAAGAAAACCACGAAGACCGGCAAGCTCTACGCGGCGATCTCCGAGAAAGCGATCAGCGAAGCACTGAAAGAACAGCACAACCTCGAGATCCCACCGGAGGCCATCGCAATCCCATCCCAAATCAAAGCCCTCGGCACCTTCACCGTCGCTATTACCATCGGTGCAGTGGAACAACCGTTGACCGTCAACATTACGGCGGAACAATCGAAAGGAAAATCATAGTAAAGGTCAGGCAAGCTATCAGCCATGCAAGAATGCATGGCCTGACCAGGGATAATGTTTTAGGTCAGGCATTCCTGCCTGACGAAGTACAGTATAATGATCCTATGGGCGGGTAGCTCAGTTGGTTAGAGCACAGGACTTATAAACCTGCGGTCGGTGGTTCAAGTCCACCCCCGCCCACCATCACCTTCACATTCTCCCGCACCCACACAGCAACTCCCTCCGGATCCCGCCGGAAAACGCCATCGAGGACATCGCCAGTCGGCGAAGGATGTAATCCTTTTCCCCAATTTCCACGACTGACACGAGGAAAGGAGACTTCCTGTGCAAACGCCAGAGGAGTGCGACTATTCCCCGGACGATACGCAGAGCCCGTTCCCGATTTCGCGCTCCCGCCAAAAGGGATCTGCGGCGCGGGTGCTCCTGTGCACCCATCGATCTTGCCATCATCACTACTCACGTAGACCACCCCCTGCGGCATCTGCGAACGCAGCCACTTTGCCTCACTCTCCGTGGGAGCAACCACCGTGGCGGTGAGGGCATACTCCAGATCGTTCGCACGGCAGAGAGCAGCATTGATCCCCTTCACTTCATTCCACCGCACGACTGGCGCAAAGACCTCCACCTTGTCCATCGTATCAAGATTCCCCTGCGGGACTTCGTAGAGTACCGGCACCATTGCATGCGGTAGACCCACAAAAGCATCCATTGCCTCCTCTATCGTTGCGGCCGTAAGAGGAACACCTCCCTCCTGCACAATCTGCATGAGGCTCGTGCGTACGGAGTTATGCATCTTCTGATCAATCAGCGATCCCATCTCCGCTTCCCCACCTTCGGCTGGACCGATTTTCACACGCTTCAGGCGCTCTGTAATGAGGAGTTTTAACATTGCCGCATTCCAGAGACTCAGACCATCGAATTCCCGCTCATCAACGGCAACAATGAATTCTTTGCACGATGAACACTTGTGCGCTTGCAGTCCTGTCACAGAATCAACAGCAGCATTGAGAAGATTCTGCAATGTCCCACCTTCCTGCTCGAGACGAGCGAAGAACTCATCCCACGCTTCCGCTGTCGGCTCATCATCCTCATGCCCTCCTGCGACGAGGAACGCATGGAGAGGTTTCATCGCCCCGTCCGGCAACCCCGTGATGACAAAGGGATTGTACCCGCCCGCCTCCGCCTGGAGTTTGTAATCGAGACGGCCAATCCCCTCCGGATCCTGCACCTTCTGAGCCTGGATTTTATGGAGATCTTTCGCAACTTTATGCGACCCCGTGAACTGGATGAGCTGCATATAGGGGTGCGCTGCAAGCGCCTCGGACATGGATTTGTCAATTTTCGCCGGATCAGGATCGTCGTGCGGAATCACGAACTGCACCCGTTCCGGCGGCACGCCGGCCTCCAGGAGTTTGTCGTACAGCCACTTGTACGTACCAACATTGCGGGCCGATGTATGGATGACGACGGAGTTCCCCATGAGGAGCGCACCCATCGTGTCCCCTGCCCCAATGCAACTAAAATTGAAGGGTTGCCAAATACCAACCACCCCATCGAGCGGTCGATATTCGAGCGTGGTATCGCCATTGCTACGTAAGAGTGATTCATTGTAACGCATCACCTCCTGCACCTCTCGATACTCCCGCCAGAAATCGAAGAGCTCCTGCATGTCACGATAGACCTCGAAACCCGTCTTCCCCTGACAGAGCGCCATGAGACCGGCGAGCGTCGCACGATCTTGGTATACACTTGCGATGAACTGGTCGATGACCTTTTGGCGCTCCGTAAAGTTCTCCTGTCCGTCCCACGTCGGGCATCGCTCCTCATCCATCGCAATGTCCATCACTTCTTCCACGCATTCACGCGGGAGAGGATTAATCGGCGCAAATGTCTCTGCTGGATCGTTCGGATTCGGATGGTGGTACACACGATCGGGATTCTCTACCGAAACCCCGGCAACGACCGAATGCATCGGCTGATTCAGGTACTCCCGCGCCTTCCGGAACCCCTCTTGCTTCTCCTCCGGAGGAAGCTTCGTATAGTCGATCGCCATGAGTCTCCCCCCTCGCTCGATGAACTCCTGCACCGTATCGAGATCCTCACTCTGGAGTTCCTTAGGAGAAAGGAGAGATTGAAGACGTTCACCAAGCTCAAGACGGATAGCGGGAGCCGGTACCTCCGTGACTGGAGGAATGGTGGCTACTGGGAGAGTATCGGACACTTCAGGCATAGAAGAAGGTGGAAAAGGGGGTGATACTACCATAGAGACATCTCATTGCAAGACTGACCCCCTTACTCCCATCACCCTTCACAAAGGGGGAGGGGCAGGGGGAGAGGGTACACGGTGAGGGGAGAAACTACCCGGCGAGCACAAGCTCCAACGCTTTCCGTAACCACAACCGCTGCACGGCAATCCTCTTCTCCATCGACCAGATCACAGGCGTCTCCGTGACAATAGTGTGATCAGTCCGGTGTTTCATTGTGTAGGCATCCAACGGCCCCACAACGTACTTGGCATTGCGAAACGCTTCGGAATAGGCGATGACCCCGCGATCATTCGCCTCCCGCCAAATCATCGGCAGCAAGCACACCGCTGCCCCATGCGGCAGCGCATCGATCAACTGCCGCCCGATGCGACGCCGGTGATCGCACATCCATTCGTATAGGTAACATGCACGGGGGTTCTCCTCTCCCTCTTCGCCCTCTTCTCGAGGTGCTTCGGGATTATCCTCGTGGAGATCGATGTGCAGACGAAACCGGCGCACATCGTTGCGCAGCCATTCCTCAAGCGCCGCCACCTCCGGCTGCGCGCTGCCGACGCCGAAGGAACGATTGAGATCCACGCCATTCATAGCACAACGCGTATCCGCCTCGAAACCACTCGGATTCACACACGGAAACACGACAAAATTACATCGATCGCCGTATTCCCGCACTCCGCTGTTGAGAAAATCCAGAAGCGCATACACGCCAGCCGGCTCATCGCCATGCACGCCGCCAGACACCAACACCGTCGGACGTTCGGGAGCGAATGCTGCTGGATACTGCACCGACAGTAAATGGTAATTGTGGGACCCGTATCGGAGTCGCCGTAGTGTCGTCACAGTTCCCACTTTCAATCCTGCCAGTGGACGCGTCACCTCCCTGTCGTAGGAGCGACGAATGGGGATATCGTCGTAGTTACGCGGAACGTGTTCGGAAGACATAGGAAGAAAATGTACTCGCCGAGAACAGGCTCCGTCTATCCCCTCCCACGTGGGGGGATCGATCCGCTACCCCTCTCCTGTTTCCTCTCCCCCGGGGAGAGGAAATCCTGGAAACCGTTTCAAAAAATCTCGCGCCTCCTTCTTCGTCGTAATTTGCCTCTGGATCTGCGCATCGTGCAGAGCTTTCAGCACCCCTCCCACCTTCTCCCCCGGCTGCATCCCCAAAATTTCCATCACCTCCTCCCCCGAGAGGAACGGCTTCTCCGGACGTGGGTGATGATCGAGGAACTGCTCCCGTAATTGAACAATTTTATTATACAAAGAAAAGTCCGCAGGATCGGTCCCCGCGATATCGAGCCACATCACCTGGAGGAGTTCCGGAAACCATGGATGGTAATACCAATATCCATGCCGCTCGAGAGGCATCTTTTCAAATGATCCCATCATCATGTGATGCTGGATGAGCCATGTAATTTTTTCTACCCGCCGCTCTGTGCACTGCAATCGTCGCAGTGCATGCGCAGCAATATCCGCAGATACACTTGCATGATGATCAAACCGGATACGTTCCTTGAGAGAAAAAGTCTGGACTTTCCCACAATCATGAAAGAGTGCAGCAAGTCGCACATCGATGCAGTCTTCCTCGCGGAAGGCTCGAGCACAGGCGAGAATATGCTCCCACACATCGCCCTCATGGTGATAATCAGTCGGTTGGGGAACCCCCTTACAGGCAGTGAGCTCCGGAAGAACGTAAGAAAGAATCCCCAGCTCCCGCAGATCCTCCAGTGCCATCGCTGGTCGCGGCCCGAGGAGTATCTTCGTCAGTTCCTCAAAAATACGCGCACCGGAGAGGACCTCGACCATGTTCGCCTGCTCTCGCAGCGCCGCATAGGTCTCCGGATGATACTGTCCTTTGAGGAAAGCGCGAAAACGCACTGCCCGCAGAAGCCGCAATGCGTCGTGCTTGATACGGATCGCCGGTTCCCCGATAAACCGAAGTAGCAACTCCCGTAGATCGGCTTCGCCGCCGAATGGATCGTAGAGTTCCCGGGAAATGGGATGGAAGTAGAGGGCATTCACCGTGAAGTCACGGCGCCGCGCATCGGCTTCCCGCGTACCGAACGCGACGGTTTCCGGACGACGCCCATCGGATGCCTCGTCATCTTCCCGGAACGTCGTCACCTCAAAGCGGCGCCGGCCGAGGAGGACATGCACGCTGCCGAACTCCTTCCCCTTGAGATCCGCCTGCGGAAAAAGCACGCATACGGCTTCCGGAGGAGCCGCCGTGCCGATATCGATGTCCTGCGGCACCTGCCCCAGGAGCATATCCCGCACGCATCCGCCGACCCACCACGTGTCGTACCCGGCATCTGTGAGCTTCTCAGTGATACGATACGCCCCATCCCCCTGCGGCGACGCCAGCGCTCGATCGGTAATTTCGCGAGAGAGAGACACGCGAGCATACTAAATGTCATCCTGAGCGAAGTCGAAGCTTTACGAAACACTCTTGATGGAGTGTCAAGAATAATTTACAAAAACACATGAGACACCACTACTGTCAAGTTCGCCAGACATTCCTTTTGACCAGCGGAAAAACCCTCCGTAGGGCACAAGATTGACTTGACACGTTCAGGTCACGTTCATTCACAGGAACGGCACTGACAAAAGGAGAAATCTCATGAACACGAAGAAGTGGAAAGGCGCGATCATCCGCGCTGATGGCGACCATCCTGGTCGCTTCGACCGCTTTCGCGGCCGCACAGGAAAAGAAGCCAGCTCCTCCCTCCGCCTCGGCTGACCTGAAAATCGGCAGCCCCGAGGACCTAGGCGAACACCTGCAGGCCACATCGGTGACCATCCGGGCGGGGTTCACCGAAGGGTCCAGCACCGTGTGCCGTGTCGTCGACGGCAGGACCTACCTCATCACGGCAGGACACGTGGTCGCGGGTCTGCGAAGTACCCGCGAAATCATTGATTCCAAGACGGGAACAAGGCGGATGGTCGTCGAATTCGATGACGCTTCCGTCATCCTCCAGTACCGCGACGACGAGGGACGGACCGTCGGCGATGTCCGATGGTTCGCCCGCATCGTGAAGTACTCGGATGCCGAGAATTGCGAGGACCTCGCGCTGATCGAGCTGCGACGGAAGGGAGCCTTCGACAAGTCGGCCTCCTTCTATCTCGACAAGAAACTTCCCCCTGTAGGCACGACGCTCTACCACATGGGTTCGCTCCTCGGACAATTCGGATCGAACTCCATGACCCGTGGCATCATGTCGCAGCACGGACGCGTGTACATGGGGAAAGTCTATGACCAGACCACGGTCGCTGCTTTCCCGGGAAGCTCCGGCGGTGGCGTCTACGACGGCAAAGGCAAGTATGTCGGCATGGTCGTCCGCGGAGCGGGCGAAACGTTTAATCTTATCGTTCCGGTGAGGCGACTGAAGGCATGGACGGAGCGGAACGGGATCCAATGGGCTCTCGATCATTCGCTCCCGGTACCGAGTGAGGAAGAACTCAAGAAACTCCACGCCGACGACAGCGGCTATTCGTTCTCTTCGGGAGAACGGGCCAAGGAAAACGGCAAGGATGCAAAGGATTTCCGCTTCCTGATCCGCCCTATCGGAACCAACGGTACGGGCCTCATGGAAGGAACCATCACCCCTCAGGACCCCCTGATCCTCCGAGTGATCAGAGAGTTCCGGAAGTAAGACAACTACTCGGAATCTCAGTGCCATTCCTGTGACCCCCCCCACCGACGGTCGGTGGGGGGGGTTTTTACGCGGAGCCAGACAGCACAAGCGCACCGATGCGGTTCGGATTCATCGGGCAAGCGAGTGCTGTCTGGCGCAGCAGCAGTGCTACACTCTTCACTATGAACCTCGCCATCAACGGCTTCGGCCGCATCGGGAGACAGGCGCTGCGCATCATCCTCACAAAACATCCGGACATCCGTTGCGTCCTCATCAACGACCTCACGGACGGGGAAACCCTCGCACATCTCTTCGAATTCGACTCGACATACGGCCGGTTCGACTGCGGCGGCGCGTGCTACAAAGACGGAATGCTCGCAAGCAAGTATGGGAAAATACGGACCACGGCCTGCAAGGATCCTCTCACGCTCCCCTACAAAGAACTGAAGGTCGACGTCGTTCTCGAATGCACAGGGAAATTCACAAAGCGTGACGAGGCCGCGCTCCATCTCACAGCGGGGGCTAAGAAGGCCATTGTCTCCGCCCCCTGTAAAGACACCGCCGATGGGACGTTCTGCCTCGGCGTGAACGAGGAAATGTACGACCCGAAGACCATGCATGTGATCAGCAACGCCTCCTGCACGACGAACTCTCTCGCCCCCATCGCGAAGGTGCTCGACGATGCATTCGGCATCGTCTCCGGCCTCATGACCACCGTCCACAGCTATACGAATGACCAGCGCATCCTCGATTTTCCCCACAAGGACTGGCGCCGGGCACGGAGCGCAGCGGAAAACATCATTCCGACAACGACGGGGGCGGCCAAGACGGTGGAGCTGGTCATTCCCACCCTCAAGGGGAAACTGAACGGTCTCGCCATCCGCGTCCCGACCCCAACAGTGAGTATTACGGATTTCGTCTGTGTCGTTGAAAAGAAGACCACACCGGAAGCTGTCAATGCCGCTCTTCGAAAAGCGGCAGAAGGAAAGATGAAAAACATCCTCGGGGTAGAAGACAAACCGCTCGTCAGTTCCGACTTCCGCGGGGATCCGCGCTCGAGCATCGTTGACAGCCTGAGCACCATGGTCACCAACAGTTCCCTGGTGAAAGTCCTCGCGTGGTACGACAACGAGTGGGGCTACAGTAATCGCTTAGTCGAACTAGCGAAATATATTGGGGAACGAATGTAATACCGAATGAAATAAAACATCTTTCAGTCAGAACCATGAGCCATCCGGCTCGAGTGCAGACCGACACGGTTCAGATTTGTCGGGCCAGCGAGAGCCGGATGGCGAAGGAGGAAACCGATCCATTACTTCTTCTCTTCCACCACCTCCCCTTCCACTACTTTCTCCTTCTTGTCCTCCGTAGCCTTGACAGAGGAGGATGAATCCTTTCCATCCTTCTTTCGCGCCTCCTCATACACCACCTTCCCAATCTCTTGAGCAGAAACAGCCAGCTCCTCCGTCGCTTTCTTGATATCCTCCACCGTTGCAGAATCCTTCTTCAGGAGATCCTTGAGATCATTCATCCTCGTATTCACCGTTTTCTTCACACTATCGGACAACTTCGCATCATGCTCGTGCATCTGTTTCTCGAGATTGAAGAGAAGCGCATCCGCCTGATTCCGTGCATCAATGCGCTCGCGCTTCTTCTTATCCTCCTCCATATGGAACTCCGCATCTTTCTTCATCTTTTCCACCTCTTCTTTACTAATCCCCGTCGACCCCTGGATCGTGATGTGTTGCTCCTTGCCTGTCCCATTATCTTTCGCTCTCACACTAAGGATACCATTACTATCGATATCGAACGTAACCTCGATTTGCGGTAACCCCCGAGGAGCGGGAGGAATACCATCGAGAATGAAACGACCAAGCGACTTGTTATCTCCGGCCATCTCGCGTTCCCCTTGCGTCACATGCACCTCAACAGAGGATTGGCTATCCGCAGCCGTCGAAAAAACTTGCGTCTTCGCCGTTGGAATCTTCGTATTGTGTTCGATCATCGTGGTTGCAACCCCACCGAGCGTTTCGATCCCAAGACGTAAGGGAGTCACATCGACGAGAACAATATCTTTATGAATATCACCCCCAAGCACCCCAGCTTGGATGGCAGCACCTATGGCAACCACTTCATCAGGATTCACACCCTGGTGGGGTTCCTTCCCGAAAAGCTCCTTTACCGTCGCAACCACCGCAGGCATGCGCGTCATCCCCCCAACGAGAACCACCTCATCGATGTCCCCTTTCTTCAGCTTGGCATTTTTGAGCGCCTTGAGACACGGTTCTTTGCTCCGCTCAACGAGGTCACTAACGAGCGCCTCCAACTTTGCGCGGGACAACTTGAGGAGAAGATGCTTGGGACCCGACGCATCGGCAGTGATGAATGGTAAGTTGATCTCCGTCTCTGTTGCGGAAGAGAGTTCGATCTTCGCCTTCTCCGCAGCTTCCTTCAGGCGCTGGAGCGCGATGCGGTCTTGGCTCAGATCGACCCCGTGTTCCTTCTTGAATTCGTGAAGAATCCAATCGATAATGTGCTGATCGAAGTCATCCCCGCCAAGGTGTGTGTCTCCATTCGTCGAAATCACCTCAAACACCCCATCACCAAGATCGAGCACGGAAACATCGAACGTGCCACCGCCAAGATCGTAGACGACAATCTTATGCTCTTTCGTCTTATCAAGACCATACGCAAGAGCAGCAGCAGTCGGCTCATTGATGATACGCACCACCTCAAGACCTGCAATCTCCCCTGCATCCTTCGTCGCCTGCCGCTGGGAATCATCGAAATATGCTGGGACAGTGATGACGGCCTTCTGCACGGTTGTCCCAAGGTATGCCTCTGCGTCGCGCTTGAGTTTCTGAAGTACTTTGGCACTGACTTCCTGCGGGAGCATTTCCTTCCCATGCACCACAATGACTGCACGGCCTTCCTTTCCCATCTTTACTTCAAATGGCATCCGCTTTGCCTCAGCCTGAACCTCCTCAAAGCGACGACCAATGAAGCGCTTTGCAGAGAAAATCGTATGCTTGGAATTCGTCACCGCCTGACGTTTCGCACTCACACCAACGAGCACTTCCGCATCCTTATAAGCAACGACCGACGGCGTTGTCCGATTCCCCTCTGCATTGGGAATCACCACAGATTCACCGCCCTCTATCACTGCAACGCAGGAATTCGTCGTGCCGAGGTCAATACCAATGATCTTTGACATAAAAAAGAGATGGAAAATAGACTATCACTCAGAAGTTTAGAGTGATAATTTCACCCAGTCAACACAAAAATTGGAACCGTGCGAAAATCACCTATAATTTAGATCTATGTTCCTCGATGAAGTGATCATCACAGCATGTGGAGGGGATGGAGGACGCGGGTCTGTCTCCTGGCGACGGGAAAAATATGTGCCAAAAGGAGGCCCTGATGGAGGGAATGGAGGAAATGGGGGGAACGTGTGTCTCGTCGCAGATGACAATACCGATACCCTCAGCGCCTTCGCCTCCCAGAAACGCTTCACGGCCGAAGATGGAAAAATGGGAGGAGGGAAAAAATGCCACGGAAGTGATGGAGATGATCTTGTCTTGAAAGTGCCCCATGGAACCCTCGTCTATGAAAAAAAGGAAGGGCGGGAAATCCCCTCCCACATGGAGGGGGAATTTGTTCTCCTGGCTGATCTCGAAAAATCTGGTGACCAAGTCACCATCGCCCGCGGCGGGCGCGGAGGCTGCGGCAACGCCTACTTCGTTAATTCCATTCGCCAACGCCCAGACTTTGCAGAGCTCGGCGAGCCGGGAGAGGAACGACAATACAAACTTGAACTGAAACTCATTGCCGACATCGGCATCATCGGACTTCCGAATGTCGGAAAATCAACATTAATCTCCGCCATAAGCTCCGCACGCCCACGCATTGCGGACTATCCGTTCACCACTCTCATCCCCAATCTTGGCGTCGTGAAAGTAGCGGACACGTCGTACATCGTCTGCGATATTCCCGGCCTCATCAAAGGAGCAAGTACGGGAAAAGGGTTAGGAGACCGCTTCCTCCGTCATATCGAACGATGTGGCCTCCTCGTCCATCTCCTCGACTGCGCTCACAGCGATACCATCGCCGAAGATTACCAAACCATTCGCAAGGAACTCACGGCATACTCCCCGCTCCTCGCAGAAAAACAAGAACTCGTCGTCATTAATAAAACTGACCTCATCCTTTCACCTCAGATATTGAAAGCCATCATTCAGTCACTTGAGCGAGAAAATATCGAAGTATTCTGTACTCTTTCGGCAGCAACAAAAAACGGCACAGAAGAGCTTAAGAAAAAGCTCCTCCCTTTAGTCATCGTGAAACGACAAAAACGCAACGCGCCAAGCAACGAGCGCCAAGCGCCCAGCAACAACGCGCTCCCAGTCCTACGCCCCCACCAGACTTCCTCACGCGCAAGCGGTTACCAGATCGCACAAGAAGGAACGACGGTGTACATTCGTGGCAAACGTATCGAGCAGATCGTTGCCATGACCGATACCAAGAATGCAAGTGCAGTCCGACGCCTTTTGCACATCCTCGATCGCATCGGCATTGTCGCTTCTCTCCGTTCCCTCAAACTTTCCCCGCAGCAGAGGATCTTCATCGGAAAAACGCGCATCGATCCCCTCCTATGATACCATGGTGGCATGCTTCTCCTGCTCCTCCCACTCCTCTCTCTCCTCTCTCTCCTCCAAAATATCACTCCACTCTCTGCCGAAGAGTCCGTCCTCCCAAACACCATCGTCATTGAACAACACAGCCCCAGTGGAACGATAGGAAAATGGACTCTTATCACACCAACAAATGAACAAATCACGAGTACTGAAGTACAAAATTCCCTGGAAAGACCGGCCGCGGGCAGCTACACTATCATGGCAACATCCCCGGAGGGAGCAAATGCAAAAATAAAAATATGGCTCTACAGTAATGGAGAAGTCTTACAAAACATTGACCGCTCACAGATGACATTTACATTCGCCGAAGGAGACGCTCTCCGCGTGAACATCCACTACATCCTCACCCGTGTCGGCACAGTCATCGTCCATAGTAATCCCAAAGAACTCTCCTTCGATCTCAAAGGACCGAACAGGATAGCGTTCACCGGAACAACGCCAGCCTCATTCCCATCCACGCCAGAGGGACAGTACAGCGTTAATTTCCGACCACTCGATGGATGTGTGAGCCCACCGACAAAATCCCTGTTCCTCGAGAAGGGAAGTCGCATCACCTTCTCCATCACCTTAATCTGCGAAGAAGCAGAGAGGAGGCGACAGGAGCATCTGGAAGAAAAGGAACAACTCGTCTCCGTGATCACTGATGGCACACGCAGAGAATTCCACGATATTCCACAAGACTCTTGGTTTGCTCCTTTCGTCTTTACAGCAGCAAAGTTTGGGATTATGGCGGGATACAAAGATGCGAACGGCACACCAACGGGAACATTCGGTCCCGAGCATCCCGTAACCCTTGCGGAGCTTTCCGCAATCACCCATCGCCTCGTTGGCATTTCTCCCACCAATCCTTCTAAACAACCGCAAAACTCGCGCGCGCGCCGCACATGGTTCTCACCATTCTTCGCATCGGCTGAACGGAAAGGATGGCTGGCATACATTGCGCCAAGAGTGGACCCATTGAAACCCGCCACCAGGGGAGAAGTCGTTGTGACCCTACTCCACGCTCTCGACATTCCGCTCCAGTGGCCAAAGATGGAACTCTTTTCTGACGTTGTAATCGAAACACCATTCGCAGCAGCAATCGAAACGGCATTTCAGGAGAACATCATCGCCGGTCACACGAATGCCCAAGGAGCGCCAACCGGTACTTTTGGTCCAGAGGAACCGGTGAACCGTGCAGAAATGGCAAAAATCGTTAGCGCGGTGCTGGAGCGGCTCCGGACGGAGACTTCGTCATCATCATCCACTCCGCCAGCACCGTAATGTCTCCAGCACCCATACAGAGGAGAATATCCCCCGAATGTAGAATCTCCTCATTGAGGAATGTCGCCGTTTCCTCGAGAGTAAAATCCCCGAAGACCTCACCTCCGCTCCCTTCCCGAACATCTTCAATAAAAGCAGAAAGATCGACCTCTTCCGTATCGTTCTCCGTACGCACGGCATAGATATAAGGAATAATGACAACAGGAACGCCGCGAAACACCTGGGGAAAGTCCCTGTAGAATTTTCGCGTGCGGTCATGGGTGTGGGGCTGAAAAACACAGACCATGCGACGCTCGGGATACCGCTCACGGAGCGCTTCGATGGTTACAAGAATTTCCCGCGGATGATGGGCGTAGTCGTCTATCACCAATACATCATCATCGCGTATTCCTTTCACCTCCATACGACGCCATGTTCCTTGGAAACATGCAAGAGAAGAGCGTGCCGCATCCATGGGAATCCCGAGGACCTGTGCCATCCCGAGAACAAGACGCGCATTTTCCTGCATGTGACGACCAGGAACAGAGAGAACAGGCAGAGGACAAACATCCGCATCAATCACGCGTCGCCCAGAAGATCCAGCGACACGGAGAGCAGCAGGATCATCCCCATGCACCACGAGAGAGCCCTCCGCTGGAAGAAGACGGAAAAACTCTCTAAACGCCTCCTCGTATGCGGAGACGTCTATGTAGTAATCGAAATGATCCCCATCGATCGTCGTGAGAAGAATGAGATCGGGAGAGAGAAAATGGAACGACTTCCGATACTCGCATGCCTCGAGGAGGAAGATCTCCCCTCCCCCCTTCCGCCAATTCTTGCCATCCAATTCCGGCACCATCGTCCCCACCACCACCGTAGGATCCTTCCCTGTGGAGAGCAGGACGCGCGCCGCCATCGCGGCCGTGGATGACTTTCCGTGCGTACCGCACACCGCAATCACAAATGACGGACGAGAGAGATCACCGAGTGCCTGAAAATATGAGAAAGAGGGAATGCCAAGTGCGTTGGCACGTTCACGCTCAGGATGATGAGAGGGAACAGCCTCGGAGTAGACGAAAAGATCCGTATCCGGCGGGAGAGCAGAGCCATCCTGCACCGTGGCCACCGTAATCCCCTGACCCATGAAATCGCCAAGAAGACGAGTACTTCCAGAGTCACTTCCAGAGACTCGGTGACCCAGTGCCTGCTGAAGAGAAGCGTAGGCGCTGAGTCCGATTCCCCCAATGCCACTGCAATAAATATTCATAGGGACAAAGCATACCCTACAATACAGACCGAATGCCTACACCCGGACAAAGCACGGAACCAATCCGGAAAAACCTCACGATCATGGCCGGACTCATTGTGGTGGGTCTCATGGCATTCGGTCTCACCATTTCCTTCTACCGGAATCTCCTTTTCGAACAAATCCTGCAAGAACTCGAAAATCGAAACAGCGTTTTACTCCAAGAAATCGAGCAGGGATACCGGGATCTCGAGTACTTTCGCTCCGCACAGTTCAAGGACAAATTCGCAAAGGAGAAGCTTGGCCGCGTAAACCCAGGAGAGAAAACTCTTCTGATTCTACGAACTCCGGAAACAACCGCTGAAGAAAAAGGTGTTCCCTCGTCAGAGGAGAAGCAACAGGCGCTCTATGAAGAATTTCTCCAACAAACCCCGGTTATCGAACACTGGATGCTCTATCTCTTCCACCGAGAGAAAATCAAGGACGTTCGTGGAGATCTGTGAGGAATGGCTCGAAGAGCATTTGCAGAATGCTGGCTGTAAATTGCCGTGCGCGTTCATATTCAGCCTGCTTCCCTTTGATGCTAAAAAATTCTTGGATGACGAATGTGGTGAGTTGCAGAAGAGAAAGATCGAGTGTGCCATCCGTTTGACGAATCGATGAAAGAATCTCTGTGTTTTCAATGAAAAGAACAATCTGGAGTCTGGTAATCCACTCAATAAGTGTTCGGTTCGTTTCCTGATCCAGTGACTGGTATGCAGTCAGTGCGGTTTCGAGAGCAACATTGCCATCCAATGCCTTCTCATCTGCTTCACGAAGGTACTCTTGGAGTACCACCAGACATGGCTCACTGATGAGAGAAAGAATAGCAAGAAGAAAAGGTGATGGACAATTTTTCGCACAAAGTTGAACGACGAGAGTGCTCAGATGCGCTCGCTGGTCGTCATTGAGAAACTGGAGAATGATGTCCACAACCGAACGGTCGCGTCGCTTCGCCTTGCGCTCCTCCCGATAGATCTGCTGGAGAACGGCGCCGGCGGCTGCGAAACGTTGTTTCGCTTCCTCGCTCAATTCCTCGGAAACCCCCGAACCACCTTCACCAGGTGTAAATGATTCAAGACCACCGACGTCAGACATGGGGATATCCTAGTGAGCCGGAGCAATCGTCACAATGGTACACCGGCGATTGCAGCCATGAAAATTGGGCAACTTGCGTTTCATAAACGTTACAGTGCCAGAAAGAGCCGCGTGAATAGTGCCGTCTCTTCCGATATAGGTATATGGGCCAGAATGGAAACGCAGACCTTTCTGCCGTAGAAGAACTTCTCCTGCTTGAACAACCTGCCCGCCAAACCGCTTCACGCCACGGCGTTTTGCGCGACTATCTCGCCCATTTGTGGTTGTCCCGCCAGCTTTCTTATGTGCCATGGCATCATTCTACCGTCCATGCTTTCGCTTGCAAAGGGAATTTTCTCCATGCAGAATAGTGTCTACGCCGCGCGGTGGAGCAGCCTGGTAGCTCGCCGGGCTCATAACCCGGAGGTCGCCGGTTCAAATCCGGCCCGCGCAACCATTAATCACGTTGCAACACACTGAGGAATGCCTCCTGCGTGAGCGTCACCTTCCCCATCTGCTTCATCCGCTTCTTGCCCTTTTTCTGCTTCTTGAGAAGCTTCTGTTTGCGGCTGACGTCACCACCGTAGAGATAGCCCGTGACATCCTTGCGCATTGCGCCGAGTGTTTCGCGCGCGACGACTTTGGCGCCAACCGCAGCTTGGATAGGGATTTCGAATTGCGCTTTTGGGAGAGCCTCCTTGAGGCGCTTGCAAACTATCGCGCCGACCGCGTGCGCCTCGCTCCTATGCACAATCGTACTCAGAGCCTCGGCCGGGTCGCCAAGGAGGAGAATCGCTAACTTCACGAGATCGCCAGCACGGTATTCCATCGGCTCGTAGCTCATCGACCCATAGCCGGACGTCGCTGATTTGAGCTTATCGAAGTAGTCGAGGATGATGGCCTGGAGCGGCACCTCGAATTTTAACAGTGCTCGGCCCGCATCGAGGTACTCGAGACCAAAGTACGTACCGCGCCGCTCCTGTGTGAGCGTCATAACGGCACCAACATCCTCTGAACGGCACACGATCTCGAGCGCGACCCAGGGCTCGCGGACTTCAGCGATGCACGAAGCGTCTGGGAAATCGGCGGGATTGCTGATCTGCGCAACATCGGGCTCATCGGACTTCAGAAGACTGCTGCGCACGACGCTCGCAGGTTGGCGGACACTCAGCTTCACCTCATAAAGCACGCTCGGCGCCGTGATCACAAGGTCGCAGTCGTACTCGCGCTCGAGACGCTCCTGGATGATGTCCATGTGGAGGAGACCAAGGAACCCACAGCGAAAACCGTTCCCAAGCGCGGCATTCCGCTCGTGTTCGATCTGGAGCGCTGCGTCATTGAGCGCTAGTTTCTCAAGCGCATCGCGAAGATCGTGGTAACCATCCGCTTCTGAGGGATACAAACCGGCGAACACCATCGGCTGCACATGCTTGTAGCCCGGGAGCGGATGCGCGGTCGCTTGATCGGCAATCGTGTCGCCAACCCGCACGAGCCCAACATCCTTCGCTCCGGTCACAACGTACCCGATCGATCCAGCTGGAAGTTCGTCATCTGCGATGTACTTCGGCGAGAAGTGCCCGACGTCCTGCACTTCGAAACGCCCCTTGGCGCCAAGCAAGAAAACCTCCTGCCCCTTCCTGAAGCTGCCGTCGAAGATGCGGACGTAGGCGACGACGCCGCGGTAAGTATCCATGACAGCGTCGAAAATCAGCGCCCGTGAGCTTGCCCCTCTCTCATTGGAAGAAGGTAGGGTGAGAGGCTGTGTACTTGGGATTCTCTCAATCACCGCTCGCAGCAGCTCCTCCACTCCCCTACCATCCTTCGCGGAAATGAGGAGGATGTCTTCCTTCTTGCAACCGAGCATGCGCCGAACTTCCTCGCTAACGCGCTCTGTATCCGCAGAGGGCAGATCGATTTTATTCAGCACGGGAATGATCGTCAGATCATGCTCCATCGCCATCGTGAGGACGGCGAGCGTCTGCGCCTGGATACCCTGCGACGCATCGACAAGCAGGATCACGCCTTCACAGGCAACGAGCGATCGGCTCACCTCATAACGGAAATCCGTGTGCCCCGGCGTGTCGATCAAATTCAGTTGAATCCCCTGATAGGACATACGCACTGGCGTGAGCTTAATCGTAATGCCTCGCTCACGTTCCAGATCCATCATATCGAGCGTTTGCTCCCTCATCTCGCGTTTCTTGAGCGTGCCGGTCACTTCGAGAAAGCGATCCGCCAACGTCGACTTCCCGTGATCAATATGCGCAATGATGCAGAAGTTCCTGATCTCCATGGAGCGCTATGATAGCAGGGCATTACGCAGTGCTTCCTCCCCCCCACGCACACGTTCCCGAAGATGTACAAGATCACGATCCTCATGATTGAGCGCATCAAACTTATCCCCTAGAACCTGCGGCACTGCCTCGAAAGATACCCCCAATACGAGAGCAACAATTCCGGCATGGTACCGCTGAGTGAGAAGAAAAGAGGATGAGGAAATAAATGCAGAGAGTTCCGAGAGGCTCCTTGGTTCCTGTACCCGCACCCCATCCCACCCTTCACCACGCATTTTCTCAGAACGATCCCAGAATTCTCGCGAGGAATTTCCACGTGGAATTATGAGCAATATTTTTGATCGAACAGCATCAACTGGTATTGCAGCGAAACTCGGACAGAGCCGGATATTCTTCGATATCATAAGAGAAAAAACAGGATCGAAACTTAGAATACATTTTTTATTCAAATTCCATCGCTCCACGCGCGCAAGAGACAACACATCGCGAACGCTGAGGAGTGCTGCTCTCCTCCCTACCCACCGGGCACACCATTCCCCTCGCCTTGTTCGGAAGGGTCCGACTCCCTGGAACGCAAGAAAAACAGGCTTCCGAATAAACGCCGCCAGAACAGCGTGCCACCACCAGAGAACAGGAGCCAACGAGGACTCTGTATCGGTAAAAAGACTCCCCCCTCCAAATACCACCCCATTGCACTGCCAATAGGCAAGAAGTGTCCGCCACCACGGAGTGAAGAAGGAACGAATCCCAAACGGTAACCGTGGAATCTCCACATGTTCCGGATTTGCAGATAACACTACCCATTCAATCTCGGGAAATCGTTGGAGAAAATACTCTTTCAATGCCTCATCCCCCACATTCCCGACCCCATAGTTCCCTATGAGAAGGTAGGTACGCATGAGACCACATATTCCCTCCCCCTCAGGGAGAGGACAAGGGGTTCGCTTCCTCGTGCTCCTTCGCATGTGACTCTTCCGATGTGATAAGGCGCTCTTGTAAACGCGAGGCCTTGCCAGAAATCCGACGGAGAAACATGAGCCGTGCGCGCCGCACCTTGGCAATCTTCCGCACTTCCACCCGCTCGATGCGCGGGGAATGGAGAGCATAGACCTTCTCGACCCCCACACCCGATACGGTGCGCCGAAGAGTGAACGACCGATCGGTCGGAACATGGCCATGGTGTACGGCAATAACCAGCCCCTCAAAAACCTGTACGCGCTCCTTCTCCCCTTCTTGAATCCGCTCATGCACCCGCACCGTATACCCCGACCGGATTTCCGGCCGTTCTTTGACAAATGCCTTGCTCTGTCCATGGATAACTGCCTGGGTCACAGGGGAATCCTACGGACTGCCACCACCCTGTCAAACGAAAACTGGATAGGTCCTCCCGGAGGAGGATCATCACTTCTTCCCCCTCGCCTCCTCAATCTGTGGCTGCATCTTATTGACGACAATCAAATGCCTGGGATCGCACAGGATCTCCGTCACAAAGCGATCTTTGAGGCTCAGGCGATAGAGGAAATCCGCCTCAGAGAAGATGGAATACTTCACATGGCGGTACTGTGCATCCTGAGAGAGAAGAGATTCCACCAGCTCTTTCCGAAGATTCCCGACAAGGAGAAGATCCACTTTGCTCTCCGTCCCACAGAAATTCCCGGCGAGGAGCACCAACTGCACATAGGGAAGATTACGAAGTCCATGGACGAGCGGACTCTCCCCTTGCACCACTTTGGAAAAGAGGGAACGAAGATCGCCGTACAAGAGAAAATCCTGCTCGACACGGTAATACTTCTTGCGATTACGGTGCCTGGCGCGGACGAGACCGACCCTCCGGAGATTCTCCAGTTCACGCCGGATCGAGTTGATCTGCTCACTGAGGAGGCGCGTCAGCTCACGGATGAAGTATTCGCGCTCGGGGTGAAGCAAGAACGTCGAGAGAAGCTTCACCCGGGTCTGCGAACTGAAGAGCGCCTTCAGAATGCTCGCCGAAGACATGTATACAGATAGTACTCAGTGCTCTCTCCTATGTGCAACAAATTTGATCACATTTACCGAAAAAAGCCAGTGAAAATGGTATGAGCTTGAGGAAAGATTACTGCAGGATTGAAGAGAAATTATTGAACAAAAAATTTGTTTAGTTATCCCCTCCACCTATGGGAGAGGGCAGCCGTTCGAAGCCATCATGCCCGAATGGGAGTGAGGGGGTCGATGAACAGCAGTCAGTGGCGGAGTTTTTCAGTATCTCCTATACTTAGGACGCTGTGTTTAAAATCTCCTCCACTGAAATTGCTCTGCTCGTTCTGTTTGCACTCACTGCAGATCTTTTCTCATTGTTACCAATCATCAATGTACTCGTGTCACTGGTGGTGTCGCCTATATTGTATCTCTACTGGAAAATAAAAAGGGTTCCGGCATTTCCCACCGTCATCGCAGGAACGATCGAACTCTTTCCACTGATAAGCATGCTCCCAGCCTTCACGGCAGGAGTTCTTGCAGTCGTACTCATGGACAGAATGACACACCAAAAATATCGGTGATTGTAATTGGAAAAATCACACTCTACAATACACCTACATATGCGCATGCGCCGGACATGGCGGGTCGTACTCGTTGGTACTTTTCTTCTGACCCCTCTCGCTCTCTATGCAGACAATGTAAATGTAGATGTAGATGTAGAAGAATGCAGCAACATCTCTGATGTATGCAATGATCAAAGCGATTGCTGTCCTAACAAAGATCTGATCTGCGGACCGGGAAATGTATGCTGTAAAGACATAGGTATAAAATGTACGGATAGCGATGAATGTTGCTTTGGAAACTGCAATAGTACATTCCTCGGCGAAGCAAGATGTGCCCACTGTAAATCAGTCGGAGAACCATGTCAGTTTCCACAAGAATGTTGCTATTCTTTTGGATTGATATGTTACGATAAGAAGTGCTGTAAAAAACCCGACCAAGACTGTAATAAAAACGCGGATTGCTGTTTTCAAGGTCAACAGGGGTCCAATGTCTGCATAAATGGTAAATGTAATTTACCTACCCCACCACCAGTGGATACTGCCTGTCGTATAGTTGGCAAAGATTGCAGTGAACATCCAGAAGAGCGCTGCTGTCAGCAACCCCTTCGCCTCAGGTGTTCCCCACAGACATCCAAATGCTGCATCATGGATAATCAGAGATGTTATCTCAAAGAGGATTGCTGCAGTGGCAACTGCGGCCCCGACAGAGTATGTGGATCAAACGTCGTCCCAACATGGTCACTACTTCCATTTCCAGACAATTCTTCTCTCACATTCCTGCAACCTTTCAGTTCCCAGCAGACGCTTGGCGCTATGTCCTACGTTTCTGCTGTCTGGAAATGGCTCATCGGCATCGGAGTGGGACTCGCCCTCCTCCGAATTGTCATCGGCGGCATCGAAATCATGAATTCTGGCGGGAATCCGGGTCTCCGTACAACTGCCAAAGACCACATACTGTGGGCAATCGTCGGACTCCTTATGCTCATTTTCGCAGGAACGATTCTCTCCACAATCGACCCATCGGCATTCGGTGTCGTCTAGTCCTCTATTCTCAAAACCTTGCAAGAAATAGACATATATGCTATTCTGGAAAGAATGCGTAAACACAAATATCGCTCCTCCATTGGAAAATGCGTCTGCGGAGGAATAGCCATTATCTTCCTTATCTCAATCGCCGTGACGCACGGCACAGTAGACCTGCTCTCCACCGCAATCATTGAAAAGGCACATGCTCTTGGCCTCCTCGCACAAGCCCCGCTTTGGGCCATAGTCGCACAAGGGATCTTGAAATTCATAAGGGATACAGCTTTGTGGTTAGCACAGAAGGCCTTCTTCGGATTACTCCTCGTAATCTTCATCGCAACACTAGGCCGCATCATTGTATGGACCATCTACACAATTTTCGTCAGCATCGCCGTCCCGCTCATATTCATAATGATCAAAATCGTCGAATCGACCGTTTCCTCCGCAAATGGGACCATCGCGTACTTTCTCTTTTACAGTCCAGATATACAATCTGTCATCCACCGAAACATCTGGACCGTCTCCCGCAACGCAGTGAACATCGGTTTCGCCGCCGTCTTCCTCTTCGGCGCCATCATGACCATCATCAAAGCGAACAAGGAATTCATCGATCGCTACGCGCTGAAGTTTCTCGCCGCCATCATCCTCGTGAACTTCTCCTGGTTCATCCCCGGCGTAATCGTCGACGCAGCATCTATTGGCACACGCGCCATCTTTTCCCTTAGCGCTCATGTGCCATGCAACAATTGCAAAGCAATCACAGGTGTTATCCTCAGAACCCTTGCCCCCCCAGGCTCCATCTGCCCTACTGCGCTGATCTGCGTCAAAATTGATCCAATCGGAGCAGGAAATCCTGCAAACTACGTTGTCAGCGGATTGACCACATTTTTGGCGCAAATCCTCCAACAGGGAGCAACGCTCAACCCAGATGCTGCCACATTATTTGAGCCATTATTGAACCTCGGCATCTTCACCAGCCCCGCATCATCGTTCACGGAAACAATAGAACTTGCCATGGGGCTGTTTCTCATCATGCTTGGTACAGGCTCGTACTTGATCATCCTAGCAGCCCTCGCTCTCGCCTTCATCATCCGCCTGCCAATCCTCTGGATCACCATGGGGTTCATGCCCTTCGTCGCGCTCGGGTTTGTCGCGGACTCCATCAAACCATTCACAGACAAAATATGGAAAAAGTTCCTATCTGCAGCCTTCATGCCCGTTATGGCCGGCATCCCTATCGCTGTAGGATTCATCGCGTTGCAAAGCATACAGAACGCTCCCGGAACAGCCGCTGCGCTGAATAACATTACCCTCACAACCAACGGAGTCCTTTCAGCCCTCCCCAATTTTCTGTTCATGGCCCTCTCAATCATCATCCTATGGATGGGGGTCTTCGCCGTTCTCCAATCGGATGAATATATCGGTATGGGGAGCGCTGCCATCAAAGCAACCGGCCAGAAATTGGGGAAAATCGGCGCCTACGGTTACAGCGCTGGAACTGTTGCGCTCTCAGGAGGATTCGGCGTCGCTATGGCAAAAAGACCATTGCAAGCCCTCAGCAGGACGGAGCGCGGGAAAAAATGGCTCGGTGCGGATAAAATCAATGTGGCATCAATGTTAGCCATCCCCGCGCAGATAATGAGAACACGACAGAAGCTGAGTCCGGATCAAATATTGGCAAACGCATGGGCGGGGAAACCGCTCTTTGGCGCAAAGACCATATCCACAGATAAAGCCGCCGCCGCAGCAAAGGAACTCAAGGAAACCAACCTCGGAAAACAGTTCCAACAGACCATACTAACGCTCGTAAACAAGAGTACACCAGAGTATAAGGAAGCAAGAAAGGAACTCCAGAGAATTCTTGATACCCTCGCAATAAAAGTCGGGGATTTCGATCGCTCAACTTCAGAGCAAATAGTTGATTCTGTGAAAAGAATCGTCGATGCGGACACCTCCATTGCCGGGAACCTGCCCTCCGACTGGCAGAATAATCTCATTATTAACCTCACCACACCCGCCCCCACCACCCCCCCACCACCACCACCTCCTCCACCTACAACTCCAGCACCCTAGTCCACCCGCTTCCGAAATTCCTTACTGAAAATCTCGAGCACATCGCCGAGTTCTATAGGCATAGGAAATTCAACCTTGAGACCGCACTCACTCCCATCCCCAACCTCTTTCACATCTTTTTCGACTTTTCGGAGCGACGTGATCTTCCCCTGGCCAAGAACTTTATCCGCGCGGTGTAACCGGAACGTCACACGCTTCGCCACCCCATCCGTCACACGCCCTCCAATGATTTGCTCGTTCTTCTTCATGAAGAACACCCCCTTCACCTCCAGGTGCCCGAGGACCTTCTCCTCCTCTTCTGGCACCAGTAATCCCTGCATGATGCCCGCAATATCTTCCAGAAGCGCATAGATCACTTCATACTCGCGAATCCGCACATGCTGTGCCTCTGCCGTTTTGATAATAGAAGCCGTCACTGGCGCATGGAAAGCAATAATGAGCGTGCCGCTCGCGGCAGCAAGCATGACATCGCTCTCCGTCACCGCCCCAACCCCGCCATGAATCACCTTCACGATAACTTCTCCCGTGGATTGCTTCGAAAGAGACGACTGGATGGCCTCGAGCGACCCTTGGGCATCCGCCTTCACAATAACCTTGAGTTGGGTAAGTTTTCCCTCAGTGAGTCTGCTCACGAAATCGGTCAGTCCGTGCCGCTCAGCGTTGACGACGCCCCGCTCTACACTCTCCAAGAGTGCACGGGCCTCGCGCTCGGACGCAACGACTTGGACAATATCCCCGGTATCAGGCACCACGCTGAACCCTGAAACACGCACAGCTCCGGAGGGTGGAACATCCTGTATACGCTCACCCGTTGCATCGATCATCGCCCGCACGCGTCCCGAGGTATTCCCACAGACAAAGGAATCGCCAATATGGAGCGTTCCCGTGTTCACGATCACAGTGCCCAGTGGCCCGTGGGCTATATCCAGGTGACTTTCGATCACCGTTGCAATGGCTCTCCGCGCAGGATTCGCCTGGAGGTTTTCCATTTCCGCAAGAAGGAGAATGTGATCAAGGAGGTCCGAAAGTCCCTGGGTTGTCACTGCAGAGCAAAGAACCACAGGTACTTCCCCTCCCCAGTCCTCCGGCCGAAGGTCCTGGGCCGCAAGTTCCCCCTCCACCTTCGAAACATTCGCGGCAGGCTTATCCATCTTCGTGAGAGCCACGAGTATCGGCACCTCCGCCTCACGAGCGTGATGGATGGCCTCAATCGTCGTCGGCATCACCCCCTCATCGGCCGCGACGACGAGGACAGCGACATCAGTAATCTGAGCCCCGCGTGAACGCATGGCCGTGAACGCCTCATGTCCAGGAGTATCGAGGAACGTAATGCGCTTCCCGGCATGCTCAACCTGATACGCCCCGATATGCTGGGTGATCCCTCCCGCTTCCCCCTTCGCCACATTGGTCTTTCGAATGGCATCCAAAAGCGACGTTTTCCCATGATCCACGTGCCCCATGATAACGACAATCGGCGGACGCTGGACGAGGGGGCCGGGATCATCCTTAAGAAGCTCTCTGAGATTCCGTGAGAGGAGGTCTTCCGCCCGCGCCTGTTCCTGCTCACGTTCCACAGTGACCGCAAGCTCCGCTGCAACAATGACGGCGGTATCGAAATCTATCGCCTGATTCACCGTCGCCATCACGCCATTTTTCATGAGTGTCTCTATAACAAGAGGAACCTGCACCCCTGTCTTTTCTGCAAATTCCTTCACCGAAATACGGGCAGGCAACAGAACAATTCCTTCCTTGTGCTTAATCTGCTCCTGCGTCTTGAGAGTTTGCTTCTTCCGTTCCTCGCTCCGCTCCGTAATCAATCGCGAGCCCCGATGATCCTCCCCTATAACATGACCAATCGGGCACTTGGAAGGAGCCGGCCGTGGAATATCTTCCAACGTGAGTTTGCGGAGAACGGGAACAGCCTCCTGTGCGCTAACGGGAAAACTCCCTCTCACCGCAGGAGATGGTTGGGGGGATGAGGGGACTGGAGGAGAAGATTCCGGTGATTCCTCTTCAGACTCTTCGAGAACATACGAAGAGGAAATCCCCTGGGGAGTGATGTTGTACTTGCGCGCAAGGTAGCGAATGATCCCCTGGGCAAGGGTATCCGACACCTCACGATCGGTCGGCTTCACGCCGAAATCCACTTGCAGAAGCTCGTGGCGAAGCTCCTGCCCGGTCATGCTCAATGCCTTTGCAACATGAATAAGTCGCACAGGAGAAAGGAAAAACGTTGAAAGGATTCTAGCAGAGCGCTCATGACACATCAACGTTTTTCATCGGATCCTCCTACAACGCCGGCCCCTGCAACTCCTGAAGAATATCCTGGGATTTCGACGCATCGGGAACCCCATGCATCTTCGCGACAATATCAATGCCTGTTCCTGTAGGAGATACCTCCTGTTGCAAGGGCTCATTGGGTACGGAGGAAGGTGGAGACAGTGGTTGCCGTAGGAGAAAGTCATGGCTTTCTTCATCATCTTCTGCGCGCAATGCGTGGAGACATTTGGAAAGTCGCTGAACGCAGGAGAGGACCTGCAATTGGAAGTTTCCCCCCTTGGGAACCTTGAAACCTGCGGCCCGTGGATGCCCTCCACCCAAATACGCTCGAGCGGCGAGAGCACTCGCATCAACTCCTGCAGATGTCCGAAGACTCGCCTTCAGCCCACCCTCCTCCATCTCCGTAAAAAGAACATACACATCCGCTCCGGGAATCGTGCAGAGAAGCTCATCGAGAATACCGTGCGTTTCCCGGCTCCCTGCCGCCATTTCCGTAAGATCCTCACGGCTGACTCCCGACCAAACGATGCGCGCATCTGGATCAACCTGAATACGACTGAGAGCCCGCCCCCAAATCTTGAGCGTACTTAAAGGTTTTGTCTTATACATCTGTTGAATAATTTCCTGCTGACGCCCACCCGAGTCGAGAAGCGCCGCCGCAACTTCCAGCGATCGTGGAGAGGTATTGGGATTCTGAAAACTCCGCGTATCGGTAATGAGTCCGGTGAGCAGGAGCGTTGCCAGATCTGCTGTCATCAGCTTCTTGAGTTCCGGCGCACGGCTCACCCAGTGATAGAGAACTTCCGTTGTACTGGCACACGTAGGATCGATGAGATGAAGTTGTCCGAAAAGGGTGTTACTGATGTGATGATCGATATTGAGAATGGGAATCGTGGAAAAGAGATGCGGGTATCGGGTGTACACGCTCCCAAGGAGCGGCAAATCCGCCGTATCAACAATAACAAGAAGATCGTACGGCGTGTTCCCATCCGCGCATGACACCTGCTCCGGATGGATGCTCCCATTCTTCGGCACCACAATGATATGGACACGGCGATCCTCCACGGTATAGCGGAGCTTGTCCACCTCCACCCCCTCTCCAAGAGAAAGTGTAACGACAAACTCCTGTGCGGCGCTCGGATCCCGCGCGACAGTCTCCACTCCGGGGAGAAACTGGAGAGTTTCGGGGAGCGATTCTAAGCACACGACCGTCACATCCTTCCCAAGTGCGCGGAAAAGGTATGCGCACGCAAGAGCGCTGCTGATAGCATCAGGATCAACATTAGCGTGTGGGAGAATAAGGAACCGCGAATGGCGATGGATGGCCTGAAGTGCGGCATCGATGGCAGAAGACGTGAGACTCATGTGGAAATCGTTAACTTACTATTATATAATAAATAGTAAAGTTATGCAAGTATTAGGAAAAGGAAAAGACTCTATCCAAGCATAAGGACAAATTCCTGGCAAGGAGTAGGATTCGATAGCTCGGGACGTAGCTCAGTTGGCTAGAGCGCATGCATGGGGTGCATGAGGTCGCTGGTTCGAGCCCAGTCGTCCCGACCACTACCCAAACGGCGACATATACACAGCCTCCTTCCCCAGTTCCTCTTCAATACGAAGCAACTCGTTGTATTTGCATGTTCGCTCACCACGACATGGCGCGCCCGTTTTGATTTGCCCTGTTTGCAGAGCAACAGAGAAATGGGCAATGAACGTGTCCTCTGTCTCACCGCTACGATGACTGACGATCGCACGCAAACCGCTCTTTTGAGCGCGCTCAACAGCGTCCACCGTCTCACTCACTGTTCCAATCTGATTCAATTTTATCAGTACGGCATCCGTTGCCTTGCAATCAATACCTTTCTGGATACGTTCAACATTCGTGACATAGAGATCATCACCCACAATCTGCACCGCACTCCCTGTACGCTCATTGAGCTCTGTAAAGCCCTCCCAATCATCCTCACTATGGCTATCCTCAATAGAGACGATGGGGAAACGCTTCGTGATATCCATGTAATAGTCCGACAGCCGGTGTGCATCGACGATCATCCCATCAACGGTGTACCGACCATCCTTGTAAAACTCCGATGCGGCAGGGTCAATCGCAAGCCTGATCCGGTCACGGTACCCCGCTTCGGCAATAGCCTGAAGAAGGAGATCGAACGCATGAGGAGCATCAGGAACACGCGGGGCAAACCCACCCTCGTCCCCCACGGCCGTAACATACCCACCTTGCCGGAGAATACGGTGAAGTGCATGGTACGTTTCCACACCAGCCCGCAGAGCGTCCGAGAAATGATCAAACCCAGTGGGAACGATCATAAACTCCTGGAAACTGAGACCGCTATCCGCATGCTTGCCACCATTGAGAACATTCATCAATGGAACGGGGATTTGTCGCGGACAGAACGCCCCAAATTGATCCACAAGAGACCGCCAAAGAGAACGTTTCTCACATACCGCACGCGCTCGGCAAACCGCCATGGAAACTCCAAGAATTGCGTTCGCACCAAGCTTCGCCTTATTCGGTGTTCCGTCCATATCCAGAAGTTGCCGGTCCACTATTCGCTGATCGCTGACCGATTTCCCCGTGAGTTCCTTCATCATGACCCCATTCACATGCCAAACGGACTTCAGAACAGACTTCCCGCCATATAGAGCTTTGTCGCCATCACGGAGCTCGAGCACTTCGTGCGTGCCGGTCGAAGCGCCAGACGGCACCGCCGCGCGCCCGATAGATCCATCATCGAGTACACAATCAACCTCCACGGTCGGATTCCCGCGAGAATCAAGAATTTGTCGTGCGCGTAGACACTGGATGAGCGACATATGTTAAGAAAAGAAAGCAAAACCTATAGCCACTTCTTACCGATAAAGTACCAGAGCAACACCACTGTAGCCGCTATCATGCCAAATATCAGCGATGCAAACACGAACGGACGCACCTGGAATGGGAGCGTCACATTCATACCATAGATCCCTGGAACAATAATGAAGGGGAGAGTGATAACCGTAAATCCTGTGAGAATCCGAATGACAGCGTTCGTCTTCTGTGTGAGCCACGACTCATGCGTTGCCTGCAACGCCTCGCTCATTTCCTTTGCCGTATCGAGAAGCGACCACTGTCGCTCAATCCCATCGAGAATGTCATCAAAGTACAGCGCCAGGTCTTCCGCAATAAATTGTCTCTTTTGCTCGAGATGAGCAACGATGGCGCGTTGCGGATACAAAATCGACCGCATGATAATGATATTGCGCCGAAGCATGAGAATCGCCTGAAGCATGCCGTATTGTTCCTCACTCCCAAAGAGTGACTCCTCGATGCGCCGAAGCTCGCGCATAATCCCTTCCACAAGAGGAAAACTCTCAACGAAAAGATCACGCATAAGACGATGCAGAAGAAACCCCGAACCGCGCCCAAAGTACTCCTCCTTGCGACGTTTCGACGTATGGAGACTGCGCCAGAGTCGGTCAACAGACGGTGACTTCCCATCACGAACAGTGACGAGAAAATCCCGACCGAAGAAAATGTTGATCTCCTCCTTGAGGATTCTCCCCGTTGCCTCACTCCCGTACGGAATGTGGAACACCAGAAAAAGATAGGAAGCATACTCCTCAATCTTCGGTCGTTCGTGATCACTCAGACAATCGTCAATATCAAGAGTATGGAAGCGATACCGACGCTGTACGACATGAAGATCGCTCCGCGTTGGTTGCGTGCAATCATGCCACGTCACGCCCGACACCGTAAGAGAACGCATAGGATCAATGTGAACGCTTCCGGCGCGGAAGATACTTCTCTCGAAGATCCTGTGATGGAACAAAGGGGATCACCTCATACCAAAGAAGACGCGCACAACGACACTGCACAAAGACATACAGCGCAAAACTTCCACCAAAGACGATCCACCAAAACCGCATAGCGATGTATTGAATATCCTCAGCGCGCGCAACAACCAGAAGAAGACCTACAGAACCAAACCATAGAGCGGCACGAGCCCAAGAATGCGCGAGACGACGGAAAGATCCGAAATGTGAACGTGCTCGCATAACACGCAACACCAACGACGAAAGAAGAAGCATGCCACAGAAAATAAGAGCAATCCGCGGATGAAGATCGCTGTACGATACGCCCTCGGGATTCGGCCAAAAGAGGTACGAGAGTACGTCCATACTCACGCACGCGAAGGAATGGATGCCTCTTTTTCCCGCCGACTTTCCACTGAGCGCACAGCCTTAGCAACCCCGCGGATCGCTGCCGCAGACCGCAGACCGCGGGCAAGAGTACGGAGCATCTCTGTCATCTCTCGCTCTGCAATAGTCCGTGAAGGTCGGAAAAGGAGATACAAGAAAAACCCAGCCACTGGCAGAAGAGCAACGAGAAAAATAGAGAAAAGTTGGAGTGAAATGGAAGAACTCCGGATAAGGACATCGCGTGTCGTGTAGAAGAGCAGATAGACCGAAAATATACCAAGACACAGAACACTGAGCTGGAACACCCGCGCAGCAGGATCATCCGAAAGAACACCCAGAAACGCATCAAGAGTTGGGAGAAGGGAAAACATAGCGATGAAAGAGAAACAAACTTACAAATACGGATAACGACGACGATGGACAACAACGTACACGATGCTCGCAAGGAGTACCAGCACCGCGAGGAATTGCGAGAAGCGTAACTCCATTGTGGCAAATTGGAACCACGGACGCACAAGGGCGTACCCAAGAGAACAGAGAATCAATGCGCCAACATAGCAAAGAAGAGCACGATGAGACATCCATTGCTGAAACACAGCAACAAGACTCAGACTGAAGAAGAGGAGAACAAGAACAAGAAAATCGAACTTTGTGGCAAAAACCGGAATGCCGAAATCACCACGGAATGTTTCGAACAACATCGTAATAACCGCTGCGAAAGTAATACCAACGAGTGTCTCGGCGCCGGCACGCCGGGAAATTTTCCGCACAATCAGGAGGAGAAACGTTAGGGAAAAAAATGACGCCGCATAGTACAGCTGCACAGGATGCACGGGAACAGTGTAACGCACACTCATCGCATCGTACGTCACGCCCCAGAAAAGGTCCGTCGGTCGCCCGTATGACTGACCAGATGCAAAACGCCCAAGCCAATCAAAACCCCACCCGAACATCGCTGCCGGAGAGATGGAATCGAGCCACTGGAGAAAAGTTGCACGGGATTGACGTGTCACAATGGAAAGGATGACACCGATACCAACAATGCCGCCGAGAAAGCTAAACCCTCCATCCCAGATCACAAAAACACGCAAAAAATCCTGGATATAGACGTGATACTCCGCAAGAATTGCTGCGAGACGCCCCCCACCGAGAAAAGCAACAAAGTATAACCAGGCATGCTCCTGAAAGTGATACAGTGGAAGATTGGCCCGCTCCGCAAGACGAAGGAAGAACTCTATAGCAAGCCAGGAACCAATAAGGAGAAATACTGCATGCGTCCAGAGAATGAATGGACCGATTTCTAACGCTTCAAACATGGAACAAGTTTACCACCTCCCTCTCCCCGCGGGAGAGGGCAGGGTGATGGGCAAGGGGAGGGGGCATTCACCCAATCGAGCACTTGAGTCTCCGCTCCCGAATATCGTGCACAGTCTTTTCCACAAACTCCTTCCGTGACACAACCACCTGCTGTTTCGTCGCGACATTCCGCACAGTCACCGTATCCGCACCAACTTCCTTATCACCAATCACGAGGAGGTACGGAATCTTCGCTGTCTCCCCTTCGCGAATGCGCTTCCCGAGCGTCTCAGTGTGATCGAAAAACTGCGTGCGTATGCCGTTCGAGCGGAGCTCTCCTTCGAGTGGACGAGCATACTTTTCATGACTTTCCGCCACCGGAAGCAAGCCGATTTGGACGGGCGCGAGCCACAGAGGAAAATGCCCCGCAAAGTGCTCGATGAGGAAACCGATGAAGCGTTCATGTGTACCAAGGGGAGCACGATGGATACAGAGCGGCGCCTTCGAAACACCATCGCGATCAACGTACCGCAAACCCATGCGAGTCGGAACATCGAAATCCACCTGGTTTGTCGCAAGAGTGAACTCACGACCAATGGCGCTCCATACCTCTACATCAATCTTCGGACCGTAGAACGCCGCCTCATTCGGCACCTCGATGACATTGCAACCAGTCTGCTTCATGACGCATCGCACCATGTCCTCCGTATGTTTCCAGAGCTTCCTATTATCCACGTACTTCTTACCGAGCTCCAAAGGATCATGGAGCGAGAGATGCATGACATATTTCCCGATACCAAAGAGCGTAAAGTACTTCAGGTACATATTTATGACAGCAACAAACTCCGATGCAAACTGGTCCTCGGTGCAGTAAATGTGCGCATCATTCATCGAGAGCGATCGCACGCGCATAAGGCCGAATAGTGCCCCGGAGTCTTCATAACGATAGCAGTGCCCGTACTCCGAGAGACGCATCGGAAGATCTCGGTAGCTCCGCGTACTACTCGCGAAAATCTCGTGATGATGCGGGCAATTCATCGGCTTCAGGTAATAGGCTTCCTCCCCATCGAGTTGCATGGGAGGGAACATGGATTGCCGGTAATGCTTGAGATGACCTGTCCGCTCGTAGAGCTTCCCCTTCGCAATATGAGGCGTGCGGACACGAAGATACCCTGCAGCCGCCTCCGTCTCCCGCGCAAGACACTCAAGCTCGTCAGCAATGATAGTCCCCTTCGGAGTCCAAAGCGGTAAACCAGGCCCCACCATATCGCTGAACACAAAGAGATCCATCTCCCTCCCCAATTTTCGGTGATCACGCTTTTTTGCTTCCTCCAACATATGGAGATGTGCACCGAGTTCCTCTTTCGTGGAAAATGCCGCAACGTAGATCCGCGTCAGCTGCCCCCTCTTCTCATCTCCTCGCCAATAAGCGCCAGCAATGCTGAGAATAATAAAGCCATCCGCAGGAATCTCCCTCAGGTTCGCAACGTGGCCCCCCAGACAAAGATCGACAAAGGTCTCTTCGCCATTTGGACCAAGATTCGCATAATGGGTAACCGTCTTCACACCCTCGTTCTTCTCTAAGTCTTCAATGAGCTCCACCTTGAACGGCTGCTTGCGTTTTTTCCAATACGCCTTCGCGTCCTTCGTCGGAAGCGCGTCACACCGGAAGGTCTGTCCCTGGTGGATACTCTTCCTCATCTCTTTTTCAATCTTCGGAAAGTCGGCGTCAGAAATAGGCTCTAGAAAGAGGAAATCGTAGTAGCATCCGTAATCAATCGGCGGACCGATTGTGATCTTCGTATCCGGCCAAAGTTTCAGAACCGCCTGTGCAAGAACATGCGCCAGGGAATGGCGCATCTTTTCGAGATCCGATGGAGCATCGTGGGACTTCTTACCATGCGGCGCTTGCACACGTTTAGACATCGCAGGAAGGGTAGCAGAAAGCCTTTTGAAGAAACAGAAGTGTGTCACCCTGAGCGTAGTCGAAGGGCGACACACTGGCTTGCCGATGTGATGGTTCGTCTACGCTCACCATGACACATCGGCTTTTTCCTAGGTTTCCACCACGAATTACACGAAATCCATTTCCTTCTCCAGTGCCCGCATCTCTCTAAGGAGTTGATGATCATTCTGCAGCATCTCTTCGATCTTGTTGTACGAATTCATCACCGTCGTATGGTCCCGATTACTGAAGATTTCTCCAATACGGACATAGCTCGTGCGGAGATATTTCTTTAAAAGGAACATCACAATCTGACGCGGAAGGAGAATTTCACGGACACGCGATGCGCCAAGCATATCCTGCACGGATACCGAGTAATACCGACTGACGGCTTCCAGGACATCCTGGAACGTCGCACTCCGCTGCTTCGGATACTCGAACCCTACCTGATCCTCAGAGGCATGGGGATCATGATTGAGTTTGCGCATGATATCCGCAATGCTCTTAATCGTCGGCATGCATTGCTCCAACTCGTACTGCGCAACAGCCTGCATCAAAATCCCCTCCAGTTCCCGCACGTTCTGTGTTACATGCTCCGCGATGAACGCGAGAACAGCACGATCGATGAAGAGCTCATACTCCTGCGCCTTCTCCACTAAAATCGCAAGACGTGTCTCGTAATCCGGCACAGAAATATCCGCAATCATGCCACGCGCAAAGCGTGACGTAAGACGATCTTCCAACTGCAGTTCCTGTGGCGGACGATCCGCAGAGATAATGATCTGTTTATGTTCCTCATAGAGCGCATTGAACGTGTGGAAAAACTCCTCCTGCGTCCGCTCTTTGTTCGCAAGAAACTGCACATCATCAATGATGAGAACATCGACGACGCGATACCGCCGCCGGAACTGTTCCATCTTCTGGTGCTGAATTGCCTCGATGACATGATTGGTAAAATCCTCCGTCGTGGTATAGACCACCATTGCGGTCGGACGCTGCCGGAGAATGGCATTGCCTGTAGCCTGCAAAAGGTGCGTTTTTCCAAGTCCAACGCCGCCATAGACAAATAAGGGGTTATAACGCCCTCCAGGCTGTGTCGCCACTGCTTGCGATGCAGCGTAGGCAAGACGACTATTCGCTCCAACGACAAAATTCTCCAGCGTGTAGAGTGGATTAAGAATTTTACTGACAATCCCCTCAGCGAGACGCACCTCTTGCCTTCCGGAAACTTTGCGACGCTTCTGCTCTGGAAAATGATGAAGAAGATCAATCGCACGCGATGGATTATCTTTCAACCCGACATCCACCTTATACACCACTTGTTCAATGGACGAATGGATCGCTTGTGCAGCCTGCAGTGTGACTGCCCGATAGTGCTCGAGGTGCCAATTGAGAGACATCGGAAGAGGAAGCCCCACAATGAGCGTCCCTTCCTCCTCTCCAAGAATCATGGTATCCCGGAACCAGGTAATGAACTGCGTACGCGGAATTTTCTGCTCAACAAAGCGAAGAATATCAATCCAAAGCTCGCGGAAATCCTTTTGGACTACGGACGGGACGAGCGCACTATGAGACAATGAAGAGGCGCAGGACATCATAGAACGTCACGAGAACAATAAGACCGATAAGCACACTAAAACCCACCATATTGATAGTGAGCTCAATACGCCGACTTTGAGGCTTCCGCCAAAAGCATTCCAAAAACACGAAGAGGAGGCGCCCCCCATCCAGAGCGGGAAACGGGAGAACATTTAATGCAGCAAGACTCAAACTTAAAAGTGCGACAAGACGAAGATATGTCCCGACACCTTCCTGCACAGAAGCATAGGTCAAATGCGCAATGCCAATAATGCCAGTCACTTCCTTTGGAACAGACGCAGACCGAAGCACGGAAAGGAAAAGCGCCCCCATCCCACGCACCGTCTGTACCATAACAACCCAGGACTCACGCAAGGCAAGAACCGACGACGCGACAATTGAACGAGGTCGGGTAATGAGATCGCGCGGAACCGAGCGAAGGAGCACACCCGTTTTCCCATCCTGCACTCTGACCAAAACAGCGCTCTCCTGTTCATGTGGAAATCCAATGAGAAGGGTGTAGAGCACCTGTTGTTTGCCCATCTGCTCCCTGACAACATCGTCCGGCGAATAGACAAGAACAGAACCTACCTTCAGAAGGATGCTCTGCCGCAGAACACCTGCTCTGTCCGCACCCGCGCCAGCCACAACATCTTCAATAACCACACTCGGAGTGAACTGTATATCGCCGCGCTCACGGGCAGCATTGAGTTCTGAAACGGTTCGGTACGTCGGGACCCACCCGCCCACGGAAAACCCAATGACAAAAATAAGAAAAGCAAGAAAAAAATTCATGCCTACCCCAGCGAGGAGAATAGCTGAACGACGGAGAACGCCTGCGCGCGCAAAACTCCCTTTGGCCATTCGTGCCGATGATGTCACAGCACCCTCCCCCTTAAGACGAACGAACCCTCCCACAGGAATCGAGTTTAATGTGAAACGCGTCCCCCGCCAATGGAAAAGTGTAAAAATACGCGGAGGAAGGCCAAAACCAAACTCCTCAACTTTGACACCAGAGAGACGGGCCACAAGGAAATGCCCAACCTCGTGGATCAAAATGAGACCCGTGAGGAGAAGAATAAAAGCAAGTGTGGCAACAACAGGAAGCATATGGCCGCATCCTACCAATACGGTGGAAAACAGAAAAGTTTTCCACAGAGATCGCGTTGCAGTTTGTAGTTTTTAGTTCGTAATTTCTAGGGAATGTTCGCACCTTAGACAGTACTGGATGGCAAACATTCCCTCCCCAGGCGGGGGAGTCCATCACCCTAATGCCACCACCAATCCTTCGACTCGCTTCACCCCAGCATCTTTAAGTACACGTGCGCATGCATCGAGAGTCGCCCCCGTCGTTGCGACATCATCGATGAGGAGTACATAGGGAGACGACTTTCCAATACATCGAAAAATCCCATGCACATTCTGACGACGGAAAATGGTCGAAAGACCAACCTGGGCAGGACTCGATCGAATACGTCGAAGAAGCGCCTGTACCTGCCATTCTTTTTCTTTCGCGATGATCGCCGCAAGGTCTGCAGCTTGGTTGAAACCACGGAACATCAGCCGCATCCAGTGCAGCGGCACCGGGCAAAGGACGGGAGGCGGAGTATGAGACAAAAGACGGAAACAGGGGAGAAGGCAGGCGACGAGATCATGCGAATACTCCCGCATGCGGGAGTATTTGAAAACATGCACCATCTGCCGTATACCCGCTTCTCGATACGAAGCTGCGGCCACCAGGCGATCGAGCGACGTGATACCCCTCCTGCGGAGCGCCAATCCCTCAAGACGAATAGGATCGATACATGTAAGAAGCTCGCGCTCCGAAGGAAGACGACGAGGAAAAATCTGCGCCAGTATGCCGTCAATATTGAAATAGCTTGCCATGAGCAATGCCCAAAGGGCAGAGTCGAATGGTGGGCAATAGTGGACTCGAACCACTGACCTCCACAATGTCAATGTGGCGCTCTAACCAGCTGAGCTAATTGCCCATAATTCTCACATTCATGCAACACATGAACAGAAGTAAATATGCAGACATTATGCTACAATTACAAGATTTATGGAAAAACTCACACCCATCCTCAGTTGGAGCGCCCCATCTCACCCGAAACACAACCGGACAATGCGTTGGTACGTCGTGTTCTTCATCATTATCCTAAGTTTCGCAAGCTACGGCGCCTACACAGAGAACTGGATATTCTCCCTCCTCATGCTCCTCTGCGGTCTCCTCTATCCCCTCCTACACGACCACATTCCACCAGAAAAGCGAATCGAAATCTTTCTCCAAGGCTTCCTCTTCGAGGGCACCATCATCCGCTGGGATAACTGTACGGGATTTTGGCTGGTTCCTACCCCCTTCTACACCGAACTCCACATCGAGTTTTTTGAAGGGAAGCAACAGAAAACGGTGAAAATCCAAACGGGGGACACCGATGCAACTGCTATCCGACTGCAGATTGCGAGATTCATTCCGGAACTCTCCGACCGCGGGGAGTGGTTCATTGACAGTATTATAAGAATATGTAAACTCTAATATGACGAAGACAGGACCAACACCACCATCAGAAGATATAGGAAGTGGCGAGCTCAATCCCGAGGACCCCCCCACAGAAGTGGGACCACAACCCGGTATCGTGACGGAAGTAACGCGAACAGATGCCGAACGCACGCTCCAGAAACCAGAGCAGAAGGAATCCCTCTACGCGAAAGCAAGAGCTCTCCGGGAAATGATGGATGAGGCCCTCCGCCTCATCGACCATCGTGGCTTTGTGAAAGCGCTCGATGGAATCCAGAAGAGCGAACGGAAAAAATCCAAGGATAAGCAAAATAAAGACCGCGTGGATATCGCGGATCAGGTGAGAGACATCGCCGCATACTGTTATCACGAGCGCGATGTCGTCTCCCATTTGGAAAACGAGGCTGACACCATCGAGCGATTCCAAAATGGAGACCTCCCCCCAGGAGATTTCGCTCACTGGATGCGCATTCTTCACGAAGATGATCACGCCATGGACACCATGCATCAGAATCTAGAACAGGAACTCCAAAGCATCAAAGAGCAATATCCCGACATCGATACCAAATGGCGCAACACAGACCCAGACGATGAAGAATTTGGGAAGGAAAAGGAGAAAATCATCAAAAAGCTCAGCCTGACTGTCAATGCAAAGATAAAGTTGGCCCAGATTCAGGAAGAACTGAAAAAATACGCAGAATATCTCGACCCCGTCCTTAAAGCTGTGCAAGAAATGCGCAAAGGATTCGAAGAAGAAAATAAGGCGTACTGGGATGAAATGAAACAAATTTTCTCTCCAATAGGCTTCCTGAAAGAAGGGTGGGAGAACACGATGACAATCCTCGCTATTCCCGCTGCCCTGAAGAAAATCTGGGAAGCATACAAAAGGAAATGGGAAACACAGAAAGAACGCCGTGCTGCATCCATGGCATACGGAGCAGCACGATTCATCCCCGATGATGAATTCCAACGAACGCTCCGTCAAAATCTCGAGGAAAATGAAGAAAAAGAAATGAAGACAGAGAATGGAGAATTTGAACGAACAGGAACGAAAGAACTCATTACTCTCTTCCAAGAAAGAGGCTCGAGCTTTAGCCCAGCACGAATCCGTGCCTGGCTCAATGTCATGTCGAGCCGAGGTGCCCTCTACAATCTGAAAACAGGCAGTCATGGAACAGCAACGTGCTTCGGAAAAAACATTGGCGAAAACATCAAACTCCCCGTCCATTGGACTCCTATGCAGAATGAAGAATTCTGGCGCACCATAGAAGTGCGCAACGAACAGGCGGGGAAGAAACAGGAAGAGGAAGGCTTTGCATTTGCAAGCGCAAAGGGACAGGCATGGGACATGATTCCCCACATCCAGACACACTTAGAAAAATACGAATACCACTTCGTACGAGGCATTGTAAAACGCGCCATCATCAAAGGAGATTTAGGCCACACTCCCACATGGGCAGCAGTAAAACTCATTAGAGCACTCCAGCCAGGACAGCACCCATACCTCACCGAACCAGTGTTGAAATCATTCGGTGGTCTTATATTCGATCCACAGTGTTCAGCCCCACAGAGCCACCTCCTCTCCACTCTCAAATTCATGAGTACCGAATACATAAGACGTGCCAGGGAAGGCACCATGGGTGCAGAGCACGTCATCGAAAAAGCTTTTCGGAAAGCAGAGCAACTCATACGAGCGGGGGGTGGCCTCCGCATTGATGAACAGGACAAAAACAAAGATGGGAAAGATGTCGTCGGTCCCTCGGCAGAAGACCGCCTAGATTACGCCATTGCCAAGCTCTTCGGGACAAATACTGTCCACACGCAAACCGGCGGGGCGATCACTATCTACGACCCCACAATAGAGGAATTTGTGAAATACCGTGAATCTATAGAAGAGGCATACGAAGAGAAATATTCAGCAACAGTAGATCTCACGAAAATCGATTCGGATTACGGAAATACCATCAGCGAGCTCTTCCTGGTCCCTCCCGCCCACTTTGTCAACCTCTTGCGTCCCGACACGAATGGAAAACTCCCTACAGCAGCTGTTGTAAACGGATTACTCCGGCAGCTACATGAATCGTATACCCGTCTGCCACAGACAGCCCGCGCAACCTTCATCGGAGAAATGCGCAAGCGATGGACAGAACCAATCATTGCCCAGATTCTCACACACACGAAGGTCCAAGCACTCCTTGGAACAGAACTCAAAAACTTCCATTATCTCATCGATTTAAACATTATCACAACTGGGGATATCAGAGATCGGATCGGAGAGAGAGATAACCAAGTGAAAGAACAAAACCTCAGAGCCATCGGCATGAGTCTATGACCCTTCTCTCCTCCGCCCCATGATCCGTCTCTCTGAGGTATTATCGCCTTGTGCAAATCCCAATCCGCCGCCACGACCAAAGTCTCCCCCTCCCCACCTACGAAACAGCGGGAGCGGTGGCATTCGATTTTGTGACGAGGGAGACGACGGTGATTCCACCAAAAACTCTCGGGCTTATTCCCGGAAACGTCATCATTGAGACTCCCAAAGGCTATGCCCTCCTTATTGCCCCACGATCAAGCCTCCCACGGAAGAAGACCCTGATGTTCCCACACTCGATCGGCATCATTGACCAGGACTACTGCGGACCAAAGGATGAAATCATGATCCAGGTCTATAACTTCGGCGAAGCCCCAGTCACCGTCGAGCGCGGCGAGCGGATCGCGCAGGGAATATTCGTGAAATGCGAACAGGCGGAATGGGTAGAAACAACGATTGGGGCAAAGACGCGAGGAGGGTTCGGGTCAACAGGGACAAAGACGTGTCACCCTGAGCTCAAAGTTTCCCTCCCACGCCTTCAATCTTCTTCCTCATAAACGCCGGCACCTCCAACTCCTCCTCACTAATCGGAAGATTCCTCTTCCCATTTTCCACGGGCTTCTCCTCTCTCAGTGGCGGCATTTGGGGAATTTTCCCATGAAAACCATTCTTCACAAAACGCTGTGCAGATGTTGCCGGACTTGTGGAAACAGGTGAGAGAGGCGCTGAATCAAACCCAGTCGCAATCACCGTGCACTTCACCTGACCCGTGTAACTCTCATCGATGACCGCTCCAAAAATGATATTCGCCTCCGGAGCAGCGTTCTCCGTAATGACACGCGCAGCCTCATCCACCTCAAACATCGAGAGATCATTGCCACCGGTAATATTGAAGAGAATTCCCGTCGCACCACCAATCGAGAGCTCAAGGAGGGGGCTCTCCACCGCAGCACGAGCAGCTTCCGCAGCCCTACTATCCCCCGTGCCATACCCAATCCCCATGAGCGCGGTCCCGGCATCCTGCATGATGGCCTTCACATCGGCAAAATCGACGTTCACGAGACCATGCTGTGTAATGAGACTACTAATGCCTTCGATGGCATGTTGGAGCACTTCATCGACAATCTCAAATGCCTCCGTCAGTGGTGTCGTCTTATCGATAAGGGAAAGAATCTTGTCATTCGGAATAGTAATGAGGGTATCGACTTTCCCCTTGAGGTTCTCTAATGCATCCTCTGCCTGCTTCCTCCGACGAAATCCTTCGAAATTGAACGGCTTCGTCACCACCGCAACGGTAAGAATACCCATGCTGCGTGCGAGTTCCGCCATGATAGGAGCGCCTCCTCCCCCTGTCCCACCACCGAGTCCAGCTGTGATGAAAAGCATATCAGTCCCATCGAGAGCAGCCTTAATCTCTTCGGTACTTTCCTCCGCAGAACGCTTGCCAATTTCGGGATTCGCCCCCGCACCCAGTCCTCGCGTTGTCCCACGACCGATCGTAATCTTCCGAGGAGCCGGACTGTGATAGAGCGCCTGAACATCGGTATTCACTGCGATAAACTCCACACCCGGCACCTTCCCATTCACCATGCGTGCAACAGCATTACATCCACCGCCTCCGACTCCGAGAACGCGGATCACCGCTCCCGGCAACATATCCGGACGCACTTCCCTGGAATCCGTGGACTCCGGTTGTGCTGGATGAAGCGGCGTAGATCGAGAGGAAGAAAAGAGTGAGCGGAAGGCGTCGGACATGGGAGAAAGGGAAAAAGACACGAGGAAAAAAAGACTAGGGAAGTAAACTCTTGAACCATCCACCAACATGCTGGAGAGCACGACGGACATGGAGCACGCCGCTCCGCGAAGGATTGCTCCCATCACGGAGCCCCCACACCAAAGCCCCAAGCACGGTGGCATACGCAGGATCATCCACTTTCTCAATAACACCCCCCACCTCCACAGGGAATCCCATCTGTACAGGAAGCCCCAGCGTATCGCGGGCAAGGTCAAGCACACCTGGCGCTTTTGCCGCAGCTCCGGTCAGTACCACACCTGCAGGCAGCATTCCCGCACGCCCCACGCGATCGAGCTCTCCCTTCACAAGAGAGAAAATCTCGTAATACCGCGCCTGCATAATTTCCGCAAGATACCGCTTACTCACAGTCTGTGTGTCGACACGACTGATAGAGGAAAGATCTATCATCTCCCGTTCACCAATCTCCTGCGGCAACACCGAGCCAAATTCAATTTTCAAGCGCTCAGCCGTCTCTACAGATGTCCTAAGACCAATGGCAATGTCATTCGTGACGTTCTCACCCCCAACAGGAAGACAGATGGAATGAAGAATGGTTCCTTCCTCAAAAACCGTCACGCTCGTGCATCCGGAACCGACATCAACCACGACAACTCCCAACTCTTTCTGTCGCTTCGTTAGCGTTGCCTCCCCGGCGGCAATGGTGGCAGGAATGATCGCATCAATATCCACCCCAGCTTGATCAATACACTTCTCGAGATTCTTCACGTGCTGAACATGGCCGGTGATGATATGCGCCTCGACCTCGAGACGAATGCCCGTCATCCCCACAGGATTCTTAATGCCGCGCTGATCATCGACCGCATATCCTTTCGGTTCGATATGGAGAATACGACGATTCGGCGGAATGCTCACTGCTTGGGCGGCCTCTAGAACACGCGCAACATCGTCCACAGCAATTTCCCCGCCCGAGACCGCAATGACCCCACGGCTATCGAAGGACTCTATATGGGAACCGCTGACGCCGACGAATACACGATTCACCGGTACGCCAGCCATGCGCTCCGCGTCCTCGAGAGAAGAAACGATATTATTCACAAGCTCATCCACATCAATGACCTGCCCTCGACGAATCCCAGTGGAAGGAGAAAGACCAACCCCAATAATGTTCGGAACGCTGTGATCCTTCTCTCCGTCCGCAACGGCCACGACAGTGCGTATTTTCGAGCTTCCGACATCGAGGCTTGCAATCACGCGTTCCTTTGACATATGAAAATGGAGAGAAACAGATAGACCTTAAAAAAGATGAGTGACTTGAATTCTACGGTTTATCAAGGAATGCACGCAAGGAAAAATGATCACCTTTCGTATACAACATGGATGGTACTGATCACAAAACATACTCGGAATTCTCCAAAGAGAGAAAGGTGGAACATGAATGTGCGTACTGGAAAAACAGGATCAAATTTCTATCGAGTACAAAAAATGTACATAAAACTAGAAAAGCGAGAGTTGCTGCTCGCTCCCAATGCGAAGTTTTTGAAACACGCGAGAGCCGTAAGAGGTAACAAGAAGTTCCAGAAAGCGTCGAAGGAGAAGGGTGAACTCAAAGCGCTGAAATGTAGAGAAAAGTCGCGCAGATGGAAGTGCGCGAAGAGAGAGTGCATCGAGTGAAAGGGGAAGAGGAATGTCGCTCACAAGCTGTGCCATGCGTTGACAGAAAAATGCTTGCTCCATTCCATCTTCAAGTTTTTGACGAAGAGACGGCGGCACATCGGAAAGATGTCCATAGAGCGCTTCGATTGTGCCAAATTTTTGGAGGAGCTTGGCAGCGCCTTTCGGACCTATGCCACGCACGCCGGGAAGATTATCCGATGGATCCCCCGCAAGACCTTTCCACGCAGAAATTTGATCAGGGCGTACACCGTACTTCTTCTCAATCTCCAATGGTCCCAGCGACTCGGCCTCCTGATACCCCTTATGAGGAATAATGATGCGCACGGCATCACTCGCAAGTTGTAATGCATCCCGATCACCTGTCACAACCGAAACACGCATCCCCGCCCGCTCTCCAGCCAACGCATACGTACCAAGAAAATCATCAGCCTCATACTGAAGATCGGAAATACGGGAAAATCCGAACGCATCAACAATCTCCAAAATGAGGGGAATCTGTTGATAGAAATCATCCGGTGTCTCCGGACGTCCTTCTTTGTACGCCGCATGCTCCTGGTGTCGAAATGTCTCCCCTCCGGCATCGAAACAGAGGAGAAGGGCATCTGGAGACTCATGCTTCAAGATAGTAAGGAGCATTGATGCCATGCCGAACACGGCATTCACCTGGAGACCAGAATGCGTTCGAAGCGTGCGCGGTATAGCCCAGTACGCACGGTACATCAGATGGTGCCCATCAATAAGAACTAGATGATCCATAAAAGTGGCCTCAGACCATAGACTACACCACTCCTTTTCATCTATAAGAGATACCTGCTCTAGCACCCCTCCCACGCTACCGACACCGCAATTGTCTCTCCATACGACGCAGAGAGCCTCGAGAGAAAACTGCGCAACATCCAGAAAGAGACCATGCGCATTGCAGAGTCACTGAACTAGAACATTTGTTGGTACAGACGATGTTTATGAGAAATAAGAACCTCTATAACTCGCTCCTGCGACGGATCATCGAGTGTGAGTGGTAATGCAGACGCGAGAAGTGTTTGGAGTACAGAGTGCACATCGGAACTCAACGCTTTCACCCATGAGAAATCATGGCCATAGCGCTCCGTGAGAAGATGGCGCATCGCTTCCCGAGGAATCTGTGTCCTAAAAAAGCGTAGCGCACGCTGGAGAAACATCTCCCGAAACCAGGGAAACCGTTCCTGAAAAAGAAGATCACCAATCACATTATGTGTATCTTCTGCCTCGTCTAATCTGTGTTGTTCATAGAAATACTCTGTCTTTGTCTGTGACACAGCTTCCTCGCTTGGCCACAAAGCATCCGGTTCGTAGAAATCTTCCCATGGACGTTCTGTAAGAAAGGCGAGGAAGTCGTCGAGCGCATTGGGTGGAAGAGACTGCCCAGGAACACGCGCCGCATGAATGGCCATGAGACGAAGCACAGTATCCGGAGGGTAATTCCATGCCCATACATGGAACTGCTCGTGGCGCTTCATATCCACCCAAGAAAGATTCTTCCTCTTATGAGATCCCCTTCGAGAACTAGGTACATTATGATGCCGATTCGCTTCGGGAGTGCCACGCATGTAAAGACAAGAACACTGTACACATGATAGGCTCCAAATCCCATGCTGAATATTCTGCGCACATTCCTCTCTCCCCGAAATGTTCTCCGCCTCGCGTGGCACCAGAGCAAGACTTGCATTGCAGCCATGCTCTACAGATTCCCCGCACGGAAATTGATCGTCATCGGCATCACCGGCACCGACGGGAAGACAACGACTGTCGGCATGATCGCACATATTCTTAGGATCACCGGAATTCAAGTCGGCGCACTCTCAACGGCATTTTTCCGCGCGAATGACCTGATCGAGTGGAACGCGACACAAAAAACATCCCCCTCGCCGTTCGTTATCCAACACTTCCTACACCGCCTCGTCGCAAAAGGCTGCACCCACACAGTGATCGAATACAGCAGTCACGGCCTCGTCCAGGGACGCACGCTCTTCACATGGCCATCGGTCGCCGCGATCACGAATACCTCTCCTGAGCACCTCGACTACCATGGAACAATGGAGCAGTACAGAAAAGACAAGGGAAAACTTTTTCGGATGCTCCACGGGAAAGGAACGAAAATCCTTAATGCAGATGACGAAACGTATAATCAATACCTCCAAATCCCATCGGAACGAACACTCTCCTACTCTCTCTCAGACCCTATCGCTTCCAAAATCTCCATCAGCATTCCAGGGAAGTTCAACATCGAGAATGCTCTCTGTGCTCTCCGATGTGCAGAAGCTATTGGGATTCCCACGCAACAATCTTTGGAAGCACTCCGCACATTCGCAGGAATCCCAGGTCGCATGGAATGCATCGATGAGGGGCAACCGTTTACCGTCTTCATCGATTTTACCGTCACACCAGCCGCCTATGAGAAAACGCTTTCCGCTATCCGCCTAACACTCACCGCAGGACACCGCCTCCTCGTTCTTGCCGGAAGCTGCGGTGACCGGATGCGCGAGAATCGACATCTCATTGGAAACATATGCACGGAATTCGCGGACATTATCGTCGTGACGAACGAAGACCCATACACGGAAGATCCGGAGAAAATCATCAATGAAGTCTGGAACGGAATCGATCAGAAAATGGTGGAGGCACATCGCATTCCCGATCGGAGGAAGGCAATGACATTTCTCTTCCGAAAAGCAGAGCCCGGAGACATCGTTCTCCTCTGCGGGAAAGGGAGTGACATAACGATGTGGATAGCAAGTGGACAGATACCTTGGAATGAGAGAGAAATCACAAGAGAACTCTTACGAGATTTGAGATGTGAGTCTGAAAAGAGATCGCGTCCTCCCCGCCAACCACCAGAGGAACACACCAGCAATGAAAATTGGCACCGTTAGTACTTGACCACGACTCAGCGCCACTGACCCGAGTACAAGTGGCGCGTAGTCCTGCACACGGAGAAACTCGACAAGAAAACGAAACACCGCATAGAGAACAAGGAATAGCCCACACGTCCTCCCAGGAACTGCCCGTGGACGCGTGAGATGCCAGAAACACACTCCTGCAATAAAAAGATTGTAGAGTGCATCGTAGATAGACGTTGGGTGCCGCAACCCCCAAATACCTGGAATCGAGATTCCCCAGGGGAGACGCGTCACCGTACCATAGAGTTCCTGATTGATGAGATTGCCGATCCGTCCAAGAGCAAGACCGAGCGCTGCCGGAATCACGACGGTATCCGCCAACCTCAGCAGATCGACTTTACATTGACGGAGAGCGAGGAGAAGAGCGATCGTAACACCGAGGAATCCGCCATGCGACGCCATGCCCCCCTCCCACACCGCGAATATCTTCACTGGATGCGCGAAAAAATACATCGGCTCGTAAAAGAGAACGAAACCCAGCCGCCCCCCCACGATGACGCCAAGAACGGCGAATCCGAGAAGTCGTTCCCATTCCTCTCGTATGAGTGTAAGGCCACGGTACCGCTGGAGACGAGGAAGCAACCACCATGCGAGAAGAAATCCAGCAAGATAGAGCATGCCATACCAGCGGATCGAGAATCCGAAGAGTGCGATGGCAACGGTGCGAGAAGGGAAAAGGGTAATCATCTCAGCTGAGGGGACATGACACACTGCTCCTTTACGCCATACAAAAAAGCTTGATCCCCCTTCTCAAAGCACGGATCCGCCAGAAACCGCTCCACATCTGCACCGTAGAGAGAGAAAAATTCTGGCGATATAAAGAGGAAAACCGGTCCGGGAAGGGTTGCAAGTAGTCCCCTGCGTTCCATCGAAGTCCCCAGAAGAAACTGCTCCCACTGCTCCTCGCTCCACAAAGAGTCGAAAAGTCCAGGTCCACCAACGCGGTGCGCGGGAAGCCATCCGCGAAGGAAAGGTGTCGTCATCGGCTCCAATGTGAGCACTAGTGCCTGATCTGGAAGGGATGCCTGGAGTGACTGCGCAGCCGCAAATACATGGGCGGAAACTGCAGGCACACGCTGCACCATCACTTGCAAAGAAGAAACACTCTGTACCAAAATGAGCACGACAATACTTCCACGAAGAAGGGGCGAAGACCACCGCTGCCAGAGGAGACCAATGCTCAAAGCGGCAAATGGAATGAGGAAAAACTCAAACTGGAGGAAGAACCGGCGATAGAAGATGAGCCGCAGCGCAATGAAGAGGAAACTCCAGAGGAGTGTGAGCTGCTCTGGGGTCCAACGCTCCCGTCGGAGATCGCGGAGTACGCCGAGGAACCCAAAGAGGAGAAGTGGCCAGGAATGCCGAAGGTAGAAATCCGGCGGCGGAAAACTCCCGGGCGGAGCGCGGGATCCTTGGAAAAGGAGAGGGAGAAGTCTCCCGATAATATCGCCGAAAAGCTGACCGTAGAAGAGTACGACGAGACTCAAGAAAGCGGCACTACCCACAAGGAACGTTAGAAAATGCCGACGGGAGAAGCCCACAAGAAGCCAGGAGGAACATGCGGAAAGGAACAGCCACGACACCGTTGCAAGCATGAAAAGAAGACCAGTCTGTTGATGGGTGATTACAGTGAGGAATGCGAAGACGCTCCCCAAAAACCATTGCCTACGTTCGAGAAAGGAGAAGGAAAGCGTAGTCCAGAGAAGTGCCGCAAACGTCTTCCAGTACATCGCCGCAAAGCCATCGTAGTAAGCAGGAGCCAGCGCGAAGAGGAAAAGTGTGACGATACCCACTGCTCTCCCCCACTTCCTCCAGACGACCGCACTGGAACAAGCCGCGAGAAGGATGGGAAAGAAATTCCACATCCATCCAAGGAGCCAATCCACAGGGACGCCGAGACGGAGAAAAATGGAGGAAAAAAGGAAGAGCCCCGGCGGATGCTCCTGTGCCCACGGTGGAAGATCAGGAAACGTGAATGGGGGGAAAGATTCGCCGTACCGAAGGAATAGGTACCGGTAGATCCCCGCGTCATAGCCGAGAGGAGCATCGAAACGAGCAAGCGGCCAGAGGAATTTTAGAAAGAGAATGGAGAGAAATGCTCCCCATATCGCCACAATTGCATACCTCTTCAAAAGGAGTTGCACAGCATTCATGCGCAAGAAGAATACACTACTTCCGCGAGGAACCGCTGTGTGGCCTCCTCCCAATTGAAGAAGCGACGCATATGTTCTTGCGCCGATGTCGCCAGGTGGGAACGAAGGTCTATATTCCCGAGAAGATGACACAGACCTTTCTGTAGCGCCACAGGATCTCCCACAGGCACCAGCCACCCCGTCTCCCCATGGCGAATGAGAGACCGGAGCCCGTCGCAGTCACTCGCAACGACCGCCGTCCCCGCCGCCATCGCCTCCGCGCAGGCAAGGCCGAACCCCTCCAGGTACGAAGGACACACGACAATCTCCGCACGCTGGACAAGACGAACGAGTTCCTCCTGAGGAAGGGAGGGCACCCGAGAAACCGACGGGAGCCGTGCAATCATGCGATCGATCCTTCTGCGCAGACGCCCATTCCCCACAATGACCAACCGCGGCCGATGGAGCAGTACATTGGCATGCTGATGCGTCTGGAAGTGCTCCCATGCACGGAGAAGGATACTGATCCCCTTCCGGCGGCCGAGGCGACCGATGAAGACACAGAGACCACTTTCCTTAGGTTGTAGGTGATAGGTTGTAGGTTGTAGACGGAGATGCCATGTGTCGAGATCGAGTAACTGCGGGAGAAGCGTGAGTTTCGGTCGTGGAACTCCGTACTGCCGGAGGAGGACGCGCTCCGTATCTTTGGAATAACAGAGCACGCGATCTGCAAATACAAGCGTCCGGCGTTCCAAGGGAACGAATATCCTCTTCCACCACTGCCCAGGAACCATCCGCGCCTGTTGCCAGTACATGTGATAGGAAACGACGATTAGGCGACACCGCTTCGGCTTCCTCCAGAGATAAAGTCCTCCCGGCCCTGTCGGAAGAATCACGGTCCGTATCCGATGTGTATCAATCCATTGCTGCAATCCAAACCACAGCCCAATGATAAACAGGTAACGGGAATCGGCAATACACTGAATCATTCGGCTAAATCGCTGCACGATGCAGTTCATTCTTTGTGGAAACGGGCTGCGCGGAGCGCGGACCGACACGGTTCGGATTTGTCGGGATAGCAAGTGCAGTCCGTTTCCACAAAAGCAGGTGGCCATCTCCGCCATAGCACGCCCAAGCCCACCTTCCGCATGCTCCCCATAATCCCAACTCACAATGCCAACACGTCCATCAGAACCTAAAGACTTCATCTCGGTATCTCTGGAAGAGGCTTGGCCAGCCATAGTATTCCAGTGTAGCACGCACAAGCTTCGGACGATCCCACTGCCTCCCGATCACCTCTCGGATCACCCTCACGCAATCTTCCGGATCACCTGGCTCAAAGAGTCGTCCCGTCTCTCCATCAATCACCGCATCCGGAAGACCATCGAGTCGTGCTGCAACCACAGGAACTCCACAAGCGCTTGCCTCGATGCAGACAATGCCGAATCCCTCCATGTCCCCAATAACTGCAACATTCGGCATAATAAAAAGATCTGCCCCTGCAAAACATTCCTCCAAATCGGCATCATCGAGTTCCCCAAGAAGATGTACACAATGCTCTAGCCCATTTTCTTGAATAAATTTTTTGATCAATAATTCCTCGATGCCTTCGCCAACAATCCAGTACTGCAGGTGCGGGAAATTATGGAGGAGAAGCGGCACTACATCGTGTACAAACCACGCAACGCCTTTGCGGGGGATCAGACGACCAATAGTGAGTAGAAGTGGCACTGGGCTGCACGTAGCGCCGACCGACACGGTTCGGATTTGTCGGGCCAGCGAGTGCAGCCCAGTTCCACACACACCCGGCCACACTCCCGGCGAAATCACGACGATCTTCCCCTCAGTCACTCCCCTCATCCGTACTTCTTCCGCCGTCGCTCGACTGATGCATACCACACGATCCAAGAACGGAAGCGTCCTCCGAAGCATCCACTGGTACCACCACCGCGACCAGATGACATCGAGCCCGCATGCTGTGAGGGTGACCTTCCCTCTCCCCACGTTCTTCAAAAACCACCCGAGAGGCGCAAGAGATACATCACCCAAGTGCACATGCCCTCCGCGCCACACGGTGATCATACCAAACACCACAGCACGAAGAACAAAGACAGCAAACAACGACCGCAAGGCACACAACCGCGCACATTCGCCATAGGCCTCATGCATCCCACTCCACACATCCCGACTCAGCTGCTGCATTCCTCCACGGCCATCCCACTTCCGCGTGATGAAAAGAATAGGAGCATATTCCACAATATAATCTATAACCTATAACCTATAATCTCGTCCATGCGTATTTTGGGTATCGAAACATCGTGCGACGAAACAGCAGCAGCAGTCGTTGAGGATGGCGTACGAATTCTCAGTAATGTCATCGCCAGCGCCAAAGACGCATTCCTCTGGTCCGGCGGAGTCATCCCAGAAGAGGCAGCGCGAAAACAGGTGGAATGCATCCTTCCCGTCATCGCACAGGCATTCTCCGAGGCACATATCACCCACGAAGATCTCGATGCCATTGCTGTTACAAAAGGTCCGGGGCTCCTAGGGTCACTCATCGTCGGAACAACGACCGCACGCATGATTGGAGCAATCTGGCAGAAACCTCTCATTGGCATCCACCATCATCTCGGGCATCTCTCTTCCACTTGGCTGCTAAACCCTACGTCCCAGGCCCCATGCCACAGTCCCAAATTCCCCATCCTCACACTCACTGTCTCCGGAGGGCATACGGAGCTCTGGCTCCGCACTGCACACACCTCTGGAAAGCTACTCGGCCGCACGCGCGACGATGCAGCCGGCGAGGCCTTCGATAAAGGCGCATGCCTCCTCGGACTCCCCTATCCCGGTGGCCCCGCCATCGCGAAGGCAGCAGAGAGCGGGAACCCGAACGCCTTCGCCTTCCCTCACCCCCTCCATAGCGACGACACCATCGACTTCAGCTTCTCTGGCCTCAAAACATCGCTCAAATACCTCCTGAGGGATCTCCAAAAGAACACCTCAATTCTCAATTCTCAATTCTCAATTCCCGACGTAGCCGCTTCCTACCAGCACGCAATCTGTCGCCACCTCTGCGATCGTACGATGAGAGCTCTCACACAATTCCCAAACATCAAAGAAATTCATCTCGTGGGCGGCGTCTCCGCTAATACAGAACTTCGATCCATGATGGAAAAATCTATCAACGGGGAACGAGAAACAAGCCAACGAGCCAGCCTGCCGACAAGGCAGGTAACCGTACGATGGCCAACGGCCATCGAATACTGCACCGACAATGCTGCCATGATCGCGGCGGCGGCGGAATTCCTCGTGGCGGAACGGGGGTGGCCGACCGCGCGGTCCGCCACCGACCCTTCATTGCCGCTGACAGACATGGTGGAAAACGGGTAGCATGGAGACATGGTCGTCGCCCTCACGTGGGATCTCCTCATTATCGTCTTCTTCGCGCTCGTCGTCACGTACAGCCTCATCATCGGACGGCACGAGGCGGTGAAAGTCCTCGTCGCCAGTCACATAGCGGCGTTCGCGGCCCAGGGCATCGGCATGGGAATGATGGAAGGAAGCGTCTCCGCAGCACCCATCCTCCAAATTCTCGGCTTCGCGATAGGACCCACGACCATCGTCATGGTAAAACTCGTGGCATTCATCGGCCTCCTCGTCGCCATCGCCATTCACGGCGGACTCTCATCAGACTACGAAGGGGAAAGCATGCTTGACACCGCCATCGCTGCTGCACTGGGTATGGCAACGACGGCATTCCTCCTCTTAAACCTCCTCGCCATCCTCGGAAATAGTTCCCCGCTGAGCACGACGATCGCAGACGCACCGGATCTTCTCCCTCTCTTCTCCCAAAGCACGCTCGCAGCGACGCTCGCTTCCCTTCAATCTCTCTGGCTCATCCTCCCTGCCATCCTCCTCGTCGGAACAAGTTTTCTCTGAAAGATCGCGATGGCTGCGTAACCGCTCCCTCCGCCTTCAGTATCTCCCGCCGCAGGAACGGCTCTTTCTCCGGCACTTCTGTTTCCAGAACGACAATGGCATCCGGCCGCACCTCGAGAATCGCCGCGAGGGGAAGGGGCCTTCCCCAGCGGAACCACTGGCGTGGAAAAAGCCACTCCACCTGAAAGCGCTCCGTATCGAACTGGATGTCTCTGCACCACCCAAGACTGCGCCCCCCCTCCGTGAGAATCCGCTGTCCAAGCACCATGCGGCCTTCACGGAGAATGTCCTGGAATCGCACGCACTCTTCGAGAGGCCCTGCCGCCTCTGCGCTCCGCACATCGATGCGAAGTCCCCAGTGCACGATATCGAGCGTTTGGACGCAGTGCTCTTCCCTGCCCATCATGCCCCCGACGAAGAAACAGATCCCCTCAATAGCACCCGTATCAGGATGAATGAGAAGGGATTGCAAGGTTCCAAGGCGCTCCTGGGTCTCTGCCACCACGAGTGCCATGCCAAAGCATGTCGAGAGACGGACGTGCATCTGCTACCATCCTAGCAGGATGCACCTCTTCACAGGATCATCGCACCAGAATCTCGCCGAACATCTCGCGCGCGAACTGCATGTCCCCTTGGGAAAGGTCGCGCTGAGAACGTTCAGTTGCGGAGAACGGTACGTCCGCTTCGAGGAATCGATCCGAGGAAACGCCGTCTACCTCCTCCAAACAGGAAGTCGTACACCGAACGAGGACATCATGGAACTCCTCCTCCTCTGCCAAGCAGCAAAACTCAGTTTCGCCGCCTCCGTTCATGTCATCATCCCTCACTTCCCCTACGCGCGCCAAGACCGCATCACTGAACCGCGCGAACCCATCTCCGCAAAGCTTATCGCTCATCTCCTCGAGGAATCCGGCGCAGACCACGTCATCACCCTCGATCTCCACAGCGACCAGATCCAGGGATTCTTTCAAATTCCCGTGGATGCCATCCATGCACGAACGATCTTCGCAGAGTACTTCCGTACAAAGAATCTTCCCTTTCCAGTAGTAATCTCTCCCGACGTCGGTGGCGCAAAGCGAGCGAAGAAATTCGCGGATTCCCTCTCTGCCCCCCTCGCAATCCTCCATAAAAACCGCCCAGGTACAAGCCAAGCCGACGTGCACCATGTCGTGGGAGACGTCGCCGGAAAAACGTGCATCCTCTTCGACGACATCATCGATACGGCAGGGACGCTCTTTGCTGCGCGGACAGCGCTCCTTCGTCACGGCGCCAATCCCGATATCTACGCCGCCGCTACGCATGCTGTCCTCTCGGGCGATGCCCCCAAGCGCCTACGAGAAGCAGATTTCAAAGAAATTGTCGTAACGGATTCCATCCCCCCGCCATCCTCCCAGCCAGAAAACCTCACCTTCCTCAGCATCGCCCCACTCCTCGCCGAAGTCATCCGCCACATCGAGAGTCACCAGAGCGTGACGGAGATTTATGGACAATAGATGGTGGTGCCTGGGCGACAAAATTATAACCGATTTCCGCGAACATTGGCCCGCCTCCGCATAGCTACGGACGGGCAGGTGCGGCGGCTGAAAAGCAGCCTGTGCTGAGCTTGTCGAAGCAGGGGGCAGCCGCTGCGCCTGCCGGATCGTAGCCTTCAGCGAAGACTGGCCGCGACCGTTTCCGTGACGATTTGTAACTGCTCTTTTGTCTCTGTTTCAGAGTGTACAGAGGAAAAATATTCCTATCTGCTTCATTTCGCCTTGTCGATGATCGACTGCACTATGGCATCGACCTCCTGCGGCATATCGCCCAGATCGGCGTTCGGGAAGAACTGTGATAGGACGATGGGGCGCATCCCCGAGAGGAAGACCTTCCCATCATGAACGTACACGTTGATCTTGCATGGCATGCAGAGGCCGATCTTGGGATCAGCGCGGAGGAACTCGCTTGCGTACTTCGCGTTGCAGAACTCCACGATCCTGTACGGATCACGGTTGATCCCTTTCTCCGCGAGGGTCGCTTGCACGTCGTGGACGTGGAGCACGCGCATTCCCGCCTTCGCGATCTCCTCCTGCACGCTTGCGAGCGCTGACTCGAAGTCCTTGCCTGTGATGATGGTGTAATCGAAGTCCATACGTGTATAGTACGGGACATTCCTCCTTCATGCCATGCTTCATCGCCTCTCCATCGCTCTCATCACCGGCACGCTCCTCCTCTCGCCCATTGCCTACGCGCAGGAAACGGGCACCATGCCCTCCGATGACCACACCGCACGCGAGGAAGCGAAGGGAAAGGAAATCTGGCAGAAGATGGAACGGAAGGAAGTGGGATGTAAGGATTTCACTGATGAACAGTTCGCCACGCTCGGAGAGTTCTTCATGGGAGAGATGACGGGCGATGCACACGAGGCGATGAACGCCATGATGACACGGATGATGGGCGAGGAGGGCGAAGAACAGATGCACGTTGTCATGGGGAAGCGCATGAGCGGGTGCGGGGGAAACGGGACACTTCCTATGGGGAACGCTGGGATGATAATGCCCATGATGGGCACGATGATGGGCACGATGATGGGTGGCGGCATGATGGGAGGGTTGTCTAACGGCGCTGCTCCTGATACAGTGTCATCCATGATGGAATTTGGTTCCGGCTTCGCGCCCTTCGGCATGATCTTCATGCTCCTCTGGTGGGTGCTCATTATCGCCGGGATCGTCGCGCTCGTGAAATGGATCTCGCGCAACTCTGATACGGCGAGAGGAACATCCGCGCTCGACATCCTGAAAGAGCGCTACGCCAAGGGGGAGATCGACAAGAAAGAGTTCGATGAACGCAAGAAGGATCTCTCCTGATCACACATGAAACTTGGCATCATCCTGCAATCGAACGAGCCCGAGCACGTCTGGAATGCGCTGCGGCTCGCGATCACCGCGCGGAAAGCAAAGCATGACGTGCGGATTTTTCTTTTGAGCGAGGGGGTGGAACTCGAACGTATTCCTGACTCCGAGCACTTCGATATTTCGAGGAAAGTGAAGCAGTTCGCCGATCTCGGAGGCCAGATCCTCGCCTGCGGGAGTTGTCTCGAAAGCCGTTCACAATCCGAGGGCGCGGCCTGCTCTATCTCGACGATGGCAGGTCTCCTGCGCCTCGTCGAGGAATCGGACAAGGTGCTGACATTCTGTTGAGGCGCACCCATGACATGACCGCATGGATTGTTATTCTTTGGGGCTGGCCTAGGAAATGCTAGTAGAGTCTGAGGATTTTCCGCAAGGAGGAGAGCATTTCTCTGGATGTGCGACAGTTAAACCTCC
>MFYG01000020.1 GCA_001789045.1 Candidatus Peribacteria bacterium RIFCSPLOWO2_12_FULL_55_15 | reverse complement strand
CTACGTTGGCTTTGGAAACACGCACTTTGCCTGCGTGCGTTACGGAAACGTCGTCGGCAGTCGCGGGAGTGTCGTTCCATTGTTTATGAAGCAGCGTGACACGGGGACCGTGACCGTGACCGACGCCCGCATGACGCGCTTCTGGATTACGCTCGATCAGGGTGTGCGCTTCGTCATCGATTGTCTGCAGAAGATGCATGGCGGAGAAGTGTTTGTGCCAAAAATTCCGAGCATGAAGATTACGGATCTCGCGAAAGTCGTTGCACCGGACTGCATGATGAAGACCGTCGGCATCCGCCCGGGAGAGAAACTGCACGAAGTGCTGCTCTCGACCGATGAAGCGCGCCACACCGTCGAATATGACGACTCGTTCGTCATTCAACCGGAGACTCCGTCGTGGGGGGAGGGATCGTTGCCGGAGTCCAATGTTCCCGAAGGTTTCCAGTATGCGAGCGACGCTAATAAAGAGTGGCTGACGGTGGAGAAGCTCCGGGAAATGATTGCCGCAGAGTGATGCCTGAGATCCCCGCCATCGCCGGCGGCATGCCCGTCCGGGAGACGCTGCTTCCCTACAGCCGCCAGACCATCGGGGAAGATGACGTGCAGGTCGTCACCGAGACTCTCCGGTCCGACTGGCTCACCACCGGTCCGAAGGTGGAAGAATTCGAGCAAGCCTTCGCTTCCTTCGTCGGCGCCAAAGAGGCGGTGGCGGTCAGTAGCGGAACAGCGGCGCTGCATGGGGCATTCTCCGCACTCGGCGTCGGCAACGGGGATGAAGTGATTGTTCCCGCGATGACCTTCGCCGCGACGGCGAACGCGGCGGTCTTCCTCAACGGTACGCCGGTCTTCGTGGACAGCGATCCGGGAACCCTGCTCATCGATCCTGCAAAGGTGGAAGCGGCGATCACGCCGAAGACCAAGGCCGTCTGCTGCGTGGACTACGCCGGACAACCCTGCGACTACGACGGCCTTCGCGCCGTCACCGAGCGTCACGGTCTCCCGCTGGTCGCGGACGCATGCCATGCGATCGGGGGCTCCTCCAAGGGAAAGCCCGTGGGTTCGCTCGCGGACCTCAGCACCTTCAGCTTCCACGCGGTCAAACCTATGACGACCGGAGAGGGCGGCATGATCACCACCAATGACGCCGAAGCCGCCGCAACGATGCGTCGCTTCCGCAACCACGGACTCACGAGCGACCACCGCGAACGGCAGGAACGCGGATCATGGTTCTATGAGATGACGGACATTGGCTTCAACGAGCGTCTGACGGACTTCCAGTGCGCGCTGGGCATCGCGCAGCTGCGCAAAGTGCCCGCATGGACGAAGCGGCGGCAGGACGTCGCGCACCGCTATGATGCCGCATTCGCGGAGATCCACGCCATCACGCCACTCACGGTGCAACCAAACGTCTCGCACGCGTATCACCTGTACGTCGTGCGGGTGAACCCGGGGATGCTCACAGTCGGCCGCACGGAAATTTTCAAGGCGCTGCGGGCCGAGAACTTGGGCGTGAATGTGCACTACATCCCCGTCCACCTCCATCCGTTCTACCGGGAACACTTTGGGACACATCCCGGAATGTGCCCCGTCGCGGAAGCCGCCTATGAACAGATCATCTCTCTCCCACTCTTCGCAGGAATGACCGACGCCGATGCCCTGGACGTCATCGAAGCAATGAAAAAGGTCTGCAGCTATTACCAGAGATAACGCCTTCCCCCATTTTCTGCTACAATGCGCTCTTGGAAGCCAGAATCGCACTTGTCACAGGAGGTTCACGCGGGCTCGGAGCGGAGATCGTCCGCACGCTTGCGCGTGCGGGGTACGACGTCGCTTTCACGTACCTCTCGGAGGAGGAGGAAGCCGCCAAGGTCGTGAAAGCAGTGGAAACGCTCGGAAGAAAAGCGGCTGCCTACCAGGCAGATGCCGCGAACTTCGATCGCGCGCACGCAGTGGTGGGCGACGTGCAGAAGAAACTCGGAAACATCCACGCCCTCGTCTGTAGCGCGGGGATCGCGCGCAAGGGGCTCCTCTGGGAACTTACGGAAGAAGACTGGGGTCAAGTCATCGATGTCACATTGAAAGGAACATTCAACTATATCCACGCAGTGGCCCCCGTCATGCGAAAGCAGAAACACGGCAAGATCGTTTCCATCGGCTCGATCAACGGGCTACGCGGTCGCAAGAATTCGGCAAGTTACAACGCCGCTAAAGCGGGACTCGTCGGGCTCGTCAAAGCGGCTGCTCTCGAAATGGGAGAAAATACTATTAATGTAAACCTCGTCGCACCCGGTTTTATAGAGACCACATCACAAAGAGATACTCCCGACTCCGTGCGCGAACTCGTCCTGAGTGAATGTGCCATCAAGCGACTCGGGAAACCCGAAGACATTGCACCGGTCGTTGCGTTCCTCTGCAGCGATGCCGCACGACACATCACGGGCCAAGTGATCAAAGTAGACGCCGGTCAGTACCTGTAGTGAATACTGAGCGTAATTGTCTTCATAAATGCTGCATTCTACACTCCTCATATATGCAAACAGCGACGCATCAATGCGTGAAGAACTGTCCCATTTGTGATAATCTGGGAAGCCCTCTTCGCCGAAAACTCAAAATCTACGTGCGGGCATTCGATGGAATCGTTGCCTCTGAGTTTTCCGTCTGTGCAGCGTGCGACTTTGCGTTCATGGTGAACCCCTTTGATGATGAAACCATGGCCGACTATTACAGAAAAAACGACCAAATCCGAAGGGACGAAATGTCCGCGGAGGAAGAGCTGCATACCTCCAACCAGGTCCGGTTTCTCTCGGAGAATATGGGCGATAGGAACATCGAAACAATGCTCGAAGTCGGCGCCGACAACGGCGCGTTCCTGAAGATCGCTCAGAAGAAACTTGGCATTCGGTGCTATTTCGACGAGCTCAATGAAGTGGCCTGCAGTATACTCAGTGCAAATGGATTTCTGGATGCGAACAAGATGGATGCGAAGGATCGCCGTTTCGATGTCATCGTCGTACGACACGTTTTGGAACATATTGTTTTCCCCGCTCACTACTTAGAAGAACTGAAAAAGAGAATGTCTCCCGGGGGTCTCGTGTTCGTGGAAGTTCCCGACTGCACGTCGATCGACATGAATGAAACGGATACGTTCTGCCTCGAGCACGTCAATTATTTTTCGCTCGCGTCCATGTGCCGCCTGATGAACCGCGCAGGATACTCCATCGTGGCCTATGAGTCGTCGCGGACGGAAGGCTACGGCACCACATCGAATAGAGTGCTAAGGATTCTCATGGAAGCGAACCCGCATTCCAAAAACACATGCGACCAGGGGTCCGATGCCTGGGACAACTTATTGAATAAGGCGTTGAAATATTACGACGCGATCGACAGCCTGTTTTTGAAGAACAAAGGCAAGCGCACCGCCTTTTACGGCGCCGGTACGCACACGCTGATGTTCTTGGCGAATACGAGCGTGGGTTTGCCGCCGGTGATCTACGACAAGGATCCAAAAAAAATCGGAACAGAGCTGCATGGTTCAAAAATCGTCGATGCGGAGACGATCACCGATAGCGACGCCGACATCCTGATTGTCATGGTCACCAGTTACAAAAAAGAGGTGCGGGCGTTTTTGGAACAGAAAGGAATTTCAAAGGAAAAGACCTATTTTCTGACACAGATGGCGTAGCCAAAATCTTGCTCAGCTTCGAACATATTTGTCCCACTTCTCTTTCGGGAGCTGCACCTTCCCGTAGGAAGAAGGCTCCCCCCAGAGGTTGTCTTTCCACCACTCTCCGTTCTCGATCCACCAGACGCGCGGATCCCGGAAGGTATCCGCGATGCGGAAGAACTCCTCTTCGCCCATCCCCGTCATGGAGAGAAAGTACTCCAGGGATTCCCGGGGAATGACATGGTCGTACTGTTTCACCAGTTCGATACCCTTCTCCCGGGTCATGATGCCGAGACGGATGTCTTTCGACGCATGATCGGTGCAGCGTCCGTACCCGAACTTGGCGAACTTGAGCCAATCTTTAATGCCGTTTTCATGGATGTCGTCGACATTCGATCCCAGCCGGTACGTGCGTTCATAGGGTTTTGAATTGAGCTTGAAGCCGTACTTCTGCATGTGCTCGGCATTTTTGTTGCCGTCCCAATACACATAGATCCCCATAAAAAGAACGCGCATGCCGACGCGCTCAATCTCTTCATCGGTCGGGTACTTTGCCCACAGAAGATCTTTTTCCGTGAGTCCTTCGTTGCCGACAAAATCGTCCCAGTCATATCCTCTCAGAAGGTTCTCTTTCCGCTCACGCGTCGTAAACTCGGGCCGATCCTCGAAATTGTACTGGCCTGCAAGGTCCATGAAGCCGTGCTCACCGTAGATGAGAATCGGAATATTGAATTTCACCGCTACTTGCATGGGAACGGTCCACGCGCCGCAATGAAAATGCCAATTCATGTCGCCGGTCTTCTTAAACCCGGCAAGATTCATCTTTCGAATGGTCTCGAGACCGGGCGTAAAAACATAATGATCGACGCCGAAAGCGCGGCTCATGTTCCGGAGATTCTCCTCCGCTATCGGCGTATAATTGTGCGTGTAATAGGTCACGAGGAGTGGGTTTAAGCCCAGTTTCTCTTTGATGTACCACACCTGGAAATGGCTGTCCTTCCCTCCACCCACCGGGATGATACAGTCATAATTGCTTCCGTCTTTATTCCTGTATGCGTAGAGTAATTCCTGAAATTCCTTCTCACGACTCTCCCAAGCAAGATGATCTTTCTCATCATGAACGATGCAGCCGCTGCACACACCTTCATCGTTCATGGAGAGATTCACCGCAATCACTGGATACGTGCAGCGTCTGCAATAGTGCATTGCGATTCTGTTACCCATAATCGCACGATATGATCGCTAGAGACGAACGTCAATCCCCGCAGCCTTCATGTGTTTCTTCGCTTTAATGATGCTTTGCTCGGAAAAATGAAAGATATTTGCCGCAGCGACCGCACTCGCTCCCCCCTCTGCGAGCCCTTCGACGAAGTGCTGATACGTTCCCACACCGCCGAGTGCGATCACAGGAATCGATACAGCATCGGAGACGCTGCGGATGAGCTCATTATCGTATCCCTTCGCCGTTCCATCCCTGTCGATCGATTGCAGGAGGATCTCGCCCGCACCACGACGTTCGGCTTCCCTGCACCATGCGACGGGGGAGAGCCCCGTCGCATCCTTTCCAAAATGAGCGTAGACCTCGTGTTTTTTCTTCTCCGGATCGAACTTCACATCGACGCACACGACGATGCACTGACTGCCGAACACACGGGCGGCCTTCTCAATGAATACGGGTTCATTCAGCGCCTGCGTATTGATGCTGACTTTGTCGGCGCCGTTTTTGATGCGGATGCGGATGTCATCGAGCGTTCTGATTTTGCCGCCAACGGTGAGAGGGATCATGCACCGTTCGGAGACGTGGCGAACGATGTCGATCATGTTGTTGGTCATGGTTGCAGGAACGTCTCTGTGCGATGTTGTGTTCCCGATCAGGTGCAGCGTCTCGCGAAAATCGTGCGCATCGTCCCGATTGATATCGAGATAAATAAGCTCATCGGCTTTCCAGGCAGTATAGCGTGCCACTTGCTCAACGGGATTGCCCGTGTGTTGATGGAACGTGAATGTTTTACTGCGGACAAGAATCCCGTTCTTGAGAAGTAAAACCGGTATGATGCGCGGCTTGAGCATGATTACATTTCCAGGAAATTCTTAAAGATCTGCATACCGTCATCGTGGCTTTTTTCGGGATGAAATTGCGCACCAAACACATTCGCATGTTCGATGAGAGCCGTGACGTCCACTCCGTAGTCGCACACTCCCGCAATGACCGACGGATCGTCGGGAACAACATGATAACTGTGCACAAAATAGAAGATCGGCGGGCGATCGAAACCTTTGGTGATCTGGTGATCGCCAATCACGTGAACATCGTTCCAGCCGATATGCGGGAGCCGCAAACCGGAGGCGGTCGTGTCTATTTTTATCACTTTCCCGGGGATGAATCCGAGCCCTTTAAAATGGCCGTGTTCAAATCCCTCAGAAACAAAGAGCTGCATGCCAAGACAAATGCCGAGAATTCTCTTCTTTCTCACCATCACTTCCTCCTGGAGAAGCTCCAGGAGACCCCTTTCCTTTATCCCCTCCATTCCCTCAGCGAAACTGCCCACCCCAGGAAAGATAAGATGGGTAGAGGACGCAATGGCCTCGGGATCACAGGTAATCGCTGCAGGAATCTTGAGCAGCGTGAGAGCATTGTAGACCGATGTATGATTCCCCACGCCGCAGTCAATGATGGCAACCTTCGGTGAAGCGATCATATTTCGTGAAAACAGTGCTAAAACTATAGCAAACATGCGTCATACTGTCGCCACTCGTATGGATGCAAATCTCCTCCTTCGCACCGATGCCAGCCCCGCCATCGGCAGCGGCCACCTGATGCGCTCCCTTGCGCTCGCACAAGGGTTGAAAGACGATGGATGTGCGCCGACATTTCTGTGCGCCGAACTTCCAGCCGGCCTTGGGGGCCGCCTGTTGGCGGAGGGCTGCGCATTGCATCCGCTCCAGTGTCCCCCCTACGGGGAGCAAGATGCCCGCGCAACGGCGATGCTGGCACGGGAGATAGGCGCGCGCTGGGTGGTGGTCGACGGGTACACATTTGGCGATGTGTTCCATAAAACCTTGAAAGAGCAGGGATGTAACGTGCTCTCCATCGACGATTTTGGACATGCGCGCCGTGCACCGGCGGATATCATCCTGAACCAGAATCCCTACGCCCGCGAGGATTGGTATGCGACGATGGATCCGGGCACGACCCTCCTGCTCGGAACGCGCTACGCATTGCTTCGGAGAGAATTCGAACGATGGACATCGTGGGAACACGCCGTTCTGGAACACCCGACGCGGCTCCTCGTCACTCTCGGGGGGTTCGACCCGCACTGCATGACCGAGATAGTCCTACACGCGCTCGCCGCCATCGACCGTCCTCTCCGGATAGATGTCATCGTCGGGGGAGACCGTGAAGACACGGCGCAACTCGAACAATCGATCCGCGGAACCCCGCACACATTCCGTTTCCTGAAGAACCTCCGCGAGATGTCGGAAACCATGGCACAGGCGAACCTCGCGCTCTCCGCAGGAGGCACGACATGCTTCGAACTGGCATACATGCAGGTACCAACACTGACGGTCGTCCTGGCGGATAATCAGGAGAGCCTTACGGAGAACCTCGAGAAAGAGGGGTGTTCTGTGAACTTCGGAACAATCGATGCAGGCAAAGTGGATGCCCTGGCCCGGGCTGTGATCAGCCTCATCGAGGACGCCCCTCGGCGAAGAGCCATGGCATTACGCGGGAGGGAACTTGTGGATGGGCAGGGCGTAAGCAGAACCTGCATGCACCTGATGGGGTCGCCGCTCCGGCTGCGTCCAGCACGGGAGGAGGATGCGCGACTCCTCTGGACATGGGCAAATGATCCGGTAGTGCGCGCCAGTTCCTTTTCGCCCGCACCCATCCCGTGGGAGGACCACATGGCATGGTTCACAAAAAAAATTCGGGATCCGCGGTGCGCGATCTACATTGCACTCGACAGAGAGGACTGTGCCATCGGCCAGGCTCGCATCGAAATCACCGACGCCGGGAGAGAGGCGGAGATTGACCTGCATATCGCGGAGGAATTCCGCGGTAAGAAAATGGGAACGCCGCTGATCGTAGCGGCCGTCCGAAGATTCTTTGCCGCCGCAAGCGCCAGGACGGTCATCGCGCTCGTGCGCGAAGATAATCTGGCTTCCAGACATTCGTTTCAGCGCGCTGGGTTCTCGCTTCGGGGAGAAGAAAGTCGGAAGGACGGGCGCATCCTGCGCTACGGGTACGACCGTGTATGAGCGGAGAAGATGCATGATGTAGTGGACGCACACGGACGTGAAACGTAGTGTAGGGTCAATGCTCCCGACTGTAGTGATCCCGGAAAAACGGCTCCGAAACGGTTTTACAATGCCATCGTTCGGACTCGGCACCTGGGGCTTCGGCGGATGGACGGAGCCGGACCCCTCCGGTGACACCGAGGCGGTAGCAGCCATCAGACGAGCCATCGATGCGGGCCTCACACACATCGATACAGCGGAACGGTACGCACGGGGGCACACCGAAGAACTGGTAGGGAAAGCAATCAGCGGCGTTGACCGAAAAAGTCTGTTCCTCGTTTCCAAAGTGATTCCAGAGCATTGCAGTTACGACAATATCCTACAGGCGGCGGAGATGAGCCTCCGTAGGCTCGGAACCGCTTATCTCGATCTCTACCTCATTCACAATCCGAACCCGAGGATTCCCACGAGTGAAAGCATGCACGCCATGAATCGCCTCGCGGACGAGGGGCTCATCCGCGCCATTGGCGTCAGCAACTTCACAACGGAGCAGTGGGAAGAAACTGCGCGCGTCTCCGCGCGTCCGATCGTGGCAAATCAGGTGCATTACAACCTGCGTATTCGCCCATCGGGTGCGATGCTCGCGCATGCCGAGAGCCACGACTGGATGTTCATCGCCTGGCGCCCGCTCCGGGATGTTCTGAGAATGGAGACAAAGCCGACGATTTTGGGTGACCTCTGCACAAAATATGGAAAGACGCCGGCACAGATCGCTATCCAATGGCTCTTGGGACAGCACAACGTCGTCACGATCGCACAGTGCGGCACGGCGGCGCATCTGGAGGAAGTCCTGGGCGGACTTGGATGGTCACTGGACCCTGCAGATGCCGAACGCCTTCGCATGGATTTTCCGCAGGAACTCCTTCCTTCACGCACCCCATGAAATACGTCATCGGAGACATTCATGCCAATGTCCGCGAGCTGGAACGACTGCTCGGCATCCTGTCGTTGCAAAAAGGAGACTCTCTGATCTTTCTCGGTGACTACATCAACAAGCTGCCGGACACGCGGGAGACGCTGTCACTGCTCTCAGCACTCAAGGACGAATACGCTTGCACTTTCATCAAGGGAAACCATGAATTCGTATGGGATCGTTATCTCAATGGAAAGGAAACAACACGGCAGGAATTCCTGCTCCGCTACGGAGGCAAGGAAGCTCTGCATGAATACGGAGAGGATGCCACGAAAGCCCTGGAGAACAACAACATTTCCGCCATCACCCATTATCTGCAGCCATACCTCGACCTCATGCAAGAGATGAAAGACTGGCTCATAGTCGATGAATATATCGCGCTGCATGCCGGGCTGAGCGCAGACCAGTACGCCGAGTCTCCCCTGATCTTCCGGGAGGAAAATTACTTTCTCCGTCCCAAGCATATTCCCGTGCAAAAAAAATATCTCGGCCGCTTTGTACTGGTCGCCGGACACACGCATCTCGCCGAGGAGCCGACGGTATTTCCCGGATATATCAACATCGACCTCGGTGCGGGCTACGGAAAATATTTGGGCGCGTACGCTATCGAGAAACGTATGGTGATTCGATCCGACGGAAAAACATTCCCGTTCATCCCCTCTTAATCGCCGGTGCGGACGAAATGATGGGTCTCCGTACGATACATCGCGACTCCCTCTTCCATTGTCGGAGGGGAAGGGCAATCCGACGCATCGAAGTATCGGATGTAGAGTTCGATCTCGTTGCCAAACGCTTCTTCGGTGAGCACTGCAGTGGTGGAGAGGCGAGGATTGATCTCGAAAATGGAACACACGCCATCGTAGAGCTTCAGTTGGACATTAAACGGGCCGCAAGGCCGCAAGCGCTCGACGATACGCTGGCACGCAGCTGCGATGATATCGTTCTTCTCGGTGACAGCCGAGCGGGTGATGCCCCGCTTTTCTAGAATGCGCTTCGGCACAACGCCAATCAGCACATTATGGTTGTTCACAACGACTGACACTGTGTATTCCACACCATCGACAGCGGGTTGCACAAGGGTGCGAGAGAAATCAGTGTCGTAGAGAGCAAGATATCCCTGGAGATGGGACGCATTCTCCAGACGATGCACCTGCCGCGATCCCCTGCCGCGCACGGGCTTGGCGATCGCTGGATAGCGGACATCGTCCGGTCGCGCGAAAGGAAGAAGATGGGAGATGCCTTCGGAATTCAGCGCCTGCATGAGTGCACACTTATCGAGACAGAGATCTATGAAGGCACCCGTAGGCATGACACATTCGACGAGATGCTCCTCCCGCAAGCGGCTTAACGGTGCAAGCTCTTCATCGGCGCCGGGAGCCACGACATCAATGCTCCACTCTTTTATAAGCGAACGGACTGCATCCGGGAAAACAGGGTCCGCTCCAAAGGGAATTTTCCGGAATGGGAATTCCGAGGAGACCGCCGGATTCATGTCGTTCGCGTCAGCGAGATGGACCCGATACGTCCGTTTCAGGGACTCCGCGAGGAGGAGGGAACCAGCACCGCCAGCACACGTCATAAGGACGTTTTTCATGGAGTAAACCTACACCTTCTGCCCACCTTGAGAAAACAAGCATTTTCGGGAAAAAGAGGGAAAAAACATCTACAATCTCTGTACATCCTTCCCATCGATCCAAATGAATGTCCTCGTTGTTGCGGCGCATCCGGATGATGAAGTGCTGGGCTGTGGCGGAACCATCGCGCGCCTCACGGAGGCCAGGCACGATGTGTCGATCCTGATTCTCGGAGAGGGAATGACGTCTCGCGGCACGAGCGGATCGCAGGAGGATAAGGACACACTCGAGCGTCTGCACGTGCATGCCCGTGCGGCGGCGGCAATTCTTGGAGTAAAGAACGTGACGCTCGCCAAACTCCCGGATAACCGCTTCGACACCGTCGCACTCCTCGACATTGTCAAAATCGTGGAGGAGAGCATTAAGCGCGTCGCACCCGAAGAGATCTACACACAGAATGGCGGCGACCTGAATATCGACCATGAACGCACCTTCCGCGCGGTGCTCACCGCCACACGCCCGATGGAAGGGGCAGCGGTGAAGCGTGTCTTTGCCTACGAAGTCGGCTCCTCTACTGAGTGGTCCTTCCAGCAGTTTGCCCCGGCCTTCCATCCGAACACCTTCGTGGACATCGCTAGGACATTAGAGAAAAAAATCGAAGCTATGCGGACGTATGCGTCGGAGATCCGGCCCTTCCCACATCCCCGCTCAGTGGAGGCTCTGCGCGCAGTCGCGCAGAGATGGGGCAGCGTCGCTGGCTGCCGGGCCGCCGAGGCGTTCCAACTCATCCGCTCCGTCCCATGACGCCGGATATCCGCATCAACGGACGCAAGATCGGCCCGGGAGAGCCGACATACATCGTCGCGGAGATGTCGTGCAACCACCACGGGAATTTCGACAGAGCGGTAGAGATCGTCCATGCCATGAAAGAAGCTGGAGCGGATGCAGTGAAACTGCAGACCTACACCGCCGACGCGCACACCATCGATTCCGACAAGAATGAATTTCGTATCGGCAAAGGAACATTGTGGGAAGGGAAGACACTCCATGAACTCTACCGTGAGGCTTTCATGCCGTGGGAGTGGCAGCCGAAACTGAAAGATATTGCGAACTTCCTCGGCATGGACCTTTTCTCGGCTCCCTCCGATGCGGCTTCCGTTGATTTCCTCAGAGAAATGGACATACCTGCGTACAAAATCGCTTCGTTCGAACTCATCGATCCGGAACTGATTCGCTTAGCCGCGCAGACGGGGAAGCCTGTGCTCCTCTCGACAGGGATGGCACAACTCGAAGAAATCGAAGAAGCAGTCGCAACGGTGCGATCAACTGGCAACGATCAGATCATCCTGCTTAAATGCACGAGCGCCTACCCAACGCCTCCGGAAGAGTCGAATCTGCGCACCATCACCGACCTACAGGAAAGATTTGGGGTCCCCGTCGGTCTGTCGGACCACACGCTGGGAACGGCGGTACCCATCGCAGCCGTCGCGCTCGGCGCGTGCGTTGTGGAGAAACATTTTTGCATGACACGGAAAGAGCCGGGTCCCGATAGTCCTTTTTCCCTCGAACCGCAGGAATTCAAGGAAATGACCGCCGCCATTCGCATCACGGAGAAAGCCTTGGGAACGGTCTCCTATGGCCGCACCGAACACGAACATGCGACGGCCGTCTTCCGGCGCTCGCTCTTCGCGGTCAGAGACATCGAAGCCGGCGGGAAACTGACATCGGAGAATGTCCGCTGTATCCGGCCCGGCTACGGCCTGCCGCCGAAGGAACTCAAGAATGTTCTCGGCCGAAAAGCGAATAAAATGATCGAACGGGGGACGCCGCTTGCATGGGATCTGATCGAGAAATAGACCACGCCACCACGCGATCTTTGTTACACTGGGAACGTGAATATCATTCTCAAGGCCTTCGACAGCCGTTTCAGTAAACCGACAATCGAGCGCGCATTGCGGGGATGGAAAATCGGCACGTGCATCTCCATTCTCAACGATCGAAAGGAGTGGCCGGAGCTCGACGCCGATGAACACATCTTCCTGTCTGCCAATGACCAGCGGGCCGGGCGCTATCCGGGCATGGATTGGAACGGGATCACGCCGCTGGATGAGGAGCTCATCGAAAGCATGTACCGCAGTGAGGCGGTTTTTCTCACCATGGTCGAACGCTATGCGCGACATGGCGACATTCCCTATGGAGAGCGCAAAAAGCAGTACTACGATCACCTACGCCACTGGAACCATGTTCTGGAGACGAAACAGATCGACTGTGTGCTCATGAACACCCCTCCGCACCAGTGCTACGATTTTGTGCTCTATCATCTTTGTAAACTCAAAAAAATCCCCATCGTCTACATCGAACGCTGTTTCATCGTCGATGCTTTCTATCTTGTCGATACCATCGAAGATTCCGCCATGGAAATCCGAGACAGCTTGCGTGAATTAGAGAAGGAATATAGCGACCCCAAGACAGCAATACCCCTTTCCACAAAATACGAAGCGGTCTTTCGTGCACACTCACAGGAGAGCTCCAATGACTGGTATACGTCCAATCGCCCGGATCGGATGGCACGGAAAAGCTTTGTAAAGAAGTGGGGCATGACAGCCGTCGAAATACTGCTCAGAAAACCATGCTACCTCCTGCGCTCGATGATCTCCGTTGAGTTTTGGCGGAGAAAATGGCAACAGCACAGAACATCCCTGCTCTACGATCGGCTTTCCAAAACGCCGGATCTGCAGCGGCCCCATATCTATATTCCTCTGCACTATCAACCTGAGGCAAGCACCTGTCCGATGTCGGGTGCATACACCGATCAGCAATATATGGTGCAATTACTTGCATCATGCCTTCCATCGGACATTGCCATCTATGTCAAAGAACATCATGCGCAAGAAGAGCTTTGCCGCAACGAAGAGTTCTACAGAACGCTGCATGCCATCCCGTCTGTCACTCTCGTTCCAAGAAATTCCAACACCTTTGCCCTTATGGACTCCGCTCTCGCCGTGGCGACAGGAACGGGGACTGCCGGGTTTGAAGCAATCTTCCGAGAGAAACCGGTACTCATGTTTGGCCATCGTTTCTTCCAGTACGCCACCGGCGTGCATCGCATCCACAGCACGGAGGATTGCAAAAATGCCCTTGAGAAAATTGTGCAGAAAGGAGAAAAACCGACTCTTCGTGATGCGCGTCTCTTTTTAAAGGCGCTGGAAAATACGGGGACGCCGTACGCAGGAGGACCGAATAGCCCGCATGCCCCTCTCACAAATAGCGAGAGGGCGGAATTGATGGGAGAGCGCATCGCAGAAAAATTACGAACGTTCTTGGTCCGATAACAATGCATTCCAGATGCGCATCGCCCTCTTCTCCTCCGACATCGAACCGACGAACGGCTACGGCACCATTGCTCATGAACTTTGCGCAGCATTCCACCGGCGGGGCGTCGACTTCACGCTTTTTCTCCCGAAGCACCTTGCAACGTACTGCCGAAACTCTGCTCTCCCCTTCCGGACATGCTGCGTCCTACCCAAATACATCCACCGCATCTACCAGCCCACAGGACTGCGATATTTCTTCCCCATCGACGTCCGATCCTATGACCTGGTCCACTCTTTGTTCGATTTTCCATACTGCCTCCACGCATGTATCAGTGCCAAATGGCGGAGAAAACCCTTCATGATGGGCGCGCAAGGGACCTACGGAGTCCGGCCACTGATGTTTCTCCCAGAACGATGGCTCCTCAAGTGGTGCTACCGTTCGGCGCAGAGCGTGACGGTTCCCAGTCACTTCACCCGCGACAAGATTCAGGAATATGCGAAGGAACAGTATCCCATCGAAATTATCCACAATGGCGTAAACATCGCGAGATTCCAGAAGAAGCTTGATCTCACAGCACTCCAGAAACAGTACACGGGACGGAAGATCCTCATCACTATCGGCGCCCTCATCGGCCGGAAGGGCCACGACCTCGTCCTCCGCGCGCTCGCACGCATCGTTCCAGAGGAACCGCGCATCCTGTACCTCATCATCGGAGAGGGCAATACACGGAAACCGCTCGAAGCGCTCGTCGATGAACTGCACCTCCAGAACCACGTCGAATTCTGCGGGGAGAGAACGGGGGACGACCTCGTCGCCCTCCTCCAAATCGCCGATATCTATGTGCACACGCCAAAATATGCCCATGGAAAATTCGAAGGATTCGGCATCGTGTACCTCGAGGCAGGAGCCTGCGGAAAGCCGGTCATTGCGACCGACGCGGGGGGCGTACGTGATGCAATTATTAATGGGCAGACCGGCGTCATCGTCCCCGATAACGACATCCCCGGGATCGCCGGGGCAATCCGGGAACTCCTCCGCGATCCGGAGAAAGCCCGCCGCCTCGGCGAACAGGGGCGCCTGTATGCCCAAGAACACGACTGGGAAATCATTGTAGAGAAATTCCTTGAACTCTATCATGTATGCTCGCTTCGTAGCCCTGAACCACCCGGCTCGAGCGCAGCACGATGCGGTTCGGATTCATCGGGCAAGCGAGGGCCGCGGTGGCGAAGGGCATCCGCATGACTATGCCATTCCTCGATAACATCGGGCTCACGCGCAAGATCACCCGTCCACGTCTGCGCGCTTTCCTGGAGCGTCACCGCAGTGAAGGAAAAACCCTCGATGTGGGATGCGGCAATGTGCTGTACGGAGACCTCTTTCCCAACCGCACGACCCTGGACATCGAGGAGCGAGAGAAGGTCACCGTTGATATCATCGGCGACGCACACGATCTCTCCGTCTTCCCACAGGAAAGCTTCGATATTGTCCTCTGTACCGAGGTCCTCGAACACTTGCATACGCCGACTCAAGCCATCGCCGAATTCCATCGAATCCTGCAACCTGGGGGAACGCTTCTCCTGACAACGCGTTTTGTGTTCCCCCTGCATGACACACCGCACGACTACTATCGCTACACGAAGTACGGTCTGCAGCATTTGCTCCGGGATTTCGAAGATGTAGAGATAACGGAAGAAGCATCGACCATCGAAACGATCGCCGTCCTCTTCCAACGGATCGGCTTCCAGTGCGATACTCTGGGAATACGCTCCCTGAAATTCCTCTGGTTCTGCCTCGCAAAATGCACCCTCGCATTCCGATGGATCCTCACACAGGAATACGGGGATATCGGGCATAAACAAAAGGAACGGCATATCCTCGCATCCGGCTACTACGTTGTCGCACGGAAACAGGAACGATAGAAGCAGAATTGCATCCAGATGCGGAAAGCTCTATATTGTAACCGATGAGAAACATGCTCATTACCGGCGGGGTGGGGTTCATTGGCGTGAACGCTGCACGGCACTTCTGCGAAAAAGGATGGCACGTCACGGTCTTCGACAATTTCTCGCGCCGGGGGGTAGAGCATAACGCCGCCTTCCTCCGCCAGAACTTCGGTGATCGCATACAGATCGTCCAGGGGGATGTGCGAGCCCGCCGAGATCTCGCGAGCGTCATTGCCGGACAGGACGTCATTCTGCACCTTGCGGCACAGGCCGCCGTCACCACCTCCGTCATCGAGCCTTGGGGGGATTTTAAGACGAACACCCAGGGGACCATGCGGGTGCTCGAAGCTGCCCGCCTCTCGACGCAGAAACCCATCGTCCTCTACTCCTCAACCAATAAAGTCTACGGGGCACTGGAGAATATGCCTGTAACGGAACAGGAACAGCGCTACACATTCACCGATGGCCGTCCAGGAATCTCCGAAGATCAACAGCTCGATTTTCACTCGCCCTACGGCTGCAGTAAGGGAGCGGCGGACCAGTATGTCCGCGACTATGCGAGACTCTATGACCTCCGGACAGTCGTCTTCCGTCAATCCTGCATCTACGGACAGCACCAGTACGGCGTCGAGGACCAGGGATGGCTCGCCTGGTTCCTCATCGCCGCCCTCCTCCAAAAACCCATTACCGTCTATGGAAACGGGAAACAGGTGCGCGACCTACTGCACGTCGATGATCTCCTGCATGCGTATGAGCGCGCCATTGAACACATCGATAAGACCAAGGGGAAGATCTACAACATCGGCGGGGGGATTGGGGACACCCTCTCGCTCCTCGAGCTCCTCTCGCTCATGGAAGAGAAGCTTGCGCTGCACACATCCAAAACGTTCGCTCCCGCGCGTCCCGGCGACCAACGCATCTTCGTGAGCGACAATCGCCGCGTAGAAGCGGACCTCAACTGGCAACCACGCATCGGCCTCCTGGAAGGAATCACCACGCTGTTCCAGTGGCTGGAGAAGAACAAAGGAGACCTCGAGGAGTTTTATGCTCACACCGAGAAAAAACCACTCACACGATGCATCGAGAGATGGGCCGGCCTCAAGCGCCGCATTCAGTCACTGGTCGGTACGATACCAAGGTAAGCCCTCAGGCTCGAGAGCCGGAGTGGCTGGTTATTTCCGAAAGAGGACCTTGAGATCGTAGAACGGCATATGAGGCTTGGCACAGTCAGGGACTTCCTCGGTAAACCGTTCTTGGATCACGGACCACGCAGCAAGGAGCACGGGGCGCGTTGCCAATTCCGCCTCATCGTACATAATGATCTTGGTACGATCCGTGACATTCTCGAGTGACTTGATCACATAGGGATTATCTGCGGTGAAAAATTTGTGGACATTAACACTGACAACAGGACCCCAAGGCGAATGCTTCGCAAAGGAGAAGCCCCTCCCACCGCTCCCGACAGGGACGTAACGATCAATGCCGCAATCGTCGAGAAAGGCGTCGAGACGATCGGCGTCCTCCCGGCTCGCCGCCGCATTCCCTGAAGTCAATTTCGGGAAATCATTGACGTGCCGTGGGTTCTGGCGGTAGAACACGCCTCCGGCAATCACGAGCGCGAGCATGCCTGCCGTCACAAGACGCGGAGCATCGTGAATGGCAACAGACCGCAGCCATAGGAGCAGGAGCGCACCGTACACCGGAACGGCAAAGGCAAAGAAATTCGGGTGATAGGCAATGCCGACGCCCATGGTGAACAACGTGAGGTAGAGGGCGAGAAACGTGAAAAAAATCCACGGAATCAGTCTCCACCGAAGGAGGGCTATCCCGCCAAAAGCCACCACACACGCCACTAGCCAGGCGTAATCGCGAGAAGTGAGAATGAGGAAGTGATCAGGAGCATTGCCTCGGATGTAGAGAAAAACATAGAGAATGGTGGAAAGGTAAAGGGAACTGAACACCGCGACCCATGCGAGCACAACAGGGAGTGGCCGCCGCTCCTCCCGGAAAAGGAGGAGTGGCGCCGAGAGCCAGAGGAAAATAATGAGCCACCCGGTAAAACGCCCCGTCGGATTGAATTCGACGAGATCGGCAAAGATGCGCATCGTCCGCAGGGGCCGGAACCACATCGGGTTCCACTCGCCCATTTCCTGTATGCGGAATGTCACCATGTTCGGCAACTGCACCGTGAGATACGGTCCGAGGAGGCCGAATGCAAGGAGCGAAATGACACCGACCAGCCCGGCGATGAGGAGAGGAAGAACGAACGTCCGGGGAAAATCTCTCCAGGACGGCGTGAGGAGGAGAGCAATGGCAAGATTGATGAAGAGGAACGGTTCCTTCATGCCAATCGAACAGAGGAGCATGAGGCTCGCTGCGGCAATACTCACGCGGGAACGGAGACCCGTTCGTAGGAGCAGCGCCGCGTAGGCCATGCTGAAGAAATACCCAAACCCCTCCGGTTGCAGGGCGCCCCCCCGCTCTTCCGTATAGAGAACAAGCAGCGTCCCCGCAATGAACGCAGCGCCAATGAGGATTCCCGCCTGCAGAGACCGCAAGCGATGGCAGAGCGAGTATGTAAAAAATACGCAGAGGAGCGGGAAGAGGACGTACGTCGCCATCTGCACCCACGTCGCAAGAATCTCTCCTCCCGTGAGAGCGAGAGACGCAGCGAGGAGGAGGAAAATACCCGGCGGCTTGGTGAGCTCCATTTCCACGTACGGCTTGAATCCATTGAGCATCGCACGCGCCACCGTCGCATAGCCGGTCGCATCACCGTTGACCGGACTCGTGGATACGAGGAGCAACATACGCACAAGATCAACAGTGACTTTCAGAGCAACGAGACTGACAACAAGAAAAAGGATGAAAAGTCCAATCCGCCGCATCCGCAATGGAGCTAATTCCATATTAATGGCTCAAAGAGCGTCGCCCGAGGATTGCCAGCAGGCTGACGCCATGCGCGCGGGGACTTCTCCGAGGATCCGAAAGAGCCGCAACGAGTGGACGAGATTCCGCCGCAAAGATGCGCCGGAGCACGGTATTCACGACCTTCGGCGGGAGGAAGAAGTCCATGCCGGCGCCACCCCACGTCCTCTGCAATGGACGGGTGAGCGCGCGGAGAAGCCTGATCAGAGTGTAGAGACGGGTATTCAGTGGCGCAAGGAGTTTCACCTGCACCGGAAGATCTTTCCACGTCTGCATGAGTGTTTCGGCGCTGTAGCGACGGAAGTGTCCGACCTCCTGATCGTGCTTGCTCCAGAGCGCCATCTCCGCAGGAACCGTGATGAGAAGGCATCCTCCGGGAGGAAGTGACAGAACGATCCTTTGCAAAAAACCGACGTCATCCTCGATATGCTCGAGGACATCCAGGAGGAGGCAGCAGGAAACAGGCGTGCGAATATTTTGTAATTGTTCACTGCTCCCATGGAGGAATTGCACGTTGGGGTGGAGGCCTCTTGCGAATGTTATCGCATCCAGGGAAGGATCGATGCCAACGCAGGTGTAGTCAGAGGCAAAGGCGGCGATCGTGCCGCCGGCGCCGCAGCCCATGTCGACGATGGTCTGCTGCCGCGAACGCGGAACGAGGGCGAAAACAAGTTGCCGGATGATTTCCTTCCGTGCGAGGAACCACCAATGACGATCCTCTATTTGGGCGAATGTGGCGAACTGCTCACCGCGCATGGGGACAGATGGGAAGGAAGAAGAGGGGTGACTTCCCGAAGACCGCGCCGGATGTTCCACAGTTCCCGAAGGGCCGGAAGAATGGACCGCATACTGACAGTCGAACGCCCGCCAAGTCGAGGATGGTGCCGCACAGGGAATACCTTGATGCGCAGACGTCGATGTTCCGCCTTCGCAATGAGCTCCGCAGCAAGGCCGAAACCGCGCGAACGAAGATTCAGACCCGTGAGAACCTCGCGTCGCATCAACTTGAACGCGCAGTTAACATCGATCGTGGTGATGGGGAGAATACACCGGGAAATCGCATTGTAGCTGCGTGAAGCAACGAGCCGGAGCATCGTGTCGCTTCTCTGCAGGCGGGCGCCGGAGACAATATCGCACGTTTCCAGTTCCATGAGCATCGTCGTGAGATCGGTGATGTCAAACTGGCCATCCGCATCCATGAATAACACCACTTCCCCCTGCGCCGCTGTAAATCCTGTGCGGAGAGCGATGCCATACCCGCGATTGGATGGATGGTGGATAACACGAACGTCCGGACATTCCTGACGGAGAGCATCGGCAATGGCGCCCGTCCGGTCCGTACTGCCATCGTCCACGATGATGATCTCCGCGGGAATCTCCTGCGCATGCAGGAATTGCATGCACGAGCGAATGGTTCTCTCCAAGGAAGCCTCTTCGTTGAGTGCGGGAAGAATAATGGAGAGGCGGCAGGACATAGGGATATAGTTCTTCATCGCATACCCATGCGTCAAGGGACACTGAGGCTACTCGGTACAGCATGTTCTGCTGTATGGATCCGTTGCAAAGGGCACGGGCAAGCCGGACAGCGAAAGACACCGCATGAACGGTGGTATGATCGCCATAGTTATTGATTCCAGCCGCCCCCCCCCAGAGATCCGTCGGCTTTCCAATATTCTACATATGAACTCGCTGGTTCGATAGCAACATAACATCATGCTGACAATATCCCGCTTCCGTCCTCCGCTGGCAATCATGAGAGGCCCCGACTCACTCTGGTGGACTACTGCATTTCAGAGCATTGCCTTCACCGGCGCCCTCATCCCCATCCTCCTTGGGAGCGCTTTCGGAAACTGGGACGCTCTCATATGGGTCTACCCGCACACGACCCTCATCGCCGATCGTCTCTTTTCCATGAATATGTTCTGGAACGATTTAAATGCGTGGGGATTCGCATCCTCCTTCTCGGTGGGGTACGCATTCCAGCCCCTGCTCCTCCTGTTACTCCTCCTCCTACGAGACCCCATCGTTGCAACCAATGTCACCATCACATTCTACATCGTGCTCGCTGCATGCGCCGCGACGCTCTTCCTGCGCCGAGAAGGGTGGCCCAAATGGACCAGCCTCTTCGGTGGAACGACCTATGCATTCATGCTTTGGTCCTGGATGTACGAGATCGGCATCATCGTGGTGCCGCCACTGCTGATCATAACCCTCCTGGCGTTCCAGCAGAGCGAAAAACGCCCTACGATCGCTACGATAACAGCGGCGTCCGCGATCTCTCTCCTCTGGCTCGGCAGTCATGCGCACTACGCCGTCATGGCATTTGGCGTGGCATGGATATACCTCATCAGCCGCATTGCGCACGGTGGGCCAATGCGGCGATATATCGTTGTTGGAGTGACAGCATCGCTCACGAGCATTGCCGTGGGGCTTCTGCGCTACCTGCCCCTCATGGCGCACGCCATGCTGTCATCCCGCCCGCAGGAGAGTGTGGGTATGGGATCACCATTGGATCTGAAGTTACCGGTACTGCTCTTCTTCATCGCGCGCCTGCCGGTAGCTCTGCCGTGGACGAGTCACTCGTACCAGTTCATCCCACACATGGGAGCATTGAGCGGCGCCTGCATGCTCCTCGCTATGACACAGGCACGGCGCCTCCGTGCACTGTGGCCACACGGAGCAATAGCGCTTCTCTCACTGATCCTCCTCCTGCCCGGCGTCTCCACGATCCCCTTCACATGGCCTCCGGTGCGTCTGCTCGGTTCTCCCGACCGCTGGCTCTTCGTCGGCATGATCGCCATGATTCCCATCGCCTGCGCAGGGTTCACTCTCCTCGTGCGCAACGCAGCCGGCGCCGCCGCTTCCCGCATCGGTTGGCTGTACAGCGCCGTTGGCCTCACCTTGCTCTCGGCTGTTGTCATCAAGTCTATGGGGCAGGGCGAACCAGTATGGCAATCACACCTCCTCTTCCCCTCACTGTCGGCGACGCTTGCGGGCATGGTGTTCCTTCTCTGTCGCTTTCGGGCTGCGTCGGCCGCCACCATCGGCATTGCTTCCGTCATGCTGACACTCTTCGGCACGGCAATGGAATGGCGCATTCCTCTGCGGGAGGCTCGTGGAAACCCGCAGTTTCTGCCATCTTCTTCGCAAGAAATCGTACACACGTTCGCTGCGAAGAGCGTCACGCCTCCCGCACGTTCATCGAAAACATATTTCCATACCTTGTTCCACGCAGAAACCAACCTCTTCCATGATGTTGCAGTGACTGCTTCTCAAGATCCGCTCCTGCCGCAGAGAACGCTCAGTATCCTGCATTTGCTCGGCTCGGACTCGCTTCGCACGACCTCCACCGCCACCGTTGAGGACCGCGTGCAACAATTGCGCGCGCACGATGATCTCCTTCCTGCCCTGGGAGTGCGGTGGGTGCTGAGCCCTCATTCGCTCGAAGGAATAGCCGCTCTTGAGCTCAGAGAGCAGACACCCGCAGCGGAAGGGGTGAGGGTATATCGCTACGAAGTGCGGGACACCAAGCCGCGAGCGTACGCGCTTCCCGCCGTATCCTTGTACGAACCCCGCGTAACGGACATGACCATGCGCCTGCTCCAGGGCCGGAAACAGGCCAGAGCCGTCGTGGAATGCCCACGCTGCTCCGGCCAATATGCGTCATCGGGAATCGGTTCTTTCGAAGTGCGAGAATGGAATCCGACGAACATCCGCATCGATGTGGTGACACCCGAGGATCAGTGGGTGGCAATCCGGCGCGCTGCCGTCCCCGGGATGAAGGTGGCAATCGACGGACAGCCGACGCCTTTCGCATTTGCTCATGGTATTCTCCTTGCCCTCTTTGTGCCTCAGGGGAACCATACCGTGACAGTGTCCTATGAGTACCGGCAACTCTTGAAGGACAGTGTGCAGATCCTCTTGAGAGGCTCCTGTCTCTGGTGCAGCACTTCCTAGGACAAGCAATCACGGCACTGCGGCAATGGCAGACGATCGACGTTCCAGTTCCCCCAAGATGGCCAGGATGTTTGCCCGCACGTGCTCCTCATCCGAAAGCTTGGTCACCTTCAGGTGCCAGGGATCCATGAGTCCGTGGATGCGCGTTTCTTCCATGGCCTTCAGGTAGAGACGAGACTCGATGAGCGTGGGCTTCATGCCTCTCTCGAAGACGGCATGCACCGCATCCTTACAATCCCCTGCGCTCCGGATGCGGAAGACGCCGCGTGCATACTGATAGTAACGCCATCCAAAGAGAAACACCGGCTTGCCGCGAAAGAGCGCTTCGAAGCCCGCCGTACCCGTGACGGTGGCAACTGCCCTGCAGTGTTCGCGGAGCACGAATGTATCGATGTGCCGCGCGATGAGGCGAACCTTCTTGAGCTCCAGAAAATCCTTGTAATAATCAACGCTACGGCTCACCCAGGCGCTCTCGCGCGGGTGCTCTTTGACGTATATCAGCACGTTGTCCGGCAGATATGCGTTGAGGAGCTGGGCAACGATGGATTGATCGACAAATGCTCCTCCCATAGGGAGAGTTGATGCTTCCGGTTGGAAATGCAAAGGGAAATAGATAAACGGAAGGGAGAGATTCGGATCAATGGCATGAGCATCATAGAATGAACGACGCGTGCGAATCCTCTTCCAACGCTGCAGCGCCCCCACGGCGCGTAACATGCCGCAAGGCGTCAGATACTCAAAGCCATGTCGAAGAAATTTCAATGGGCGGGCGAGGAGGAGCTCGTGAATCTTCTCCCGCTCCGTTGGACGCCGCACTCCCTCCGCAAATGGCTTCTGTCCACTCACGGTCGTGAGTGCCCTGAAGCGCTCGTCGAATTCTGGAATGAGCGTGATGCGCTTCAAATCGGTCACGCCGGCGTATTCCTGCAGGAGCTCGCCGTAGCGCTGTTGGATCACCGCGGCAGAGTCTTCCCATGCATGCTCCGGAAATGCCGTATCGCGCAGAGACGAACTGTGGAAGGAGAGAACGGGGATCCCCCGGACCGTACAGAGACCGTAGAGGATGACGTCGGGAAGCTCATGCGGAATCCACGCGGAGAGGTACAGATTGATGCGTTTGCGGGTGAGGTAATCGTTCCAAAACCGCAGGTGACGCAGGTACCAGCGCTTGCGTGTCGCATGGGGAATGGAGCGCTTCCACTCCAGACGCGTGACGGCATCCATGAAGATCGATTCGTAGTGTCGCATCTTCTCAATGAGTTCCGCATCAATGGGCGCAAGCGCATCCCAATCGGCGTCCTCATAATGGCACCCGCGAATCTGCGCAGAACAAAACCATTCCTGCTGTCGTTCAGGCAGAGATTGGAAGTACCGCGGCTCCGTCCCGATGGAAATGATGGCACAGAATTCAAAGGGGCGCCGCTTCAGCACCCCTTCCATCACCATGTGGGAGACGTCGTACGAAAAGCGCGCGACAACGGCACGGACGGGTACGTTCTGAAGTGTTCTCCCCATAGGTATCAAGTATAAGCCATAATCCTCCCTATTTGCACGCAAAAAAGCGCCAATCCGGATGACTGGAAAGCGGGCGTGCTATTTTTCAGGCGTTCCCTATACTCATTTTTTGATGGCCATCCCACGCATCCACAACCGGGAACCTGGACACAATGTATTCGTCGTCGCGGAAATCGGCAAAAACTTCATCCAGACGGAGGAAGACAGACCGGTGGAAGAATACATCGCCAATGCGAAAGCGCTCATCGATGCTGCACAGAAAGCAGGCGCCGATGCAGTGAAATTCCAGACGCACGAGGTGGAAGATGAACAGATCAATTCCCACATCGTTTCACCGCATTTCCCTGCGAGCGACCGTTACCGTTGGGTCAAGCGAAATACCGAAGCGACGCCTGTGGCCTTCTGGGAAGCTGTGGCAGCGCATTGTAAGAGGGGGGGCATCCTGTTCTTCTCCACTCCCATGAGCCGGAAGGCGGCTCGCAAACTTGAGCCCCTCGATCTTCCGTTTTGGAAAGTGGGCTCGGCGGATGTGCAGGATGCAATTCTCCTCAACGAGCTGATGCGGACCGGCAAGCCCATCATCATCTCGACGGGGATGGTGAGCCTGGCGGAACTCGATGATGTTGTGAAGTATCTGCAATCTCACAACGTGGCGCTCAGCATCCTCTACTGCGTCAGTCACTATCCATGCCCTCCCGAGGCATGTAATCTTGCCACCATTGAGCTCCTGAGCGCACGGTATCCCGATGCGATCATCGGATTCTCCGATCACTCGCTCGGCGCCGAAGCCGCGCTTGCCGCAGTGAGGCTTGGGGCAAGGATCATCGAGAAACATTTCTCGCTCTCGCGAGATTTGTGGGGATCGGATCATAGAATTTCGATGACACCCGACGAGATGGCGGCAATGGTCCGATCGATCCGCAATCGGGAATTTGAGGACGTCAACGTCGCGCCGTACTACGGTGATAGGAACCGCGAGCTTGAGGGTGCTGCGAACATGTACCGGCCTTTCTTTGGGAAGAAGCTTGTGGCAGGAAGAAATATTCCGGCGGGAGCGCCATTGACCGAGGACATGATCTACGCCATGCGACCGGCTCAGGCGATCGAGGGCTTGCCAAGCAACGTCCTGCCACGAATTCTCGGAAAAAAAATTGCCAAGTCGCTCAAAAAATACGATCCTGTTTCGATGGATATTCTCTTCTAATATGCTAAAAACCCGGAAGGTTTGTTTCATCGTCACATCGCAGATCCACTATGCCCGCAGCCTTACGCTGCTCGGGGCAATCCGCAGACATCCGGAGCTGGAACTGCAGATTGCAGTCGCTGCATCCGCCCTCCTCCCGCAGTATGGCGACGTACTCGCTGCCATGGAGAAAGACGGATTCGCCTGCAATGCGAAGATCCTCATGACCCTGGCGGGAGGCAGTCCCGTCGCCATGGCGAAGACGACGGGCATCGGCATCACGGAGTTTGCGACGGCGTTCTCTAATCTCCATCCCGACGTCGTCCTCATTCGCGGTGACCGCTATGAAGTCCTGGCAGCTGCCGTCGCAGCCAGTTATATGAACATTCCCATTGCGCATCTCGAAGGCGGAGACCTCAGCGGGAGCATCGATGAGAGTGTGCGCCATGCCGTGACGAAGCTCGCACATATTCATCTGGCAACGAACGACGCATCTGCCCGCAGGATTCGGCAGCTTGGCGAAGATCCTGCCTACATCATGGTGGTCGGGTGCCCTGAGCTCGAATATCTAGCCGGGCACACAGCCGATATCACATCCGAAGAGCTCAACCGCCAGGGCGTCGGACACACCTTGGATCTGCAGAAACCCTTCCTCATCGTCATGACCCATCCCGTGACGACGGAGGAGCGGAATCAGGAAAACACACGCATGCTCCTGCAAGTCATCAATGGTATGGAAATCCAGACTGTCTGGTTCTGGCCCAATGTCGACGCCGGCACCGATGACGTTGCGAAGGCTGTCCGGATTTTCCGAGAGAAGCATACCCCCAAAAACATGCATTTCATCAAGTACTTTCCGCCCGACAAATTCATTGCACTCCTCAAAAAATGCGCATGTCTCGCGGGGAATTCCTCTGCGGGGATCAAAGAGTGCTCATACCTTGGCATTCCATCCGTGAACATCGGAAGCCGTCAGGAAGGGAGACTCCGTGGGCCGAATATCATCGATGTTGGATACGATCCGGTGGAGATGCGTACGGCGATTGAGCGACAGATCAAGCATGGACGGTACGAACGGAGCGATATCTACTGTAGGGAGAACACCGGTGCGCGCATTGCTGACATCCTGGCAACCATCGAGCTCTACCAACAGAAGCGGTTCCACGACCTTCCTCATGAATAAAGGGAAAACGGTGCTCGGCGTCATCCCTGCGCGCGGCGGCAGTAAGGGCATCCCGCGGAAGAACATTCAGATGCTCCTTGGGAAACCACTCATCGCTTACACGATCCAGGCGGCACAGAAGAGCAAATACCTCGCGCGGTGCATTGTTTCGACCGAAGACCCGGAGATAGCCGCAATCGCGACTTCCCATGGGGCAGAGGTTCCGTTCACTCGGCCGCAGGAGCTGGCTCGGGACGAGAGCACGACCATGCAGGTGCTCCAACACGCTCTTCGGTGGTTGGCAGAGCACGAAGGACAGCGCTACGACTATGTCTTGGTCCTCCAACCCACATCCCCTCTGCGCGTAACGGAGGATATCGATGCATGCATTCGAAAGATCGTCGAAACCGACGCCGATTCTGTGATGAGCATGATGGAACTTCCAGATTTCTCTCTGGAGAAGCTCAAGCGCATCGAGAATGACCGGATTGTGCCATTGTTCAAAGAGGAAGGATCACAATCGTCAAGGAGAGGCGATGGTTCACATGTGTATAAACGAAACACCGCCATCTATCTCACGAAGACAGAGCTTATCATGCAGGGGAAGTTGTTCGGCGACGTGTCGCGGCCCTATGTCATGCCACGGGAACGATCGATCGACGTCAATGAGCCGGTCGATCTGGCGCTCACTGAATTCTTCCTCACAAGACGACGTGCCGCATAGGATCCTCAACACCATCGGGGATACGTTCGCGCAGAGTGCACGATCGATCCTTGAATCAATCGGTGAAACAGAATATGCAACGCTCACGCAGGAAAAATTGGTTGTCAAAGTTCCTGCTGTTTCCATTCTGATCGTCGGGCTCGGCCTCCGTGTGGACAAGCAGGTGATAGATGCAGGAAAGTGTCTTACCATTATTGCCACACCCACCACGGGGATCGACCACATCGACTCAGCCTACGCACGAAAGAAGGGAATCACCGTACTCAGCCTCCGGGGAGAAACCGCTTTCCTGAAAAGAATCACCGCAACGGCGGAGCTGGCGCTCGGGTTACTGCTCGCCCTCGTTCGGAAGATACCTGCTGCCCATACATCGGTCCTCCGCAACGAGTGGAACCGCTCGGCATTCTGCGGCCATTCGCTCGCCGGAAAAACACTCGGCATCGTGGGCTTCGGCCGCCTGGGATCGATGATGGGAAAATACGGAAAGGCTCTCGGCATGAATGTGATCTTCACGGACCCCAAAAAGAAGGGGGGGGTGCCTCTCACGCGCCTCCTCAAGACCGCCGACGTCATCTCCATCCATGTGCCCTTGACGGAGAAAACAGAGAGAATGATCGGAGCGAAGGAAATGAAGTGTCTGAAACCTTCTGCTCTCCTCATCAACACCGCACGCGGGAACATTGTCGACGAGGGAGCGATCCTCGCCGCTCTCAAGAGCTACCATCTGACCGGCTACGCTGCCGACGTGCTCGCGGACGAACTCTCCTTCACCCCAACAAAAGCACGATCGGCCCTCATCGATTTCGCCCGGACTCACGACAACGTCATCATCACACCACATATCGGTGGTACGACAGTGGAAGCACGAAGAGCGACGGATATGTTCATTGCAGAGAAACTTCAGCGGGTCTCAAGATACCGATGCGCCCGATTATCGCGCCCGTACCGCCTCCATTCATCACGATGATTCGCAGCATACGATGTGCCACGCTCTCGGAGAAACCGCTTGAGCCTGGCTCGCTCAAGAGAGTACGCGACAATATCGATGAGGAGGCGGATGAACTTCATCGTGGACAGATCATGAAAGATTTATGGGTGAGGCAAAGATCACACCGGTGTGTCGCAGACAAGAAGTGTTCGAAGAATGACTTGTTAAACCAGCGTACGTCGTTCACTGCACATCGCACTTGTACGCCCCCCCCCACAAGATCGATCAGATCGCTGTTGAAGAACGGATACTCCCTGAAGTGCTCCGTCCCATAGATGTGGTCAGGTCCATCGACGTAGACGAGATCCACGACCGGATGGTTGAGATGGGGCTTCTTATAACCGAGCGCGCGGTGCGGCCCACGCCATGCGTACCGTGTCTCGCAAAAGTGCCAGGTGACATACGATCGCAAATCCTCAGGAAACGCCGCGGACATCCGCCGGTAGTAATCCTCTGATTGCTCGAACGAATGTAATGCTCCCCTGATGCCGTACTTGCGATGATTTTCCTGCAGGAGTTCAGCGAACAAACACGTCGAACCGCCGGCGCCGAATTCGTAGATCACGCGCGGCCGGAGAGCGCGGATGAGATCGGTGAATTGGATGACTTTGTAATCCTTCAATGCAACATGAGCCTCCTGCACGTACGTGAGGAGCCGCACCCCAGAATCCTGGAGACTCTGCAAGCGGCGTCGAGCTCTTTGCGGCGCGAGACGACGGATAATATGCTTGTAATATGGATGACACTGCCGGTGACCGATGAGGAGCGCCTCGGCGTATGCCTCTTCTTCTTCCTTCGTAAAGGGCTGCCGCGCAAGATCATGAATGGCATCCATGGCAATCGGGGTCAGAATTTTTGTTCCTCCCATAAGGTAAAGAACAATCCTCGCTTCTCCAACAACTTCTCCAGCGTCCCTTCCTCCACCACTCTTCCATCCTCCAGCACGATGATCTTGTCCGCGTTGCGGATCGTCGAGAGGCGGTGTGCGATGACAATCGAGGTGCGACCATGCACGGCCTCAGCAATCGCCTCCTGGATGAGCTTCTCGGTCTGACTATCGAGCGAGCTCGTCGCCTCGTCGAGGATGAGAATAGAGGCATTCTTGAGGAGAGCCCGCGCAATGGACACGCGCTGCTTCTCGCCACCGGAGAGTCGCACCCCGCGATCGCCGATGGGTGTTGCAATACCCTGAGGCAACTTTGCAACAAAATCCGTGAGTCGAGACTGATCGAGAACGCGTGCAAGTTCCTCTTCAGAAACATCCCGTTTGAGACCATAGGTGATGTTGTTGCGCAGGCTCTCATGGAGGAGCAGCGTCTCCTGACTGACGAGCGCAACCTGTGCGAGGTAGGAATCCAGGCGGAACTCGCGGATATCGATGGAATCGACGAAGATCGCGCCCGGCGGGCAATCGTAGTAGCGCATGAGGAGATGAATGAGTGTGCTCTTCCCCGCCCCCGTGGGACCGACGATGGCGGTCATTTTCCCCTGTTCCATGGTGCAGGAGACCTGTCGCAGAACCTGCCGATCCTCGCTGTACTCAAACGCCAGGGAACGGCACTCAATGGCATGGTGGAGTCCCCCGAACTCCCTCGTACCACCGCAGACGAAGAACTTGCCGCGCTCGTCGAAAATCTCCAGAACAGCATCCAATGGTCCACTGGCTGCAGCGAACCGCCCACGCAGCCCCGAAAGAACGCCAAATTTGCTTGCGGCGTTGATGATGATATAGAAGTACACAACGAGCGCCGGCTCGGAGGCAATCTGTTCTCTCCCAAAGAACGCCAGTGATCCAACGAGGATCGCCGTCGCAACCAGGAGAGTGATGACCTCCTGTAACGGGAGGAGGAGTTCCTGGAAAATCCGCGAGTGGAAATCGAGACGGGCGATCGCATCGCTGATTTGTGTGTAGTGCTCTTGCTCCTGACGTTCCGTCCCGTAGGACTTCACCAGCGGAATCGTTGAGAGAATTTCCACGGACTTCTTGCCGAGATCCGACCCTCGTTCTGCGATGGAATGCGAGAGATGCCTGATGTGCACAATCATCGCTCGGATCACAACATGCAACACAACGAAGAGCGGCAGCGCTATGAACGTGAGTCTCCAGGAAATAATGAACATCACGACGATGTACACACTAAGGGAAAAAAGCGCATTCATCTGTCGGTCAATGTGAAAGAGCGGGTGCAACGCCATCGCGGTAAAGTTCGTGAGGAGCGTCGCGTGATGTCCGACATTCGTCGTATCGAAGAATTGCTTGCCGAAGCCGAGGTACTTCGCGAAGAGGATTTTGCGCAGGTGATGGATCGAGCGCGCGGCAAGGTACACCATGCTGATTGCAGAGAAGTACCGAAGGACGCTTTTGAGCACATAGACGACCACAAAGGCCGCAAGAAAGATTCCGAAGAGCAAGCGGTCATTCTGGAGAATGTTTTCTGGCAATAAACGGAGGACAGTACCGACGTACGGCGCATCGAGGACGAACGTGAAACTCTTATGGAGGAAGCCGTTCAGAATGGGAATGAGGAGCCCCATGCCGACGCCCTCAAAGGCTGCGGCAGCAAGACCGAGGAGGACGGGGAGCACGATGTACCAGACAGGGAGATGGATCCCCCGCAGAAGAAGGAGGATCTGTCCAATCGTAGAGCGTTCTCGTGCGGATTTAGGCTGCATGATGCCGAAAGACACTATCGGAATACGTGTATTTTTACAAGGAGGGTCTATGCTTCGCAGTGAATGCATATTGTCATCCTCAACGATGACGCCCTCCCCACTGCACGCGGCGGCGCAGCGGTCGTCGTCGATCGCCTGCGACGAGCATATGCACAAGCTGGGCATACCGTCACACTGATCACCACACAGCAACAGCACGAGCGATGGGAAGAGGAATCGGATGGTGCGGGCCGCATCATTCGCCTCCCCATCCGCACGAGCCTCAGGAATCGCCATCGCTTGTGCACCGGTAATCCCGCTGCCGCCTCGCATGTGAAGAATGCGCTGCGAGAGCTCCGGCCAGACGCCGTCCACGCGCATAACCTCCACGCGTACCTCTCGTACGAGAGCCTTCTCCTCGCAAAGGAGCACACCGATCGCACCATCCTCACGGCACACGACACCTTCCTCGTCTCCTTCGGACGCATACGGGAGAATCGGAGACTGACGCTCCTCGATCACCTCGCCACAGCCGGCCGCAACTACTCGCCATTCAGAAATCGCCGCATCCGGGGCATTCTCCAGAAATCTAAAACGAGGGTGATCGCAATCAGCAATACACTTGCATCGTTCCTCCGCCAGAATGGTATCCAAATCCACGCCGTCGTCTACAACGGAACAGCAATCTCAGCGACGCCAGAACGAACGGCAATCGAGAACTTCAGAAAAACGCACGGACTGCAGGGACCGACGATCCTCTTCGGCGGGCGCATCGGCGCCGACAAGGGCATTGGGGTTCTCCAGAAAGCATTCGCGGTCGTACGATCGGAAATTCCAAGCGCGCAGCTCGCGATCGCCGGAAACCGTGAGCGCATAGAGCACTCCGTAAGGGACACGCAGGGAATCGTCCTCCTCGGACACCTGCAACAACCAGAGATGCTCCTCGCATATGCGGCGGCATCCCTCGTCACGACCCCGTCCATCTACCTCGATCCGTTCAACCTCATGAACATCGAAGCAATGGCCGCGGGGAAAGCGGTCGTTGGGACAACCTTCGGCGGCACGCCGGAGATTGTCGTTGATGGGGAAACGGGCTTCCTCGTCGATCCGCACAATACCGAACGTTTTGCCCGGGCGCTGCTCACTCTTCTCCACGATCCGCAACGAGCGCATCTCATGGGAGAACAGGGCAAAAAACGGGTCTCTGAAGACTTTTCCTTGGAAAAACAGGCAAAAACATACCTTGCACTCCTGGACAGGGAATGAACACCTTTCCCTACCGTACAACGTGGAGCAGATACTTCGTCAGTGGGGTCAGTGGCACTCCCCTCTCCACAAGCGGGAGGATTTTTACTCGTGGAACAGCTGCGAGAATCTTTCTTGTCTGTTCTTCATCATAGCCGATGATATGCGTCACACCGTAATGCCGAAAAGGAGCAGCAAGCCTTCCCTCCTCAGAGAGCCAGTCGACAGTCCCCCTGTTGATGCTCACGTGCGTGCGATCGGAGAATGTGAAGAGATGGTGCTTGCGGGGATGGGCGACCACTGTGCCCTTCGGAAGGTGCGCGAGAACCTCTTCCGCCGCATACATTTCAGGAACCTCCGAGTGGGCGTAGAGACGCGCGAATTGCTTGCGGTTTGCTGTCACAAGCTGCGCACTCATGAGGATAACGATGCCCAGAGTGAGGACGATGAGTGAAGAGCGACGCCATCGCGCGTGGACGGACTCTGCAACGACGACAATCCCCACTGCAGCGAGCAGGGCGAGAATCCATCCTACATCCATCAAGTGATCGCGGCCGAAGACGAAGAAAAAGCGAAGGAGAAACTCCATCGAGAGCCATAGACCCATGAGAAACGCAAGAAATTTTCGGCGCTCCGCGGCGAGGACGGCAATGCCGGGAATGATGAAAAGCCACAGGAACGGCCCACCGACGGTATCCTCCATAAACAGGGCGGGCAGTGCATTGAGGAAAAGCCAGACACTGTTCTTCAAACGGGTGACGACGTCGTTCTTCGTAACGCCATAGTGGTAGAGCATCTTTGCATTCTGTTGTCGGACAAGAAAAGATGCGGTCTTCATCTCCTGACGCAGGCGTTCATCGAATGCGGTGCGCTCGAATTCGTACGTGTAATCATCCGGATATAAATGTCCCGGCGTCGGTACGGTGCGCTCGAAGGGCGGAAGGAGCACGGCAGTGCGTTCTATGAGCGATCCCTGGGTATGTAGGGCATTGAAAAAGAGCGGCAGGGTGAAACTTACGTACGCGACGGCGAGGAAGACGGCGGCATCGATTCCCGCTCGTAGGAGCTTGCGGCGTTCCGCAAAAACATACGCACAGACAAACCATGGAAGGAGGGCAATGAAGGCATCGCGGCTCCCGAGCACCGCTCCGAAACAGACGCCAAAGGCAACAATGGCGGCCATGCGACTCCGTGGCCGCAGCGCAAGGAAAAACGCGAAGCCGAGGAAGAGGAAGAAAAGCGCGAACGAGTAGCCGCTCAAGCGCAGCGCCTCGATCCAGTACATCGGGAGCAAACCGAGAACGACTGTCGAGAGCCATGCAACCTGTACGTCGAAGAGGCGCCGCACACTGAACCACCACGGCACAAGTCCGGCGGCGAATGCAGCCGCACTCACCGCAGACCATCCGATGATGTTCTGCCAGCGTAGGAACGTATGGAGCCACCAGACGATAAGTGTGCCGAGCCGACCGTTCCCTGTGGGCAACATGCCGGTATCCATGAACACTTGCGCCTCCTCATGGAAACCAGGAAGAACATAGGGAAAACCGGCAAGAAGCACGGGCAACATCCACAGACCAAATATCAGGACGATGAAACCGATAAGGAATGAGAGATGAACGCCGATTGGCCGGTGTCGATGAGTAGGCATCGGTGCGTTTGGACTATACCATTCCCCCCGTGCCAAACCACCTCGCGCTGCGCAGTTGCAAGATTGTTGGCCTCGTCCTCTTCCTCTGGATCCTCGGTCACATCGGGTGGCAGGACGTCTTCAGAGAACTCCGGAATGTGGAGGGGGATATGCTCTTGCTCTCATGCATTCCCCTGATCCTCCAGTACGTGATCCGGGCTCTTCGATGGCACCTCATCGTCCGCACAGCCGGACTGCAACCGACGTTCAGAGAGTCATGGAAACTGTTCAACATCGGCGCGTTCCTCGCAATGATCACCCCGGCAAAAATAGGAGAACTCGGCCGTGCTGTTGATCTCCACCGACAGGGACTCAATGGCCCGACTGCATTCGCTCTTAGTCTGATCGACCGCATCGCGGATATCATCGTCATCGCGGTCCTCGCCACCCTGGGAATCCGCACGCTCTTCGGGACGACCGCCATGTTCACGGTCATAGCCATCGGCGTCGCGCTCCTGGTCACGACAGTGCTCCTGTGGAAAGCAACGAGAAAACACCGCGAGGGGGTCCGGTGGCTGCGAGAGCTCTCTGATCTGACGACGGGAAGAATGGTGCTTCTGCTCCTTGCCACAACCACTGTCGGGTGGATGTGCTACTTCTGGTGGGGAATCATCCTCACGAGGAGCCTCGGAATCGTCATCGCTCCCTTCACCCTCATCGCCGTCCTCACCGTTACCGGCATTGTGGCAATTCTCCCCATCGCCCCATCGGGTCTCGGGACACGCGATATGGCCCTCATCACCCTTCTTGCCCCGCACGGCATCGCCGCCCCACGCGCCGTCGCCTTGGCTTCGCTCATGCTCGTCACCCAAACGCTCTTTGGCACGCTGGGTGCCTGGTATTGGTTGAAGACGAGGAAATGACCGCGTACCCTGGAATCTATGCCACAAGAGACCTTTACTGCACAACAGCAAGCGTACTGGAACGCTGATGTCCAGCGCAAACGCCGTGATCCGCGCGGCCCCGTCATTGCGGCCTACACACAGCCGAAGATTCGCTACATTCTCGAGCACATCCGTCTCCCCGCAGAAGCAACCATCCTCGATGTTGGGGCAGGCAATGGATACTTCTCCTACGAGTGGGACCGGCATGCGCCAACGACTGCCGTGGATTCTTCCCCCGTCATCCTCGAACAGAATCCCATCGAACGAAAATTCGTGATGGATGCCCGATCCATGGCATTCTCCGATGCGACGTTCGATCTTGTGTTCTGCCACGCCCTTCTCCATCACGTCGATGCGCACGATCGCCTCCAAGTGGTGCGGGAAATGGCGAGAGTATCCAAGCGCTACGTTGTGTATATTGAACCGAATATCTGGAACCCCGTCATTGCAGGCTTCAGCACAGTGAAACGGGAGGAACGTGGGGCCCTGCGCTTTACGCCACACTACGTTCGTTCACTCACCATAGCAGCAAACCTTCGCATTATCGCAAGTTGCTCCTGGGGTCTCCTCACCCCCAATCGCATGCCGCTTGCCACTATCCTTTCCCCGTTCTTTCGCCTCTTCGAGCGGCCCTTCCCCCTCGGGGTCACAACGATCGTCATCGCAGAGAAAAAACTATAGGAATCTCTGAAAAACTCCATCAGAGATTCCTATCCACAGTGCGCTCAACGCGAATGGTCTTTTTCTCACGTAATGCGCGCAACGCGTCCTCGGATACCTGCACACTATTACAATCGAACTCCTGCGACTGGAAAAACCGTGACTGTGGCACATACCTCACGAAAAACTCACCACCGAGCTGGAGACATGTCAATACTGTCTGATCTTTGATCGTGATCGTATCAATAATGCGGAGCGATGTTCCCATGAACGACACATCGCGAGAGAAGAGAACCCCCGATACACCACTCTTCAACATCAGCAGTGTCCGAATGAACCCTTTAATGCGGTACGCCATACCCGTATGCCAGCCAAAGAGAAGAAGGAACAGACGGAACATGACGAACGTCACCGGCGTAAACGTCTTGTGGGCAGGGACTGTATGAAGGGCACCGGAAACGGAGAAGCCATTCTCCTGTGGGATAAATATGAAGGAGGAATCGATCCACTGCGACGTGAGCACCGTGCCGTCCGTGGTTTTCCCGATGATGCCGCAGTCATTGAGAATGAGTTTTCCAGAAGGAACGTCGAATACTTTTGTAACCCCCCCCTTTGCGGCATTGGCAATAACGTACGTGTTCCCTTTCTTCTCCACAAAAAACTTTCCTTCGGGAAATACCTTTCTGAAATCTTGCCGTTCATAGGGCAGCTTCGCACTGTGTTCCTCCTGTTTCACTCTTTCTCCAAAATCAATATAACTCTCCAGATGCTCCGGAATCCGATACAAAAAATACCGATCCGCCATGATCTCCGCCGGCACGATTTTGCCGTCACGCAGGCTCTCGAGCATGGCATCGGCAACACGTCCTGCAAGCGGCGTCTCCGGCGCAAGAAGCTCGCAGCCGTGCGAGTAGAAGTGAAGGGTATTGCGGCTCCCCATGCTTCCTGCATAAAAGCCGTTGGGATACACGAAGTAACTGAGGAACTCCACTCCTTTCTCCATCACCTCCTTCAGCCGCGGATCGCGGTTGATCTTCCAGACCTTCCCGAGAAAACTCACCGTCGCCGAGAGGTAGCCGATATCCGCGCCGTCATACTCCAGACTCCACCCTTCGGGATTGCAGAAGGAGAGAAATTCTTGGAGTTTCTTTTCATATCCTTCACGGAACCGTTCATCTTTGAGAATATGAAATGCGTAGTACACGGGCAGGACCGCCATTGCATGATGATTGGCAAGCACGCCATGTTCATCCCACTGGATGATGTAGTCCGCGGCCTTGCGACACGCCGTGAAGAATTGGTCCTGAAAATCTGCAGGGAACTCCTGACGCTCCTCGAGAATCATGTAGCTCTTGAGCATCGCATAGAGCAGGAAACCCGTCGGCCCCGTCCAGCCGTGCTCGTTCGGGTAGAACTCATCGAAGCTGCCATCTCTGTGTTGAATCTGCGTCCAGAATTTCATCCCCGCAAGAATCCACTCGCGCACTTTGGGTTGTTGGTAATACATGTTCCTTGTTATCCCCTCTCCCTTTGAAGGGAGAGGGAGAGGGTGAGGGTTGCTAGAAAATGGAAATGCGTATGCCAACGCGAGAGAGAGCACGCCGAACTGCGGCAGCGCATCGGGGAAATCAACCGTCTTATCGAGCCAATACGTCCGCTTGAAGCACCCGTACGTCGGGGAGAAGGGATTGCGGTCTTGGAGCGTGAGGAGACGCGGGATCTGGGAAAGCGCCTTCTCGGCATAGATATGACGCAAACTTTCCGACATACGCAGGAAGAATAGGGCATCATCTAGGGAAAAACCAGCTCCCCATGTATCCTCTTCCCATGCTTTCCATCCTCATTCCCACCTTCAACGAGGAGCAAGCCATTGAAACCACCATACGCCATGTACACGCCGCTTTTGCCGCCATGGCAGACCCAGACCCTTTCGAAATCGTCGTTATCGACGATGGCAGCACGGACAGGACGCCGGCAATACTCAAGGGAATCGCACTTCCAGAGCTACAGATCATCGCGCATCCCAGAAACCGGGGATACGGGGCATCGATGAAAACAGGCATTCGCCGCTCGCGCGGCTCCCTGATCGCCACCATTGATGCGGATGGTACGTACCCCATCGAGAAATTCCCCCAACTCCTCCAGGAACTCCGCTTGAGGGGGGCCGACATGGTTGTGGGGGCGCGTGTGAAAAAGGGGGTGCGTATCCCCTGGACCCGCCGTCCAGCAAAAGCCATCCTCGGCTTCCTTGCACGAGTACTCACGGGTCTTTCGATTCCCGATCTCAACTCGGGTATGCGCATCTTCACGAGAGAACTCGGCGAACGCTACATGCACCTCTATCCCCAACGCTTCTCTTTCACCATCACCATCACCCTTGCCGCTCTCACGAACGACTACGTGGTGGAATTTCTCCCCATCGATTACTACAGGCGCATCGGTCCAAGCACGATGAGTAGCGGCCTCAATGGCATCTGGAATTTCCTGAATTTTCTCAGCCTCATCGTCCGCATCATCACCTATTTCCACCCCATCAAGTTCTTCGCGTGGCCGAGCGGCTCCCTTCTCCTCATCGGAGCCATTACGATCGGCTATACGCTCTGGAATGATGCGAATATTTCCGATGTAGGACTCCTCACGTTCTTCACCGGCCTTCAAATCGGCGTCTTCGGCCTCCTCGCAGAAACGGTGGTGCGCCATCGACGTGTGTAGCGTCACACGCGCTGTAATACTACCACTGCACTCACTCCACGCTGATACCCCCGCAATACCCGGCCATCGAGCAATGCCATGAGCCTCTGCCCTTCGCCTGCAAAAATGCAGTGCAGGAGGTGATTCACGAAGCGCGGAGGAAGCGCAAGGTCGGAATCTCCCTGCCCTAAAGGCTTCCCCCGCGCCCTCGCAAGAAGACGCAGGAACCGAATCGGCCAGTAGAGGCGCACATTACAGAAGGAGAGAAGGAGTTCCCGAACGGGCTGCCCACTCCACAGGAGACGAAAGCTCTCCAGCGTATAACGGCGAAAGTGCCCGAACCCCTTGTCGTGCGGGCTCCAGAGTTTCGGATCTGCAGGCGCCATGATGAGAAGAAATGCGCCAGGCTTCATCGCTGAAAGAAGATCGCAAATAAGTTGTCGATCCTCCTCTGCGTGCTCAAGAACATCGAGGAGCAGTACGGCATCCGCAACCTTCAGATCTGTTGCAATATCGCGGGGAGCGACGCCTTGGATGAAACGGCACTGCGGGAACCGCTCTCGGGCAAACGTGATGGCGTCGATGTCAGGATCAATACCGATGCATGTATATTCCTGCTTGAACGCGACGGTATTCCCGCCCGTCCCACACCCCACATCAACAATGCGCCGTTCCGGACTCGGGGGAAGAAGTCGATGGAGGAGTGTGCGCACAATCTCCCGTCGCCCGGTGAACCACCAATGCGTTTCCTCGAGAGCTGCATGCACCTGAAACTGTGGAAGTTGCATGGGAAGATGATACAGTCCATGGGTATGTCCAAGCTTTCCCTCTTCCGCGACCTCTGGCTCTTTCTCCACATCCGCAAGAAGTGGTGGCTGTTGCCCATCCTCCTCCTCACGGCCCTCCTCGGACTCATCCTCATCTTCGCCCAAGGCTCCACCCTCGCCCCGTTCATTTACACGGTGTTCTAAATATGCATCTCCCCCCTCCTCTCTCCTGGCTCTACGCAGGCTGGATGGCCTTCAGCCACGTGCTGGGCATGATCATGAGCAAGATCATCCTGACGCTCCTCTGGATCGCAGGCTTCGGTTCCTACGCCGTAATTCTCACCATCATTCACCTCATAAGGAAAACGCCGCCGAAAACAACCTGCTGGCAGATACCGCCGGAGGAATTTGAAGGACGACTGAAGTACCAATTTTAATGTATGGAACCAGTGTCCCATGGTTCGTCTACGCTCACCATGACACACGGCACTATGCCAACCCCCACCTACATCCTCGGCATCTCCTGCTTCTATCACGACAGCGCCGCATGTCTCCTGAAGGACGGGGAAATACTCTTCGCAACGCAGGAGGAGCGCTACACGCGGAAGAAGCACGACGAAGCATTCCCCAAAAACGCGATCGATCACGCCCTGAAATTTGCGGGGATAGCGCCCGAGGATCTCTCGGCAATCGTCTTCTACGAGAAGCCGCTCCTCAAGTTCGAGCGCATCCTCCGGACATACTTCAAGGTCTGGCCGAGAGGTCTCCTCTCCTACCACCGTGCGATGCAAGAGTGGATGACGAAGAAGCTCTGGATTCCCCACATCATCCGCAAAGAACTGCAATATAAGGGGCCGCTCTTCTTCACCGAACACCACGAATCCCATGCCTCCTCTGCGTACTTCTGCTCGGGCTTCCCAGATGCCACGATCGTCACGATCGACGGGGTGGGTGAATGGGCGACGACAACCATCGGGTATGGGAAAGGAACGGAGCTCCGCCTCACGGAGGAAATCCGCTTCCCCAATTCGCTCGGCCTCCTCTACTCGGCCCTCACCTACTACCTCGGCTTCAAGGTAAATAGCGCCGAATACAAGGTGATGGGTCTCGCCCCATACGGAGAGCCTCGGTACAGAGACCAAATGCGCCGCCTCATTGATGTAAAAGAAGACGGGAGTTTCGCCCTCAACATGGAATACTTTACCTACGAGTACGGGCTCACGATGACAGGGAAGAAAATGGAGGAACTCTTCGGGGAACCCACGCGGAAGCCAGAATCCCCTCTCACACAATTCCACAAGGACGTCGCCCGCTCCCTCCAGGAACTCACGAACGAAGTGATGCTCCAACTCGTGAAGCACGCAAAGAAACTTCACCCGTCCGATCACCTCTGCCTGGCCGGCGGCGTAGCTCTCAATTGCGTAACAAATGGGAAAATACTCAAATCCGGCCTCTTCAACGACATCTTTATCCAACCCGCTGCAGGGGACGCGGGTGGAGCCCTCGGCGCAGCGCTCCTCGTCTGGCACAAGGAATTCAAAGGAGAACGAATCCCGAAAATGGAGCACGTATTCCTCGGCAATGAATATGCAAACACCGAAATCGAAACACTCCTCAAAGAGCAAAACATCCCATACGACGTTCTTTCAGATACAGAACTTATCGAACGCGTGGCGGGAATTCTCGCAAACGAAGCCCCTCACCCCGGCCCTCTCCCGCCTCTCGGCCATGAGCTCGTCGTTCGAGACCCTGAAGGGTCCTCAGACCCTGAACGGGAGGCCGAATGGCGGGGAGAGGGAGGTAACCAACCCACAGCAGTTGTTGGTTGGTTCCAGGGACGCATGGAATTCGGCCCCCGCTCCCTCGGCAATCGCTCCATCCTTGCTGATGCGCGTAACAAGGAAAGCTGGCAAAAGGTGAACCTGAAGATCAAGTTCCGCGAATCCTTCCGCCCCTTTGCCCCGACAGTTCTCGAAGAAAAAGTTGCAGAGTGGTTCGACTTGAACCGCGAGAGTCCATACATGCTCCTCGTTGCAGATGTTCATCCCGACAAGCGAGATAGAATTCCTGCTGTAACGCACGTCGATGGCTCCGCCCGCATCCAAACCATTCGGCGCGACCAGAACCCCCGCTACTACGATCTGATCAAAGCCTTCGAAAAGCGAACAGGTTGCCCCGTCATCATCAACACCTCCTTCAATGTCCGCGGCGAGCCAATCGTAGAATCCCCCAAAGATGCCCTCAACTGCTTCCTCCACACCCAAATGGATTACCTCGTGATGGGGAATTGTCTCCTCGAGAAGAAAAAAATAGGCCAAGGCACTGCAGTAGACCGGGGGGAATACTTGAAGAAATTTTCACTGGATTAGCGCGACAGAGAGATTGGCGCTTCTGGTGGCCCCGATAGGAATTGAACCTACATTTACCCCTTAGGAGAGGGTCGTTCTATCCGTTGAACTACGGGGCCAGGCACATGATGGTATCATGGATAGGTGCCTCTCCCACCCTTAACAATCAACGGATTTACAGAAACTGAGGAAGCTGAAATCCTGCAACGAGTGATGGAACCAACGACTCCCATCAAGAACATCGATACATTCATCAAATCTCACAAACCGTAAGGATGTTCCAACTCCTGCACACCAATCACCCACCAAACACCACCACCTCTCGCCCCTCCGCGGGAAGCGCCCCCTTCAATTTGTATTCTGTGATGTGTTCCTTCCCCTCCGCCCCACAGACCTTCAGCACCTCCCGATCAATCCCATCCTTTGATGGAAGAAGAAAGAGGAGCCGCGGGTCCACCGCATCGAGCAGTTTTTGGACCATCGTCGCATTCTCACCGGGAAGAACGAGGAGATCCACATTCCCCAGATATGCTATGTCAGCATCCGACCACTCGCCGAGAGGCGATGAAATAAAGGCGCACCGTGTTCCCGTGAGAGACACAACGTACGACACTTGCTGTCCTTCATTCTGTCCGATGCCACGAATCGCCATGCCGGCAATGTCGTACTCCCCCGGCCAGGAAATGCTGCCTTCCTGCGGTTCTTCTTCCGGCACGGACAGGAAGGAAAAATCCGCGTCTGTGGCACCCTGCGGGAACACGGCAAAAGACTTCGGCCCGCCGCTGCACACGAGACCAGCCGGTGTCCAACGAAACAGCAACATAGAGTAGAGGCATAGTAGAGCAATCTACACAGTGCCCACAACTGCCCGTGTAATGGCTTTCTGTGTAATCTCACGCCGTTCCTGCTCTCCAACCGTCACCCGCTCGATGCGCGCACCCAGCGCGCGAAGTTTCTCATCCAGCCGATCATATCCCCGCTCGATGTAGCGCACATCCGTCACGGTCGTCTCACCCTCTGCAGAGAGGGCGGCAAGAACCATCGCGGCCCCGGCACGAATATCGTTACTTGCGACCACGCGTCCCTTCAGAGGTGTCGGCCCAATGATCAATGCCTGATGGGCATTCAACACTTCAACATGCGCTCCCATTTTCTCTAATTCGTAAAGGTAGGCGAGCCGCCCCTCGTACATGCGCTCGAAGAGACGGGAAACGCCTTTCGCCTGCGTCATCGCAACACCCATCGGAGCCTGGAGATCCGTTGGAAAACCGGGATAAATGTTCGTGCGAATGTTCATGGCCCGAAGAGAGGAAAGTTCTCCGTCCACAAACAACGTTTTTTCTTGATCATCGTACTTCCACACACCGCCGCATCGGCGCAGGACATCGAGAAAAGCAAGAAGATGTTCATATTCCACTCCCTTCAGCCGCACCTTCCCCTTCGTGACAAGACCGGCAATGACAAAGACTCCCGCCTCCAGATAATCCGGAGCCACTCTATGACACACGCCCTGGAGTGTTGTCTTTCCGCGGACAAATACAGTATGGGTCCCCATACCCTCGATATGCGCCCCCATCGTCGAAAGAAGCCGTTGGAGATCCTGTACGTGTGGTTCACACGCGGCAAGATCAATGCGCGTCTCTCCGGGAAGGAGCGCTGCGGCCAGGAGCACATTCTCCGTCGCTGTCACGGAAAACTCAGGAAGGACAACTCTCTGCGACTGCAGCGTGCCCTGTAAATGCAACATTGTTTCATTCCCCATCGAACGGGCGCCCAATTGCTCCAGTCCTGCAATGTGCGCATGGATGGGTCGCTTCCCAAGAACACACCCTCCCGGATACGCCATCTCCACAATACCGAAACGCGCGAGGAGCGGACCGAGGAGGACAATGGATCCGCGGAGACGTGAAACGAGTTCTTCGGGAATGGGCTTACTGCGGAGACGATCGGTGCGGACCCGCACCGTCCCTTCCGGGGAAAACGACGTTGCGGCGCCCAAGTACTCGAGAATGCGGAGCATGGCTTCAACATCGCGAATGCGGGGGACATTCTGGAGAACCATCTCCCCATCAGAGAGAACACTCGCGGCCAGAAGTGGGAGAACGGCATTTTTCGATCCACTGATATGTACCTCCCCCTGGAGAGGCATGCCACCACGAAGACGGTACTGGACATCCATAAGAAAGAGAGTGTAGCAGACGAATGAGCAGAAGCGCCGCTAGGAATCCGTGAGGACAAATTGTTGCACTGCAAGCGCATAATTCACATGCGCGTCGAGGTTTTGCACAAAGGACGGAAGGGCATGCGACCAACGGAGAAATGCCGGTGGTCGAAGCTCTCGAAGCGCCAATGCGATATGAAAAAGAAGGAAACGGAGTTCCTGCCTTCTCTCTCCAAAGTTTTCGAGAATCTTCTGACGCTCCGATGGACGGGCGGAAAAAAAACTGAACGCCTGTGTACGCAGCAGGCGTTGCTCCTGTAATGCACTTTTCTCCATGCGAAAACGCTGGAGAACTCCCGGAGCCCCTTGGGCAACATGAAGACAGAACTGGTGGTCCTCCGATGGGATCCCCTGAAGAAGCGGTCGGAGAACTGAAGAAGCAACCGGAAAAAAGGGGATGACACGCGCCCGAGAAATCACCGTAGGTAAAAGTAAGGAACGTTGCTCTGTCGTCAGGAGAAAAACACGACCCTCCGGCGGTTCCTCAAACATTTTCAAGAGGGCATTCGCCGCAGGCTCTTTCATACGCTCAATGGAACGGATGATACAACAACGGTATCGTCCTGTTCCCGTCCCGTGGAGACGATCATGGATACCACGGATGTCATCGATGCCAATCGTATCTGTCCGCGCCTTCGTGGCCTTACTGCGGTGCTCTTGGGGAACATTGGAACTCTTCCCAAGAACATGCCAATCTTCCAAGACTCCTTCAATCCAGAGTTGATCGAGGACGAGGAGATCCGGATGCACGAGACAGTCAATCTGTCGGATTATATCTTCACGCGTTGCCTCTGCTCCCTGTAGGAGAAGCTCCCGAGCGAACCAGCGAGCAACAGTCATTTTCCCTACGCTCTTCTGTCCCGAAAAAAGATACGCATGGGCAACATTGCCAGTCGCTATATTCTCCAGAAGCTCCGCAATTTGCGCGTGGTGGCCAATAATGGGAGGAGAATTTTTCATCCTTTTCCATGGCACTTCTTATACTTTTTTCCGCTCCCGCATGGACAAGGATCATTACGACCCACTTTTTCTCGGTGATGATGGGCTTTGGTTTCCTCTCCGGTTCCGCTGTCCGTCTGCTCCAGAGATTCGTCGATCTTTTCGGCATTGGTTGTCATATCGGCAAGTTCCTCCTCTGCCTCCAAAAGCGCTTGTTGTGGCTGAAACTGACCAAAGTCCACCTGCATCACCGTGCGAACAATTGCTGACTGAATATTGAGAAGAAGCCGCTGAAAAAGACGGAACCCCTGATCCTGATACTCAATGAGCGGATCGCGCTGTGCGAACCCCGCAAGAGCAACCCGCTCCCGAAGATACGCCATCTCATCAATGTGATCCATCCAGTGAGCATCAATGCAACGAAGGGTGATGACACGCTCTGCTTGCGCAACAGTCTCAGGATTGTGTGCCTCACATTTGCGGTTATAGAACGCTTCAACCACAGCGACAATGCGTTCCTCAAGTTTTTCTCTCTCCAGTAGCAAGGAAATCTCCGGAGGGGGGATACTTCTCCCAAGATCGGGATGAAGGGCGGTGAGAGCCAAATGAAGATCGTTTGTTTTCCATGTATCATGGTCGACCCCGACGACAAAAAGATCAAGATACCCTCCTATCTCTTTCCGAAGACTGTCGAGAATATCCTGATGGAGCGCCCATCCCTCCTCACCTGTGCGCTGTCCATCCTCCACCTCGGCAATGCGCTGAAGGATCCGATGCCTGCGCTTATAGATAATATCACGGTGTTTACTGAGGATATTATCGTACTGGAGAACATGACGTCGGGTATCAAAATGCCCACCTTCCACACGTTTCTGGGCGCTCTCGATAGAGCGGGATACCATCGCATTTTGCAAAGGAACATCATCCGGAATCTTCAGTTGCTCCATCATGCGTTTCAGACGGTCACCCCCAAAGAGACGCATGAGGTCATCCTCCATGGAAACAAAGAAGCGACTCTCGCCGGAGTCCCCCTGGCGACCGGAGCGACCGCGGAGCTGGTTGTCGATTCGTCGCGCCTCGTGGCGCTCGGTTCCGATAATGCTTAAACCTCCAAGCGCAGCAACACCAGGACCGAGCTTGATGTCTGTGCCTCGACCAGCCATGTTCGTTGCAATGGTAACAGTCCCCCGCTCGCCGGCATGGGCGACAATCTCCGCCTCGCGTTCATGGTGCTTCGCATTGAGAACTTGATGGGGAATCCCCTCTTGCGAAAGAAGAGCGCTGAGAGCCTCGGACTTCTCAATGGAAACCGTCCCAATGAGCACCGGCTGGCCGTACGCATACTTCTCCTTCACTACAGAAGCCACCGCGGAAAATTTTGCCGCAACCGTCCGGTAGATCGCGTCAGAATGATCCACTCGGATCATCGGCCGGTGCGTTGGAATAGACAGAACACGCGTACGGTAGATCGACTCGAATTCCTCTTCCTCCGTCTTCGCAGTCCCTGTCATCCCAGCAAGCTTCTGATACAAACGAAAATAGTTCTGAAAAGTAATCGTCGCAAGCGTCCGACTCTCTCGCTGTACAGGAACGCCCTCTTTCGCCTCAAGAGCCTGGTGCAAACCATGACTGTAACGCCGGCCGGGCATGAGGCGTCCAGTGAACTCGTCGACGATGATCACCGTGTCATCCTTGACAACATAGTCGACGTCGCGCCGGTAGATCGCATGCGCACGGAGCGCTTGCTCAATATGGTGCACCTCTTCGAAACCGCGCTCGGTGTAGATATTCTCGACTCCAAGGAATTCCTCCATCTTCCGCATACCCTCCTCAGTGAGAACCGCCGCCCGCTGCTTCTCATCCTTCGTAAAATGCGTGCCAGATTGGAGTTCCCGTACCATGCGTGTGTAGAGAACGTACTTCTCTGTCGACTCTGCCGCTGGCTGACTGATGATGAGCGGCGTACGAGCTTCATCGACGAGAATCGAGTCCACCTCGTCCACAATCGCATAGTGAAGTCCCCTCTGTACCTGATGGCGGAGAGAGATCGCCATATTGTCCCGAAGGTAGTCGAAACCAAATTCATTGTTGGTTCCATACGTCACATCGCAACCGTAGGCGCTCTGCCGCCCTTCGGTCGAGAGACCGTGGATAACGATGCCGATGGAAAGTCCTAATGTCTGATAAAGAAGCCCCATCCACTGACCGTCGCGACGCGCAAGGTAATCGTTCACGGTGATGACATGCACCCCTTTTCCAGCAAGAGCATTGAGGTATACCGGCAGCGTACACACGAGTGTCTTCCCTTCTCCAGTCTTCATTTCCGCAATCATCCCGCGATGAAGAGCAATCCCTCCGAGAATCTGAACATCGAACGGCGTCATATCCCAAGAGAATTCTTGCCGACCGACCTGTACCGTCTGCCCCTGGAGAAGCTCACATGCACGAATGACAACAGCGAATGCCTCCGGTAGGAGATCGTCGAGAGCTGCGAGACACGAGCTGCGAGACACGAGCTGCGAGACACGAACTTTGAGCTCCTCAGTTTTTTCTGGCAGATGAGAGAGCGTGAGTTGTTGAATTGCCTGTGAGGCATGACATTCCTTCACCTGGCAGACAATGGGCCATAACTTCTTCAGTTCTTTCTTATTCGAATCGCCAAAGAGCCGATTGAGAAAATCAATGAAAGACATCACGGATGAGGATACCAAACCTGCCAGCGATCACCATCCCCTCCCGTACCAAGGCTGGAGAACCTGGGTCTGATAGGTCAAGGAGATCAGGAATGGAGGGAGAATGTCGCTGAGCGGACGGAGAGGGAGCGATTGTCCACCGATGCCCTCCATCGCGGCGCGGTGTTCGGGAAGGAGTTCACCGACGTAGGTGGTAGGTTGTAGGGAGTAGGTTGTAGGGGGATGGAATTTGGCCAGGAGATCCTCGATGGTGATGTGCGTCGGCTGCGGCCATTCCTGGGAAACGCTGCCAAATCCACGTACAAAGAGCTCCGTGCGTTTGGTGGAGTGGAGCCAGAGAAACGAGGTTGTAGGAACACGTGCAGCGTAGAGATCACTCAAATGGATCCCCGCTGATGGAATTTTCAGGGACCACGAAAGGGTATTGATGCACGAGACCCCGACACGGAGACTGGTGAATCCGCCCGGACCGATGACACAGACAAGATGCGTCAGGTCCTTGTAGGACCACCCCGCTTCACGGAGAACATCCTCCATGAGTGGGACAAGCTCATGGTCGCCAATCCGATGATCGATGGCACGATGCGCCAAGACGCGCTCTTCCGTGGAACATACGAGAAAACCGGAGCCCGTGGTAAGCCCTGCCGAACCATGAGAGGCGATGTCAAGGAAGAGGGTATGCACAGAACAAGTATACGTTGTTCCTTAGCTATAATGGCACCATGGCTCTGCCAAAGATCAGCATCGTCATCCCCACTCGCGGACGGGCACAGATCCTCCGACGGTGCCTCGAACACATCGAAAAACAGACGATTGCAGACCAAATCGAAGTCATCGTCGTGATCGACGGAGATGATCCAAAAAGCGCCGAGATGCTCTCGAGTCTCCGCTGGTCATTCCCTCTCGTCTGCTTTGCAATCCCGAAAGCGCAGCAAGGAGTGGCGCGGAATCGCGGAGTGGAAAAAGCGCGCGGGGACATCGTCCTCTTCATCGGCGACGATATTTTCTTAGCGCCAGACGCGTGCGAGAGGCATCTCCTGTGTCATGGTAAGGAAAATTTTTCTCAGGGTGACACGGCTGTCCTCGGCCACACCGCCTGGGACCCCGCAGTCGGCATCACTCCCATCATGCGTTGGCTCGAGAAGACAGGATGGCAGTTTGGGTATTCTCAAATTGCAGAGCATGTTGGGAAATTCCTCCCCATAGAAATCCAGCATCGTTTCACATACACAAGCCACATCAGTCTGCCACGGCTCACAGCCCTCCAAATCCAATTCCATGAAGATACTCTGCTCTACGGATGGGAAGATATCGAGTGGGGCATCCGCCTGCGCAACGCCGGCGTTCGACTCTTCTACGAACCAACAGCCCACGCTTTCCATCATCACCACCTCACACTGGAAGACTCACTGAAACGAATGGAAACACTCGGGCAATCGGCACGGATTTTCGCGGGTCTCCACCCCAGTTTCGACCGCGTTCCACGTGGGGGCAAACGGCTGCTCTATAACGTCCTCGCCCTCCTCCCAACCCTCCGCGGAAAGCATGCAAAAGCGTTCCTAAAAGGCCTCAGAACTGGTAAAAGGGAGAATTGACAAATACTTGACATATTTTTAAATATGAGTACATTAAGTAGTATATCTCCTTACCCCTATCGCTATGGCTCCGCGCTACACACCAGAAAAAGAAAATGGCATTAGTGACACTCCGGATAGCGAGAATGGATTCACCGGTTTCACCAACGATGAGTTGCTACTGGAGATCGCCCAAAATCCCGACAAGGTGGAGCTCCTCAGCCCAGAGTTGCAAGAGGTCGTACGGGACACCCAGAAGGAGATCGATCTCGATCTTGAATAACAATTTGTAGGCCCCCTCACCTAGGGTAGGGGGGCTTTTTATAAGAAAATATCTCATCAACTTCCTTGCCTCCGCCACCGAAGATCATGTAGAGTCTACGTATCAGCTGTCTTGCACTGTCCCCTATAGGGGAACGGTGCCCTTCGACAAGCTCAGGGTAAATCCCTTCCTCCTCCTATGCGCGCCTCCTTCATCGCCGCCATCAACCAAATCTGCTCCGAGAAGAGCGTGAAGCCAGAACAGGTCCTCGAAGCTGTGAAACAGGCTATCGCAACGGCCTACCGCAAAGACTACGGGAACAAAGAGCAGGAAATCCGCGTGGAATTTGACGAGGGAAAAGACATGCCGACGATTCTCACGGTGAAGGAAGTCGTGAGTAATGTGGAGAACGAAAACTTTGAGATTTCTCTTGCCGATGCCAAACGAGTCAAACCCGAAACAGCAGTGGGGGATGAAATCACCGTCAATGTGACCCCGGATGGTTACGGTCGCATTGCAGCCCAAGCCGCAAAGCAAGTGATTCTCCAGAAACTCCAGGAGGCGGAAAAACAGAGCCTCTATGAAACCTTCAAAGGACGGGAGAATGAGTTGCTCACGGCAACGGTGACTAAGGTAGATCCAAACTGGGTAACATTGGAAATTGATGGAATGGCTGTCTCTCTTCCGTGGAAAGAGCAAATCCCCGGTGAACACTACTACACCGGGAAACGCCTCCGTGTGTACTTAGACAAGGTAGAACTCACGGGAAAGGGACCGCAGCTGCGTATCTCTCGTACTCATCCCTACCTCGTGAAGAAGCTCCTCGAACTCGAGATCCCCGAGGTACGAAATGGCGACGTCGAAGTGATGGCGATCGCCCGCGATCCTGGATTTCGGAGTAAGGTTGCGGTTCAAAGCAAAGACGCGCGCATCGATCCTATCGGGGCGTGTGTTGGTCAGAAGGGTGTCCGCATTCAGGCGGTCATGGAGGAATTGAACGGGGAACGTGTGGACATGATCGAGTGGTCAGAAGATCCCATTCGCCTCATATCGACCGCTCTCCAGCCTGCGGCAATATCTGCAGTCATTATTGTGAATGAACAGGAGTACTTCGATGAACTAAACCGCCGTATCAAAAAACGCGCAGCAGTCTTTGTGGAGGAAGCCCAGCGCCCTATGGCCATTGGAAAGAAAGGACAGAACATTCGCCTCGCCTCAGAACTCTCGGGTTTCGAGCTCGATATGTACAACTACGAAGAATTACCCGCCTTCCAGACAAAACTCGCGCAGGTTCGGGGTGGGGCGGTTCCTGAAAATACTGAGACGGGAAAAAATGATGCAAAAGATGAAAAGGGCATAGACAGTCCAAAGGATGTAACAGAAAACGAGGGTGACAATGTCTGATGACCCTAGATAGAAACGACTATACGATGTCATCGTGACTCTCCCTCCTCTCCCCTTCATCGTCCTCGATACAGAGACGACTGGCCTCTCCCCCAGAGTCCACAAGATCGTCGAACTCGCGCTGGTGCGCCTGGAAGATGGCAAAATCATCGACCAGTACGAGCAACTCTACAACTCCGACGATGGCATTCCGCCCCATGTCCAAGTCCTCACGCGTATTCGACCGGAAGATCTCCAGGGCAAACCGACACTGAAAGAACACCTTGACGATCTCCGAGCGCGTATAGGACCCGATACTCTCCTCATCGGCCAGAACCTCGGGTTCGATCTCGACATGCTCCGCGCGGAGGGTCTCGACCTTCGGGAGTATCCGTGGGTCGATACGTCGATGCTTGCCTCCCTCGTCTTCCCGGAACTTGCGAGCTACTCCCTCGGATACATGAGCACGGTCTTAAACCTCCGCCACGATCCGGTGCACCGGGCCCTCGGCGACGTCCGCGCAACTCTCGAGCTTCTCAGTCGCATTTGGGAACGCATCGAAAAACTTCCCATGGAGCACCTCACTGTGCTGCGGAGCACGCTTGCCCGCAGTACGAGCGGCTATCAGCGTCTTGCAGAATGTCTTCCGCAAACATCAAACGCACAGAGTCTCCCATGGTCGCTGCCGGCAAAAGAGAACATCGCACATGATGCGAAACCGTGCGTCCTCCCCCCTGCAGCTCCGGGAACCGTCACTCTCCTCGAGGACACGCTCGATCCACACGGACTCCACCATCTCATGAATACGCTGCGAAACGCCCCTCACCCTGACCCTCTCCCGCGGGGAGAGGGAAAAACCACATGGATCGCAGTAAAAAATCTTGAAGCGACCCTGAGGCGCATCCGCCTCCCCGCAGACGTCCGCGTCCTCCATCCTCCTTTCCTTCTACTCGACCCCGAGGCCGCTGAACGTTTGCAGGAACAAAATGCATGGACCGCCGACGAAGCAACTCTTGCCGTCAAACTCCATTGGTTCCCCACGCGCGTTCGGGAGGACATCCCTATCCACGGCGGGGAACGCGACGTGTGGAACGGAAAACTCGCCTGTACCGATGCGTCTCCACTCTATACCACACAGTTTGAGGATATTCCTCCGGTCATCCTCCTTGATCACCGGCAACTCCTACATTTCCTCGCTAACCCGGAGCACTCCGCACACTCGGCTCTCCATACGGATCATGTGATCGTCGTCGACGATGCTTCCATGCTCGAAGACACGGCGACGAAAGCCTACGGGTACCACGTCACTGTGAGCGATCTACGCGCCGCATCAGTGGGACACCATACCCTCACCAAGTTCACCGATCTCCTTGAGCTCTGGGTCGAGAAGGTACGTGGCAATGATGATGTCCACATCCTCAACGAACGCGATCGTACACGAAAGGAGACAAATGGCCTTCGTGAACAACTCGCAGGTCACACTGGAGATGCATCTCTCCCCCCCCGTACACAGGAGCACCTGCGATCTCTCGCCGCCATCCTCAGTGAGGATAATGGAACGCGCCTCGCATGGATAGAATGTCGCCAACATAAAACTACCCTCCACGCCGCGCCGGAAAGCCCTGCCGAACTTCTCCACCAGAACCTCTCCTCTCGCTTTCCGACTGTGCTCCTCTCACCCCCCGGCTTCACAAGCCTCCCAGAAACCACCTCAGGAGACCCAGCGGTCCACCCCTCCCCCCTCCCGCCCACCCCCCTCCGCATCTCCTATCCGGAGAATAGCAATGTGACAACGATCCTCGAGAATCCCCCTCCAGGAAAAACGGTTCTCCTTCTTCCGAGCAAGCGCATCATCGAAGAACAGTTTGTTCGTTTCACGGAACGTCTCGAGAAACAGGGAATCGTTCTCATTTGCCAGGGGCTTTCTGGAGGGCAGGGACGAATGGAGGCAGAATTTGCTGAGGCAGCTGCCCCGACCATTCTTCTCCTCACTCCATGGACATACGAAGGATTTGAGCTTCCCTTAGAAACAGCCGACCACCTCATTGTAGATTCCCTACCCTTTGATCATCCATCGGACCTGCTCATTCAAATGCGTTCGAAGCACTACACTGATGCCTTCACTGGATATACCCTCCCACGCTTGAAACTCCGACTCTTCCGACTGCTGCGAACATTTTGTAGACACCGAACGCCGAACGGCGATGTTTCAATCCTCGACAAACGTATCCGCGAAAAAAAGTATGGGGGAGAAGTGCGGGCCTACCTGGAACAGTTTTCTTCACAAAAATCATCGACGCCGGGGGGCCAGATGAAGATGTTCTGAAAAGCGGTGTCACCCTGGTTCGACTACGCTCACCATGACACTCGGTTTCCACTTACTTCACCGCCGTCTTCGCCTCCGGTTTGCACGTCACCCCCTGATCCTCCCCCCAGTCAAAGCAATTCGGTGGTTCCCCGCACTGGGTCGCGAGATCGTTACTGTAAGCGATGTACCGCTCACGACCATCCACACATTGCGGTTTACACTCGTGAGGATCTGCCGGCGCGTAGTTGTAGGCATAATCGACGAAAATTGGTTCCCCAAGACACGCCTGCTCCGGTTCCCGCTGCACGGACCCTGGTTTGTACTGCTTCGGAAAAACCCACTGCCATGTAAGGATTCCTGCAACGAGGAGACAGAGGCCGTACACAATCAGATGTTCACGAGGGAAAGACATAGGACAAGGGAAAATCTAGCACAAATTTTCAATCCGCCCCTTTCCTCCCCAAAACTACCCAAATCGTCCGCCAGAGGATCCACAGATCAAGGAGAGGGGACCAGTTCTCGATGTACTGGAGATCGAGGCGGACCTCCTCCGCGAAAGAGAGGTCGGAGCGGCCGGAAATCTGCGCGAGGCCGGTTACGCCAGGCCAGACGGCGAAGACGCGACGCTCAAAAGGTTTATAGAGCTTCACTTCCTCAGAAAGATGCGGCCGCGGTCCCACGAGCGACAGGTGGCCTGCAAGCACATTGAGAAGCTGTGGAAACTCATCGAGCGACCAGCGTCGGAGAATCCAGCCGACGCGCGTGACACGGGGATCATTGCTCACCTTGAAAAGCGGTCCATCTCGACGATGGCTGAGAGAAGCAAGCTCCTCCTTCCGACGATCGGCATCCCCGACCATCGTCCGAAACTTGAGGACAGGAATGCTCCTCCGCCCATCGGCTCCTATTCGTCGTGATACATAGAAAAGAGGGAAGCCAGAATCAACCACAACAAGGAACGATAAGAGAGCAAGAAATGGGAACAGGACGATGAGGAGAAGTGCGCTCAGGAGAACATCGCTCCCCCGCTTCCATACGCGCCCCCATCCATCGAGCGGGGTCGGCTTGTAGCAAAGGAGAGGTAAGAGACCGAGGTACTCGACGGTGAGATGATGGGGGGCGTCGGCAAATACCGGAGGGAGGCATGCATAGCCGATGTGCTCACTTCTGCAGAACTCCACGAGTTCTTCCGTCTCCTTGCTTCCCGGATGTGGATCGGCATGAAGAATAATATCCAATGCAGTGCCCTCTGCGCGGTGATGAACCTCTGAGATGGAACCAACGTGTCCAAGGTACCGATACCGGATATCCCCCTCGAGCATCCGCGGAACGTAGCTCGTAACCCCTTTGGCGCCAACCGAGAGCACGGCACGGACACCAACCCCACTTCGAAGAAGTGCACGCTGGATGAGAAGGAGTATTTCACGGAGCAGCACGACGAAGAGGGTAATGAGAAAGAGGGAATGGACGAGGAGAATGCGGGAGTAGAAAAGCTCACGTCGGATGAGAAAGTACCAGACCATCACCGCAACTAGCCAGAGTGTTGCTGCGATGATAATGCGTCCGATTTCCCGGAAGGCACTCGTCACTACGCGAAGGGTGTAGAGACCGAGGATTGCAGCAAGGAAGAGATAGATGCCGACACCGGGAACAGCGAAGAACCGAAGGTAGAGATGCGGATGGGGAAGAGTTGTTGGAGGATCGAGCACCTGCACCCCAGGGAGAAGATCAATGCTGAGCGCCCGCAATTTGTAACTCAAAAGGAGAGCGGCGAATACTGCGGAAGCATCGAGGGGGATCCGGAGAACGCCAAGGACAATCTCGGATTTCTTCATTTGTTATGAGTGTACCGGAGTGACAAAAAACAGGACTCTCGCCCTGTCCTTTATCCTGCCCCTTCCTACGCCGGGTTCTGTGTCGCCCAGTAGTAGATGCTTACGCATCACTACAGGCCAGATGATCATCTCTCTAGGGTACCGATTGCTCGGGACCTCTCGCCCTGTAGTCGTGCGAAGCACGTACTACTGGGGCATTAGCGGAGGGGTCATAGGCCTGACGGAACCATCAAGAATCCCTATAACCCAATTCCTCCTTGCTTCACCATGAGTTTACCAACTGAGCTTGGAAGCCGCAGTCCTCGGTCATTCCGAGGCGTTTCACTCACCAAAAGGTGATTCGTCACTGTGGCACTGGTCCTCATGCGCCTTTACCGGATATGTGACGCACGGACGGGCATTACCCGCATGGCGTTCCGGTGAAGCCCGGACGTTCCTCTTCGCCCCGTAGAACGGGGCGCAGCGATCATCGAAGGAGCAGGAACTGCATTTTCCTATTTCTACAGAGCCAAATCAAGGATTTTCTGGACTTTCTGCAACACTGTAAGATGCATGTATGCCGCTGTAGCTCAGGGGTAGAGCAACTCACTTGTAATGAGTAGGTCATCGGTTCAAATCCGATCAGCGGCTCCACTTTCTCTCATCGCTCCACCCGAATCACCTCAACGCCCTCCGCAGAGGGGGCAGCAACGACGATCCGTTTTCCTGCACGGGAAACCGTATAGAACGTCTCATCGACGCCAACAGCAAAGGGATCTGCGGGAATGCGCTCGAGATACCGCGGAACGAGCATCCTCAGATCGAGCATTCCCTCACAGGAAGAGGCATCCTCCCGACACACGGGTTTCGCTGTCTCCTCAATACCCTCCGGATACCGTCCGTCATGCTCGAGAGCATAGAGCGTAAGAGCATTCTCCAAATAACGGACATCCTCGAATCGTTTCTGGTTTCGTAGAGCAGAAGAACTCCCCACATTTCCCAAAATCACAGCCGCACCACACCCGACAGCAAGGAGGAGGAGCAAAAGCGCCACCAGTTCAAGCCGCGTCACAGTCTGCCGCACACCCACAAACCCAGTATACCAGCTCTGCCCTTGCCCTTGTCCCGGCCCCCGCTCTATCCTCTCCCCATGCTCGCGAAACTCAAATGGCGCAAGCGCCTGAGGAAACATGGATTCCTCTCCCGCATGCAGACAAAGGATGGCCGTCGTGTCATCAAAAGACGACGGGCAATTGGAAGGAAGAGACTGACGGTACAGAAAGGGTAACAATGCCAAATGGGCTCTTTCTTGTCTCCGCGAACCAGACTGCGCGAGCACAGCCCGATGCGGTTCGGATTCATCGGACAAGCGAGTACTGTCTGGTGAAGCGAAGGTCATGAGTTTGCATTACAATTCCACCATGCGTTTCCTTCATCGCCTTAGTGCGATCCTCTTCTCAATCTTCGGACTGACGTTCGCGCTCGCTTACGTCCTCTTCCGGAATGAGATCGCAGGCGTCTGGCCACTGTGGTGGCTCCAGGTAGCTGACCTCCCGCTGCTTCTCACCGGACTCATATATGGGAGCATCAGCATCGAACGGAGTCTGCAGCAACCCTCTAACCATTCACGCCTTATCTCCCTCATTGTCTTCTTCCTAGCTTTTCTTCTCTTCGCATTCTTCACTTTTTTTAACTTCTGGCCTCTACTGAGTAGACAGTGAGTTATGTTCTCCCTTTCCCACCTCCACTCCGGCCTCCAAATTCTCACTGCTCCCAGTGACGGAACAGCCTCCGTCACGGTTCTCGTCTTTGCGGGCGCAGGGTCGCGCTACGAGAAAGAGAAGGAGCGTGGCGTCAGCCACTTCCTCGAGCACATGTTTTTCAAAGGGGGAAAGAAATATCCGACGACGAAAGATGTGAGCATTGCCATAGATGGCATCGGAGGAGATTTCAACGCCTTCACTGCCAAAGAATATGCGGGGTACTACGTAAAAGTTGCAGCCAAGCACACAGAACTTGCCTGTGACGTCCTCTCGGACATGCTCCTCAATGCATCGTTCCCACCAAAGGAAATTGATAAAGAGCGCGGCGTCATCATGGAGGAAGAGCGCATGTACCAGGACACCCCGATGTATCGGGCAGGATGGGATTTCGAGGAACTCCTCTACGGCGATCATCCGCTCGGCTGGGACACAATCGGAAAAGAAGAAGTCATCCACTCCGTCACACAAGCGGATTTCCAAAAACATAAAGACCTCCTCTACACTCCCAATAATCTTGTCCTCGCCTTTGCTGGCAAGGTCACAAAAAAGGACGCCGAGAAGCTTGCCGAGCAATATTTTTCAGACATTGCTGGTAAGCAAGATCGTACATTTCTCCCCTTCAAAACGTACAACAAAGAGCGGGTCTTCCTCAGGACGAAGACGACGGAACAAGCCCACCTCGTCATTGGTGTCCCCGGCATCCCATCGCAACACAAAAACCACTTTGCAAACAAGCTCCTCTCTATCATCCTCGGCGGGAACATGAGTTCCCGTATGTTCCTCAATATCCGCGAAGCGCACGGTCTCTGTTATTACATTTCCACGGAAGTGGACAGCTACCTTGACGCAGGATCGCTGGCTACGAGGGCGGGCGTGGACCAATCACGCCTATATGAAGCGGTTAAGCGTATTCGCGAGGAGTACATGCTATGCGCAAAAAAGGGCATACTTCCAGAAGAACTCCGGCGCGCGAAGGAGTATCTCAAAGGAAAAATCACTCTGAGCCTGGAAGATAGCGAAGAACGCGCCAACTTCTATGGAAAACAGGCCTTGCTCTACCCGAAAATCCGAACGATCGCCGAGTACTTCCATGAAATAGACCGCGTGACGAAGGAACAGGTCTCAGCTCTGGCCGCCCGGCTCCTGAAGCCCGAAGAGCTGCGTCTCGTGGTGATTGGGAAGGAAAAGGACAAGGAAAAACTCCGCGATCTCATCGCTTGACCCAAACGGGGAAGGCAGTGAGACTACCGCCATGGAACGCACTCTCATTCTCATTAAACCTGACGGGGTCGAGCGGGGTCATGTCGGAGATATCCTCTCGCGCCTGGAGAAAGTCGGTCTCAAAATTGCAGGAATGAAGATGGTGTGGCCAAAAAGAGATGACGTGGATCGGCACTACACCTTGACGGACGAATGGGTGCAGGGAGTCTTCGCGAAAGCGAAGCAGAAGTATGACGCTCTCGGACAGGCATTTCCGTACAGCGAGGCGAAAGAGTACGGAGCGGCCATCAAGGCGGGCCTCATGGAGTTCCTCCAATCCGGACCCGTCGTTGCGATGGTTCTCGAAGGCGAACAATCCGTCGCTCTTGTCCGCAAGCTCGTCGGCGCGACAGAGCCTGCCTCCGCCGCCCCCGGCACCATCCGCGGAGACTTCTCCCTCGATAGTTACGCGCTCTCGAATGGCCAGAACCGTCCGCTGCGCAATCTCATCCATGCCTCGGGTACCGTCGAAGAGGCCCGGAACGAGATAGCGGTCTGGTTCGCGGCAGATGAACTCCATGACTACCCTCACTCCCTCACGAACATTCTCTACGACCCCCTGCACTTCACACCGAAAAAAGGATAGTGCTGAAAATCCTCGTCTTCGTCGCGCTCCCGATCATCTCCCTCCTCCTCGGAGCGCAGCTCGGGTGGCGTTCCCGGGAAATGCTGGGCGATGGCAATGGTCTTCCGCGCACGATCAACGCCACGGAGAGCGGGGGGTATGTCGTCCTCGAAGATCCGGAACGGGATGCCGATATCAGTCTTCTTTGGCACGTGTGGCGCCTGCTCCTCGGCCGCTACGTTGCTCCGGAGCAACTGCAGCCACGGACGATGCTTATCGGGGCGATCCGTGGACTGGTCGACGCGGTCGGAGACCCATACACGACGTTCCTCACGCCGGAGGAGCATCAGGAATTCCGCGATGCTCTCCAGGGGGAACTCCAGGGCATCGGTGCGGAACTTACAGTCCAGGAAGGAAGAATCGTTGTCGTTGCCCCTCTTCCCGGCTCTCCCGCGGAGCGCGCAGGGCTCCTTCCCGGCGACATCATCACTGCGGTCAACGGAGAGGACACGGACAAAAAGAGCCTATCGGATGTGGTGCACCACATCCGCGGACCGAAGGGGTCCGAAGTGAGCCTCTCCATTCTTCGAAAGGCAACGACACAGACGATCCGCATCAAACGGGAGGATATCCGCATCCCCAGCGTCGAGGAGGAGATGAAAAACACGCCGGGAGGACCCATCGCCTACGTTGCCGTCAACCAATTCGGCGATAGCACCGTGAAGGAAGTGACCGCGGCGATCGGTGCCGCAAAAAAGGCGGGCGTGCGGGGCCTCATTCTCGATGTCCGCCACAATGGCGGCGGATATCTCGATGGCGCCGTTGCGCTTACGTCACTTTTTTTGCAGCAGGGGAAGGTGGTTTCGGTGAAGGGGAGAGGGGACGCTCTCTCCAATCATTATGTGACGGGCCATCCTGCTCTTCCGGACCTCCCCATGGTCATTCTTGTGAATCAGGGATCCGCAAGCGCAGCGGAAATTCTTGCGGGAGCCCTCCAGGATCACAAGCGTGCGACGGTGATCGGAACGAAGAGCTTTGGGAAGGGCACGGTGCAGGAAGTCATCGACCTCCCCGAAGGGAGCGGCCTCCGTCTGACCACGGCCCACTGGCTCTTACCCTCTGGACGAAACCTCGCCCATGAAGGCATTACTCCCGACATCGTCATCGACCGCACACCGGAGGACATTGATGCAAAAAGAGATCCACAACTCGAGACTGCTTTGAGGTGGTTTGAGAGTGATGCCAAAGAGTAGGTACCAATGGAGAATGCCGATGTGTCATGGTGAGCGTAGACGAACCATCACATCGGCAATCCACTGTGTCGCCCTTCGACTACGCTCAGGGTGGCACAATAACGTACCTGTATAATCCCCTCCAATGATCCGCCTCCCCGCATCATTGGAACGCAAGCTCGCGGAACAGTTTCCTCTCATTCGCGAACGTGAGCGCTTTGCGGCGGAAGCAGTGGAACATGCTTTCGAGACAACGTCCCCTGACCAAAAAGAACAGCCCGTCGCCATCGGCGGTACACTCCACCTCTTCACCGACGGGGGATCCCGCGGAAATCCCGGACAGGCAGCCATTGGCTGCATCATCGAGGACCCTCTCCGCGGGACGGTCCTCAAGGAGTACGCCGAAGTCATCGGCGTCGCGACGAACAATGTCGCCGAGTACCGCGCCTTGATCAAGGGACTCGATCTCGCGAGTCTGTATCATCCCAACCGCCTCATCTGTTATCTGGATTCCGAGCTGATTGTGAAGCAGTTGAACGGGGAATACCGCGTCCGCATGCCGTCGCTCCAGGTTTTTGTCGAAGAGATCCGGGCAATCACAGAAACATTGCCCGATGTCGTCTTCACATTTGTCCCACGGGAGGACAATTACCGTGCGGACGCTCTCGTGAACAAAGCCCTCGATGCTCATCCCTCTCCTTCGTACAAAAAACCGCAGAGACGGGCTCGCTAAAAAACTGTCCACGGAGAGGATAATCGATCTGCTCCTTCAGCATGCAAGCGCAGAAAGAACGCACCTTCTCTAAAGGCGCCGGCGCCGGCGCCGTACAGAACGGAAAACCCCGAGATGCATCAATGAACGCTCGTTCCTGCAGGGAAAATGGAGAAGAATGCACATCGACATCAGGAAGCAGACCGAGAATGTGGAGCGTGCGCAGGGCAAATGCGACAACAATATGGTCTCCCTCCGCGGAGCGCGCGAGGAATGCCGCTGTTGCGTCGAAAAGATCCGGGAGTGGGTGTTCGTCGTGCAACAGGGAGAGAAGGATCTCTATACCGCATTCTGCGCGAAAAAAAGCTGACGAATCCCCAGAAGGAATGCCACCGGCTATGGGCACTGCGGCGGTAACAAGTCCCCCGCCAGAGAGCTCCTTCACGCTCACGAGAGCGCGACACAATGGCAAGAGCGCCGAACCCATGCGGCTGTGCGGACGACGCACGCCGCGTGCCCGCGCCGCAAGTCTCCCACGTTCTCGCGTGAAGAGAATGCAGAAACGATCCGCCTCCCCAACGTCAATAGTCCGAAGAATGAGCGTGTCGTAGTGATATGCGTAGGGCATGTCGACGAAGAATCAGGCTACCATCTAATGAGTTTCATCATTAAAGAAATAACCATAAAACTCAGGAGCATACCAGAAAAAGTAACAGCAGTGAGACGACACGCTACTGGCCCAACAATGGAGAGAGGCCGGGCGCCAAGATATTCCTGTAGTGTGCCGTTCTCTTCGTCTGGACCCAATGCCCGACGTGCGCGACGGAGGAGAGAAAGAAAAAGGAGACAAGAGAGTGTAAAGATAACTCCCAAAAAACACACCCGAAGAAAACGGAGCGCTGTCCCAACAGATTGCATCTTTCGCACTTGTTCCCCCATGCGGACAAGTGCGCTGGGAGATACAAGCTCCTGCCATGTCGGCTCTGTCATTAATGCGCCAAGAAGTGATCGATACCCCTGTTCGGTACGGACATGGACAATAAGCGCATCCAAAAAGAGCGACTCACTCCTCTCCGAAAGGCGCGTATCTGGAAACATCGACTGCATAGTGAGGAATTGTTGCTCGCGTGTACGGTATGTCACCCGGAATACCGGCGGGAAACGCTGAAGGAAAACGAGAAGCTCCTGTGCGGCGGATACCGCATGACCCAAACGGAGCTCGAGGATCACAGGCTCCCTGGAAAGGAGTAGCCGCTCAGCGCCATCGACGCTAAAGAATCCGATAACAAAAACCTGGAGAATGAAAATTGGGAGAATGAGTGCGAAACCAAAACGCATACCAACAGTATCTCAGACTACGGCATGACATACCACTGCATCCTGGGGAGCATGTTCATGGTGTTCCACATGTGCGATCCCATCCCGTGCGCGTGAGTTTCCAGGATCGATGTCAAGGGCGCGGAGGAAAAGAGAGCGCGCCTTCGGGATACACCGGAGTGTGAGGTACACCTCTCCAAGATCACAGAGAGTGTGAGTATTAAAATCCTCTAAATTCAATGCGCGCTCCAGAGTAACAACTCCCTGTACAGTCTCTCCATGATGGAAAAGCGCCCATCCGAGGGATCGGAGAATATCCGGCGTGTCCGGCTGTGAGCGATTAGCGTGTTGGAGAAATTCCACTGCACGGCCAAACTCTCCCTTATGAATGGAAACAAGACCAAGAATGAAATTCCCAATCGCACTCTCGGCATGAAGCATAACAGTACGACGGGCGGCCAAGAGCGCACGTCGCACATGTCCCATACACCATTCATTCTCTGCGATTTCCTCAAGGACAGCCGCACTTCCAGGATCCTCGATAAGCATGTCCTCCAGAAGAAGAACCGCCTGCACATACTCACATTTCTCTTTGAGAATACGTGCGCGGGAAAGACGCTCAAGAAACAAAGAAGAGGGAATCTGACATGTATCGGCATCGGGAGACATAGCGATAGTATATCCATCTCCTGGAGCTACTCAAATACCTTGAAAAACGTCCGGAGTATGGAGGGACCGCCAATGACAACAACGAGGCCGGCGATTCCCCCAATCATCATCGTTTTCCCTTTCTGCAGCATGTCCTCCTTTCCGGCCCCAAGAATCATGAAAAGCGCCCCTATGGCAAAAATAACGGTACAGAATGCGACAATGGCGCCCCAAAGTAAGTTCACAATGCTCGTAATAATGCCGGCTGCTGATAGATTCGCCCCAGGTATTTGGAACTGACCCGCCTCGGCGACTTCAAAGAGGAGCATGGCATACAGTGCATACATGTGCATACTGTAGCACATGCAACAGAGAGGGCTCCAAAAGCACATCACCATTGCGCGCTGCGGCGGAGCTCTCGTATTCATGGGATTCGCCTACATCGCATTCCTCTGGTGGTCTCTCCCGGACATCCGCAATGCGAGTTCCATCCTCGCGTCACAGAGCACCGTCATCATGGACAGAAACGGTACCGAGCTCTACCGCCTCTTCCAAGAACAAGATCGAACATTCGTTCAGCGCACCTCCCTCCCCCCGTACGTTGAACAAGCAGTGCTTGCCATTGAGGATGAGCGCTTTTTCGAGCATGGATGCGTTGATTTCCGCGCAATCACACGAGCCCTTTTTGCAAACATCTTTCGAGGCTTCAAATCCCAAGGAGCTTCAACCCTCACACAACAGCTGGCACGGAACGCGCTTCTCACGCGTGAGAAGCGCGTCAGCCGCAAAATAAAGGAAATTTTCCTCGCCTGCGCACTCGAGCGCCGCTTCACAAAAGAAGAACTGTTGGAACTCTATCTCAACTGGATACCCTTCGGACAAAACGCCTATGGCATCGAACAGGCCAGCCGGAAATATTTCGGCATTTCTGCGAAAGAACTCTCTCTCGCACAAGCCGCGGTGCTTGCCTCTCTTCCACAGCGCCCATCGTACTTCAATCCTTACAGTGCTCATGTGCGAACGAGCGTGAGTGACCGCATTGCCGAGGATATGAGACATGGTGAGATATTGCGCGTCAGTGACATCCCGGAAAAAGAAATGACCATTGGTCTTCTCGGCAAGACTGTCGGTTCCGGTGCAAATGCTCTCTATATCGGCGGGAGAACGGATGTTGTGCTCCGCAAAATGCATGATCTCAGTTTCATCGATGAACGGGAGCGTCTAAGTGCACTTGTAGAACTTGAACACATCACCTTTACTCCCTACCGCGAAGACATCCGTGCTCCCCACTTCGTTCTTTGGATCCGCTCTGAGGTCGAGAAGCTTCTGGAAGGATTTGCCCAGGAGAACCTCCTCGAACGCGGCGGTCTCCGCATCGAGACAACTCTCGACTGGGAACTCCAACAAATTGCAGAAGAGGTTATCGCAGACTCTATGGAAAATATACGCACCATCTACAATGCCAACAATGCAGCCCTCGTCGCTCTCGATGCAAAAACACGGGAAATTCTCGCATACGTGGGGAATGCTGATTTCAATGACTCTACCCATGAGGGAAAAATCGACATGGCGCGGATTCCACGCCAACCGGGATCGAGTTTTAAGCCATTCACCTACGCAGCGGCCTTTCAGAACGGATACGGACCGGGAACGGTGCTCTACGACGTCCCCACAAAATTTGGAGAAAATGAACCGCAGAACTTCGATGGAACATTCTGGGGACCACTGAGTCTCCGTCGTGCACTGGGAGCATCGCGCAATATCCCTGCAGTAAAAACATTCTTCCTCGCAGGAGGTGAAGAACCTATTCTCCAACTTGCGGCACGCATGGGAGTCATAAGTCCCAAAATTCAGAAAGGAGAGCTTTCGCGAGCGAGGGGAAAACCTTTCGATTATGGCTGGCCACTCGCAATCGGGGCAGCGGAGGTTACCCTCCTTGAAATGGTTCATGGTTACAGCACATTTACGAGTCTTGGCTCATACTTACCACTCACAAGCATCCGCCGTATCAGTGACCGAAATGGGAACATTCTCTTCGAGACGCCATCCGAAAACCCCGAACAGGTCCTCGATGCACGGATTGCTTACCAAATCACCTCCATCCTGAGTGACCCGGAACCACGTCCGAACGAATACTGGCAAAGCGTCCTCACTCTTCCTGATACAGAGGCAGCGGCAAAGACGGGAACGAGTAATAAGTGCCTAAAGAGGGAAAAGGAGAAGAATGAAAAAGACAGAAAAGATGTAAAGGATATAAAGGAAGAGGGAGCGTGCATAGAACGGCGACCGGACAACCTCTGGACTATTGGCTACACCCCAACACTCGTTGCGGGAGTCTGGGTCGGGAATGCGTCGAATAAACCTCTTGCGGAAAAAGCAGAATCTCTCGTCATCGCAGCCCCGATATGGAAGGCATTCATGACACGCGCCCTAAAGACTCTTCCAAATGTTGTAACAAGTTTTTCTCCTCCTCTAGGCCTCCTCCACCCCCAAATCTCCCTCCTTTCCGGCGAACTTCCCGCCACCTGCACACCCGTGAACCTTCGAAAAGCAGAAATCTTCATGGAAGAGCGCCCTCCGACAAAAACGGATCCAGCCTGTTCCCGAATCTTCGTCGACAAGGTCACCGGCTTCCGCGCATCAGATTCCTGCCCGTACGAAGCCCGCGAGGAACAGAGCTTTCTCCTCCCAAAAAGCCTTCTTCCCGACCGATGGCCGGAATGGGAAAAGGGGATTCAGGAATGGGCAAACAAACAGATGATCCTGTGGAACAAAACACCGAATCACTCCGGTTCTCTCCTCCCACTCCCCCTCGCTCCCACCGTAGAATGCGACATTGCGCTCACGCCGGGACGCATGGAGAAACCTACCCTCCGCATCACATTTCCAAAGGTGGGAGACACTGTGCCATACCCCTCTTTCCGACCAAAGATTGATGTTACCGTCGGCTCACACATTAATGACCTCCGATTCTTCGTTGATGGAAAACTCATCGCATCAGGTTCCGGCTCTTTCAGTCCAATTCTCACAATGCCGAAGTCCATCAAACATTCAGGGACGCATACCGTAGAAATCACCGTCATCGACCGGTATTTCAACGAGGTGAAGAGATCCGTGTCCTTTCGATTTGGAGAGGATCGCTCTCCTCCTTCCATCCATCTCACCTCCCCTAAGGAAGGCATTTCTCTTCACCAAGGCACGGAAATTTTCCTCCGTGCAACGGCCAACGATGCGGATGGCGGCATTAAACACGTCCAATTCTTCCTGAACGACCGCCTCCTCAGTAATGACCCTCTTCCACCATACGAGCTTTCGTACACAACCGATCTCAAACCCGGAACCTACCAAATAAAAGCCCGTGCGACGGATTTGGCAGGAAACGCGGGAGAGGATGTTATGGAATTGCGTGTCGAATAAATCAGACTGCTACCAGAAACTTCGCATTCGTAAAAACCTCCGTCACATCATCATCTGCTTCAAGAGCCTCGACGAAGGTGCGGATTTTTTCTGCAACTGCCGTATCTGCGATTTTTACCCGCTCCTTCGCTCTGTACTTGAGACCAGCTTCGAGAACGTCGAACCCATTCTCCTTGAGAAAATTCCGTACTTCCACCCAATTATTCTGACTCGTAGTCACGGTCACGGTATCGCCGTCGGTATCGATATCCTCGGCGCCGATTTCGATGAGATGAAGTTCCATATCGTCCCGTAGGCGAAAGCCATGGCTTTCGCCTACGCCTGCATCCTGCTGTTTCCGTGCAACAACGACCCCCTTCCTTTCAAACATCCACGCAACCGCGTTCGTATCCGCAAAGTTTCCACCGTTCTTTCCGGCGATCGAACGGATGTTTGCGATGGTGCGATTGCGATTGTCCGTGAGGCATTCGATGAGGCAAGCGACCCCTCCAGGCCCGTATGCCGCATAGAGAATCTCGGCCATCTGCTCTCCTTGAAGTTCTCCTGTCCCCTTCTTAATCGCGCGCTCGATATTCGCATTCGGAACATTTTCTGCGCGGGCATTCTCGATTGCCGCACGAAGGGCATTGTTCATTACAGGATCCCCCACGCCGGCACGCGCCGCCATCTCAATCAGACGTGCATGACGCGTGAATATCTTTCCGCGCTTCGCATCCTCCGCAGTTTTGCGGACCCGAATGTTCGCCCATTTACTATGTCCGGACATAGGAGCTACTTCCTATACGCGAGCATCCCCATAAACCTCGCTCTTTCGATCGCGGTCTTGAGCATCTTCTGGTGCCGGAGACATATTCCCGTACGAGAACGATTGCGGATGTTCCCAAAGTAATCTACGTGCGGCTTCAGTGTGGGATAATCCTTGTAATCCACTTCACGAACATTTTTCTCACAAAAAGAACATGCTTTCTTCTCCTGTCGTGGCCGGTAAGGCTTTTCCATATTATACATCGATGTCCTTATCAGTAATAATCTTCTGAATCTGCTCAGTAATTTGCTCCTCTTTTACCTCGGTGTGCTCTATTTTTTTCTGTGGACGATTTGCCTGACGCCGAGCACGATCGGCAATTTGCCGACGAACGTGTTCCTCGCGCTCTGTTTTTTGCGTCCGATCCTTTGTATCCTCCTCTTTCAACCAAAGATCATACCGCTCAGAAAATTTTACCATCGGTTCTGCGCTTCGAACCATAAGCACAAGATGCCGGAGTACTCCTTTCATAATCCGCAGTTGCTGATCAACCTCGCGCACGCGCGCAGGATCGATCGTGTAATGAAGAATGAGAAATTTTCCCTCTCGATGTCCACAGATAGGATACGCGAGCCCACGAGTACTCCAGACGTCTCGCTCTCTGAACTTCCCTCCAGCCTCCTCAATGAGGGTGGTGACATCGCGCAAAACCTCCTGCTCCTCCTTCTGAGAAAGGGAAGAAGGATATAGAATCGCAAATTCGTACAATCGCGCTTCTTCCTCTGCCGCTTCTTCAAGTAATACCATCGTGATTCATGGGTAGAACCCTCGAAGGAAGCTCCATCGAAGGAAATCACTATAATACAAAGATGGTATGCGAGGCACAGGAAAAGTCAAGGCGCCGCTTGACGCATTCCGTAGCTCTCACTACGATGCCCGAGCTCATTCACAGCATCGTGTAGTAGAGAAGTGTGTAAAGGAACTATGTATTCTTTTGAAAACGAGTAACAAAGCTATGATCATCTTTTTTGAAGAGTTTGATCCTGGCTCAGAGTGAACGCTGGCGGTGTGCCTAAAACATGCAAGTCGAGCGATCAGCGGTAGCAATATTGCTGGGAGCGGCGAACGGCTGCGTAACACGTGGGAACCTACCCCGGACTCAGGGATAACCCCGCGAAAGCGGGGCTAATACCGGATGGCTCCAGCATCCTTGGCAACAAGGGGCGCTGGATAAAGATTTTTCGGTCCGGGAGGGGCCTGCGGCCCATCAGCTTGTTGGTAGGGTAACGGCCTACCAAGGCTATGACGGGTAGCTGGTCTGAGAGGACGACCAGCCAGAATGGAACTGCGACACGGTCCATACTCCTACGGGAGGCAGCAGTTAGGAATCTTCCGCAATGGGCGAAAGCCTGACGGAGCGACACCGCGTGGAGGACGAAGCCCTTACTGGGCGTAAACTCCTGTTCTGAGGGACGAAATTTTTGACGGTACCTCAGGAGAAAGCACCGGCTAATCCTGTGCCAGCAGCCGCGGTAAGACAGGAGGTGCAAGCGTTACTCGGAATGACTGGGCGTAAAGCGTCTGTAGGCGCCCCATTAGGTCTGGCATGAAATCGCAGAGCTTAACTCTGCGTCCGTGTTTGAAACCGGCGGGGTTGAGGTACTCAGAGGCATCTGGAATGTCGTGTGTAGGGGTAAAATCCGTTGATACACGATAGAACGCCAAAAGCGAAGGCAGGATGCTAGGAGTGTCCTGACGCTCAGAGACGAAAGCGTGGGGAGCAAACCGGATTAGATACCCGGGTAGTCCACGCCCTAAACGATGCGTGCTCGGTGTTGGGGATTCAATCTTCCTCAGTGCCCTAAGCTTACGCGGTAAGCACGCCGCCTGGGAAGTACGGCCGCAAGGCTAAAACCCAAAGGAATAGACGGGGACCCACACAAGCGGTGGAGCATGGGGTTTAATTCGATGACAAGCGAAGAACCTTACCCAGGCTTGACATGCCAGGAACCCCGCAGAAATGCGGGGGTGCCGCAAGGAACCTGGACACAGGCGCTGCACGGTCGTCGTCAGCTCGTGCCTTGAGGTGTACTGTTAAGTCAGTCAACGAGCGCAACCCTCATCCTGTGTTGTTTTTTCACAGGAGACTGCCGCCTCCAAGGCGGAGGAAGGTGAGGATGACGTCAGATCAGCGTGGCCCTTATGCCTGGGGCGACACCCGTGCTACAATGGCCGGCACAAAGGGCAGCTAACCCGCGAGGGCAAGCCAATCCCAAAAAACCGGTCTCAGTTCGGATTGTAGTCTGCAACTCGACTGCATGAAGTTGGAATCGCTAGTAACCGTGAATCAGCCACGTCACGGTGAATATGTTCCTGGGTCTTGTACTCACCGCCCGTCAACTCATGGAAGGCAGGAATGCCCGAAGCGCCTTTACCCGCAAGGGGAGGCATCACGGCAGATCTGCTGACTGGGAGTAAGTCGTAACAAGGTATCCGTAGGAGAACCTGCGGATGGAACGTTTCTGTACCAGGAAACACTGGAAAAATACATGCTCTGGTTAGTGCTTATGGAGCCATCATGCATTTTGATTGACCGAGGAGCACCCCAGCACCCTTGTGCACCGAAAGGTGTGCAGAGGTGCTGGGCTCGGACTCACCTTCTCTACTACACAATGCTGTGAAACGCCGTTGCGTTTCACCCTGAGCCTCTCGAAGAGCAAAAAGGCCTAACGGGGCATCTCGGTAGCTTCGACGAATGCACGAAGACGTTGACGGAAGAATGGGTCTTCGAGGGGTGGCTGGAGAACAGTTTCCCTCTCTTTCCGCAGGGCAGCGAGAAGATCGTCGCCGACCTCCGGATCGTGTCCTCCGTATTCTTGCAGGAGTTCCAATTCTTCAGCCGATGGTGGATTGTTCACAGGAACCATGGATCATGGTGTAGAGTTCGTCCCGGAGAGAAGCAACAGGAAGACGGTCGATGAGAGCCGCAAGGAACCCTTCGACGCAGAGACGCCGGGCTTCTTCCAGGGAAATGCCGCGCGATCCCATGTAAAAAAGATCATCTGCGGACACCTTCGTCACCGTCGCGCTGTGACGCGCCTTCACGTCGTTCGTCTTGATCTCTAGCGCCGGAACAGCGTCGACCTTTGCCGAAGCGTCCAGCATCAATATGTGCTGTGTGAGATGGGTACTCGTTCCGTCCCCGTCCTCTCCGATAACGATCGCTCCGTGACACCCGACGCGCGCGCGGCCGCAGGCGACGCCCTTCATGGCGACTTCTCCTTTTCCATGGGGGGCATGAAAGAGATTTTTGACATGGAGATTGTAGTGCTGCTCTGCGCGCGCAAGGAAGAGCCAATTGATGGTGCTCTCCCCCCCCTCGCCCGTCACTTCCGATATCAGTTCATGTTGGACATTCATTCCTCCGAAGACGGCATTCCACCAATGAATGCCCCCCCCCGCTTCCACCGCCCCATGCTGTACGAAGTGCACAGATGCGGAAAACTCCGGAGGGATGATGCTCACGACCGTCAACGTGGCGTGCGGCGCCACGGAAACGGAGAGCGTTCTCGTGTGTTTCCCGGCGGGCCCGGCTGCCACGTCCACAATGCATAGATGCGAGCCTTCCTCCGCTCGGAGCGTATTGCTGTCCACGAGGCGTAGCCTGGACACGCGTTGTCCGGGGGTTCTGATCATTGTCATATGTAATATAATGACGTATAATAATAAAGATGCTTCGCAAGAAGAAAGAAAAGCGGGAAAGCACAGAGTATATGCCGCTCTTCGAAGAGCCAACGGATCGGGATCTCTTCCGGCGCCTCGTTGTCCTCGGCATTCTCAATGAGGAAAAAGAGCGTAAGAATTGGTTCTCCGACGTTCCGCGGGGAGAGGATGGACTCAGAATCATGAACTTCAAAAAGTTTCTCGCATCGAATCGCGCATGGTACCTCTGGCTTCTTTCGCTCCATGATGACGGACATTCTCCGGAAGAAATCCGGCGAAAAAGCGCGGAGAAGGCAAGGGAGAATATTCGGAGCCTGCGCGAATACCTGCGACGCAAAGCGTCACTCTCGTAGGGCGCTCTTCCCCTCGCGTTCCCGGAGAACCTGCAACTGAATCCAGCGCCAATAGTCCTGCTGGTTTTTGGGGACCACCGCGGGGTACGGAGGAGATTTCTGCTCTCCATCCGCATCGCGGAGGAGATCCTGCGGGCCCGAAACGGCCGGCTGTTCCTGCATGTCTGCCATAGGCAAGAGGGAAAAAACGACAGTGGTATAGCAATATTTCCCATGCAGATCAAGGGGCAAGATGGGAGGTATTCTTGACCTGTCATCCAACGGAGCCTTCCATTTCAAGCTCGATCAAACGATTCATTTCCACGGCGTATTCCAATGGAAGATTCCGGATGATTGGTTCGATGAAACCATTCACGATCATTGCGAGGGCTTCTTCCTTTGGGATACCACGGGACGTGAGATAGAAGACATCTTCCTCAGAGAGTTTCCCAACGCTCGCTTCGTGGGCAATCGTGACGTCGTCATTGCGAATCTGGATATCGGGAATGGTATCGGTCCTGCTTTCGCCATCGAGGAGGAGTGCGTCGCACTGCACGTTCGCCGTACAGCCATGGGCATGTGAAGCGACTTTCAACATCCCACGGTAGACCGCCGTCCCGCCATTTTTGCTGATCGACTTACTGACAACCTTACTGCTTGTATTCGGCGCAAGATGGAGAACTTTCACTCCAGTATCCTGCCACTGTCCTTTGTTCGCAAATGAAATTGCGAGATGATCGCACCGCGCACCATCCCCCGCGAGCACCGAGCAGGGGTAGAGCATCGTGCAACCGCTCCCCATATTCCCACCCACCCACTCGATCGTCCCATCCTTCGAAACAATTGCCCGCTTCGTATTGAGGTTATAGGTATCACGACTCCAGTTCTCGACACTCGAATAGCGCGCCTTCGCTCCAGGCTTCACGAAGATTTCGACGCAGCCTGCATGCAGCGCCTGGGAACCGTACTGAGGAGCACTACAGCCCTCGATGTAATGCACGTCGGCACCCTCATCCGCGACAATCAGCGTGTGCTCGAACTGGCCCATGTTCTTGGCATTCATGCGGAAGTAGGCTTGCAGAGGATCGCGCACTTTCACGTCCTTCGGCACATATAGAAATGTCCCACCGCTCCAGACGGCGCCATGGAGCGCTGTGAACTTGTGGTCGGAAGAGGGGACACATTTCATGAAGTACTCCCGGACAAGTGCCGGATGCTTCCGCACCGCATCGTCCATGTCGAGAAAAATGACCCCGAGTGACTCCCATTCTTCTTTGAGCTTATGGTAGATGACTTCCGACTCGTACTGCGCGCCGACTCCTGCGAGGACCTTTCGCTCGGCTTCGGGAATTCCCAATCGATCGTAGACCTTGCGAATATCCTCGGGAACCTTTGCCCAATCATCGGGGGTGTCACCCTGAGCGTAGTCGAAGGGCCGGGCATAGTAGATGATGTCATCGAGATCGAGAGAAGAAAGATCTGCCCCCCATTTCGGAATTTCCTTCTCTTGGAAAATTTCCAGGCTCTCAAGTCGATGCTCGAGCATCCACTTTGGTTCCTTCTTATCAGCCGAAATTCTCCGCACAACTTCTTCATCGACTCCCCTCTTCGCCCCCTTCGCATACGGCGCTGGATTGGGAGTATCTAAGATTTGCCGATTGATATGAGCAAAGATGGGAGTCACTTTAACTCATACGTCAGCGTCACCTGTACATTGATCTCCTGCTCCCCTGCAGGAAGCGGCAGATCAGGAGCACCTCCACTCATCACTACTTTCTCCACTCGCATCATCATTGGCTGAACCCAGCCACCACCACCTTCACTGAAACCCTTGAGCCTACCTAAACGTTTCCCGAGATTGCGAGCAAGGAGTTCCGCCTTCCTCTTCGCTTCAGCTACGGCTTCCTCCCGCGCATCTGCGCGTTGTTTTTCAGGATCATCAATCGTGAATTGGACATTCCCCGCCTGGTTCGCCCCCGCATCCGTCGCCACCGTGAGGACGTCATCGACCTTTGCGAGATCGCGCACCTTCACGCGGAAACTCTGGCTCGCCTCAAACCCGCGGAAGATCTGCCCCTGCTCCGTCCAATCATAGACGGGATTCAGGGAGAAGTGCTCTGTACGAATATCTTTCTCTGCCACTCCAAGAACTTTCACTGCCTGGAAAACAGCATCCATATCTTTGCGCAATTTCTCCATGGCAACCTTTGCAGTCGGTACCCGCCCCGTCTGCACACCAAAGGAAGCCTCTGCAATATCGGGTGGGGAAAACACACGACCCTCACCGCTCACATTAATCGTCAAGTGTTCCCGATCCCGCGTTTCGACGAACTTCCCCCCGATGTATCCCAACCCAAGAAGTGTAGCAATCACAACAGGAAGCCACAGCGGCGGACGGAGAAATATGCGGTAGTCTTCCATGCTCGCCATTCTACATCCTATGTCACCCGTGTCCATTTCTCATACCCTTCCTTCTCCAGCTGCTGCGCGAGGTCCGGCCCACCGCTTTCGACAATCTTCCCGCCAATCATCACATGCACATGGTCAGGGCGGAGGTACTGGAGCATGCGCGCGTAGTGCGTGACGAGGAGAACAGAAAAACTCGCGTCTCGCAGCTGTTGTACCCCTTCCGCCACAACGCGCAGCGCGTCGATGTCGAGGCCGGAATCGGTTTCATCGAGGAGTGCAAGCGCCGGACGCAGCACGCGGAGCTGGAGGATTTCGCATTTTTTTCTCTCCCCGCCGCTGAGCCCCACGTGTACCGGGCGATCGAGGAGGGCGGAGGGGAAATGCAGGCGCTCCGCTTCTTCCGCGAGAAGGCTCTGAAAGCTCAGGAGGGATCGCGGGCGCATGTTCCGCGCCGTCGTGTGTTGCTTGTATGCCGCATAGAGGAAACTTCGGAGAGGGACGCCTGCAAGCTCCCGCGGGTATTGAAACGCGAGGAACAGTCCGCCGCGCGCCCGTGCATCGGGGGACATCGCGAGAAGATCTTGTCCTCGGAAGAGAACGCTCCCACCCGTAACCGCAGAGCGCGGGTGTCCCATGAGGGTATGGACCAGCGTGGACTTCCCGGAACCGTTCGGCCCCATTACCACATGAAGTTCCCCGGCGCCGATGACGAGATCGATTCCATGGACAATTTCCTTTCCTTCAATGGCTACATGCAGATTCTTGATAAGGAGAAGCGGTTCCACCATACTCTCCGTACCATGTCACACGTCATGTTCCACTACAATGGACAGAAGAAAGTTGTTGAGGGAAAAGAGGGGGAAACGTTGCTGAACATTGCCATCAATAATGCCATCCCCATGGAACATGCCTGCGGGGGAAACGGCTTTTGCACAACGTGCATGTGCAAAGTGAAGAACGGCATGGAACATTGCTCCAAACGCAATGACCGGGAAGAGAATATGGGAATCACTAAAGATCCATACCGCCTTGGTTGCCAGACACGCGTAAATGGAACAGGAGATGTTGTTGTGGAAGTAACGGACTGATCCCATTTACGCTTGCGCAAGTGAGAGGAGCTTCTCCTTCACTTCCTCATTGTAGGGTTCTACACGATGAATGCGGCGATACGCCTCTTCTGCCTTCTCCGCATCACCTGTCCGAAGGTAACACTCCGCAAGAAGGTGAAGGAGCTCGGTATCTCGTGAACAGGCAAGAGTCGCTTTTTCAATGTAAGGAATAGCCTCCGTAAAACACTGCGCGGCAACACATGCCCTCCCAAGCGCTGCAAAACGCTCAGGATTCTTTGTGTCCCTCTTCAGCGCCTCTTGGTACGACAGACAAGATTCCCGGTACTTCCCCTGGCGATATTCAGCAAGACCAAGAGCGGCATAGTGTGCAGGATCGTCACTATGGTGAAGAAGTTCCCTATACATCGCCTCAGCCTTTTGATCCCGGTTTGTCAAAAGGTACAGCTTCGCAAGTTGTTCTTGCACAGCCGACGTCTGTGGCTGAATCGTGAGCGCTTGAATGAGTGTGCGCTCTGCTTCCTCTTCCCTCCCATACGCCTGTAATCGTTCCGCAGTGCGCATGAGTGTACGCACCTGCTGGAATGCTGCTGTAGACACTCGCAACAGGTGCAGAGGTTTATGCATCCGAGTTTCCTCTAAAAGATGAGAGCTGCGTGCCTGCAAAGACTGAAACGGCTTCCGTATACCACGAACGAACCGTCGGACGATGTGCTGCCTCAGAAGCGCATGCAATAAGAACACTGCGCATATCCCGACAAAAGAGCCGATGAGCACAAAAACGTAGACCACAGAGCTAAAAAGTGTTTCAAGGAAACCTACCACCTCCAAAAAAACTCCGCAAGTGCCTTTCGATATCTTTTTGGCCCAAATTCCCCAAGAACGAGGAAAAGAGCGCCAAAAGTGATACAGACATCTGCGACATTGAAGAGAGGAAATGGCCAGAGAACAATGAAGTCCGTCACGACCCCATCACGGAAACGATCAATAATATTTGCCAAACCCCCTCCAAGAATGAGACTGGTGCCGATATGACAAAGAAAATGTCGTGACCACTGTTGGAAAAACCAAAGGATGGCAATAAAGGCGCCACCAATGAGAATGTACTGAAGAGGAGGGGGGAACACCACGCCGAATGCAATGCCGGGATTCGTGACATAGTCCAAACCGAACCACGAACCAAAAATCGGCAGAGGTGCGTGGAGGAAAAGATCTGCAAGAGCCTTTGTAGTCACACTGAACAGGAAGCCGACAAGTGCAGTCACAAACGACAATCGCACGCGTCAAGCCTAGAGAGGGCTGTGAACAAACACCACAGGCTATACTCCATTTTGTGCTGCGCCGGATGGATTTCCTCCTCGTCGGTATCGCTATTGGGTTAACATTCTTTGGACTTGCGATGATCGCGAGCGTCAGCGTCTTCGAGAGTCACCAAATCACCCAAAAGCTTGCCGATATTGGACTCCGCGAGGGGCCGAGTAATTCTTTCTATCTTCTCCGAAGCTTCTCGCATTTTATTGTCGGACTCATTGTTCTTGGAATCACTGCGGTTCTTCCCTACAACATATGGAAACGCACAGCAAAAATATTTTTCCTCCTGACAATTCTTCTTATTCTTGCTCTATTTCTTCCGGGAATAGGGAATGAATATGGTACAGCCAGTAGTTGGATTGTTTTCGGTGGATTCTCTTTTCAGCCATCGGAATTTCTGAAACTCAGTCTCATTTTCTATCTCTCTGTATGGCTCCAGAAACGGGAGCAGCTCATTGGAACATTCCATGAGGGCTTCCTACCCTTCGCCTCCATCCTCCTCCTATCTACCATTCCCATTGCCCTGCAACCGGACCTCGGCTCCTTCCTTATCCTTGGCGCCATCGCAGGTGTCCTTTTCTTCATTGCCGGGGGAAATGTCCTCCACATTTTTCTTGGGAGTGGACTTGCCAGCATCGTCGGTCTTCCCTTCATTCTCAATAAGGAATACATCCGCGATCGCTTCACGGTGTTCCTGTTCCCAAACTCTCCAATAATAGGGGAAACGATCGGATTCCAGATTCAGCAGGCCCTGATTGCTATCGGGAGTGGGGGAATGTTTGGACTCGGATACGGAAAATCCATTCAGAAATTCGGGTACCTCCCAGAGGTACAGGCTGACATGATCTTCTCTGCGATGGCAGAAGAATTGGGATTTTTCCGGCTTCTCATTATTTTCTTCCTCTACTCTCTCCTTGTCTGGCGTGGACTCCGTATCGCACGCTTCGCGCCGGACCGCTTCGGTTTCCTTGTCGCAACAGGCATCACCTCATTGATCGCCTCCCAAACCCTCCTCAATTTCGCAATAAACCTCTCCCTCTTCCCACTCACGGGACTCACTCTCCCATTCATCAGTTACGGAGGATCTTCTCTGGTAACCTCTCTCGCAGCTGTTGGAATTCTCCTCAATATTTCCACGTATTCCACTGAGAAAACCACCTCCCATAGATGACATGCCAAGAATCCTCGCCTGCGGAAGTGGTTCCATCGGCCATCTCTCCCCTCTCGTCGCGATCTGCCGTGCTCTTCTCGCCATGTCGCCCCAAACCGTTATCACCATTTCCTGCGGAATGCGTCCGGAAGAGAGCGAATACCTTCGCACGGAAAATTTGTCATGGAGCACACTCCCACAACCACGGCGTTCATGGTTGTTCCCACAAACATTTCTCAGGAGTTACCGTGCGGCATGTCATCTCCTCGCCTCTTTCCAACCTGACGCAATCCTCAGCCGCGGAGGCGCTATCAGTGTCCCCCTCTGCCTCGCTGCCGCGAGGAAGCATCTCCCCATCATCATCCATGAATCAGACAGTATGATGGGACTGGCTACGCGTTGCACCGCACTGTGGGCACGAAACATTACAACGGGATTCACTCCGGAAAGCTACCCCCGTGTTTTCCACTCCCGCATCACCGCTACCGGAAATCCTGTGCGTCCGGTAATGACCAAGGGATCACGAGAGGAAGGCTTTCGCATCACGCGATTTTCGGGAAAACGTCCAATCCTCATCATCCTCGGAGGAAGCCAAGGCGCACAGGCAATAAATAAAGTCGTAACCACTCTTCTTTTAGAACTCACGAAACTCTGCGACATCATCCACATCACCGGCCCAGGAAAGCTCGCAGCTCGCAGCTCGCAGCTCGCAGCTCATAACGGATACTGGTCAGCCGAATATGTACACGACGAGCTTCCTCATCTGTATGCGATTGCAACGATTGCCCTGAGTCGCGCTGGTGCAGGGGTTCTCAGTGAACTCGCGGCAAACGGCATCCCATCGATCATTGTTCCTCTCCGTGGGCTGGCGCAGGATCACCAATGGCACAATGCCCATTTCTTTGCTCGGCTCAATGCCTGCATCCTCCTGGAACAAGAAGAGCTCGCCAAGCAACTCGTTGCGGAAATCCGGAGAATACTCGACGACCCTGCCATTCGCACAAAGCTCAGAGAAAATTTCCTCTCTCTCCATCATCCAGATGCCGCTCGACATATAGCAGAAATTGTTTTAAAAAATATTGCATAATCCTCGAGGACTCACTACCCTGCTTACAATCTATGTATAAGTTAATCTTGCCTCTTCTTGCTTTGGTATTGCTCCTCGGCTGCACAAAATCTCCCCCTTCCAAACCGTCCCCGTCCTCTGCCATGGAAGAGAATACTATCCTCCTCACAGGAAAGCACACACTCATTCTCCACACGTCAGAGGGGAATATGACCCTGGAACTCGATGCGGCCGTCGCCCCGAAGACCGTCACAAATTTTGTGACACTCGCAAATAAGGGATACTACGACAACCTGACCTTCCACCGTATCATTCCTGACTTCATGATCCAGGGAGGCGACCCGAAAGGCGATGGAACGGGAGGAGAAAGCATCTTCGGAGAGACGTTCGAGGATGAAATCAACGAGATGAAGCTCGTCCGCGGAACGCTTGCCATGGCAAACCGTGGGCCGAACACGAACGGGAGCCAGTTCTTCATCGTCCATGCTGCCGCCACCACCTGGCTCGATGGCCGCCACACGGCCTTCGGGAAGGTGACGGAGGGTCTCGATGTCCTCGACGCAATCGCCGCCCTCGGCGACGAGAGTGGAAAACCCAGCAAACAGGTAACCTTCACGGTGGAGGTGACTGAGGTGAGGTCGTAGCTTCTGCATGCGTACTCGCTTCGCACCCTCTCCAACGGGTTTGCTCCACGTCGGAGGATTGCGTACGGCCCTCTACGCTTGGCTCCTCGCAAAGAAATCGAAGGGGCAATTTCTCCTGCGCATTGAGGATACCGATCAGGAGCGTTCCATCCCCGGAACTATCGAGAGTATTCTTCGGTGTTTACAGTGGGCGGATATCGTTCCAGATGAAGGCGTCACGCTCGAGAGAGGCATGATCGCACAGAAAGGACCGCATGGGCCGTACATTCAGTCGGAACGGAAAGAACTCTATCAAGAGCACGCGCATCACCTCCTCGCTCAAGGCCACGCCTATCGCTGTTTCTGCAGTAAAGAACGACTGGAGAGTATGCGGAAAGCACAGGAGGAACGCCATCAGTCACCCATGTACGACCGCCACTGCATCGCCATTCCCAAGGAAGAAGCCGAGCGACGCACGAAAGACAATGAGCCAAACGTCCTGCGCATGAAGATCCCGGATGGTCCGGCGATCACCATGGACGACGCCATTCGAGGAACCTTGCGCTTTGAACGCCACACCATCGACGATCAGGTGCTCCTGAAGAGTGACGGGTTCCCAACGTATCATCTCGCGCACGTCGTCGATGATCACCTGATGCAGATTGACCTCGTCCTCCGCGGCGAGGAATGGTTGAGCAGCCTTCCTAAACACATCCTCCTCTTTCAATTCTTTGGATGGACTCCGCCAGAATATGCACATGTCTCCCTCCTTCTTAATAAAGATCGTACGAAACTCAGTAAGCGGCAACATGCTGTGTCTGTCGAAGAGTACATTGCAAAAGGGTATCTCCCACAGGCACTCCTCAACTTCCTCGCCTTGCTCGGCTGGAGCTCGGGAACGACACAGGAAATATTCTCTCTCCAAGAACTCATCGAAGAATTCTCCCTCGATCGTGTACAGAAAGCAGGGGCAATTTTTGATACGGAGAAACTCGATTGGCTCCAGGGACAGTGGGTCCGTAAACTTGCTCCTGAAGAATTCTTCGCCTACATTCGTCCCGCCATCGAGCAGCATCTTCCTGAGGCATTGGTTGATCCCAACCTCCCCAAAAAACTCCCTCTCATTCAGGAGCGCATTACCTTCGCTCATGAGGCACCGGACATGCTCGCATACTTCTACAGAGTCCCAACAGTGACTGCTGAGCTCCTCGTGAATGAGAAGCAAGGCGTTACACAAGAAAATCTCCCACAGCTCCTCCAGATCGCCACGAGCGTGCTTCAGGATACCGCTCCCGAGTCATGGACGGAGGAGCATCTCCTAAAAACCTTTCGTGATACTGCAAAATCTCACAGCCTCAAGCTCGGCCAACTACTCTGGCCCCTCCGCGTCGCCCTCACTGGCCGTGCCTACAGCCCGGGAGCCGTGGAGGTCACTATGGTATTAGGGAAAGAGACATCCATCAAACGCATCTGCTCCGCACTTTCTCCTGGGTAATACCAGCAGTATACTCGCCTCATGTCCCCCATCCTCGCGCCACAGAAGCCCGTCGAAATCTCCCTCAAAGTCGATCAGCAGAGAGCCATCGTCGAGGGGAAAACCTCCGTACCATTCCAGACCTTCATAACCCTCGTCCTCCAACGGAAGGTTCTCCCTCTGATGAAGCAATGGGGGAAGGAACCGGTGATCGTGAACAGCGAACTCCTCACGGGCCTTGCCAGCGCCCCACAGGACTCGGTTGAAAACCGGACGAAGCTCCTCCTCGTGACCCTTGGCCTCGGCACAGTCCTCGGCGTCTTCGCCCTCAGTTCCGCTCAACTGACGCTCACCTTCCTCAATACGGGCCTCCGGCAGCGGGAATTCCTCATCATTTCCGGTGGTCTCCTCGGCCTTGCCATCCTCACGGTCATGTTGGGACGTCTCCAACGCACGCAACGGAATGATAGGATCGAGGAAACAATCGAGAAAATTGCGTCGATGTTGCCGAAATAACGTGAGAATTTGGAATTAAGAATTGAGAATTAAGCATTGGTCATTGATACTTGCGGCGTGGAAATACACGAACACGTTCCTCTCGGCCCCAAGACCACCATGCGTATTGGCGGAACCGCGCGGTACTTCGCGGATCTCCGCACGCAGAGAGATGTAAAGGACGTCGTCGTATTTGCTGAAGAGAAGCAACTTCCCCTCGTCATGCTCGGAGGCGGTTCCAATACGATTTTTGCGGATGGGACGGTGGAGGCGGTTGTTGCACGTGTAACTGCGGACGGTGTAGATATTGAATATCTTCGACCAACTCTCCCTAGCCCTCCCCCCGAGGGGGAGGGAATCATTGTCCACGTCCAGACAGGTAAAATTCTTGCGTCTCTCCTAAACGAACTCGCAGAGCAGAACCTCGATCTCTCCCCCCTCACGGGCATCCCCGGCATCATCGGCGGAGCCATGTTCGGCAATGCCGGCCAGGGATTCGAGGGAACATGGATCGGATCATTCGTGAAGGACGTCACGTTCTACCATGAGAAACAGTGGAAGACATTTTCACAGAAGGAGTGTGAATTCTCCTACCGTGACAGCATCTTCAAACACTGGCCAAACCTTTCGGCCCCTCACCTTGAGCCCCGACCACAGGGAGAGGGGACACGACCTCCCATCATCTGGGCTACCACTCTCTCTGTCCCATTTCGCCCCAAAGAGAAAATCCTGGCTGACATCGATGCCATCCTCCGCCGTCGAATCGAAACCCAGCCACACATGAAGACAGCTGGTTCTTGCTTCAAGAACCTTCCGGATGGCACTCCTGCCTGGAAACTCATTGATGCTGCAAGATTCCGCGGTCATCGAGTCGGCGACATCCAGGTGGCAGAGAAGCACGCGAACTTCCTCTTGAATACCGGGAAGGCAACATTCGCCGATGCCACAGCTCTCGTCCGACAAATTCAATCACGCATCAGCAAGCCACTCAATATCGAAATGCGGTTTATTGGATCAGATGGCTCTGTAATTTTTTAGACGATTACCCACCTTACTTTCGCGGTGCCAGGCAGCACAAGCGCAGAACGATACGGTTCGGATTCATCAGGCAAGCAGTGCTGCCTGGCGAAGCGACATGGTTCGACAGAGCTCACCATGACACTTGGTTTCCCCACGCGCTGCTAGAACGGCAAATCCTCCACACGAATTTCCGAAGCATGCGCCACGCTGGGAACCTCCGTAGAAGGAGAGTCCTCTGGAGAGGATTGTGTCGCCCCCTCCTCCTGTACCACCGATTCCTGACCAATAGGAGCCTCTGTAACAGAGATATCCATCCCATCAGAACGAACGCCAAGAAGAGAAACTGTCTCTGCAACAATCTCGGTCGTGTAGCGCTTCACTCCCGCCTGGGTCTCCCAACTGCGTGTCTGGACACGACCGGAGGCGAAGACGCGGTTACCCTTCCGTATGACCTGTGCTGCCTCCTTCGCCAACTCCCCCCACACGACGATCGTGTGGAACTCAGTCCGTTCCTTCATATCTCCTGTGGCCTTATCTTTCCATCGCTCATTCGTAGCAATGCCCAATGAGAGAACGTTATGCCCACTCGTCGTCGTACGCATCTCCGGATCCCGCGTAAGATTCCCAATAACATCCGCGCGATTGAGAAGCTGGAGTGTGCGGCCACTAACCCCCGTCGGACGCTCGTGCTGCTTGTCTTTCGGATCCAGGAAAATCATATCTTGGGCAACAACCTTCGTCTTACTCCGCTTTTCCCCAGTCTTCTCATCTTCCCATGTATCTGTCTGGAGACGCCCTGCTATGAAGAGCTGCGACCCTGCACGCACGAATTGCGATGCAACATCGGCCATTCCACCCCACAACGTCACAACATGATAACTTCGCCCAAGAAGCTCCTGCCCTCCTTCGGTACGGTAGGTATACGGAACGACAATATTTAGATCGGTCACGCTTGTTCCTTGGGGAGTCTTGCGGATAGTGACCGCTTGGGTCTGATGACCAATGAGCTGAATACGGTTGAGGGAGAACATAGGATAGGATCATACTATATCCATGATGAAAGCGGAAGATTTCGTCCACCTCCATTGTTACTCTACCTATTCCCTCCTCCAGGCTCTCCCAAACCCTGAGGAAATTGTTCTCCGTACGAAGGAACTGGAGGAAAGGAGCGTTGCCCTTACGGACATTTGCTATACCTACGGACTCATTGAATTTTATCAATACGCACTACAACACTGTATAAAACCAATCCTCGGCATGGAAATCCTCGTTCAGCAGGAAAAAACTTCTTCTCCGCTTGTTCTCCTTGCAGAAACACTGGAAGGGTACGGCAACCTCCTCCAAATCGCGACAGTATCAGCTCTAAAAAGCGGCCACCCTCCCGTGGTGACGCAAGACGCCCTCAAACACTACGGTCGTGGACTCATTGCATTGACCGGCGGCACGGAAGGAGCAATCCCAAAAGCGGCTCTCGCAGAAAACGCCGCAGAGGTTCGGACACGAACAGAGCAATACCGTTCATTCTTCGGGAAAGAAAATCTCTATTTCGAGCTCCTCGATCTCCCGAGTGTCTCAGGACAGATCGAAATCAACCAGCAACTCATTCGCTTTGGGAAAGAGTTGGACGTTCCTCTCGTTGTCGGATCTGCCAGCCGGTACTGCCGCCCGGAAGATGCAGAAGCACACGATGTTCTCTTATGTATTCAGCAGAATGCCCACATCGAAGATACGAATCGTTTGTCTCTTCGAAATTCAGACTTCTCCATGCGTCCATTTGCGGAACTTGCCAATGCATTCTCTCATGTTCCACAAGCACTCGAGAATACGCGGGTAATCGCAGATCGATGCAATGTCAGCATCGAGTTTGGCTCATACCACATCCCACGCTTCCCTGTCCCGAACGGAAAAACGGAGAATGAATACCTAAGAGAACTCTCGGAAAATGGACTTCGACGCCGCTCCCCGCAACCATCCACCCTCTACGAGGAACGACTGAAGCACGAGCTTTCAATCATCGAACAAATGGGGTTCTCCGGATACTTTCTCATCGTCGCTGACTTCATAAACGATGCAAAGCAGCGTGGCATTACCGTTGGTCCAGGACGTGGCTCTGTGGCAGGTTCTCTCGTCTCATATTGCCTCAACATAACGACGATCGACCCAATTCAGCATGGACTTATCTTTGAGCGTTTCCTCAACCCCGAACGCGTTACCATGCCGGATATCGATACGGACTTTGCGGATAATCGCCGCGACGAGGTTCTCGCCTACGTCCGGGAGAAGTACGGCAGAGACCATGTTATCCAAATTTGCACCTTCGGAACGCTTGCCGCGCGCGCAGCGGTCAAAGATGTCGGTCGCGCCTACGGTATGCCATTCCTGGAAATGAATCAGCTCGCAAAGCTCATCCCGGAACGTCCAGGAACAAAATTGCAGAATGCACTGGAAACCGTGGAACTGAGGAGCGCCTACGAGAGCAATGACACATACCGACGCATTATTGATACTGCATTGAAACTCGAAGGCAAAGCCCGCCATGTCTCCATCCATGCCTGCGGCGTCATAATCACAGAAAAACCAGCACGGCACTACACCGCTCTGCAGCGCGCCCCGAAAGATGAACAGACAATCATTACACAGTACGCCGCAAAGCCACTGGAATCTTTGGGCATGTTAAAAATAGACTTTCTTGGACTGACAAACCTCACCGTCATTCAAACAGCCATCGCAATCATTGAAAGAACATGTGGGGAAAATATCGATATCGCCTCGATTCCCATCGACGACCCTCATACATTCGCCCTTCTCCAGAAAGGGGAAACTACCGGAGTCTTCCAGTTTGAATCTGCGGGTATGCGACGATACCTCCGACAACTGCAACCAACAACCTTCAATGACATCACCGCAATGGCGGCATTGTACCGCCCTGGGCCGATGGAGTGGATCCCGTCGTTCATTAAACGAAAACATGGCATGGAAGAGGTGACATATCTCCACCCGGATCTCGAGCCCATATTTAGCGAAACATACGGCATCGGTGTGTACCAGGAACAAATCCTCCAACTCGCAAGGGTATTTGCGGGATTCTCCCTCGGGGAAGCAGACCTTCTCCGGAGGGCAATTGGGAAAAAGATTAAAAAAGAACTCGATGCCCAAAGGGAAAAGTTCGTCAAAGGCGCAGAAAAGCGCGGATATAGCCAGATTCTGGCAGAACGTATGTTCGACGATGTCATCACCCCATTCGCCGGCTATGGTTTTGTGAAAGCGCATGCCGCCGGCTATGCCCGCATCGCCTACGAAACGGCATACCTGAAAGCACATTATCCGGCGGAATTCATGGCCGCGCTCCTCAGTGGTGACGCCCAGAGAACGGATCGCATCATGATCGAAATTGATGAATGTCGACACATGGGTCTAAAAATCCTCCCACCAGACATTAATGAATCCCTCAAGCATTTCACCGTGATCCAGCCAAGACACGAGAACGGCTCGAAGCCGGAATCCCAATATGGCATCCGCTTCGGGCTGAGTGCAATCAAGGGCATTGGAGAAAGTTCCGTTGAGCAAATCATTACAGAACGAAATCGCGGTGGAAAATTTCTCTCCGTAGAAGACTTCGCCCGACGCCTTCCACCGAAACTCCTCAATAAAAAAACTGTTGAGGCGCTCGCGAAATCCGGTGCGCTCGACTCATTCGGTGATCGGCAATGTTTCGTCGAACATCACGATCATATCGTCGAGTACCGAAAACTCTGGGTGGATGACAATCCAAAGCAATCCAACCTCTTCGATCCTTCGGGCGAGGAATCATCTCTCCCCACACTGACCTTCCCACAAACAACCCACGCAACCGTAGAACAGAAACTACAATGGGAAAAAGAGTCGCTTGGCCTCTATGTACAGAGCCATCCACTCGCAGGACTTGGCGCATACATCAAAAAAAGGGCACAACTCATCGGAGAGCTGAGCGCCGGAGCGATGGGGAAACGGGTCACCATCGTGGGTATTCTCGAGAGCATAAAAAAAATCCGCACGAAGAAAAATGAAGCGATGGGTGTGATCGTTCTCGAAGACACTACCGGCAAAATCGAAGTGACGCTCTTCCCGCGCACGTATGCGGAAATTTCCCATTTTCTCGGAGAGAACTCTGTCCTCCTTGTCGTGGGTGGAACGCTGGATTTCCGGAACAATCAGATGAATGTCCGCGCAGAGGCCGTGAAGCGCCTCAATCTCCCGACATTCATCAGGCATGCAAAAGAGAGCGGCCTCTTCGATGAGAAGGAGGCTAAACGCGGCATTGCCCCCAATCGTCGGACAGAAAGCGACATGGAACACATAGAACACATTGATGATGAAGGGAACGTTGTCATAGGAGAAACAGCTGCCCCGAAAGAACAAGTCAAAATGGATACGGGTCTCGGACCACTCGGACTATGGATTCTCCAAGGAATGCCTTTCGAAAATCCAATTTCTCTCCATACGATTGCGCTCCCAATTCGCGCTCCGAAGCAACTCCTCCTAGACCTCAAGAACACTATTGCTCTCTTCCCGGGAAAGGAACGTGTGCAACTCAAGATCGGAGAACAACTCATTCCACTCCCTCTCACAATCAACATGTCTCCGATCCTAGAGAGGCACATTACCGACATCCTAAAGAAATACGCCCAAAAAAATGCAAGTCCTGCCTCTCACCACTAAATCCATCGGCCTCGCCATCTCTTACCTTGAAAGAGGCGGCATCGTCGCCCACCCCACAGAAACATGCTACGGCCTCGCCTGCGACCTCACGAACCCATCCGCTGTTGCACGCCTCTTCGACACGAAGAAGCGTCCGCTCGATCAACCAGTAAGCGCCCTTTTCGCATCCGTCATGCACGCAAAAGAATATGTGATGTGGAATACCCAAGCAGAAGAACTCGCGCAGAAATTTCTCCCAGGCCCCCTTACACTAATTCTTCCGCTTCGGCATGACGCCCCGCACGCCATTTTCCTCATACCGCCGAGCGAGCAGCGAGCAGCGAGCAGCGAGCAGCGACATATTGGCATTCGCATCTCTTCGCATCTTGTCACACAAAAACTCGTTACGCTCTTCGGCAAACCCATCAGCACGACTTCCGCCAATGTCCACGGACAGCCGGCGGCCTATTCCGCCGCGGAGATTCTCTCACAATTCCCAGGCGATCTGCCCGACGTCCTCATCATCGACGGCGGTTTACTTCCTATTCGCCCCCCATCCACCATCATTGATTTGACGGGACCGTTTCCCCAAGAACTACGAAGGGGCAATCTGAACCCCTGAGCCATCCAGCTCAAGCGCTGCGCGATGCGGTTCGGATTCAATCGCGCGAGCGAGAGTTGGATGGCGAAGGATGAAAGCTTGGTCAACGCCACAAAACACCATCATAGAGGTGGCGGACGAGTGAAGGACATTGCCCGCTCCCGCAGAACACGATCGTGGTTTTCGGCAATCTTTCGTAAGCGCGCATACGTCCTCCATTGGAGCTCCGTCATGTACGCCTCCGCGCTTTTGAGGGGGGAGAGACACTGCCGGAGCGTCTCAATGGACGCACTGTGACGCTCCGCAAGGGCAAGAATTGCTCCTATTTCTTCAGTCATCGGCGTACGGCATCTCTTGTTGCTTCGGCAGTTTTTTCTGGAACGGCTCAATATCTTCCTTCCACCACCGTTGGTTTGCCGCCCTCTGCTCAGGATCCATTGTAGAAATTCCATAGGAATCAAGTTCGAGCTGTATAGAGCGAGAATCGCTGGCGAAACCGACTCCATCTCCCCCCCTATATCCCAAGGTATTCATTCCAATGGCTTCACTTATCAGTCTTCCCCCTTCTCGCCGTGGAACAATGGAAGGACCGCCTGAATTTCCCGGATTCATTGGCGCACTATGGCGGCGAAATACATTCAATGACTCGATGTCGGCAAAAGCCTGCAGGTTGCTGATGACACCAATACCCGCCACATGATCGCGCTCCCGAAAAGGATTCCCAATGGTAAATACGGGTTCCCCCACCTTGAGGGGATGGCGATACATATCACGGAAAGCGATGGGTGTAATGGGGAGTATCCCCTCCCGCATTTCCTTTTTTCGTTCTGGTGGAACGTGTAAGACTGCAAGGTCACGATTGTAGGAATGTGCGCGCATCCCATTTGCACGGGTGACTGGTTGTGCATCAAATACAACGGGTTCCTTGAAATCGTTCCCTGCATAGATGGTCACTCTGTATACCGCATCCCTAGGATCGTTCCATTCCCCGCGCTGGAAGGCATTCTCGTCTGTTACATGGTGATTCGTGATGATATACAACTCATTGCTGTTATCCCGAATAATCCAACCTGATCCTGTTCCCTGCGGACCATCCACCATCACCGCCCCTCTGACTACCTGTTCCGCTGCCTGGGGAATATCATCGAGGGTCACCTGCGTATCAAGTCTGCGCTGTATGCCCTCGCGTAACAATTGTTCTTTTGTGAGCTTCTGTTCCATGGCTCCATTCCTCTGTTCCAGTTCGTTCTGTCGATGTATGGTGTATCCCATACCACCCACTGCCCCTGTCCCCAGAATCGTTGCAAGGGCCCACCTCGCTGCGGAACCGACTCGTGATGAGTGGTGGTTGTTGAGATTCGCAGGCGCGGAATGATCCGGTTCATCGCGGGGGAAAAGAGGGAGCATGGAATTGTGGGGAAGGTATACGCGGGAAAATATAGTTCACTTAACATTTTGTAAAGATCAATTGACAATTCGTCTGGACAACATCGTGGGATTCTCGTGAATCGACTCTCCCTTTACACTCCGATACAGTTCCATCAATGCTTCGTACACACACGTGCGGCGAGTTATGCGAAAAACATCTCCGTATTCCCGTTACTCTCTGTGGATGGGTCCACCGCCGTCGTAACCATGGAGGATTGATCTTTGTTGATCTGCGTGACCGCTACGGTTTCACACAGCTCGTATTCGATCCAGAGAACGCGGCAATATTTGCTCTCGCCGAAAAAGTACGCCCTGAGTGGGTCCTCATGGTACAAGGCACTGTCCGCAAGCGCCTGGAAGGAGCGGAGCGGGAAGACAATCCCACCGGAAAAATAGAGGTGCTCGCTGCCACGCTCGACATTCTGAATGAGGCAAAAACTCCCCCCTTCGAGATCGATCAGGAAAAGGATGTTCACGAAGACCTCCGACTAGAATATCGGTACCTGGACCTCCGTAAAGAGCGGATGCGTCGGAATATTGAACTGCGTTCGAAAGTTCTCCAGATCATTCGAAAACACTTCATCGAAGCGGGTTGCCTTGAAATCGATACCCCCTGCCTCATCAAGGGAACCCCGGAGGGAGCGCGCGAATACCTCGTACCATCGCGACTCTCTCCAGGAAATTTCTTCGTCCTCCCACAAAGCCCCCAACAACTGAAGCAGCTCTGTATGGTGGCCGGCCTCGATCGCTATTTCCAAATTGCCCGCTGCTTCCGCGATGAGGACCAGCGTGGAGATCGCCAACCGGAATTTCTCCAATTAGACTTCGAAATGAGCTTCTGCACACAGGAAGACGTTCAGAACATCATCGAGGGGTCGCTCATAAAGATTCTCCAGGAGTGCAGTAAAAAGCCACTGAAAGGAGGGGGGGTTCCCAAGTACACATGGCAAGAAGTTATGGACCGATATGGATCTGATAAGCCGGACCTCCGCTACGACCTCCCTCTCGTGGACATTTCCCCTCTTGCCTCTGGCTGCGGCTTTTCCATCTTTGAAGATGCCCTGCGCGGCGGCGGCACGGTCCGTGCCCTCCGTGTCCCTGGGGGTGCAGACCTTTCCCGGGGTGAAATCGATCGGTGGACAGAGCTGGTGAAGGAACTGAAGGCAAAGGGTCTCGCGTACATTCTCTTGAAAAAGGACAATACACAGTCGCCCATCCTAAAATTCTTTAAAGAGGGATTCCTCGAAAAACTCCAGGAGAAAACAGGGGCAAGGGGGGGAGATGCTCTTTTCTTCGGAGCAGGAAGCTTTAAAATTGCCTGTACGAGCCTTGCAAAGGTCCGCAGCGAGGCGGCAAAGCGATTGAGCCTCATTGATACCAAAACCCACTCACTCTTCTGGGTAACGGACTTTCCCCTGTTCGAACAGGAAGAGGATGGTTCCCTCACCTTCTCGCATCACCCATTCACCATGCCGCACCCGGAGGAATGGAAACACCGAAAGAAAAATCCTCTCGCTGTCCGCGCTCTGTGCTACGACCTCGTCCTCGATGGATACGAACTGGGATCAGGATCGATTCGGATATCTCACCGCGCACTACAGTCAGAAGTCTTCGATATGTTAGGCATATCAAGAGGAGATGCGGAGCGACGCTTCGGACACATGCTACGCGCCTTCGAATATGGAGCCCCCCCCCACGGAGGGTTCGCCTACGGTATCGATCGCGTCATCATGATTCTCGCTGGAGAGCCGAATATCCGCGAGGTCATCGCTTTCCCAAAAGATCAGAGGGCAAAAGACCTCATGTTGGGAGCGCCCTCAGCGATACCAAAGACCCAGCTGAAGGAGCTAGGAATTCGCCTGGAGGTGTGAAAAAATGGGAGTAATGGCTTCCAAAGAGAATGACCGGAAGGAAATGCAACGGAAGGAACAGGAACTCCAGCGGATTGCTGCCATGCAAGAGCGACTGAACACAGAGGAGAGAGAGCGGCAGGAAAAACATGCCGCCGAGAAAGAGACGTTGTCGCAGCAACAGCAAAAACTAACTGCGCTTAGTAGAGAGAAAAATACGAAAAGGCAGCAGGAGCAAAGAGAGTGGTGGGAAAGACATCAGGAAAAAAAAGGCGAAGAGCGCGAACGTATAAAAAAAACAGAGGAGAGAAAGCAGGAGGAGCAACAAAAACAACAGAAAAGAGAGCAAAAGGAGAAAGAGCAAAAGGAGTACATGCAAAAAATTCATGAAGTTGCGCAGGAGCGTCACACAGCCGAAGGAAAGAGGATGGCGGCACACGTCACAGAAGGAGATGAGCGGAAAATACAAGAACACATGAAGGCACACGTGGCCCTCGTGGAGCAAACACATCAAATGGAAACCAGTAGGGCAAAGGAAGAAGCATTACGTCGCCGTACAGAGATTCAGAAAGATAACGCTCACCGTCTCCATCTCATGGAGACGAATGCACGTACATATATCCAAAAGGAGGAGAAAAAGTGTGCGGACATCGAGATGGAATGCCGGAAGCTTCCACTCAGTCTGGCCCGACAGACCATCGGCCGTGCCCGGGCAGAGCTGGAACATGTCCGTCAGAAAGAAAAGGAGATAATGGATCGGGAAAGGAAAATCATTGAAGAGGAGATGCGACGATCGATTACCACTGCGAAGAAGAAGTTGGACATGCGACTCAAGCAACTGGAAGAGATAAAAAAACGTGCAATAGTTGCGTCTGCAGACCAGGAACGTGGAAAAATTGCGGAACTCGAACAACGGAAAACCGAAGCAAATCGACAGGCGGACTTACGATCCAAGATATGAGGAAACACCGCTACACTAGAAAAAGGCCGGGGTGGCGGAATTGGCAGACGCGCCAGCCTTAGGAGCTGGTGGGAGCAATCCCATAGAGGTTCGAGCCCTCTCCTCGGCACCATTCGACTCGCTTCACTCTCTCATGGTCTACGGCCTATGGCCCCCGACCACTTCTACTGCCATCCTTCTTTTTCTTCCCCTTCTTCTGGAGAAGGAGAATATCCTGGATAAGACTATGAATCCACTGCTCTTCTTTTCCTTTTTGAAGATCACTCACAGCCATACGGAGCGTCGCGCTGCTGATGCGCCACTGGGGATTTTTATGGACTAGCTGCATCACTTCCTTTGCCGTTACGCGGGAACTTAGGAAAAGAACGACCTCGCTCTTCCCCTCAACTTCCTCCATCTTCACGCGAAGAACTCCGACGCGACGGCAGGCAAGCTTCAGATGGAGAAGAGCAAAAAGACTGCGCACGGGCTGAGGGGAGGCACCATATTCCTCACGAATATCTCCCTCAAATTCTCGAAGGATGGCATCTTCCTCGCTCCCTGCAAGTTTCTGGTACATGGAAATCCGTTCCTCCTCTTCTGGAATGTAAAAAGGAGGAATGAGTGCCTCAATGGGAAGGAGAATTTCTACATTCACTTCGTGTTCTTCTGCATCCGAATCGGAACGAAGCTCTTCAACTGCGCTCTTCAACATCCGGAGGTAATGACTCACCCCTACGGTTTGGATGGAGCCTGATTGGCTCGCACCGAGAATTTCTCCAGCCCCACGAATTTCCAAATCGCGCATTGCTACCTGGAACCCGCTCCCGAGCTCGCATGCCTCAACAATGGCGCGGAGGCGCTTCTTTGCCTCATCGTGAAGTTTCTGTGAGTGATAAAGAAAATACGCATATGCTTGGACAGAGCTCCTCCCAACTCGTCCACGGAGTTGGTACAATTGGGAAAGACCAAGACGCTCAGCTTCATTCACAATAAGAGTGTTCGCCCGAGGGAGATCAATACCGTTCTCAATGATAGTTGAGCTCACAAGAACATCGACTTCCCCATCTTTAAACCGAAGAATACGCTTCTCCAGATCATCGGGAGAAAGTTGTCCATGTCCCACAATAAACCGCGCCTCGGGAATACACGAACGCATTTTCTCTGTAAAAGCATTAATGGTTTCCACACGGTTATAGAGAATGAAGCATTGCCCCTTGCGATCGAGTTCCTGGAGCACCGCATGCCGTACGAGAGCATCAGAATACTTGCGTACCTCAGTAATAATAGGAAGGCGCCCCGGTGGGGGTGTGGTGATAATGGAAATATCCCGGAGTTTATGAAGACCAAGATTGAGCGTGCGTGGAATGGGTGTTGCAGTCAGTGTGAGAACATCAACAGAGGAACGGAGTTCTTTAAAGCGCTCTTTCTGCTTGACGCCGAATTTCTGCTCCTCATCAATAATAACAAGACCGAGATTGAAAAACTGAACATCGGGCTGAAGAAGTCGATGGGTACCAATAATAATGTGGATTTCTCCATTTCGGAGTTTTACAAGAATATCGCGTTGTTCTTTTGGGGTACGGAAACGGCTTAACATCTCGACACGAACCGGAAAGTTGCGCATGCGTTCACAAAATGTGTGATAATGTTGATCAGAAAGAATGGTGCTTGGCGCCATGATGGCAGCTTGTTTTCCGCCATGAACCGCCTTGAGGGCTGCACGCATGGCAACCTCTGTTTTTCCAAAACCGACGTCTCCGCACACCAGGCGGTCCATAGGATGATCGTCTTCCATATCTTTTTTTACTTCAAGAATAGCCTTTGCCTGCCCAGGAGTCTCTTCGAAAGGAAATGTTTCTTCAAATGCTCGCATCTCGATCGTGTCCTCTGGGTAGGCAAACCCTTTTGCTCGCGCGCGGCGCGCATAAAGATCAAGGAGCTCGCGGGCAACTTTTTGGGTCTCCTGCTGAATCTTCTCTGTAACTCGCTTCCACTCAGTTGCCCCAAGTCGTGTGAGCACGGGCTCCTTCCCTTCCTCATAGACATATTTACTGAGCTTGTCTGCCTGATCAACAGGAACAAAAAGTTTATCTCCTTCCGCATAAGTGAGCTCGAGATACTCCCGCACTGTGCCATCAACAATCTTCTGTGTAACTCCGCCAAAGCACCCGATCCCATGCTCCATATGTACAACATAATCACCACGGGAAAGGGAGGTAATGAAATCAAGGGCAATTTTTTGAATACTCCTTTGCTTTGTGGTCTTCCGTAATGTGAAGATTTCACGATCGGTCAAAAGGGCGCATCGAAGGTCTGGATTTTGTATGGAATGAGGAAGGAGATCGCCCTCCTCTGCACCAAAAAGTGTTATCCCACTAGTGGGAGCATTCACATGAAGGGCAGACGAAATATTTTCATCACGGAAAACACAGCGAAGTTCATCGATGCGCTTTGTGATAATAAGAAGCCTCCAGCCCAGGTGAATCTTGTCGCGAATGTCGTTGAGAAAATCTCCAAGAGTATAAAACTTCAACACGGATAGGTAGCGGAGATGTACATGGTTATCCTCGGTCTCTGGAAATGCCGTAAACCGGAGTACTTTTTGTTTTCCTTGGAAAATAACATCGTCTTGATCATCGAAAATACAAAGAGTTGAAGACGGTATTTGCTCCCGAATGGAAAGAACGCTCTGAAAGGTAAGAGGAAAAAGCTGCACCTCATTGTGGCGACTCACTTTCTGTGGATTTCTTTGGTCATACTCAAAAATTTCTTCCACGGTATTTATGTGGAAAAGAAGACGAAACGGGCACAGAGACTGTACAGGGAAAATATCGAGTGTGTCGCCGCGCCTGCGATACTCTCCAGGTTGAAGAAACTGATCTTCTCCACACCGATATCCAATCTCGATGAGCTTCTCGATGAAAGGAGTGAACTCAATATTCTTTTGGAGAGAAACACGTATGGATTTCTCTCGAAGTTCAAAAATGGATGGCAGTGGAGTATCGAAGACATCACGACTCACGACGGCGCCAATGCACCCATCTCCAACACGAAGGAGGTCTCGTACTGCATCGATTGGCGCCATGTTGTGTGCCGACGGCATCTTGAGGTGTACACTTTCCACACCAAAAAACTTCAGCTGGTGATGAGAAGACGCAGCTGCCACCACGTCGCTGGTAAGATAGAGAATCTTCTGAGGATAAAAGGAGAGAAGCTGTGCAACAAGGGCGGCCTTTGCTGTTGTATTCGATAACCCGGACACAGTGATGACTCCCTTTTTTTGAAGGAACTGAGCAATATCCCGGTGGGTCTCTATACCAAGAAGAATGGAGGAGTTCATACCAAATGCACACATGGCTTCATTCCTCTGACATGCGCAACGGCATGATGAGGTGAAGAAATCCAGGTTGTTTTGGAATACGAAAAACAGCAGGATGGACACTATCGACAAGGGTCATATCTACTTTGTCTCCGTCTATGTGATTCAAAAAATCAAGAAGGTAGGAGGAGCTGAGGGCAATTTTATTTTCTTTTCCTTCCGCCTCAGTGGAAATAATGGACTCTTCCCTTCCAACTTGTGTCTGTGGCGAAGTTATACGCACACCATGCTCGGAGGTGTGGAGGGTGAGATTATTATTCATTTCTTTTGCAAAATAATGCATGCGCTTCACGGTGACACTCAGCTCCCGCACTGGGAAGCATATAGAAGTTGTGTGCTCATGTGGAATAATTTGTTCATAGTTAGGAAACCTCCCCTCAATAAGTCGAGAAAAAAGATGAGTATGGCCGATGTGGAACTCTATCTGTTGAGTGCCGAGACGAACAAAAACATCTGGAGATGGGTCATCTTCCCGATTTTTCTTGCCACCAAGAACTCCACGCAACTCCTCAAGAACTTTTACAGGAACAATGCAGGAAACCCCATCTATGCACTTACTGATAGGAATATGACATTCCGAAAGTCTGTAACTGTCTGTCGCAACAAGAATGACGGCGTCTTTCTCTATTCGACAATAAACACCGGAGAGAACTGGACGAAGGGAGCTCTTTGCGACGGCAAATGTTGTAAGATGTAGCCCACACAGAAGGGCTACCGCATTTATAGAAAAAGAGGCATGTTTCTCTATAGGAACAATGGACGGATAGTCACTTGCAGACTCCCCCATAATCATTGTTTTCGTGTGAGGAGAAGTGCAACGGAGCTGTGTCCCCTCCATCGTCTCAAGAAGAACATCGGCATCAGAGCTGTATTGCGCAAAATTAAGAATGGCTTTTGCCGGAACAGTTAATGCCCCCTCATTCTCGACGCCTGCATCAAAGCTTGTAATGACACTTAGCTCAAGATCTGTCGCACTGATGATGCATTTTTTTCCTTCGGCTTGAAAAAGAATATTGTTAAGAATAGGAAGAGCCTGTTGCCCACTAATGGCCCTGCTCGCGAGCTGGACAGCCTCAAGGAGTTCGATGGTTTTGCACAGGAACTTCATGATAATCTTTTATACAATTTCTTTTCTCTATTCTTCGTTATCATAGAACACTCTTGTCCAAAAAAGGGAACTGTTATCTATTCTGTGGATAATAAGCACAAAGTCAACACAAAGAGATGATTTTATCTAGAAGAAACAATCATGATCCAAAAGACCGGAGGATGAGATGTGGAAAACTCGTGGATTCTGTTAGGACAACAAAACTAATAGAAAATAGACCATATGTGGAAAAAACAGTGGAAGATGTGGAAGGATTTTTTTCCTCTTCTGTTGTGTGAAGGAGAGAAATCCACAGGAAATGTGGATAACTTTTTTATGCGGGAACAGGACTTTTCCTCTAAATATTCACTTGGAAAAGCAGACGACCATGGGGGTGTGGAGGAGGTGCGATGTTATTTCGGATGATCATTTCCCCATTCTTCATAGAAACAAAACTTCCATCAGGGGCGTCCTTGGTGACTACTGTTGCCGCACTCACAAAACTTCCTCTCCCGATTTTTATGCCGGGGTTCATAGAGACATGGATGCCGATGCGGCAATCGTCACCAATAATGGTCCCGAGCTTTTTTAATCCAGTTTGAACGCGGTCTTGTCCAACCATAGAGAAAATCAGTCCTTCATCCAAACGAAAATTTCCAACGACGCTGCCGGCGCCAAAACAGACATTATCGCCAATAATACTATCGCCAATATACGTGGAATGCGTCCAGACGTGATTACCGAGGATGCTTGCCTTCACCTCAGTGCCAAAACCAATAACACAAGAGCTCCCAATACTCGATCCCCATAGGAGAGTGTTATTCCCAATAATGGTATTTTTACCAATGAAACAGGGGCCGCGCACGGTAGCATGAGGAAATATCCGCACGCCCTTTTCTATAGTGACGTTCCCTTCTACCACTGCGGATGTGTGAATGGTGACAGATGGGTGGATTTGTGGCGTTAGTGGAATATCCAAGAGAGAGGAGAGTATTTGGAGTGGATGCCAGGGGTATTTGAGTGGTAACCAGGGGCCGCGATAAAGGATGGTGGCGTAGTGATAATGTGGAAAAAGGGAATAGAGGGCTTGTTCATACCCATCGTCCCCCACGGGTGGCATTAATGATAATGTGCGGAGAAGGAGGGAGGCGTCACGGTGGAGATGAGCAACGATATTCACGAGGTTGCTTGGTTCACTCCCCTCCCCTGGCTTTTCTGTGATTGCAGTGATGCGATCTTGGTCGAGAGTAAGATAGCCACCGGGAAAGTATTCTGTCACCTCCCGCGCAAGGAGGATGCCTTGGAGGTGTGGAGATCGTAAAAACTTTTCCAGGAGTTCTCTGTAAATATTCGCTTCAATAAAATCATTTCCTACAACGAGGACTGGCTCATTTTTACAGAATGGCAGGGCAGCGAGAAGTGCTCCACGCATTCCATCCTTTTCCCCCTGTGTGACTGTTATAATGGTGGGAGAGAGTCCCTGGACCCATTCCTGATTATGTGTACCGACAACACAGAGAATATCGTCGCATCCGCCGCGCCGTAGCCGGTCAATCTGGTGTTCAAGGATGGTTTTCCCACAAATAAGAAGACGGAATTTCTCTTGGAGGGGCCAAAAGCGTCGTGAAGAGCCGGCGGCGAGGAGGAGAGTTTTGATAGTGAGATTGTATGCTTTTCTACGGCCTAGTGAAGCCATAAAACTCTTCTACAATCGTGCCATTCTCTGCTGTAGTGGTGACAGTGATGCCGAAGTGGAGGAGGCGAGAGATGATCGAGGGATGAGGGTGTTTATACATATTATTCCTCCCCACGGAAATGACAGCGGCTTGTGGGGAACCGGCAAGGAGAAAACCCGTCGATGTCGATGTTTTACTGCCGTGATGTGCCACCTTGAGGATCGTAGTGTGTATGTCGGCACCAGAGGCAAGTATCGCCATTTCTGCCTTTTCCTCAATATCTCCTGTGAGAAGAATGCTCTGGTCTCCAAAGATCGCGCGGACAACCACGGAGGTGTTATTGAGATTATTGGACCATTCATTTTTCGGTGATTCTGGTGGCCACAGTATATCAATGGTGACCCCGTCACCCAGATTGATATCAGTGTCAGGATGTGGGTAGAGAATGGGAATGCCTCTCTGAATGAGAATACCGAGGATTTCTTGGTAGAGTGGGAGATAGGAGTTGGTACGAGGGAGAAGTGCTGCACGCACATCGTAGTGTTGAAGAATGTCAGGAATGGCGGTGAGATGGTCGATGTTTGGATGTGTGATAATAAGAAGAGCAATAGTTCGATCGAAAAACGGGAGAGCTTTTGCAAGTTGTGGAGCGATGGAGAGACCGGGGCCACCATCCACGAGGACATGTTTTCCTGATGGACTTGTGAGGAGAATACTATCACCCTGTCCAACATCAAACACATGGACGCGAAGGGATGAAGAAGGGAGAAGGTTTGGTTGGGCAAATAGGGAGATATTCATTCCCCAAATGAGGAGCGTCGCTAGGGCTTTTCCTATGGGCATCTGATGAGGCTACTCTTGTATTTTTCCGGATGAAATGCCGGGAGCCGCTCGAAGGGGCAAGGGAGATCGACCTCGCGGATTCCAGGGGGGAGACATTGGTCATAGCCAAGGAGAATAATGTCCGGTTGAAGAGAGCGAACGGAGGCGAGAAAGTCCTCGGGGTTTCCAAGGAGAGGGTGGAGGTTAGGAAAAGCTTTCCGCAGGTTGTCTAAGCGAACATCTTCTGTTTCCTGTGGCAATACTCCTTTCACGCGTCGTACGGTTGTATCACGAGCAATAATAACAAAGAGCTCTCCGCGCCGGAAGGCCTTCCGCAGAAAGAACATGTGTCCCGGGTGCAGATGATCAAAGGTGCCACAAACAAGAACACGCATCACTTTTTCCGGAGATCAATAACATAAAGGCGTTTCTCGTCGAGAAGATAGAGGAGGGTTTCATCAGGATCGACAAAGAGATCACGAAGCTCCCCAACCTGTTCCCCTTCAACAACGTACTGACGGAAGTAATTCACGTCGTTTGTTGTGGGATTATCTGAAACCACGATCACTCTCGCTTGAAGTGGGTCAAGGAAGTACAGATTTCCATTCGGAACCTTAAAAATTTTCGTCGCTGTTTTAAGCGCTCCGTCGGGGAGTTGCCGGATAGTAAAGGGTTGTGACTCTCCCCGGAGAAGTTTCACAACGTTTCCTCCTTTTCGTAAGACGTAAATATGCGTATCAATCGCCATATCAATGGAATCAGAGAGATCTCCATTGACATTGTATTCTACTGCCGGACCGTAGCGGTTACTGAGACGCTCATATTTAAAGATTTGTTTTTTTTCTGGGACAAGAAGGTAAAGGTAACGAAGGAAAGACTCAACGTCTTTGCCCTTCATCCACCCAGAAGGGTCCTCCGTTTTCATTGTTGTCACCTGTCCGCCCTGAAACTCAAGAACGCCGTTCCCTGTGGTAAGGAAAGCAAGCGTTTGGAAGCGAGAAAATGAGGAGCCACCAATAAGGAGATCCTGATCGGCAAGGACAACGGGATCCTCAACTGAATTGAGGACAACTCGGTAGAGGTTCTGTCGGTCATGGACAATAAACTCCCCATCTCCTATCCCAATGAGCCCCTGTGCGAGGACAGAGGGAACTTTTGCGCTAATATTGACCAGCGTCCGTGGGGAGAGGCGCGTAATATTATTCATTTCCTCTTGTTTCATGCGGATTTGATCAAGGAGATTAAGAGACTCCATTCGGAAGAGGCCAGAACCGTTGTCCAAAATTTGTCGGGCGCGTTCCTCGGCCCGCTGGAGGATGATGTCGGCTCCTTCGGTATCTCCGGCAAGATGGCGATTTTCTGCCGAGGAAATTTCGGAGGTGATCTGGGAAACGCGACTCTCGAGTTCCTCGCGGGTGTGCGTCCGTCGCCCGAGAATGAGAATCTGCACGCCGATCCAAAGAAGAAGAATAGTGCCAATGGTTCCTGCGAGAAGGAGAAGATGGGCACGTTTCTTACTCCTAGGATTGACAAAAAGAGAAAGGAACGATTTCCAGGAAGTATGAAGAACGCGAGGTGTTTCTGGAATATGGAAACGTCCTTTCCATGATGCAAGTCGTCCAAGGAGAGTCGTGAGGATTTTATGGAAAGGAAAACGAGTCTGTGGTCGTGCGGAGCGATGCCCGAAGGCAGAGGGTGAACGTGGAGGGTGGGATTGGGGAGTGGTGAGGGTGGCGATGGCGGCAGGCTCATGCTCAGCTTCGAGAACATTGAGAATTTCTTCTAGGAGACGAGAGCTATGTTGACCAGACTTCGCAAGCTGTGCGGGAGTCATCGTACGGAGGAGGCGCTGTGTGGAAAACACCACAATGTCGCGGGCTTCAAGTTTCCCGGAGGCAACATGAACAAAGGCAGAGATGGGCTTTCCTCCGGTGTATTCCGTTATTTGCGATGCGGATCCATGGCGAAGGAGATATGCCTCCCCCCTTCCTACGTGTGATACATGGAGAACATCTTCCAGATCAAGGAGAGCAATGATCATATGGATATCCTCAATCTTTTGGACAAACGAAACGCCCTTCAAAAACCCATTTAATTCTTTCAGTGTGCTGTCGAAGCGACGGTCGGCATCCGAGTCCGTCTCAAGGAGCGCATGTTGAATAATGGACGCGAATTCCTTTTGAACGGCATCACCCTCCTCTTTTTTTCCTTGGATTTGCAGAAGAACAGTCACAGGCTCGCCCTGTTGAGTTTTCCATGAGAATGCCGCGAGCGTCATAGAGCGCGGCGAGGCGGTTTGGCCTGTCCGCAGCATCACATCCATATAGATTCTCAGGCTACTCGTTCCCCCTTATGGGAGCAAGTTTCGTCTTTTTCCTCTCCCTTTTAATGGAGAGGACAGGTGATGGTTAAACGTAATACCTATAAGAGAGAGACGAGGAACTACAGAATTGAAAAGTAATAATTTGTTTTATTTAAGCCAAAAAATTACAATTCATACAAAATGCTATTGCGCATGGATCTGTATAGGGGTACCCTGAAGGGAGTTAGATTTTTTTCTTGTTTTACAAAAAGAACAATGGTCTCTATACAAGAGTGGGTCGTACGCAATATTCATACAAGCCCACACGCAACCCCGCACGAAAAATTCCCAAGGCACAACCGGCGCTACCAGCGGCGGAGGTTCCATTCACCGAAGAACGCACCACCACCACCACCACCGCAAAAGGGCATACCACCCCTTCTTTCTCCTGTGCCTTCCATCTCTCATGTTGGAGGTGACAAGCGAGGAGTCCGTGTCTTTCCTCTCGGAGGATTTGAGCAGGTGGGGCGGAATTGTTTTATAGTGGAGGTCGATGGTGCCCTTTATATCATCGATCTGGGACTGCAGTTTCCCGATGAAGATATGTTGGGCATTGATTACCTCATTCCGGATATTTCCCCCATTCGTGGGAGGGAGCGGAGCATCCAAGGCATTATTTTTACCCATGGACACCTTGATCACATTGGCGCAGTACAACATCTCCTTCCTGCGCTGCAGTTTCCTCCGTGTTACGGTACAAAACTCACGATGGCATTTGTGCGGAAACGCCTGGATGAGGAGGGGCTCACATCAAAAGCACGCCTCAATGTCGTTCCCTATCGCCAGCGTGTGCGTCTCGGAAAAGTGGAAATCGAGTTTCTCCGGGTGACGCATAGCATTCCTGATTCTGCTGCGGTGGCCATCCACACCACGTATGGGACTATTCTTCATACGGGGGACTTTAAGTTCGATCTTACCCCCATGAACGAACCGCCGGCAGATTTCCAAGGATTCTCGGCATTGGGAGATAAAGGTGTTCTTGCCATCATTGCAGATTCCACAAATGCTCTAAGGTCAGGGAACAGTAAGAGTGAGAAAGAAATATCCGAGAACCTACGGGACCTCATTCGTGAGGCGAATGGGCGGGTAATTATCTCAACATTCAGCTCACTCCTCAATCGTATCCAGCAGGTCATAGAACATGCGAGGGAATTCAATCGGAAGGTGTTCATTTCGGGGAGGAGCATGGAGCAAAACATTGAGATTGCCGAAAATTTGGGATACCTCCGTGTCCCACGTGGTCTTATACGCAAGGCAGGTCCTGGTATTGAGAAAATCCCCGATCGGGAGGTTCTTATCATCACCACCGGGAGTCAGGGGGAGGAAATGGCTGGTCTCGCGCGTATTGGTCTTGGGACACACCGACACATTGTGGTGAAGAAAGGGGACACTATTATTCTGAGTAGCAATCCCATTATTGGAAACGAGCGGGCAGTTGCGAAGGTCATTAATAATCTCCATCTAAAGGGGGCAGCCGTAAAAACAAGCATGGAGCTAGCACTCCATGTTACTGGACATGGACACCAGAATGACATTCTCCTCATGCACCGGCTCGTTCGCCCGCGCCATGTGATCCCGGAGCACGGAGAGCCATACATGCTTGCAGCTCACGCCGCCCTTGTGCGTGGCATCGGGTATCCTGAGAATCATGTCCATATTCTGACAAATGGGGAAATATTAGAATTTGATCAGGAAGGAGGAGCACGGAAGAGTAAAACAAAACTACCTGTTCGCGATGTCATCATCGATGGTCGTAGCTCAGCGACAAGTGATGGGCAGCGAGTACTCAATGATCGGAAGATTATGAGCACCGGAGGAGTCATTATTGTTCTTTTTCGGGCATATCACGATTCCATGCGTCTCCTAGCAGATCCTGATGTCATTACACGAGGGCTCATCTATGGTTCTGAGCAGGAGGCTATTACCCGTGATGTCGTTGCGCTTGCTCGCAAGGCATACGAGGAGGAAATCGGTCGTGGGGAGAAGGATCGTAAGGCATTAAAGCGCGCAATTGTTGGTTTCCTCTACCGATATTTCGATCGGAAAATTGATCGGGAACCTATGATTCTTCCACTGATTATCGAGGTGTAGCATACCGACGTGTCAATCCGAGAGATTACCGCTGCCACTCTTTGGCAATGCGCAAGCCAATGCGCAATGGCGGTCCTCAGTATTCTCATGGTGAAATTTGTGGCTGTAGGACTCAGTCGTGATCTTGTTGGAGCGTATAATTCTGCGTACGGTTATCTCCAGTTTTTCGGCATTCTTGCAGATTTTGGACTCTATGCCGTGGTGGTTCGTGAAATGAGTCGTGTAGAGGATGCGAGACACATTCTTGGCACATTCTTTCATATCCGCCTTCTCACGGTGTTTATTGCCATTGGAGGAGCAGTCCTTCTTGCGTGGTTCTTGCCACAGTGGGAGGGCACACCACTTCCTATTGGAGTGACGCTTGCCGCCCTCGTGCCGGCATTCACTCTTCTCGCGGGTGTGTTTCGGGTGGTATTTCAAGTGCACTACCGAATGCATAGTGTTTTCATTGCAGAGGTGGGGCAACGGGTCATCACCGTCGTCCTTTTGGGCGCGCTCATTCTTCTTGGGGTGCGGGAAAGCGCCAATATGATCCATTACGAACTCTTCCTTATGTTTGGAGGTGTTGGTGCCGGCTTCCTATTCCTCTTCTCCCTTCTCTCTGTACAGAGGCTTCTCCCATATCGTGACGGTGTCTCCTCTCTTTCAATGTGGCCATTTTTCCGTGCCGCATTCCCGTATAGCATCGCCTATCTTTGCATTGCCATATACAGACAACTTGATGTAACTCTCATTGCGCTCTTGCGACCGGATTTTCAGGTGCAAAATGCCTATTATGGCTTTGCTTTACGCATCGCGGATATGGCCTATCTCGTGCCAACATTTCTCCTGAATGCAGCTCTCCCGCGTCTCAGGGGCGGCAGTGCAGATCGTCAGCTCCTTCCGCGTTTATTCTTTGCTCTCCTTGTGTTTGGTACAACGGCGGCCCTCGTTGCGGGATTATGGGCGACACCGATCATGCGTCTTCTGACGTCAGAGGCTTATCTTGGCACGGGGACCACTCCCGGTGCGGATAGTGCGCTCATGCTCCTTGCGCTCCCAATGTTCCTCAATAGTCTCATTCTCTTCTGCTTTTATGTTCTCCTTTCGTCGAACACCTGGCGCCCACTCCTGAGTATCCTCCTCATAGGGGCACTCCTTTCCCTTACAGGAAATCTCCTCCTCATTCCCAAGTATGGGTTTATAGGGGCGGGAGCAGTAAGCATTGGGACGCATATAATTCTTTGTATTCTTCTTTTGCCCAGTGTCCATTGGCTTGGTAGCAATCTTCCGTGGACACTGATCTTACGTTGGATACTGTTCACAGTGATCCTCGCATTATTCCTGATTCTTGGGCGCCCTTTTCTTGTCACACCATTTCATTCCATTATTGGGGCACTCGGATGCGGTGGGGTTGTCTGGATCCTCATTGAAGTTCTTGGCATGAGGAAGGCACTTCTTGGGAATTGTACAGTGGGAGCAAGTGCAGTATAATGATAGGAATGCCTGAAAACCAACACACACCACTGTGGAAGCAACTTCTCGGCGCAGCGACAGGGGCAACGGTTGCTCTCCTTCTCTATGGAGGCTTTGCCGTTGTGTCTCCAAATTTCTCTGTGCTCACTGCATATCTCTCGAACACATTCGAAGGGAAGATTGAACACCTGCCGACGTACCAACGTTCTCCAAGGACTGTCCGTGATGAGACTATTGCCTTTAGGGAAGCGCTCGGGGACCGAGCGCGCGCAGCAACAGCCAGACTGCAGAAAGGGGAGAATTACTTTCAGGGAGGAGAATCGTCATCGTCGGCATTATCTCTCTCTTCGGTCGCTCCCATTCCATCGGTAACAAAGGAGAAAGATCACGGCAAACCTCGTCCGAAAGAGAGAGAGAAAGAAAAGCATGCCGATGAAAAACGAAAAGAGGAAAAACTTCCAGATACGGGGGTTCCTCTCTTGGCCATTGGGGGTGTGGCGCTCTGCCTCGCGATGTCCATTCGGTATCGGAAGGAACTCCTTGGGGCTGCAGTCCCTGTTCACACAAAGAAATGGCCCCTACTGAAGTAGAGACCAGTGATTCCTGGCAGTTGCCTTTTTCACCCAGTTGGGTGTTCCGCCTCCCAAGTGGGAAGCGAAAGCTTTCCAACTGGGAGAAGACTGACAACTGACTAGGACATTCTACATGGTATAGAAAGGTTGTCAATGCCCTATTTTTAGCCTTTTTCCAGTGTAAAAGGCATAATCCATCATATGGGACCCAAGGGAAAAACCGTGGCAGAAAATCGCCGGGCACGGCATGATTATGACATTCTGAAGACCACAGAGGCCGGAATTATATTAACAGGGTCTGAAGTGAAGTCCTGTCGGATGGGACGAGTGAACATTGCCGGAGCATACGTATCTTTTTTCCATGGTGTCCCTCGACTGAAAGGGGTGAATATCTCTCTCTACCCCTATGCCCGAGTACCCGAGTACGACCCGCATCGCGAGCGTGAATTGCTTCTCAAGAAGCGCGAGGCGGAGCGTCTGTGGTCCTTTGCCGAGCAGAAGGGATGCACGGTCATCCCCCTCGCGTTGACGGCTGGGAAGTATGTAAAAGTTCTCCTCGGGGTGGCGATGGGGAGGAAGCGGTACGATAAGAGGCAGAAGATCAAGGGTCGTGAGATAGATCGACGCTTGCGACACAGGATAGAGTAGGACTCTTAGTACAACCGAAACGTTGTGAGGTACTCCTTGAGGCATCGAAAGAAACGCATACGTTGTTCATCTTCATCCGGTGTTTTTGCATCTTTGACGTGCCATTTTCTCGTACGATCGTATGTAGCCAGTGCAGCGAGGAGAACAGCCCCGAAGACGACAAGGTCGATATGGTGAAAGCGCGCGATTGCCGGTAGCTCAGGATCAAAAGCGAGTATCGTCGTAGTTGTTGCCAGATAATGTCCTCCTGTTTCACGGAATACGCGGATGCTCCATGGGTTCATCCGACACTGGTGGCCACTCCTGTCGCGATAGTTTGCGATAACGGCATCGAGAGCGTCTCGAATGGAGTTGTACCCTTCCGGAGCGTTCGGAGGCTGTCCTATGCCACGGGTAAAATTATCGTCTTTTGCGAGTATTCCGTTATCCAAGCAGTATGCGTGATATTTTCCATGGTGGTTTTTCTCAACCCACAGGCATACGGCATGGCCTCCTTTCATCATATCCAGATAGACAACTTGTGAGAGGATTCCCATCTCAGCGAGGAGTCTTTGCGAAAGAATGGCGTAATCTTCGCAGTCGCCCGTCATCTTGCCGTCGATGGTTTTCGTCGCGGTCATGACTGTTTCATGTGGGGGCTGTGCATTGCCCTCTATATCATCCTCATACCGCATGTTGCTCTGAAGAAACCGTGCTAATTCCTTTTGGTCTTTCAGTCGCCCTGCGAGCCACACGATGTACTCTTCTGGCGTGAGAGTTTGGTGCGCTTGTTTCAAGGTGGAAAAGGATGAAGAGACAACCTCTTGTTGCATGGCCTCGATCGGGGAAACCCGTGCACTATGTGGTGTATCTCCTCCATAGAACAAGAATGGCATTCCTAGGATTGCAGTCCGGACAAGGCGTTGTATCCTTCCGGGTTCCTCCTTTGCCTTTGTGGGTTCTCCAATGTCTTCATGGGCAGCGAGGCTTTCCATAAACAATCATCAAATCACGAATGTTTCATAAGTCAACTGGTATACTGGCGGCCAGTGTCCCTTCTCCCACCCTCCATCGAACGTGCCATTGAGGAGTTCACGAAGCTCCCCGGCATCGGGCCGAAGTCCGCCGAACGTCTGACGTTCCATCTGCTTCGGAGCCGGCGCGCATCGCCGGAAGCGCTCGGTCGTGCGCTCACCGAACTCAAGTCACAGGTGCAGTATTGTCCCGACTGTCAGATGGTTGTGAGTAATGAGCAGTGTCCGCTCTGCAGTGACGCAGGACGGGATCAAAAAACGATCCTTGTCGTCGAGGAGCCGCTCGAGGTCATCGCGTTCGAGCGGACGCCGTACCGTGGTCTCTACCATATTCTGCATGGAGTCCTCTCACCGATCGATGGGATGGGGCCGGAGCAGCTCCGCATCAAGGAGCTCGTAGAACGGGTACGAGGAGGTAAGATCGAAGAGCTCATTCTTGCAATGGATCCGGATACAGAAGGGGAGGCAACCGCAGTATTTCTCCAACAAAAACTGAAGGAATTTGTCCCAAAAATCACCCGCATCGGGCACGGTCTTCCAATGGGGGCGGACATCGAATTTGCGGATCAGGTGACATTGCGGGAAGCACTCATCGGCAGACGCGCACTCTAAAACCGGACTCCAGATGGAGTCCGGTTTGATCCTTCAATCAACCTGTCGACCCCTCGAAGGACCTACGGATGTAGTGGACAACTCCAACCGAGAGAAACCAGGCTCCCATTGCCGCATAGAGTGCGGTCATGTGGTGGGGGGAGGCAAAGAGGCGATCGTGCAACTCCGCCGTCCCAAATGTGTTGATCCAGAGAAGTGACCACCAGGCTACTATCCCTAGTGGAAACATCACTACTTCCGTCACAAGCGCAATGATCCACAAAAACCCATTCACATAGTTCATGGAACACCTCTCTTCTAGAGATTGAAGGAACATTCCTCTATGCACCGCGCACAGAGCAGACAATAATGCTCTATAATGATGTATAGTCAACCCGTATTTCCTCTTTCCCTATCACACTATTTGCCGTGCGGGCAGCGAGGAAGAAGTAGTCGCTGAGGCGGTTCACGAAGCGGAGGAGTTCGGGGTTTATCTCCTCCTTTTCCTCGAGCTCTACAATATGGCGCTCCGTGCATCGGCAGGCGGTGCGTGCAAGGTGGAGGAGGGCGCCGACCGTGGAACCTCCAGGGAGAATGAAGGCAGTGAGAGGAGGAAGAGCTGCTTCCATGTCCTTAATCCATTCCTCCAGTTGCTCTGTCTCTTTGGGGCCCACTCGTGTGGTGCCACGGGACAGAGGTATCGGGGTCGCGATATCGGCCCCAACACGAAAGAGGAGGTGTTGGAGATGGGTGAGCTGCTCGCGAAGTCTTTGGGGGATATTTTTCTCTACAAGGACGGGGCCGAGAGTTGCATTGAGTTCATCGATGGAGCCACAGGCGTGGATGCGGGGAGAGGCTTTGGAAACACGAGAACCTCCAAGGAGTCCTGTCGTTCCATTATCCCCTGTTTTCGTGACGATGGACATCATTCTGATTGTAGTGCATGAGTCACCTTCTCGTGTTCTTTCTTTGCCTCTTCTTCGGTGAGCGTTTTTGTCGGGTCCTGATACACGCAGCGGAGCGTCACGTTATACTCTCCCTTCATGAGAGGTTTTCCATCGAAGAGGTCTGCAACAGAGATATCTGTGAGGAGGGGGGAAACCTTACGTGCCTTTTCGAGTAGATGTCGAAGAGGAACTGCAGAGTGCGCATGTGGGAGGGTAATGTCGTAACTGACACTGGGGAAAGCAGGAAGAGCACGGAAGGGACGCGGGGCGACTGGGAGGGCAAAGAGCACATCAAGATTCACAGAGGCTGCAGCCGTAGAGGCAGGAAGATCGAAAGCCGCACACACATCAGGATGAACGGTAAAGATCTCTCCTATAGTTTGATCGTGATAGAAAAGTTCTGCGTATTGCGCGGGGTGGGCGAGAGGCGATGATGAAGATCGCGAGGAAAAAGCAGGAGAGTATCCGGCATTCTGAAGGATTGCGGTGATGTGGCTTTTCAGGAGGAGTGGTGGAGAAGAACGAAGCAAGGGAGCATTTTTTTGTATGAAAAGAAGAGTTAGAGTCTGAGACTCCTCATTTGGTTGGGAAAAAACATGAGTGATGGTGAAGGTGTAAAGGGAAGTTCCCGCCGGACGGAAAGCCTTCTCTGCGTGCTCAAGGAGCCGTGGGAGGGCGGAGGGTTGGAGGAGGGAGAGCTCCTCTCCCAGGGTATTCTCTACCGCAATACACTTTGTTTTTGAGAGGCCTGAGCGGCGAAGGAGCGGAGGGCCAACGAGTGAGAGAGGGAGAACCTCGAGGAATCCCTCTTCTTTTGCCTGTGTACGTATCTGATGCAAACGGTGGTCGCGGTGAGGGTGGTGACATGGTGCAGAGGGCATAACAGCATGGAGGCGGTCGTACCCATACACACGTGCAAGTTCTTCGATGAGATCATGTTCTTTCCGGAGATCCAAGAGGCGGTAGAGAGGGGGGGTGACAATGAGTTTTGAGCTTTGAGCTTTGAGCTTTGAGCTCTTCACATCACAGCCAAGATTTTCGAGAATAGAAATTGCCTTGCTCTTTGGAATATCCATGCCGATGGTGCGGGAGGCGCGATCGAGGGACAAGAGAAGATGTGACGGCTCCCCGTCGGTCCCAAACGATACCTTTTTGGATGTGATACGCGCACCGGGGACGAGGGCGAGGAAAAGATCAACTGCCCGTAGGAACCCCTTGCAAACCAATACAGAGGGGATGCCTTTTTCATACACAGTCGCCGCTTCTGTGCGGTGGCCAGTCGCAAGAATCGTTCGCCGGATAGCTATTGGGTTAGCGGTTGCAGCGTGGAGAAGAATATCGTGCGTTGTGCGTTTTGTTGAACTTCGCAGCCCTCCCATAATACCAAGGAGGTCGAAAATCCCCTGAGTGTCGCTCATGACGATTGCGGAATCAGGGAGCTCACGATCAATGCCGTCGAGAGTGACGATGTGCTCACCGCGCTTTGATGGGCGGATAGTAATATCTCCGCTTAGATTTGCACAATCGAAGCTATGGAGTGGAACACCGATTTCTGCGGCAATGTAGTTCGTGATATCGACTGGAAGACTCACAGAACGACAACCGATACTATGAAGGCGTTGACGCATCCATAAAGGGGTTTCTCCGGGACTATCGATATGGATGGTGCAGGCGTAGTAACGAGGAATAAGGAATTTGTCTTGTACGGTGATGCGGAATGGAAGAGGAGACGAGGGAAAACGTACTAATTTCCCATTTTTATTTTTTAATTTTTTCCATTTTGCAAGGCCGATGGAAACGCATTCGCGCGCGAATCCCTTATGGGAGAAGAGGTCGGGGCGGTGGGTGATTGCGTGGTTATCGATGTGAAAGATGACATCGGTGAGGCCGAGTTCTTCTACGCGCTCTACTTCCGCGACGGACTCCGTCAGACGTTCTGCGATGTGATGCGCATCACTGCTTTGGAAGCGGACGAAATCCTGGAGCCAATGGAGGGAAATTTTCACACGGAAGAGCGTACGCGATTCCAAGTTCTTTTGCCACTGAGTGTCGCCCGGTATACAATGGTGTTCCTTTTCCCATCTCTCGTATGTTTTTCCAGAAGCATTCTTCCTGTCCCTGCAGTGCATGTATGGTTGTCGGGTGGGTGGTCACCCTCCTTCTCTTCCTTGCAGCAATTGCGGGGTTCGTCGGCGTCTACAAGGCGCATTTTCTGGGAGGGGGCATGGTCTTTGGTACGACTAGCGGGTCGCTCTCCATCCTAGCATTTGCGGTGACGACGACGCTCTGGGCGAAGTTCATGTGTCACTGTTGCGGGTGCACGATCAAAGGGGAGAAGAAGTGAGGTGGGATGGCCGAGTGGCTGAAGGCGCACGCTTGGAGAGCGTGTAACCCCCACAAGGGGTTCCAGGGTTCGAATCCCTGTCCCACCGCCATTCGATTCGGCTAGACTTATCTCCATGTCATTTCCTCCGGATTTCCCGTCCGATCTTATCGAGCGCGCGGCGCTCCTCTCCGTGCGTCCGGAGGATATTGAAGAAACCTTCACACGGGGGAGCGGGAAGGGGGGGCAGCGGCGGAATAAGAGGAGCACGTGCGTGATGCTCCGACATATGCCGACTGGTATCTCCGTGCGGTGTGACGACGAGCGCGATCAATATCAGAATCGTCTCCGTGCATACGTGCACCTCCTCGAAAAAGTTCAGGCGCTCGTGAAAGAACGGAAGGCGGCGGAAGCACAAGAGAAATTCCTAACACGCAAGCGTCACGCACGGCGTCCGCGCGGTGTGCAGGAGCGGGTATTGAGGGAGAAGAAACAGCGGGGGGAGACGAAGAAGACGCGAGGAAATCCCCTCTCCCACAGGGGAGAGGGCTAGCCATTCGGCCCCGAACTCATGGCCGAGGGGGGAGAGGGGGTCCATGGCGCCTCAGGCGCTTTTTCCTTCCTGCAATCTCTTCGCGAGTGTCCGCAGGTAGGCAGTCGATATCTTCATGACGTGGAATGTTCCTGTCTTTGGGTCGAACACGCGCTTTTTCTGAATATTCGCGTGCCATTGCCGTCGGGTATGACGGAGAGAGTGGCTCCGGGTATTCCCGAAGGATGTCTTCTTGCCAGTTTTAGTGCAGCAGCGGGACATATGCGGTAATGAGGTTAGGGGGATGGTGAACGCTCGTCAATCCTCGGTTTCCATGCCTGCCTGCAGGTGCATAGGTTCGGTTTCCTCGGAATCATTGGTATCCTTGTTCCATGACTCCCTTTCTCCGCCCCACGTACATCATCGCCGTCCTCATTGCGATTGCAGTCCACGAGTGTGCCCATGCGTACGCGGCGTACAGGTTGGGGGATGATACGGCGAAGGATGCGGGGCGTCTCACACTCAATCCCCTTTCCCATCTCGATCCCATGGGAGCGCTCCTCTTCCTCGTCGTCGGCTTCGGCTGGGCAAAGCCGGTGCCGGTGAATCCCGCGCGTCTCGGTCATCCGAAGCGGGATAACGCGCTCGTGGCGCTTGCGGGACCGGCCAGCAATCTCCTCCTTGCGGGCATCGCTTTCGCCGGTCTTCTTCTCCTCGGTATTTCGTGGGGCGGATCGTTCGATCTCCTTTCCCTCCGTGGCGCCTCTGTTGTGCAGACATTCCTCCTTCAGCTGTGCGGGGGTCTGCTCTTCGTGAATCTTGCTCTCATGGCATTCAACCTCTTTCCCATCGCGCCGCTCGATGGATCGAAGATTGTGGAGGGATTCGTCCCGTACCGTCACGAACTCGCCTATGAGCGGTTCATGCGGCACGGGCCGTACATTCTCCTGGGGCTCCTCCTCTTCGAATCGTTTTTACCATTCCCGATTCTCTCGGTGTGGGTCTTTGGTATCAGCGATGCGGTGCTGGGAGTTTTTGAGGGGGTTGCGGGGTTGCTCTGAGTCTCTAAGCTACGTCACATGCCGCCGTAGCTCAGTTGGTAGAGCAACACAATGGTAATGTGTAGGTCACCGGTTCAATTCCGGTCGGCGGCTCCATTCGTGTTCATGCCACCGTTTCTGACCAACTCCTCAGTGGGATTTTCTGAAACTGGCATAGAGCATTTTTGCAGGCGTGGAGCCCAAGGAGGGCACACTTGAGGCGACGGGGGCCGATGGGGACACCGAGAAGAGCAAGCAGGCTGTCTTTTGTCAGATGATCAATGTCTTCAAGAGTTTTTCCTTCCAGCTCTTCACTCAGCATCGACATGGCAGCTTGGGAAATCGCACAGCCAGTGCCGTCCCAGCATATCTCGGAGATATGGTCATTCTGGAGAGAGATGCCGACAGTGATTTCGTCGCCGCAGGCGGGGTTACTTTCGGTGTGTTGTATGGGCCCTCTCCCCTGACCCCTCTCCCGCTGCGGCAGGAGAGGGGATTTGCCGCGTGGGTTCCGGTAGTGGTCGAGAATGTTTTCGGCGTAGAGATCCATGGGACTAGTGGGTAGTTTGTAGTTTGTAGTTTGCCACTCGGCCGTGAGCTCGGGCCGAATCGGCAGTCTTGCCAGTGAGAATTTCTCTGGCTCGCTCGATGGCGGCGGGGAGGCGGTTGATTTCTTCGGGGGTGTTGTAGAGGGCGATGGAGAGGCGGGTGGAGGCGGCGAAGCCGAGACGGCGATGGAGCGGCTCGGCGCAATGGTGGCCGGCACGGAGGCAGATGCCTTCTCTTCCGAGGATTTCCGTGAGGTCGTGTGGGTGGAGGTTATCGAGAGTGAAGGAGAGGCAGCCTGTGCGAGGGGGTAGGTTGTAGGGGGTAGGTTGTAGGGGAAACCTTCCGAGAATGGTGAGGTTGGGTATTGATGAGAGGACAACCCCTGCGTGGACAAGGAGCTGTTGTTCGTGGTGAATGATGTCTTCCCAGGAAAATTGCGATAGCCAGTCGATGGCCGCTGCGAGACCGACAGCCTCGGCGATTGGGGGAGTGCCCGCTTCAAAGCGGGCGGGGGGATCGAGAGGAATGAAAGACTCCTCTGTTACATTCTGGACCATACCGCCGCCACCGAGCATCGGCGGCATATGTTCGAGAAATTCGCGCTTCCCATAGAGCACACCAATGCCGGTTGGTCCGTAGAGCTTATGTCCGGAGAATGCGAGAAAGTCGCAGTCGAGTTTCTGGACATCAATGGGGTGGTGGGCGACGAGTTGTGCCGCATCGACGAGGACGCGCGCGCCTGCGGCATGGGATCGTCCGATAATTTCTTGCAGTGGAGGCTGCATCCCGAGGACATTGCTCTGGCCTGTGATTGCCACGAGTTTGGCATTCCCCTCATGGAGGAACCGTTCGAGTCGATCGAAGCGAAGATTGCCATCATCATCGATATCCACCCATTGAAGTTCTATTCCTCTTTCCTCTTTGAGCTGTATCCAGGGGATGATGTTGCTGTGATGTTCCAGGATCGTGAGGATCACGCGGTCACCCGGGTGGAGGTTAGTACGTCCCCAACTCTTTGCAGCGAGGTTGATGGCTTCCGTGCAACTCTTCGTGAAGATGATTTCCTCGGAGTGGCATGCGTGGAGGAATTTCTGCACCACCCCCCGTGCGCCTTCGTATGCATCGGTCGCTTCCTCCGCGAGGGGATGCATGCCGCGGTGCGCGTTGGCATTCTGCGTCCGGTAGTACGCGTTCATGGCATCGAGGACGCCGTCCGGCTTTTGGGTGGTCGCGGCGTTATCGAGATAGGCGAGAGGATGGCCGTCTATGAGACGTCGGAGGATGGGGAATGCCTGCCTGATTTTTGCAATGGGAAGCGACATACGGCTTGTTGATCCAGTATAGAGTCCTGTCCGCATTGTGGCCACAGTGCCAGCAGCGACGATTCCAGAATCGTCGCTGCGTTGAAATCGAACAAGGTCTGTGTGTCGAGTCAGGGAAGGCGTATGCTATGCGGGTGTTTGTGCAGAGAGACCAGTATTTGCCGATCGCTTTTTTTCTCGCGCTTCTCCTTTGGGGGGGGTACACGCTCCTTGTGTACCTTGGTGTGCCGGTCCATGGGGCAGTCATTCTCCTGCCGGATGCGCAAACGCTCGTGAAGGATATTTGTGGTGAGAGTAACAACACGTCGATCCTCCTGTGTCGGGGGTGGTATTCCTTCGTCCCATTCCTTCGCCATGTTGTTGTGAGATCTTCCCCGTTTCTCTTCTTCAGTATCGGGAGTGTGGTTCTGGCTGTGGTGTTCTTTGGGATTTCGTGGTTAAAGAGAGGGGAATGGATGGCGGAAATTCGCCTCTCTCCATGGAAAATTGTCGCACTCTTCGGTCTGGCGCTCTGGCTCCTCCTCACAGGGTTTAGCTATGGAACCGAGGGCGATCACCCCGTTCGCCGCATGGTGGAGCCGGTTCCGGAGGTATACACGAACGCGAAGGATAATGCGCTCGTGGTCCTTCAAGAAAATTTTCAGAAATTGAGGAGCGATGGGTGTCTTCGCTTCATCGGTCAAACGAATCGTGGAATGAATCTCTACATGTACCGACAGTGGTGTGTGCAGCGCTCGTTCATTGTGCGCGTGCTCCCGCCGCTCCTCTTCGCGCTCCTCCTTTTTTGGGAATGGCTCATTGTCGGACGGGCGGTCTTTCGTCTCTTCCGTGTGCCTTCCAAATCCCTTCTCCTAGAGTGTACATACAGCGCGGCGCTCGGAGCATGCTTGTGGGTGGTGGCGCTATGGGCATTGGCCGTCGGTCATGTTCTCATTTCTCCCGTGGGATGGATCCTCGTTCTTGGAATACCAATGCTCCTCTTCCGCCATGCGGTCTACTGGCTTCGCCGTTTCCTCTTCGCATCGTGGACCGTCCCTCTCTCCTGGAGAGATCCCACATGGTTGCTGCTATGGTTGCTCCTGAGTTACTTTGCGCTGAATTTTCTCAACGTCGTCCGCCCCTTTCCCATTGGATGGGATGATCTCGGGAGTTACCTCAACCGGCCGCGGCTCCTCATAAGCTACGGACACTTCATTCGCTCCATGTATTCCTTTCAGTGGGAGTACCTCACATCGCTCGGGTTCCTCCTTTTTGGCTACGACAGTACCTTTGGAACGATCGCCTCCCTCATGGTGAACTGGATGGCGGGGATTCTCGCGGTGCTTGCTATCTTCACGTTTCTCCGTGTGTTTCTTGGAGGGGGTGGTCTCCTGGCTGCCCTGCTCTATTACACATTGCCGCTGGTCGGACATTTCTCCTTTGCAGATATGAAGGTGGACAATGCCGTCTTCGCCATGGGAGCATATAGCGTTCTTGCGTTATTTCTCGGCCTGTTCCCGCCGTCAGACGCCTTGGAAGAACGTCATCGAGTTCGCTGGACAATCGTCAGCGGAGTGTTCGCTGGTTTTGCATTTGGGATGAAATCGACTGCTGTCATGGGAATTTTTGCGCTGTTTCCCGTGTTCCTCGGTGCGACGGTGCGCTGGTGGGCGTCCTTCCCAGCGCTCCTCTTCGTGTGGGGGCTCTACGCCTGGCGCAATGTCTTTGATTTTTCTTCCATCTTCCTGCGCGCGGGATGGGGGGTGCCCCCTCTGAGTAATAGAGCGCTTGCATTTCTTCTCTGGGGGTGCTGTGTCGTCCTTCTCCTCCCCAGCATCCGCACACGATGGCGTTCGTGGTGCACACTCCTCGGTCGCGTTGGGGTCTTCGGCGTTGCCGCGGCCGTCGTCGTTGCTCCCTGGATGTGGCAGGAAACGGTTCTATCCTCAGCGCGAGCACTCATGGGCGCGGAACCACCGCGTGTCCTTGTTCCCATTCTCGATATAAAGGGGCAGCGGTCTGCCAGTCCGGGGGAGACCGTGTATTCCCTTCCGCCGGAGCTTGTCGTCAATACTGCCGATCCCGCATGCAGCCAGCCGACGGGAAGCAAGGAGGAACTCGACCGTTACTGGGGATTTCAGAATGGCTGGCGGCATTACCTCACACTGCCGTGGCGTGCTGTCCTCAACCTCGATTCTGCTGGGTACTACGTCACCACGATGCCAGGCCTTCTCCTTTTTCCACTCCTACTCCTCCTCCCCTTTTTCTGGCGTAAGGAGGGACGATGGGTGCGTTGGTTGTGGCTGTGGACGGCGTTCTTCATTGTGGAGTGGATGTTCCTTGCCAATGGGATTCTCTGGTACGGCGTCGGGATGTTCCTTGGTCTCTGTGTGTTACTTGCGGTGCTTTGCTATAAGGCAAATGATGCCGTGACACGGAAGGTTGTTGGTGCTTTTATTACGTGTTCCCTTCTCATCTCTCTTGCGAACCGCTTCTGGCAGTTTGATCAGATGCGCAATCTTCTCGAGTATCCCATGGGGAAAGCATCTGCTGAAGTGATGCGGGAGCGCACCATTCCCTACTACGACAACATCCGTGATATCGTTCTGCAGCTCAATGCGGACAACCCAAATCGTCCATACCTCTACCGCGTGGGGACATTCATTCCATATTTTATTCCCCGGAATCTCGAGATCATAGCCTTGTCGGACCATCAGCTTGATTTTTTCAGTTGTCTTCATCAGGAGCGAGATAATAAGCTTACCTTGCGACGTCTCCAGCAACTCGGGTTCAATAGCATCATCTTCGATACGAACACCGCAACCATTGAGCGCGACTCTCAGGGGTCGCTTCATACGAAGGTCCAGGCGCTTGTTGATTTTCTCAATGATCGTTCTCTTGGGCTCCAGGTTGTTGTGAATGATCTTGAGGAGGGTGTGGCATTCGTTATTCTTCCATGAAGATTGTCGCTGTCATTCCTGCCTATAACGAGGCATCCCGAGTGGGTGCCGTTGTGCATGCCGCACGACAGTATGTAGATCGTGTTGTCGTTGTGGATGATGGGTCGATCGATGCGACTGGTGTGGCCGCAGCGGCAGCTGGAGCTCTTGTTGTCCGACACCCGGAGAACGCGGGCGCTGGCGCCGCGACCATGACGGGTATTGAAGCAGCGCGTGCACTCGGAGCAGACATCATCGTCACCATTGACGCCGACGAACAGCACGATCCTCGGGATATCCCCGCTCTCCTCCAGCCGGTGCGAGAGGGGCGCGCAGATGTTGTGTTTGCGAATCGGTTCTGGTCGACTTCATTGGGCAGGAGCCGCAATCGCATTCCTGCCATCCGTCGCCTCTTCAATACTATTGGGAATGTCGTCACATTTCTCGCAGCAGGACTTTGGGTCAGAGACAGCCAGTGCGGCTTCAAGGTTTTCGGTCCGAAGGCGCTCAGTGGGGTGCACCTCCAAACGCGGGGATTCGAATTCTGTACTGAGGTCATCCGTGAGGCCCGGCGTCACCACTGGCGCATTGCCGAGGTTCCAGTGAAAGTGGTGTACTCGGCATATACTCTGGCGAAGGGGCAATCTTTTGCGATTGGGGTGAAGACTGCTCTCCAGATTCTGCTACGATCATTCCTCCGCTAAATGGACATCACGTCGTACCAAATCGTCGCGCCCCTTGTTTCTGTAGTTTCCTTGGTCTACGCGTGGAATCTCTGGTACCGCCAGAAGAAAACTCTATGGGAGGCGGCACTGTGGACGCTCTTCTGGGCAAGCATTGCTCTCATTGCTTTCTACCCGGATATTCTCACATACCTCACGGCTGCTACAGGCATTAAAGATCAAGTGAATGCCATTCTTGTCACATGTATAGGGATCCTATTTTTTATGGTTTTCTACATGATCATGCGATTGGAAGAGATGGAACAACGACAGGTCCGATTGATACGGGCAATGGCGTTGCGGGAAGCAGGGTTATCGCACGAGGATGGAGAAAGGGGGAAGGAGAGGGTTGGGTAAGGTGGGTATTGTGGGTATTGTTGGTATTGTGAAAACAATCCTTCTCGTGAGTCCTTATTGGAAAGAGAAGCACCGCTGGATGGTAAGCAGCGTGAAACTTGCTGAGCTTTGGCAGCGGCTGGGGTATCGGGTTGTTGTGGTGTGTATGGGGGGGGGCGTTGGCGAACGTTGCGCGTTTGCTCGTTGCGCGTTTCTCGAGCGGCCGTCTCCGTCTCTCGCTCTCTATCGCAAGAAGGATGTCTTTCTCCCCGATCCATGGAACTACGGCATTGCCATTGGTTTTGCAGGGTTTGTGCACAAGGTCATACAGGAAGAGAAGCCAGATATCATTGTGTGCAACAAAATTCTCTTCTGGAGTTCGCTTGCAGTGATTCCTCTGTGCCTTCGGGGGTACCGCGTCATTCTCCTCACCGATGCCCTCGTGGGGATGACGTGGTGGGGGCGGACGCCTGCTTTCCGTCTCGCCTCGCGCATCTACGCGTGGACACTTGGATGGCTCATTATGCTCTGTGCAAAGAGAATCATATTCTTCCACCCGCAGCCGGAGAAACTTTTGCGGAGGCTTTGGGTATGGAAGAAATCGCAAGTCATTCCCACAGGAATCGACCCTACTCCCTACTCTCTACTCCCTACCCCCTTCCACACGGACACTGTTGTCACCTACATCGGGCGTCTCGAATCCGTGAAGGGCGCCGACGATTTCGTAGAGGCAGTGGTCCCATTGAAGAGAGATTTCCCAAACCTCACGGTGCAAGTCGTGGGATGGTACAAGGAGGGGCATTCGCTGGTGGCGAAATACAAGGATCGGGTGGTCTTCACGGGACTGCGCGATGATATTCCGGCGATTCTCGCTACGACGGACATTTTTGTCATGCCGAGCTACAGCGAGGGCTTGAGCAATGCGATCATGGAGGCGATGGCGAGTTCGTGTGCGTGCGTCGTATCCGATGTCGGTGGAAATCGTTTCCTCATCCAGAACGGCATCTCCGGCTTCCTCTTTCCGCCGGGCGACCGCGAGGTGCTCAAGGCCCACGTCCGGCGACTCATCGAAGATCCCATAAAGCGACGCGCGCTCGGGCAGGCGGCGCGGAAGAGGATCGAGGAGGTATTTTCATGGGAGAAGGTGGGAGAGGAGTATCGGAGGCTATTTGAAGAATTTCTTTCCTGTAGCGGAGGTTCACGAACCTCCGCTATGGTATAAGGCATGCAGAAGCCGAACGTTATCATTCTCTCGGCTTTTCTCTTTCCATTCCGAAGTGGAGCGGAGGTGTGTGTGGAAAAGGTGGCTGCGCGATTTGCTGATCGGTTTGATATTACGATTGTGACAGCGAAGATGCGGAGGGATCTGCCAAGAGTGGGCGAAATCCCCTCCCTCTTGGTGGGAGGGTTAGGGAGAGGGGGTCAAACTATTACCGTTATCCGGGTTGGTCTGGGCTACTCTTTCGACAAGTGGTTCTATCCGTTCCTGGCACCTTTCGTTGTGCGGAGGCTGCGGCCGGACATTGTCCATGCGGTGCTGGAGACGTTCGCAGGGGCAGCGCTGCTGCTCTGCCGATGGGTGTATCCACAAGCACGGCGTATTCTCACTCTACAAACGACAAACCGATCATTCTTGAAGTGTCCGATCATCCGCTCGGCGCATCGTGTGATGGCCATCAGTTCTGTTCTTGTAGAGGCTGCAAAGCGGTGTGGTCGGGATGCCAAGCTCATTCCAAATGGCATCGATTACTGGGCAATACGGGAGGCGTGCGCACGGTATCCGAAGGCTCCGGGGCGGATTCTCTTTGTCGGACGGCTGGAGAAAATGAAGGGGGTCGATACACTTCTCACTGCCTTCAGTGAGGTTGTAGGAAAATTCCCACAGGCATATCTCAGGATTGTCGGTGACGGTTCCATGCACTCACAGCTCACAGCTCACAGCTCACAGCTTGTTAGCCACGATCATATCCATTTTCTCGGATACCTCTCTGACAGTTCTCTATGGCGTGAATATGCGGAGGCGGAAATTTTCTGCGCGCTTTCGCTGAGTGAGGCGATGGGGAACGTCTTCCTCGAGGCGCAGGCGGCGGGGTGTGCGGTCATCGGGACGCGCGTGGGCGGAGTTCCAGAGATTGTCCTCCATGGGAAAACGGGGATTCTCATTCCCTCTGATGATCCGGAAGCGGCGACGACAACGCTCGCGCTCCTTCTCAAAGATCAGGAGTTGCGGGGGAAACTTTCCTCCGCGGCAGTGGAACATGCCCGGCAGTACGATTGGTCGGGGATTGCGGAGAAGTATGCGGGGATTTACGAGGCGCTTGTGCTGCCCAGCTGCGCTCTCGGACGAGAGAGGCGGCAGTGAAGAGACTTTCGAAGGTTCCTGCATCAATCCACTCTTCCTCAAGAATGGAGGCCGTGAGTTCCCTGTGGTCGAGGTACCAGCGGGAGATGTCGGTGATCTCGAGTTCGCCGCGGGCGGATGGTTTCAGATTGCGGATGATGTCAAAGCAGCGAGCGTCGTAGAGGTAGCAGCCGGTGATGGCGAGGTTGCTCTTGGGGTGTTTTGGTTTCTCCTCGATGGATTCGACACGGACATGAGCGGTGTCCCCCTGAGCCCGTCGAAGGGTCGCGATGCCGAATCTTTCCGGGTCCGGGACTTCTTTCAGAAATACATGGCCGCCTTTTGTGAATGACCGGATGGCGGGGGCGAGGTCATCGAAATACACGTTGTCGCCGAGGAGGGCGCAGATGCTTTCATCTTGGGTGAAGTCTTCGGCAATGCCGAGGGCTTGGGCAATGCCGCCGGGCTTCTCCTGAACACGGTAGGAAAATTCGCATCCAAAGCGCTCGCCGGATCCAAGGAATGACGTCATCTGGTCGATGTGCTCGGTGCTGGTGACCACGGCAATATGGTGGATGTCGGCATCGAGAAGTTTTTGGAGAGGGTAGAGAATGAGCGGCTTGTCATAGATTGGGAGCAGGCTCTTATTCGTAATATCGGTCAGAGGTTTGAGTCTGGACCCCGTTCCGCCGCAAATGAGAACGCCGCGCATACGTAGATTGTAGGGTATAGGTTCTCGGTTGCAGGTGGAAGGCTTTTCCACCGGTTTTTTGCTATGCTGGAGCCATGAATGTACTTGTCACGGGTGGTGCGGGGTTTATAGGGTCGCACTTTGTGCTTCGGCATAAAGAGAGGTTCCCCGATGATTTTCTGGTCGTCCTCGACAAACTGACCTATGCAGGGAAGAAGGAGTATTTGCAGCCGGTGCTCGACAGGATCCGCTTTATCCATGGAGACATCACGAACACGCTCCTCGTTGCGGATCTCGCGAAGCAGTATGCGATTGATGCAATGGTGAACTTCGCGGCAGAAACGCATGTTGATCGAAGCATTCAGAATGCCGTTCCCTTCATCCATACAAATATCCTCGGCGTCCAGTCGCTCATCGAAGTTTGCAAAAAGTCTCCGCACATTCTCCTCCTCAATATTTCTACAGATGAAGTGTACGGAGATCTGAAAGACGGCGATCCTCCTTGCACGGTTGATACGGTTCTCCGGCCGAGCTCGCCCTACGCCGCGACAAAAGCAGCAGGGGATCTTCTGCTTCTTTCTGCTATCCGCACGTTCGGCATCCATGCGCGCATCACGCGGTGCACGAATAACTACGGTCCGCACCAGGCAGATGAGAAGTTTTTACCGACGGTGATTCGCCATGCGATGAAAGACGAGAGGATTCCCGTCTATAGGGAAGGGAAAAATAAACGCGATTGGCTCTATGTGTCCGATCATACCGATGCCATCGAACTCGTGCTCACAAAGGGGAAAGATGGTCAGATATATCTCATTGCAGCAGATGCCGAGCTACAGAATATCGATGCAGCAAAACAACTTCTCAGTGTACTCGGAAAACCACATTCCCTCATTGAATTCGTGGAGGATCGTCCCGGTCACGACTGGCGCTATGCGCTCGATGCGTCAAGCATCCTTGCACTTGATTGGAAGCCGAAAATATCGTTTGAGGATGGATTGAGGAGAACTGTGGAGTGGTATCGACGTGCAGGAAGAAGATCCCCTCTCCCAGCGGGAGAGGGTTAGGGTGAGGGGCTCTTGCTTCTTGTCTATGAAAATCGTCCTTGCGACTGGCATCTATCCACCCGATATCGGTGGACCAGCGACGTATGTGCATAATCTTGCACAGGAATTCGTAGGACGGGGGATAGAGATGGTCGTGGTGACGTATGCAGGTGTCAGTGACGATAAATGGAACGTGGTACACGTGTGGTCGTGGGGTGGGCCACCCCTCCGCTGGTGGCGGTATGCGCGGGCTCTTAAAAAACATGCGGCAGATGCGGATGCTGTTCTTGCATTCTCGCTTGTGAGCGTGGGGATGCCGCTGTGGTTGGCGGGATTGAGGAAACCTAAAAAGATTCTTCGGCTTGGGGGAGATTTTCTGTGGGAGAGGTATACGGATTGCGGGGGAACGTTGGGTTTGAGAGAATGGTATGAATCGCGTTTCTGGAAAATCGTTAGCTCGTTAGCTCGTTGGCTCGTTCAACGCTTGCTACGCACTTTCGATTACCTGGTTTTCTCGACAAAACTGCAGGAGGAGATTTATGAGAAACACTACCGAGGATTACCAGAACATTTGGTGATTGAAAATGCGCTTCCTGCCCCCACCCCCGACCCCTCCACCGCTGCGGCAGCCCGCCCGGACGCGGTCGGACGGGGAGAGGGGAGAACGAGACATGCGCCCTTCCGTCTCCTCTTCCTCGGCCGCTTCGTCGCATTCAAAAATATCTCTACACTTCTGCGTGCGATGACAGAACTCTCTGGTGTCACCCTCACACTTGTGGGGGAAGGACCCCTCCAGCATCTTCTTGAGGGGAACGTGCTGGGGTTACAACTTGCGGACCAGGTCACCTTCCGCTCGAAGGTAACTTCGACCGAGCGAGATATTCTGTTCCGCGAGCACGATCTTCTCGTGATCCCATCTGTTACAGAAATGAGTCCAAATACCGCACTCGAAGCGCGTGCAGCAGGGCTGCCAGTGCTCCTGACCGAAGAAACAGGATTGAGTGAGCAGTTGCAGCAAGGAATGGTTGTGCGAAAACTCCGGACGCAGGAGCAAATTCGGGATGCTGTCCAGGAAGTGATGGTGACATATGAACACGTGGTCGCAGAGGCGGCGAAGTTGCCGACGGAACGGCTGTGGGGAAAGGTTTGTGAGGAATATGTCATGTTATTTTCTGCTTTAATCAATCCTCTCCCTAACCCTCTCCCTTCAAAGGGAGAGGGGAGATCTCTCCAATGAATCTTCTGATGATTTCCGGCGACAGGTCGCTTGCTTCCGGGAAGCTGGGGGCGTTCTATGTGACACTCGAGGAACTGCGAAAACATTGGGAGAGGATTGATGTGATTTGTCCTAGGGCGAGTGGTAGATGTGTCATGGTGAGCGGAGACGAACCATCACATCAACCAATAGTGTCGTCCTTCGTCTCCGCTCAGGGTGACACTATTTTCCATAATGTCTTCCTCCACCACTCCCCCAGTGGTCTCTGGTACCAGCCGCTCTGGATTCTGCGGAAGGGAAAAGAATTGTGTAGACAACGTCAATACAATGTCATGACAGTCCATGACTACCCGCCGTTCTACAATGGCCTTGGCGCGTGGCTGCTCCACCGCGCGGAGGACATGCCATGGATTGCGGAAATCCACCATGTCGTCGGCTATCCAGTTGCCGCGGATTTTCGAGAGTGGGTCGGGAGGAGGATGTATCCACTCTATCTTCGTACGATTGGGCGAAAAGCTTCAGCGTTTCGGGTCGTGAACGCCGGGACGCGAGATCTGCTTGCCCGGTGGGGGGTGCAGCAGGAGCGTATCCATGTTGTGCCGTCCTTCTATCTTGATCACGAACTCCTGAATCCGGATCCTTCCATTCAGAAGAAGTACGACGTCGTTTTTTGCGGACGGCTTGTGGTGAATAAAGGGATCGAGAATCTCATGGAGGCCATTGCGACGGTATATCCATCGACTACGCTCGGGATGACACAGTCGCTACGGCTCCTGGTCATCGGCGACGGCCCTCTCCTTCAATACCTAAAAGCTGAAAGCTATAACCTGAAAACTCACGTCACGTTTGCTGGCTGGCTCCCCGTTCCACGCGACGTTTACCGGGCCATACAATCAGTGAAGATCTTTGTCATGTGCTCCAAAAGCGAGGGGGGGCCACGCGTTCTCCTCGAGGCCATGGCACTCGGACTCCCGGTTATCGCGACGAATGTCGGCGTCGTTCCCGATGTCATCCGTGACCGTGAAAATGGCCTGATTACGACGGGGACGCCAGAGGACATTGCGGAGAAAATTCGCGTACTTCTTGCTGACGATGTCCTCCGGACGCGCCTCGGCAACAACGCACGTGCCGTTATCCAGAAATTTGAACGTAAAAAACTCATCATGGAATACGCAGAGTTTCTCCAATCTTTCAGTTATCGTATCCCCTCTCCCTAACCCTCCCCCGCCGGGGGAGGGAAAATCTATGAAACTTCTTATTATCACTCAGATCGTCGATTGCGATCACCCGATCCTCGGGTTCTTCCATCGATGGATCGAGGAATTTTCGAAGCGCTGCGAAAAGGTGACGGTGATCGGGCAGTATGTTGGCAGGTATGAACTCCCATCGAACGTTCATGTCTTGTCGCTCAGGAAAGAGAAGAGATGGCCGCGTTTTCTCCAAGTAATTCGTTTCTGGCTTCTCATCGTTCATCACAGACATGCGTACGATGCTGTACTTGTTCACATGACGCCGATATGGGTTGTTCTCGGATGGAAGCTTTGGTTTGTTCTCCGAAAACCAATCTACCTCTGGTACGAGGCTCGGGGGGGACGGTGGCCACTCCGCATTGCATCACTCTGTGTGCGAAAAGTGTTCAGTGCGTCAACACGCGGCATGCCTGTGTGGACATGGAAAAGCGTCATCGTTGGTCATGGCATCGATATTGATCGGTTCGTTCCCGGAGAGGTGCCACGTGATGCAATGTTCCTCGTCACCGTCGGTCGTATCACTGCTGCAAAACGCTTTTCAATCATTCTGAATGCGCTCGCTGCGCTCGAGGAGCCATACCACCTCGTCATTGTCGGTGTGCCTGTCACCGTAGAAGACCGTAGCATAAATACGGGACTTCATGATCTCATCCGCCGTCTTCATCTCCAGAATCGCGTTGTGATCCGTACGGTGGCAAATGCCGCGCTTCCATCCATTCTCCAACGTGCGACGCTCTTCCTCCATGCGAGCGAGACGGCGCTCGATAAGGCAGTTCTCGAAGCAATGGCGTGTGGCTGTGCCGTGGTTTCTTGTTCAGACGTTGTCCAGTCCGTTCTTCCGGAAACCTTGCGCACATCTCCTGAACAGATGGCAGGAGTAGTTCAGTGGTTCTGTTCCCTTCCAAAACATGAGCAGGATAATCTGCGGCAGACACTTCGTCATACGGTGACGGAGCACCACAGTCTTTCCCGACTCATCGGGCGTCTCTGTAAGGAAATGTCTCCGTTGTGAGCATAATGCTTGCCTTGTAGGCTGCCATTTGTGCAACCGCAGTATCGTTTGAGCATTGTCATTCCGTTCTTCAATGAGGAGCGGACACTCGGTATTCTCATGGACCGTGTCCATCACGCCTGTCCATTCGCAGAGCTTGTTCTCGTGGACGACGGGTCGACGGACGCCTCTCTCGCTGTTGCGCGCGCGCGAGCGAGAAAGGGCAGCGATCTCGTCCTCACGAAACCAAATGAGGGGAAGGGATCTGCCGTACGTCTTGGATTTGCTAATGCGACGGGGAAATATGTCATCGTTCAGGACGCCGATCTTGAGTATGACCCAAAAGAGATTCTCACACTTCTCGAGAAGGCCGAGACGGACGCGCTTCCGGCAGTGTACGGCTCTCGGCGTCTCCGGGGGCGGCCACCGGTCGCACACGTCAAGTATTACATCGGTGGGGTTCTCCTCACCTCCTACGTGAATCTCCTATACGGGACCCGTCTCACAGACCAGAACACCTGCTACAAACTCGTTCGGACAGACCTCGCGCAATCTTTCCCGTTTCGTCACAACGATTTTCGTTTCGATTGTGAGATGACGGTCTTCCTCCGACGTCACGGTCACCATATTCTCGAGCTCCCTATTTCGTACGCCCCGCGCACCGCCGCCGAGGGCAAGAAGATCGGATACAGCGACTGGATGCGGTCAATCTTGCTCCTCACCGTCATGCGATGTTGGCCGAGACATGATGTTTTGCTCCTCCTTGGCATATCCGTCGCGCTCTTCCTCCTGTGGCTGCCGAACTTGCGGTATCCCATCGTCAGCGATTCTATGGAGTACGCTCATCTCTCTCAGAACTTCTGGACGACGTGGTCCTACCAGTTTCAAGGGGTACCGCACCGGTACCACTTGCCGCTTTTTCCCATCGCGTCGTACTGGTCCATTCTCCTTTTCGGCTTCAATTACGGACTCAAGGTGGCCTCTCTCCTGTACGGGATTGCCCTGTACGGTCTTGTGTTCGCTTTCGCGCGGTTGCTTTGCCCATCCGACCGCGTGACGCCGGTCCTCACGCTGTCGCTCCTTCTTCTCTCTTTTCCAACAATCTGGCTTCTTTCTCTTGGCAATGCGGACACCTTCTTTGCCGTCCTCTTCTTCGCTGCGCTCATCAGCTACCTCAGGGCGCAGGCGCATCCACGCCTCTATCTCCTCTCCGGACTCTTCATAGGGCTTGCGAGTCTCAGTCGGTATCCCGGTCTCACGCTCATTCCCATTATCGGTCTCCATGCACTGCTCGTGAGGCGCAAGGATCTCCGCAGTGCGTATTTCTGGCTCCAATTTTTGATTGCCATCGGACTCTTCTCGCTCTGGCCGATGCGGAATGCCCTCCTCTTCGGTTCTCTGCGTGACGGTCATCTTATGAATGAGTTCAGCCGCGAGGGCGACATGCTTGGATACGTCTGGCACAACATCCTCTACTACCTGAACCCCGTGCACAGCATCATGTTGCTCGCAATTCCAGCCGTGTGGGGACTGGTGCGCCATGGACGGCGCCATCTTCTGGTAAGCATTGCGATACCTGGATCAATGCTCCTTGCTTTGATCTACCACGCGGTCACGGTGCGATTCATGGTCGTCACCATCCCGTTGCTCCTCTTCTTCGCTGCCCTCGGAATGCAAGATGCATGGCAGAAGTGGCCACGGTGGCTCCTATTTCCCTTCCTTATGGTCGCACTCTCCGTGCAGGCGAGTTTTGTTTGTTTCTACAGTCTGCCCCAGTGTCACGCAGCGATCGATCGTTTCGACATTCCGCTGCTCCCGAAAGACTTTGGATGGACGCAGGAGGGGTTTGAGAGTTTTCAGGAAGCGGTTGATTGGATAGGGGGTGCAGCTCCCGTCGATGCCGAGCTTTCGGAAAGATTTATCGGGGATATCCCCGTATTGGAGAATTTTCATCGGTTGCGGTCGGATATCGCAGTGCGGACCCGTCTCTCCTGTGAGCGTCCCGCCTATGTTATTCTGGCTCCCGATCGAGATTCGATGCTGCGAGTTCCCGAGTACATTACCCGAAATCATCCGCAGTTCTCTGTGTACGCGCTTACGGCGGCGGAGTGCACGAAGTATTCCGCAAGCGAACACTGAGTTTTTGTCCAATCCGCCGGGCGTTTGCCATGATGGTCAACGTGTGCGGTTCGGCCGGCAACATGGGAAAGAGGGAGGCGTCGGCGACGTAGGTACGGTGGAACTGGCGCACGCGTCCGTTGTCGTCCGCGCTCAGAAATGCCGCGCCGTCCGTCGTGATGGGGACGGTGCCGGAGTAGTGGTATGCCGATCCTTCGGGCATGTATTTGGTGCGGAACGGCATGAGGCCGATGACGCGCAGAACGCGCTTCATATTCCGGAGTGCTTTTCGGCATCGCGCGTTGCTCTTCGTGCTCTCGGGAATATGCACCGAGAGCGCGCCGTCTTTCCCAAGGGCGAGCGTGCCATTCGCTGACGCGGATTCGAAGCGGATGCCGGCGACGAGGAGTGACGGGGTGAGCAGGCGCAGAATCTGCAGGCTTTCCGGGATGGGGAAAGGCAGCAGCGGGAGGAGGCGACAGAGAAGGAAGGAGCGGTAGCTGTAGAGCTGGGCGCAGATTCCGCTGTGATCCGTTCCCCGGGGAATGGTCGCAAGCACCTGGCAGAGGCTCGAGCGCCGGTCGTCCCCTGCGTGTCCCAATGTCCGCGGATGGAGGCAGGCGGTGAACACGTGCGGCATGCTCACTAGCGGGATGGGTGTTTCATGGAGGCGGAGACTTGTGAGCAGGATCCGCCCCGTCCCCACGGCGCCGGCGGCGATGATCGCCGTTCTCCCCTGCTCGTGGATCGCGGTCGTCGCGCGCCCGTCGGAGAAGAGATGACCATGCGCGTGGGCTGCGCCGTCTCTCTCCTCGATGCGCTCGACCCGCACGGATGGGCGATAGGTAAAGCACGCATGCTGTCGCAGCATTTCGAGTGTGAAGTATGCGCGATACAGGGATTGGTCCGCGTCGGAATAATATTCGAGGTCGTTGTACGTGCAGGCGCACCGTGCTCCCAGCGTTTCCGTCAACGCCGCCGTATGCGGCTGCCGGATCGTGGCATGGAGGAGCGCGAGGCGCTTCGCGCGATGCGCGGCTGCGGCGAGGAGCGCGCGTGCGTGGTGATTGGGGCGCGGCGGCGGCTGGACGGAAGGAAACGTCTGCGGTCCGGAGACGCCGACGACGCGCGTCACTTCCTCGTAGGCGCGGCGCATTTCCTGCGGCGGCAGGCCGAGCATGCGGAGCGTGGCGTCGTCGAAGTATGTGCAGGCGCCGCCCCATGCGCTTGCGAGGCCCCCCTCCGCGAGGGTCTGGAGGATGTCTTCGCGCTCTACGCTGAGCGGGAGGAGCTCTTTTGTGTGTCGAGAGACGAAGCCCCTGTTGCCGCCGACCATGCCGCTGAGTTCCATATTGGAGCACAGCAGCGAGAGGTCTTCGCCGACGAACCATCGGATTTGCTCGTAGGACCGCTTGCGGAACTCCGCGAAGCCGCCGCCCGGCGGTTTCCGGAGAATGGGAGGGGCGGGGACGCCGCCGTCCAGCATGAGGACGCGGAGTCCGGCTTCCACCAAGGGGAGTGCGACATGGACGCCCGCGGCACCGCTGCCGATAACGATGGCGTCATACATGTGAGACATGACGGCGGACGAAACCGGGGAACGGCAGAAAAAAAGCGCCGAGAAGCATTTTTCCGCCCATGCGCGCGCAGGCGAGGAGGGCGAGGAGGATGATGGAGATGCGGGAGTGATCTTGAGGGAGGAGCCATGCCGCTGAAACAGGATGACATTCCACGATGGTCGCAACGATCAGTAATTTTTTCTGCAGCGGGCCGTCGCGGAAGCGTTTGGTGATGGCGTCCAGTCCTCCCAAAAGGAACGGCCAGCGCCGCACGATGCCGAGACTGTGCGTCGCGATGGTGGTGTGGCCGCGGAGTGCCTGCGCATACCATGCGGCTTCCACCGGACCCGGTTTCCATCGCTGGCATTCCATGGACAGGATGTAGCGGGAAAGGATTGCGAGTTCATCGGCGACGGGATCGCTGTCCGCAGGCATTTTAAGAAGCGCCGTTTCTTCGGTGAGGATGCGTGAAATAGGGCGCGGAGTGAATGCGGCAGCGCGATAAAGCGGCGAGGAGTCCAGCGTGACGCTCTCGGCGCCGCCGAGGACGTTGCTTGCGGTGAACGGCGGACGCGGGAGGAAGGAGAGAAGGCGCGCCGCAAGAAGACCGATGGGGAGCGGTATCGGAAGAAAAGCGGGAGATCTGCCTCTGTGAGAAGCGAGCAGTCGTATCAGCTGTATGAGCGTGATTGCCTCCGGGCCGCCGGCATCGTAGCTCCTTCCAAACATTTCCCGCGCGTGCGCGGCGCGGACAATGAGCTCCGCGAGATCGTTTCTGTGGATGGGGTAGTACACGGCGTTCCCGCCACCGAAGACCGGAACGACCGGCAGCCCGCTGATGCGCCAGAGTGTTTCGAAGGCGCCGCTCCCTTTTCCACCGCACACGAGACTTGGATAGAGCGTGGTAACGGGGACAGACGCCGAAGAAAGGATGGCGTCGGCTTCGGCTTTCGTTCTGGCATAGACGCCGCGCCGAACCAGCTTGGCGGATTGTGTGCTGATGTTGATGATGAATGCCATCCCGCTTTTCTCCGCCGCAAAGCGCAGGTGTCTTGCTCCATCGACGTTCGTCTGCGCGCTGCACGCTTCATCCGCCTTCGCCGCGGCCAGATGGCAGACGCCGTCCATTCCCTCGCATGCCCGCTCCAACGATGCCGAATCCCGCACGTCGCCGACGACCCGTTCGAGGTTTGGATGCTCCACAAAGGGCCACATGCTATCCGGCCGAAGGAGCCCGCGGACGCGGAAGCCTGCATGGAGGAAGCGGGGGACAACCGCCTGGCCGATGAACCCGGTTGCGCCGGTAAGGAGGATGGTTCCTCTCATAGAGATGCATGGAGTCGGTCGGCAACGGTATCGAACCACGTGACGGATTGGTCAGGGCGTAGCTGTGTCCGATGATTTTCACGGATACGCTCGAGTTCCGCTCGTTTTGGAAGAGAAGGGAGGGCGTAGGCCTTCCCTGTAAGGCGCGTGTAGAGCTCTTGGATCGTACAGATGGCAAGGAGTGAAGAGAGGGTTCCAAAGAGAACATTCCCACTCCATCGCTCTAGGGGTGCAGATCGATAGTAATCCAGCGTTTCTTCGGGAGTGCGGAAGTACGAGAGAAGGATCACCGCCCCGCTCATGCCGCTGAATCCGGTGAGGGAGGCGTCACGCTCTTCTTTCGGTACGACGGAACATCGGTATCCCCTTTGTAGGAGGATCTCATTCGCCTTGTCGAACGTATCGTAGCGCCGCAGATGTTTCCCGATGTGCGATGGGTGCGTATTCCCGTCTGCAGGCTGAAGGGAAAGATGTTCTTTCTCGACGAATATCTCGCGATTGATGGCCGTACAGTAACTGCTGCTCACCTCATGAGTTTTTCCATCGATGACGAAGTGCCACCAGTCGCGTGGGCGAAAGCTCACAGAGGCGGTATTCGGGACGGCGAACTCTCGTTCCAGAATGGTGAGCATCGTCGGACTCATGGGGAACATATCATCGTCGCAGAGCCAACCAATGCGGCGATTCTTTGCGATGTGGTAGAGGAATTCATCTGATTTTGTCGCTGCATAGAAGTTGAGGAATTTTTGGACGCGCGCTCCGGGAAAATTCTCGGGGTTGAGCCTGCCCGAACAATCAAAGATGACGGCGTCGACCGAATCTCCGAGATTCTTCCGCACGAAGTGGTACCAGACGGTCGCCATGGGGGGGAGGATGTTCATGGTAAATAGTGCAGGTTTGTACGAAGGAGGAAGAATATATTCCCTCTCCCTGTGAGTGAGGGGCAATCGAGACAGTCCATAGTACAAAATCGTTGGAACCAATGTTCTCCGTGCGCTCAGGAGAGAAAACCGCCGGAAGGCGTACGGGAGGAGCCGATCGTACGACCTGCGCATGGGTTCAGTAGAATGCATGCTCTGGCAGTATACTGCAGCCATGTTGACTGGGCTTCGTTGGTATGGCGTTCTTGGCTTTTGCTGCCTCACACTCGCTTTGCTCATGCAGGCGCCGCAGTGGCGGAACATGGGAGATGCACGGTTCCGGGGCGTTCTCGTCCAACTGAATGCGGATGAGTACTACTATCTCCCGCGCGTGATGGAGGCTCTTCGTGGGCGCATGAGTCAGGCATCGGAGGGTCTTGTGGGGGATCCCAGGATTCGATCACTTCAGGGTGCGGTTATCGAACAGACGTATGGGATTCTCTTTGGATGGACGGGGTGGCGGGCGGCGACGGTGCTCCAGATTCTGGATTCCGTTGAACCTCCGCTCCTCTTCCTTGCTCTCATTGCGTTCCTTACCATCGCCGGTTTTTCGCGTGTCCAAGCGCTGACGGGGTCCGTGCTGTTCGTTCTTCTTGAGCTCTATAGCCTCAACCGCCCTGTGCATCAACGAGCGAGTTTTCTCCTCGTTGTCCTTGCATGCACATGCCTCATCACCGGGATGCGCGGACAGCGCCGGGCATCGGTGCTCGGCGGAATGCTCTTGGGCCTCCTCGTCGGCGTGTACTTCTGGAGCTACACCTTTGCGTGGGCTTTCTGGCTCATGCTTCTTCTCTGGGAGTCCTGCGTCTGGTTGCAGAATCGATCCAGGAAGCCCACCGCCATTTCCGCACTCATCCTCGCCGGTGGTATCGGGATGGCCATCGCTCTTCCATTTCTCCTCCACACGTACGTTCTATCCCAGGATCCCTTTTTCCCCGAAGTGCAGTTCCGTAATGAAGTATTCAAATCCCGACTTCCGGAGTCGTGGCTGAGAAGTGGCTTCTTTCTCGTGATGGCCGTATCCGCCATTTTCGGTGGATTTTCCCGAGCGCGCAATTCCCCTCTCCATCGCAATGCTGCCGCAGTCGTTCTCGCAGCATTCCTCGTCCTCAATCAGCAAATTCTTCATGGGACGGTCCTCCAATTCAGTTCTCATTACCTCTTCCCTCTCGTCTTCGCAGGGATAGTGGCTATTCTCCTTTCCTTTGCTGTGCGATCACGGTGGATGATTCCGGGAGCTCTCGCGAGTGCGATATTCCTCGCCGGTATTGCCTACGATGGGAGAGCGGCGCTCTCTCAGTGGCGTGTTCTCCCTGGTCGATTCGAGGATCAGCATCTCGTGACCATTCTTCCTGTTCTCGATGCAATATCTCGATCGCGTATTCTCTCCGATACTCATACGTCACTCTTCATTGCAGGGCAATCTCACCATGATGTCTTGTACTCTCTGTACCTCAAGCACACGCTCATGAGTAATCGGGAATTTACCGAACGATACTGTTTAATGGTGCTCCCTCTCCCAGTCAGTCGTCGCGAACACGGGGATCTCTCCCATCTCCAGAAGATGTTTCCTGTGTCGGACATGCTCCCATCGGAACGCAGCCAGAAACTCCAAGGTATCCAGGAAGTCTGTGCGGAAGTCGATGGGGATCCCGGATCGTTCCTCATGCGGTACGGCGCGACGCACATTCTTTGGAACGAGCAACGTGAGCCGGAGTGGGATCTCAAGCGCCTGCGCGTCCCGCTGGAAAAAGTGGGTCAGGGGGAAGGATGGTCACTGTGGAAAGTGGCAAACACCCTCTCCCTGTGGGAGAGGGCAGGGTGAGGGGAGTTGTTGAGGATCACGGTTTTCGGGCGCGGATGAGGTAGTTGTACTTTGGATCATGTAATCCCGTAGTGTTTGGGATCTGTTTGACGTCAACGAAGCCAATACCTTGGAGAACCTCGATCATTTTTGATGCCGGGTACATCCAGCGGTGGAGGTCGTAATCTTCCGTTATGTCTCCTTTGAATTTTCCAAAGAAATGCTGATTGATGAGGTTAAGATCGTCCCCAGCAAGAAGACCGCGAGCGATGGCCTCGATATCGGGAGTGGAGATCTGGAGGAGGCCCCCCGGCTGGAGGATCCGGTAAAATTCGCGGAGGATGTGGAGGTTGTCCTGCTCGCGAAAGTGTTCGAGGGTTGCGGCGGAGAAGATTTCCGCGATGACGCCATCGGGAATGGGAAATCGTGTACGAATGTCGAACATGAGGTCGACCTGTGGGAGGGGCACGATATCAACATTGAGAAATTCCCCCGGTTTCCAGGGATTTCTCCCACCACAGATGTCGAGTTTTGCGCCGCGGAATCCTTTTGCGCGCCATTCTTCCGCGCGGCGGTTGCAGTGCGCCTTCGTGACGCGATCCTTCGCCCAGCCGTAGAGTGGACGCAGTGGGCGGATGTAGCGGTAGTAACGGTCGAGAGTGTTTTTCATAGGGCATGTCGTTACTACTAATTTCCATCCGTACCAGAAACGGAGGAACTCGTGACGAAGGGGAAGTCGCACACAGTTTTGATGCGGGAGGCACAAGATCCATAGGAGTTTGAGGGAGGCAGCGAAGCGAGAACACAGGGTGTTCAGGAGACGGTGGTAAAACCAATGACCCAAGCTCTTCCCGCGCGATTTTTCCATTTCAATCTGCACATATCGTAGGTTTTTCATTGTGTAGTCCTCCAGTGTCCCAAGAGGGGCGAGGCTAGCTCCTCTGAGATGGAGGAGAGGAACACCTTGGACGATCTCCGGTCGTTCATGGACTGGTTTTATCCAACGGATGACTGTAGTGAGGTGAAAAAAGTAGAACCGCTCATTCGGGTAGGTAGTGGCGTGCGTGACGATCCGCCCATCTGGAAGCACATATTTCCGGGGAATAAAGCATGCGCAAGGCAGTTCTCGGGAAACCGTATGTTGGAGATCGATCATGAGTTCCGTGGAAGCATATTCATCACTGTCGAGTGCGAGAATCCATGGCTGAGTTGCATGTTTCAATCCAAGATTTCGCACCACGGAAAAATCTTCAATCGGACAGTGCTGCATTGGCTGCAAAATCACTCTGGCTCCATACTCCTTTGCAATGTGCAGCGTGTCGTCGGAACTGCCGCCGTCGATGACGAGGATTTCCGCGCAGGTGCGCACGCTCTCGATGGCGCGGCGGAGTGTTTTTCCTGAGTTCCAGGTGAGGATGTGCACGCTGATGGGGAGCTTTTCAGACATAGACGAGAAATTTATACAGGAAGAAGTTCCCGAGGGAGCTCAAAAACCAGCTCACAAATTTTGCGGTGCTCTCATTCATTCCTAGTGTCTCGACGAGGACGATGAGGAAGAGGAACTGTACAACCACATTGATGCCATTGAGGACGCAGTAGCGACAAAAGTGGTGAAAGACCATCCCATTCTTTTGGAAAACCACATACTTATGGAGGAGGAAGGCGCCGAGGAATCCGATGGCATTACTCACGATATTAGCTGTTACGTACCACGTTCCCATCCGGAGGAGAAAGAAATAGGAACCAAAGTCGAGGAGGGCGGTGATGCTGCCACTGAGGAGGTAAAGGCCGATTTGCGAGAGATGGGGTTTGATGAGATGAAACATCGAGAGAGGGATTACGCCGGGGGCAGGGGGCAAGAGGACGGCGGAGAAACAACGAAGTACCGTCCCTCAATCTTCTGTGCTCGTTCCCCAAATTCTCTGAGGTCTTTTCCGTTGAGTTTACGGAGGATGGGAAGACAGCGCTGGGCTGGAGAGAGGATACCGAGTGGCGCGGGAAGGCGTTGGGTGATGAGGGGGTTTGTGAGGAAGAACCACTGAGTATTTTCTGGCAGACGCGCGAAGATCTCGGCTTGTTGGATAATGAGAGGCTTCTCGGAGAAATCCTGCACGATGGTTGTTGCAACGTTCATTGCCTCTGCGTTGTAACTCGCTCCTCGATGGTCGAGTTGCCAGATCCCCTGGAGGGCAACGATGGTGATGAGGGCGATTTCTGTAAATGGTCTTTTGAGAATGACTTGCATTCCCATGGTCACAAAAGGGAGGAGGAGGAGATGGGCAGGGAGGAGGTGACGGTACCAGAGAAAACTGCTCCCGAAGTAGAGGACGAAGAGAGCAGCCAGCGTGGGAAGAAAAATTTGGAGAGAGAATGAGAGGCGTGGACGAAGTCTCCAGAAGCCAATGGAACCAAGGAGAAAGAAAAGACCAAAAACGAGGAAGGGGAGACGGAAGAGGGTTGTGGGGTGGGACAGAAGGAACGAGAATGGTACTGCGGTATGATTCTCATTTCCTCCCCAGAGGAAGAGAAAATCTCTGAGGAGACCGGGTTGTGATAGAAGCTCAAGGAGTCGCCATGGAAGGTAGATAGTCACCGCAAACATTCCAACGATGGTGAGGTGGAAGGAGCTTTTCCAGTCTCGGCGGAGTGCGGAGGCTACCCATGCGACGCCGATGGCCGGAAAGACGAGACCGTAGGTAATTTTCGTGAGAACAGCAAGACCGAAACATATCCCGGCAAGAGAACCCCAGAGAGAACCTCTCGGTTTCCATTGCAGGGTGAGGAGGCCAAGGAGGAGGAAGAAGAATCCCGGCACCTCTCCGAGGACGGGTTTACCGGTATTGACGAAGGCGGAGAGGCTGATGAGGAGAGCGCTCGTCCATCGTGCTGCGTTCCTTCCGGCGATATGATTTGTGAAGATGTACATACAGAACGCCGTTGCGCAAAGAAAATCGAGCATCGGGAGGCGCGCAATAGCGACGGAGAATCCGAAGAGCTTGATGGCGAGCGCAACGGGGAGGAGCAGTGTTGGGCCCACTCCGAGGATGTAGGGGTAGGACCACGGGCGATCGAGGATGGGAAGGGTGTAGCCTTTTCCATCCGCAATGGAACGGGCGACAATCATGAAGAGGCTGTCGTCAGCCCACGCTGCAGGGAATGTTCCCAGTTCTCGTGTGAAAAAAAACAGCGCCACCCCTATGAGGGCCATTTCTGGGAGCCATGGAATGATGCGCAGGCGCACTCATCCATACTACACGCTCCTGTGATGCTCGATGCGGAGGATCGTCCGGGCAAGATCCTGGGGGTCGCCGGGCTTGCAGAGGAACACGTCCTTCCCGTCGGTGAATCTTTCTCGCATGGCGATGGTATCGGCCGTGATCACCGGTATGCCGCACGCGACGGCATCGAGCACCTTATGGGGGATGACGCGTTGCGCCTTGCTCGACGTGCCGAAAATGCCAAGGCAGAGGTCGGCCGAGCGGATGAGACCGGGGAGTTCACTAAGGGGAACAGAAGGAAGGAAAGTGGTGTTCTGTAGGCGGAGTTCTCGTGCCAGCGCCTGCATGGCGGGATGTTCCTGTCCGGAACCAACGATGCGGAAGTGAATATGCGGAAAACGATCCTGAAGGATGGCAGCGGCGCGGAGGATGTGTTCGATGCCATGGAGCGGTATGTAAGAGCCGTAGAAGAGCACCTCAAACGAATTTCGGATTTCGGATTTCGCCTGCCTGCCGGCAAGGCAGGGATTTCGGATTTCGGAAAAGAAGAGGTCGGGGCGGGCCTGGAGATAGATCACACGGACTCTTTCTGGTTTTAAGAAAAACGTCTTCACGAAGTATTTTTTGTGTTCTTCGGTGTCGAGGATGACCTCATCGGCGAGGTGACAACTCACGAAATCGACGATGTACCAGAGCCACGCGCGCGGATGCCAGCGGGGGGCACGTCTCCGGTCGCAGACGTTGGTGTCGTAGAGGGAAATGAAGGCGTCGAAGAGGAGTTTTCTTCTGGGAAATCTTGTCAAGAGCCAGGCAATAGGCACGAGGGCATGTCCGGGAAATGTGACGAGAATAGTGAGTAGTGTGTAGTGAGTAGTTTGTAATGCCCTCCATTTTTTCCAGAGATCGCAGTACTTACCGAGGAGCCCCTGGGTCTCCGTGTGGCATTCGATGATGTCATACCCATCTTCTCGGAGAGCTTTGCAGACACTCCAATGACGGGGAGATTCCCGATCGTGGTAGCCGAAGGCGACGATTGGTGGAGCCAAAGAATGCTTCACATTATTCTATTTTTTTCTTGTCAAATAGCAATGCTAGACTACCGTTTGTGCACATCACGTACGTCACCCACACGCGCTTTCCGACGGAGAAAGCCCACGGGTTCCAGGTTGCGAGCGTGTGCCAGGCGCTTGCGCGGCTCGGTCACACGGTCACTCTCCTCACGCCGACAGTGGGGAATGCCATCAAAGAGGACCCACTCGCGTACTACGGTATGCCGTCCTCGGTATTCTCCGTCGTCAGACTCCAAAACTTCGATGCACTGAGTTCACGCTGGGTGCCCGGGAAACTTGCATTTCTCATTGCCATGCACTCCTTCCGGCACGCTCTCTCTGCATTTCTCCATCTCCATCACACCGATCTTTTCTATGCGCGAACTCCGCAAGTACTCCCGCCGCTTCTTGCAACGGGCATTCCTGTCGTTCTCGAGCTCCATACACTACCGCGTATGGCACGGCGCACATTTCTCATGCGGTGTCGTCGTTGCAAAGCTGTTATTTGTCTTACACGAACAATGCGCGACGTGCTCGTAACCTGGGGACTTGATGCAAAACATATTCTTGTAGAGGGAGACGCCGTTGACCTTCTGCGTTTTAGGGCGCTGCCGCACAGGGAAGAGGCAAAGGCGCTGTGGCTCATTCCACATGACCGAACCGTCATTGGCTATATCGGTTCACTGGTGACAGTGGATGCCTTGGAGAAGGGAGCTCGCGAACTTCTCGATGCAGTGGCGCTTTTGCGAGCACAAGGAAGAATGGTCTTCGGGTGGATCGTTGGAGGACCGAATGTGTGGCGGGAGAAGTATATCCAAGAAGCGCGAACGCGTGGACTCACAGAGGATGATGTCCGATTGGAGGGTATCATTCCATTTGCTGCTGCTTCGAGTGCGCTGCGTTCCTGCGATGTTCTCGTATATCCCGCTCCTACATCCAGACATCCCTATTTCATCCGGGACACATCACCGCTGAAACTATTCGAATACATGGCGGCGGGTCGTCCGATTGTCTGTGCAGATCTCCCACCCCTCCGTGATGTGGTGGATGAGTCCGTCGTTCGTTTCTGTATTCCTGGTGATCCGCAGAGTCTTGCAGACGCTCTTACGTGGGTCCTCGATCATCCGGAGGAGGCGGAGCGCATGGCTGAGCGTGCGAAGGAGCGGGTACATCCGTATTCCTGGGAAGCGCGGATGCAGCGTATTCTTTCTCTATTATGACGTCACCCCGTCGTATCGAGAAAGATGGCAAGCTCTACGCTCTCATTTTGCCTCGAGGTCTTTCTGTAGAGGGTGCGCGTTTCTTCACGTCGCAGGAATCCCCATTCCAGGTTGGGGTGATGGAGCGCCCAAGCGGTTACGTCGTACAACCGCACCGACATCCGCAGGTGTCACTGCAAATCTCATCCGTGAGCGAATTTCTATGTATCGAGCGCGGTCGTGTGAAGGCTGTCATCTACGATGATGTGTGGGGTGTGGTGGGGGAGGAACTCCTCACTGCCGGCGATGCCATCCTCCTTCTTGCTGGTGGACATTCCTTTGAAGTCCTTGAGTCCTGCCGTATGGTGGAGGTAAAGCAGGGGCCATTCCTTGGAGATAAATCAAAAGTGTATCGATTTTTCTAAGAAGCTCACTCCTCCCGTATGCACGTTCCTGTCAACGAACCCATCATTACCGAAGACGCGAAACGCTACATCGCGGAGGCGATGGAGAGCGGGTGGGTGTCGTCCGGCGGGCCGTTCATCGAACGTTTCGAGCAGGAGTTTGCCAAGTATCTTGGTGTGAAACATGCCGTCACCACGACGAGTGGGACGACGGCGCTCCACCTCGCTCTCGTGACGCTGGGGATCGGTCCGGGCGATGAGGTGATCCTCCCTGACTTTACAATGATGGCGTGCGTCTTCGCGGTGCTCTACACGGGTGCGAAGCCCGTATTCGTCGACGTCGATCCGGATATTTTTACAATGGATCCGGAGAAGATCGAGGAGAAAATTACACAGAAAACGAAGGTGATCATGCCGGTCCATATCTATGGGCATCCGGTGGATATGGATCCCGTTATTGCAATTGCCGAACGGCACGATCTTTGGGTGATGGAGGATGCCGCGGAAGCGCATGGTGCTCGCTATAAAGGGCGGCTCTGTGGGTCCATCGGTGATATCAACGCTTTCAGTTTCTATGGGAATAAAATCATTACGACGGGCGAGGGGGGGATGGTGGTCACCAATGACGATGCGCTTGCGACACACGCGCGGACGCTCCGGAACCTCGCGCACTCACCGGAGAAACGCTTTTGGCACAAGGAACTCGGGTTCAACTACCGCATGACGAACCTCCAGGCGGCGCTTGGCTGCGGACAACTCGCCCATATCGAGGAGTTCATCGCAAAGAAAGAGTGGATGGCCGCGCAGTATGCTTCGCAGTTGCACGGCGTGCGCGGCCTCCGTCTCCCAGTCACGAAGGAGTGGGCGACGAACGTCCACTGGATGTATGCCGTGCTCGTGGAAGATGCTTTCCCGCTTTCCCGCGATGCATTCCGTGAAGCGCTCCTTGCGCATGGCATCGACACCCGGGATTTCTTCACATCCTGCTCCTCGCAGCCAGCTACACGGAAATACTGCGGCGAAGGTGGCCGCTATCCGGTGACGGAGCGCATTGCCGATCACGGTTTATACTTGCCGTCGGGGCTGGCACTCAGCCAAGAACAACTTGATACTGTGTGCCATGCCATCCGCGCAATCGCCCATGTCGGGTAATCCCCCCCTCGTGTCGATCGTCCTTCCGACCTACAACGAGGCGGGGAATATCGTTGATATCATCAATGCTCTCCATCAGTGCATCACGCATCCGCATGAAATCATCGTTGTCGATGATAATTCTCCCGATGAAACATGGCGTATCGTGGAGGAAATAGTGCTGAGTAATCCCTTTGTACGCATCGAGCGACGGATGCAGAATCCAGGACTCACCCGGAGCATCCAGCATGGCATTGACAGAGCGCGTGGGGGAATCATCTGTTGGATGGATTGCGATTTTTCCCATCCGCCGGAAACAATGGCGCAACTTATTTCCCATGTGATGGAAGGGCACGATCTTGCGGTTGCCTCCCGCTACATAGCGGGTGGGCAGTATAAAAGCGGACTTCAGTGGTTCGGTGCAGATGAATCTGCTCTCGCCGTCCTTCTTTCTCGTTTCATTAACGTTGGTATCCGTTGGAGCTTAGACCCACGGTTCCACGATTACACGAGTGGATTCATCGCTGTCCGACGCCACATTCTGGATCGGAATCGTCTGACTGGTGACTATGGAGAATACTTCATGGACATCATGTACCGTGCCATTCTCCAGGGGCATCGGTATAAAGAGATTCCCTTCGTTTCCCCGCCGCGCCGCTCGGGGGTGAGTAAAACCGGCACTACGTTCCGTCAGCTCTTCTGGCGGGGGACAAAATACCTGCGGACACTGTTCAAACTCTGGGGTTTGCGGTGGAGGAGAGTGGAAAGAGTAGCTGTACAGAGATAGCGCATCGTAACTGCTCATTGACTCTCACGAACGAGAAGGATGGAGGGAGCTCATCAAAACACCCTCTCCCTTTCAAGGGAGAGGGTAGGGTGAGGGTTTGGACGATAGGTGCGGCGAAACATTTCATGGCAGGAGCTCATAATGCTCGAGAGCTGCGGCGATAACCTGGGCAGCCTCAGCGTTCGTCGCCGGGCTGGGGTGCACGTTGTCCCAGGAGAGGGTTTGCGGATGATTGCCGAAGACCTCGTACAGATCGAGTACCCGGAACCCCTCTTTCTGGGCAATCTCTTTCAGCTTGGGGCGCGCGACGAAGTGGAGGTGACGTTCGGGCCAGATGATGAAGAGGCGAGGGAAATTGCGAGGGAGGAGTTGACGGAGGGTATGTAATTCCACTGCGTAACGCTGGAGACTCTCATCGCGGATGTTCTCTGCGAATGGATCCGTGCGGTAGGTGTGTTCCTGTTCCTTGAGATCTTCCTGTGCTTGATGTGCGTTCAGGTATTTCTTGATGGCGACGTAGAATGCGCTGTGCCGGTCGAGCCAGCATTTTCCCGGGAAGAGGCCAAAAAGACCTGTGGTAATGGGAGAGCACGTCTGTGCCTGCGGTTGCCATCCCTGCGGTCGAAGGATGCCGTCACGATCGAGCTCGGCGATATCCATGTTCGTCTCCTCTACATCGTTGAAATGGAAGAGCAGAATGAGGGCGGACGGATGGAGCTTCTGGATTTTCTCCCGATAGGTCGTGCGCTGTTGAACGAGGTTGTAGCCGGGGACGCCAGCATTCAGAATGGTGTGGTGCGGGAGGAGCCGCTGGAGGTGAGCTGGAATGGTCTCGTTATCGTCCACGCCGTACCCGAACGTGATGGAATCGCCGAGGACGGCAATGAGAGGCATTTCAGTGTCTACTTCTTGGGATCGGAAGCCTAGACTATTGGTGGTGACCGTGGAACGGTACGCACGAAGGGAGATGTTCGGTTTGAGTTCGTAGCTGATCTCAGAGGCAGAGCTTTTCTGGTAGATTTTTGGAGGGTTGGGTTTGACGCTGACGATACCCGTTACGCGGAGCGCAACCTCGATGCCACCGAAGAAGAGCAGAGTGCTTCCGAGGAGGAGAGAGAGGCGAATGAGGATGTTTCTAGCTCTGGAATCCATCGTAGAAACTATAGCATTTCTTGAAAATCTCTTCGCCATCCGGCTCTTGCGGGCTTCTGCGGAATGGGGTGGCGCGAGACGCAGACCGACGCGGTTCGGATTCGTCGGGCAAGCGAGAGCCACCCCATTCCGCACTACTGTATTACTGTTTCTTTCCAACCATGACAAACAATCCCCCCTCACGTCCGATCGTGAACATCCAGGACAGTTGCCGGGAGATATGTTCGAGGGATGAACCTCTCGGATGTTCTTCCAAGAGACGCAATCCAGAATCTTCCCCGGGGAGATTCTTACTGATTGCTGGTACGGCGCTGAGGAATTTCACGCCGGATTCATCGAACCATCGGAGGACTTCGTCGACGGAGTGCCAGGATTCATGGGGATTCCGGTACTGATCGGCGAACCAGATTTCCTTCTTCGCTTGATCGACGTCACGACGACGCATGTGGGCGTCGAGAAAGCGACAGGATTCTCTCGTCATCGTGAAGAAAGTCTTGCGGAGTCCGAGAGGTATCCGTGCATACGTATTGTAGAGGCCGATGAGGATGTTCCCCCCTGGCTTGAGAAGCCTGAGAAGATTCTGGAATCCTCCCTTGGGATCTGGCGTGTGGTGGAGGACGCCGGAGCAGATGAGCACGTCGATAGAATTCTCTGCGATCGGCATGGCGAAGATGTTCCCCTGAGCGAAAGAGACATTCTGGAGGCCGAAACGCTCTTTGAATCCCTGTCCCAGTTTCAGAGATGGCAGGCTCATGTCGACGCCAATCACCGTGCGCGTTTGGACGAGACCGAGGAAGTTTGTCATCTGCCCCGTGCCGCAGCCAACTTCGAGGACAGCGACCGTTGGGGAAATCGCCCGATCGACCCAGAGGCCGAAGGCGCTTTTCTGTGCCTTATCCATGAGAACAGCCGGACTATCAACATCGTCGTAGCCGGGAAACGTGTGAGTTTCGTAGAATGCCTGCATCGTCTGCCGTGCCCGTTCCTCTTCTGTGGTTATCGTCGGCGTGAGGAGGAGTGGAAGGCCGTGCTCGATGTTGTAGCGGTGGTTGTGCGCGCATCGGAGTGCCGTTCCGTCTTCCCGGAGTGCTTGTTGATCGATGGGGCAGCGAACGATATCCACTGTGCTAGCATACCTTCCATGCAATGGCGGCATCGAACGGGCGTTGGTGTACTGGTACTCGCGCTCGTGGTGGCGGCCAGCGCGGCATCCTTCCTTGCACGTCGGCTCTTGCATTCGTTCCCTGCGAGTGTGCTTGTGGACGCCGATCGGTCTTTGCAGTACACCGATGCGCCGTTTTCCATGGAGGAGGCTGCCGGTATCGGCTTTCTCACGTCGCTCGGCGCGGTGGAAGGGTACGGCGACGGAACTTTCCGCCCGGGAGATACGCTAAACCGCGCGGAGTTTCTGAAGATCGTTCTTAAAAGTTCCCCGCGTTCGAGCGAACTCCCTTCCCGCCCGATGCGCTGTTTCCCGGATGTTCGGCGGGACGACTGGTTCAGTCCGTTCGTCTGCTTTGGGAAGGAGCAGGGGATTGTTTCCGGATATTCTGACGGAGCGTTCCGTCCCGAAAATCCTGTCAATTACGCGGAAGCACTCAAAATGCTCGCGAGTATCTACGAGTATCCTCGTACGGTCGCGGCGAACGATGAATGGTTTTCTCCCTCTGTACGAGCCGCGAAAGAACATTTGGTATTTCTCTTTTCGGATATTCCTCTCGCAACGCCTCTCACCCGTGGCCAGATGGCGCGCTTAGCCTCCGCATTCCGTGCGGAGGGGGAGGGGGCGCTGAAGGAATATCTTGAGCGGGAGGGAGGAGAGGATGACGAAGAGAGTGCGATGAGTACAGTGGGTCAGGTGGGTATAGTGGGTGAAACGTTACAGCAGGAAGGTACGGTTGCAGAGGGTGAGAAGGAGGCCCAGCCCTCACCCATGGTGAGAGGGAGCGATGGAGACGTGCGCAGTCGGCAACTTCTCCTCGGAGGAATCTCTCTGCCCATCGCGCGGGGGACATTCTTGAATCCGCAGGATGAGGCCGTGGTCCGCCGTGTGCATCTCCGGCTCGACCGCAAGGTAAAATCGTTGAAGGGGGTTCACGTTCTCGATGCCGCGGGGAACGAGCTCGGATCGCTTCGCGTGGATACCAATGATACCGAGGAGCGCCGGAACTGGATTCTCGATTTTGACATTTCCAATGCTTCGCGCCTCTCTTCCGGGGCGGAACAGTCGTTCTTCTTCGCGGCAGAGCTTGCAATGCGGGGAATGGGCGGAATTCCCGGGGAACTCCTCCGGGTCCAGCGCATTTCTCTCATGCTCCAGAATCCTGCGGCGGGCGTGTCGTGGGAGATTATGCCTGCGGAGCAGACATTCCCCGTTCATCAGACCGTCAAGGCGCGGATCACCGGCGTCCGCAATGCGGGAGAGGCGCAGGACACACTGAACGATGGTAAGCAAATGGGTGTGGCAACTTTTGCTTTTGAGGGAGACCTCCTCCCAGAGACATCCTTACATCTCGAAGAACTTCTGTTCTCTGTTTGGAGACACAATGTCGATGCGTCCGGGTGGAGGCTTGAGAGACAAGAAAAGGCGTCCATAGAGTGCTTCCGCACCTACCGGGACGACATGACAGTGACGTGTCCTATTATTACAGAGGAATTTGGCATTCTCCATGACTTCCCGACGACGTTCATTCTCCGTGCCGACGTGAAGCGCACAGGCGACAATGCCTCACTCCAGGTGACTCTTGATGCTCCAGGGAGCATCGGGGAGAGCGGCGCTCTCCGCTGGTCCGATGGCGCCGGTCATTACAATTGGGTGGATTTGCCGGAGCCGCTCGCGGAGGGGACAAAGTGGGAAGTAAAGTAGTGTGCCATATTTGCTGTCGCTGCCCGCGCCTTTTCCTGCCAATCTTTACCACTCGATGCATAGATGACACTGCGAGTTGCGTGAACAATGGCTCCGGTGCCATTCGTAAGGAATCCATGGTGCACATCATCGACTGTTCCCCCCTGTGCACCAATGCCCGGAATGAGGAAAGGGATATTGGGCATAAGAGAGCGGAGATATTTCAGTTCCTCCGGATACGTGGCACCAACGACTGCACCGATGCAGGAGAGGCGCGACTGCGGACCGAGGTGTTGTAAGCCCAATTGTTGGACCAATTGACCAATGTGTTCAAAGAGCGATTCAGCTCCCACAGGAAGATCCTGAAGATCCATGGAGCCAGGATTACTCGTCTTCACGAGGACAAAAATTCCTTTGTCGTTCCGCACACAGTGCTCGATGAACGGCTGGATGCTGTCAGCTCCCAAATATGGGTTAACGGTGAGGGCATCAATGGGGCTCCCTTTTCCCAAGTAAGCTTCTGCGTAGAGTGCAGCAGTCGATCCGATGTCATTCCGCTTGCCGTCGGCAATGACGACAAGGCCCCGTTCTTTCGCATACGCAGCAATTTTCCAGAAGAGTTGCATTCCCTCTCCCCGAAGAAGTTCGTAGCAGGCGAGTTGCAGCTTCACGCATGCGGCGATATCGTGAACGGCATTGATGATGCCGCGACAGAAAGCGCTGGCACCGGCGATAGTCTTCGGGATTCCTTCGGGAAGGCGTTCCATCACAGGGTCGATGCCAACGGAGAGAGGGGAAGTGTCCCGAATGCGCTGGGTGAGGGCATCGGCGAAGTGCATCGGATCTACTCTACCCCAGTCATCTGCCGATACTGCAACGCCTCCGCGATGTGGCTTACTCCAATTGCATCTGCGCCTGCAAGGTCGGCGATCGTCCGTGCAACCTTGATGGTGCGGTGGTAACCGCGGGCGGAGAGGTTCATGCGTTCTGCGGCCTGGCGCAGGAGATGTTCGGATGGGGCGTCAAGTGGGCAAAATTTCTCGAGGTCGCGGACACCCATTTCCTTGTTCGTGCGGATTCCGCGCTCGCGGAAGCGGGAGCATTGCCGCTCACGGGCGGCGACAATCCGAGCAAGGATTGTTGCGGATGGTTCACCTGTTCCTCGTTTCTGGAGTTCATCGACCGGTACGGGGAGAACATCGATGCGGAGATCAATGCGATCGAGGAGTGGAGTACTAATGCGCCGTCGAATCCGCTCGGGACTTCCCGTTGTGTACTGTGGAGGATTCATCGCCGCGACGAGGAGGAAATCGGCGGGGAAGGTGAACGATCCCTGTGCGCGGGTGATCGTGATGCACCGGTCTTCAAGTGGCTGGCGTAAGACTTCGAGGACGTGCGGAGGAAATTCTGCGAGCTCGTCGAGGAAGAGGACGCCGCGATGGGCAAGGCTGATTTCCCCCGGTCCCGGCATTTGTCCGCCGCCAACGATCGAGACACCGCTCGCTGTATGGTGCACAATACGGAAGGGGCGTTCGGTGAGGAGTGGGGTGTCGGACGGAAGGCGATTGGCAATGGAGTACACCTGCGTCACCTCGATGGATTCCTCCTGCGTGAGGGGAGGGAGGATGCTGCGGAGCGCCCGCGCAAGGAGCGTTTTCCCTGCACCGGGGGCACCACTCATGAGCACATTGTGTCCGCCTGCCGCCGCGATCTCGAGTGCCCGCTTGGCGTGCTGCTGTCCGCGGATATCGGCAAAATCCATATCCGCTTGTCTCGCGGGGCTGCTGGCGGGTGGTGGAATTTCGGGAGCCGGTTTTTCTCCGCCGAGGATGGCGAGGAGTTCTGTGATGTTTTCGGCGGCGACAACGTCGATGCCGGGGATGAGGGCGGCTTCCGGGCCATTCACTGCGGGAACAACGATGCGCCGGATCCCCTGCTTCCTGCAGGCAATCGTTGCGGGAAGAACGCCGGAGACATGACGGAGACTCCCATCGAGCGCGAGTTCGCCGATGAACAGCGTTCCCGCAAATTGTTTCTGCTCCAGCGCGATCACGTCGTGCGCGAGGAGGACGCCGAGGGCAATCGGAAGATCGTAGCGCGGGCCGATTTTCTTCACGTCTGCGGGCGCAAGGTTCACGGTGGTGGTCTGTCCCGTCGGGAGGCGGAAGCCGGAGGAGCGGAGCGCCAATCGGACGCGCTGACGGCTCTCGTGGACGGCGGTGTCGCCGAGGCCCACGATGCAGATGCCGGAATCCCCCGGGGTGGAGCCGACTTCGACCGTGATGATTTCCCCATCGAGACCGATGTTCGCAAAGGAAAGAAGTTTTGTGAGCATAACGATGAGGTGGATGGAATGGATAGGACTATGTGAGTGTACTTTCGTACACCCCTCTGTCGAGGAGATTGGATGGACGGGAAAGAAATATGTTGTGAAGGTGCTCGAGCAAATTCCCTCTCCCCGCGGGAGAGGGTTAGGGTGAGGGGTCGGCTACACTTCTCTTATGCCATGCAAGAATCCCCATCCTCATTTTGTCGTCGGCGAACAGGGAGAAAATTGTTCCGCGCACTTTCTCTGCAAACTTGGCTATCGCATCCTTGATCGCAACGTCCGCGTCGGGCGGCATGATGAAATCGACATTATCGCTGTGGACCCAAAGGATCGTGTGCTCGTCTTTGTGGAGGTGAAGAGTCGCGCACGCCTGGACGATGATTACGTTCCATCACTTAATCTGACGAAGGAGAAGCGGCGAAATATGTTCCGCGCGGCGCGTCGCTGGATGACGACACATGCCTACGATGGAGGATACCGTTTAGATCTCATTGGCATCGCGGGGAGCGCCGTTATCGAACACATCCTCGATGTCCGCGTCCGCGATGAACGGTGCCGGCCCAAAAAATCATGGCAAGTCGTGCCGTGGTGAATTCTGTCTGCCTTGGTATGCTGTATGCGAAGTATGCGTTTACATAAAAAATTCGGCATCCTTTTTTTGTCGGTTTTTCTTGTAGATATTGGCGGGCTTAGCCTTGTTTATCATTTTCAGTCTTTGGAAAAGACAGATACAGCCGTCGTAGATGCTTCAGGGAGAAATCGCATGCTCTCCCAACGCATTGGATTCTACGCAGAACAGATCGTGAGAAAAAGGTCAGAAGAGGCCAAAGCGGAGCTGCAAATGGCAATTGATCTTCATGACATTTCCTTTTATGCCCTGAAGAACGGAGGCATTGCTTCTGGTATCGCGAATGATGTATTGCTCCCCCCGACCCCGAAGGATCTCTTGCCTGTCGTATTGGCGTCCGAGGAACTGTGGCAGCAGTATAAAGAGCGCGCCGGGGTTATTGTGCGGGAACCGACAGTTATCAATGGCGAAACGAACCCGCAAGTTGTTGCAGCAATAGATTTTATTGAGAAGAACGGGTCGGAAATGTTGAGGAAAAATAATGAAATGGTGGCGGCGTATGTCCATCGCAGTCAAAGAAAACACCGAAACATTCTTGTTATTTTTTCTGCGGTCATCCTCATTTTTGTAATAACGGCCGGATTCATTTCGTATGCTACAAGACGTTCTATTTTACAGCCGCTGCAGCGCCTTGGAATTGGCATTAGGGAAATTGAAACTGGTAATCTGGACTATTGTATTGATATAAAAACCGAAAACGAGGTCGGCGATCTCGCCCGCTCTTTCAATGAAATGGCCGCAAAATTGCGTACATCCTACAGCAGTCTGCGGGAAAAAGTCCGCGAGGCCGAACGCGAAGCGGAGAACGTGAAAAAGTTCTACGAAGCCGCGGAGGCGGCGGCGGAGCAGATCATCATCACCGATGCCGATGGGGGGATTCTCTACGCCAACAAAGCCGCCCAGCAGATTACCGGCTTCCCCGTGCGGGACATGATTGGAAAGAGGCCGTCTCTCTGGGGAAAGCAGATGAGCAGCGCTTTTTATGCCACGATGTGGAAAATCATCAAAGACGAGAAGAAGACCTTCCACGGTGAAATAAAAAACAGGAGGAAGGACGGCCGGGAATATGTTGCGGATCTCTACATTTCCCCGATCTTCGACGCCAACAACAATGTCAAATTTTTCGTCGGCATCGAGCGGGACATTACGAAGGAAAAGGAACTGGAAAAACTGCGCGTGGATTTTTTGGCGCTTGCGTCCCATCAGTTGTGCACGCCGCTTTCCGGCATCAAGTGGCTGATCGATACACTCAATCGCACAATACTCGGTCCGGTGACGCCCAGGCAGAAGGAGTACCTCCACCAGATTTATCGGATCAATGAGCGGATGATCAAGCTCGTGTTCGACATGCTGAATGCCTTGCGGCTCGATTCCGGCGTCACTGCGGCCAAAAGGGAGAAGCTCTCTGTCGCCGCTCTCTACGGAGAAGCTCTGGTAATGATGGAACCGGCTGCGAAGGACAGGGGAGTCGTGCTGCGCAACGCCGTGGGCAAGCGCGCGGGCATGATGATGGAGACCGACGCGGCGATACTCAGGAATATCCTCGAATGCTTTGTCTCCAATGCCATTCAGTATTCCAACAGTGGACAGGAAGTGATTCTGGACGCACAGGAAGATGCCGCCGGCATCACGCTCTCCGTGCAGGATTCCGGCATCGGTATTCCCGCGGCGGAGCGGGAAAAAATCTTCGAGCGTTTTTACCGCGCTTCCAATGCCAAAAAAATGAGGCCGGATGGCTCTGGTCTCGGTTTGTACATCGCCGCCATGCTTGCAAAGAGGATCGGCGCCGCGATCACGTTCGCATCGGAAGAGGGACGGTGGTCGTCCTTCCGCGTGTGCGTTCCCTTGTGGGCGGGGTGAGTGTATACTGTGGGCATGGTGCGCGTGCTTGTGGTTGAAGATGAAGATTTTTTGCGGCAGGCCCTCCAAGACAATCTCGAGTCCGATGGGTGCACGGTCGACGTCGCTTCCCACGGCGAAGAGGCGCTGGAGCGACTACGTGCGGAGCGTCCGGCGCTCATCCTTCTGGATCTCCTGATGCCGAAAAAAGACGGTTTTTTCGTGCTGGAAGAAATACGGAAGAATCCCGAGTGGAGTTCCATTCCGGTCATCGTCCTTTCCAATCTCGGCGGGGATACGGAAATCAAGCGGGCAATGGAGATGGGCGCGGATGATTATTTTGTGAAGTCCCAGCATCCGATTGAAGAAGTGATGGAGAAAGCGAAGGAGTATTTCGCGGGGCGCAAGGGCACCACGCGCCGTCCGGCGGCGGAGTGATATGTGGCGGAGCCGTCCGGTAGCGGCGATAGCTCTCCTATCCTGCTCCTTGTACGTTCCAGTCGCTTTTGCGGAGACGCAGAGTTTTACTCCAGCGGGCGATTCCTACGTGCAGAGCGGTTCGCCGAACGCGAACAACGGCTCCAAAATCGTGATGGATGCAAGCGACACGAGGGACGGTCTCGTCCGGTTCGATATCGGCGCCATTCCCTCCGGCGCCACGATCACGTCGGCCACATTGACGTTGGTGGCTACAAGCGTCGGCAGCGCCAGCACCGTGAAGAATTACGGCGCGCACCGCATTCTGGCGGATTGGGCCGATGGTACGGTTACCTGGAATACTCCCGGCAGCACGGCGGGGACGCATTTCGCGAGTTCTCCGGCGTCCACGACCGCCGTTTCCGTCGTCGGGTCCTACACGTGGGACGTCGCAGGCGACGTGACCAGTTTCGTCGACGGCAGCGTGACAAACTACGGCTGGCGCATCATATGGTCTTCCAATACGAGCGGCACCAATAAACAGGTTGATTTCGGAACAAAAGAGAACGGCACGGCCGCCAATTGGCCGTCGTTGACCGTGACGTACACGTTTCCCTCTTCCTCATCCGCTCCTGCCTCCTCTTCTGATGCATCGTCCTCTGCTCCCGCCTCTTCCGCTCCGCCATCCTCGGACATTTCTTCTTCTGTCGGTTCTTCCGTGGCGTCTTCCTTTGAGGCCTTGCCGTCCACTTCCGCGCCTTCTCCGACAACGGGAGGAGGAGGTGGAGGAAAACCGCCGCGGCGCGTCATCTTCTCCGGCCTGGCCTATCCGGACAGCACCGTCGAGATCCTGCGCAAAACCGCCGACGACGATTACTACAAACCCGCGGAACGCACGACGCTGGCCGAGGACGGTTCCTTCTCTGTGGAGTATACGGGACTGACGGACGCCGCCGCATTCCTCTTCGCACTGCGCGTGAAGGACCGGGAGGGGAACGATACCGGTATTCTGGCGTTCAATGTGCCGAAGTATGTGGAGGTATGGACGGTGAAGGACATCCTCGTTCCGCCGACCATCAGCTTCGAGCAGTTCACTATGACGAAAAATGCGGTGACGAAGATCGCGGGTTTCGCCACCCCCAACCACACGGTAGAATTGGAGCTGGACGGAACGACGTACGGCGCAGCAAAGGCGGATGCCTCAGGGTTCTGGACCATTGCCATGGATACCACCTATCTTGCCTACGGGGAACATAGTGCGCGCGTGCGGCAGGTGGCCGCGGATGGCAGCGCGAGCAATTTTTCTTTCACGCGCGTTTTTGAACTTTCAAAGCTTCCGTCGCCAAAAGCAGATCTCAATATCGATGCTACCGTCGACATCCGCGATTGGAGCATTTTTCTCTTTCGCTGGGGGCACAAGGATGAAGGCGTGCGTCTGCAGAACGACATGAACGGAGACGGTGCCATCAGTATTTTTGATTTCAGTATTTTCCTCCAGGCCATGAAAATGTAGTCCCCATGTCCACTCCGCGCTTCGTCATTGGCGTTGTTGCTCTCTGTCTCTTCTTCGCAGGGGCAGATGCCGCGCTGGCGGCGGGCATCTACGTGATGCCGAAGCAGGGGAATTATGCCCGCGGAGAGACCGTCGTTGCGGATGTGAGGATCAATGCCGAAGGGGAAAGCATCAATGCGGCCCAGGCCAGAATTTCCTGGCCTCCGAGTGTTTTAGAATTGGTCGAGGTCAGCAAAGACGGCTCGGTCTTTCAATTTTGGGTGGAGGAACCCGTCGCGGCGGCCGGAGCGAACGCCGTCAGCTTCATCGGCGGCGCATCCAAGGGTATTTCGGGGGGCGCGCTGCAGATTCTAAAATTGAAATTTAAGGCAATTGGCGTTGGAACAGCCAATCTTTCGCTTTCGAACGCGGCGGTGACGGCGAGTGACGGCAAGGGGACGAACATTCTTTCGAAAGTATCGGGCGCAAGCTATACGGTTGGTGCGCAGGGGGTTCCGCCGGAGGTCAAACCAGAAGTAAAACCAGAAGTACAACCGGAGCCGTCCGCCGTGCCGGCGGTTCCGCCGCCCGCGAAACCGGAGCCGGTTGCCGCACCGCAGCCGGTAAAAGTTGAGCGAAAAGCCGTTCCCGCACTCTCTTTGCCACCTAAGCCAGAGCTTCGCGTGCCTCTCTATCCGGACGAGGCGCTCTGGAACAATCATGTTGAGGAAACCGTCGTGTTCTGGAACATGCCCGACTCCGTGATTGCGGCGGCATCCGCCCTGGATCACAGTCCGCATACCGTTCCGCAGACGGCGGAGAAGGAATTGGCCACGGGAAAGGCATTCGGCGCACTGGAAAACGGCATGTGGTATGTCCATGTGCGGCTCAAGAACAATGTCGGTTGGAGTCCCGTTGCGCACTATCGCATCGCCATCGATACAAAACCGCCATCTCCCTTTGAGGTGAGCGTTTCAGGAGGGGAGACGACGGACAATCCCGCGCCCGTTTTCCATTGGAAAGCATCCGATGCCCTTTCGGGTCTGAAGGAATACCAATTGCGCATCGATGATGGCGAAGTAATTGTCATTCCCGCTATTGGATTTACGGGGACCTATGCGTTGCCGCTGCAGGCGCCGGGGGCGCACAGGGTGGTGGTCCGGGCGATCGACGAGGCGGCCAACAGCGTCGAAGACGACGTCGATCTCACCACTCTTCCCATTCCTTCTCCCACGATAGCCTTTGTGACGCGCGAGCTTTTTGCGGAAGAGGAACGGGGGATAACAATTAAAGGAGCGGCATTTCCAGCTAGCGATGTCCTGCTCCGGGTGCAGCGGCTCTTGCGGTCAGGGAAAGCGGAGCTTATTCACCAGGGGTCTGCGCATGTTGACGAGAAAGGGAATTGGGAATCCACATTCACCGAGCCACTGCGCAACGGGCGCTACACGGTGACCGCGCAGAGTCGGGATGGGCGCGGCGCTCTCAGCCTCGTCGTGGATTCTCCCGCAATACGGGTCAAGAGCGCGCCCGTACTGCAGATCGGTTCCATGCAGCTCGGCAAAGGAGGAGCGGCATTCCTTCTCCTGTTCCTCCTTCTCGGAAGCTTCGGCGGCGGCGCATGGTTCTATAAGAAGCGCCAGGGGAAGCTCGCTTTGAGGGTGGGATTGGCCGAAGCGGAAGTGACAAAGATTTTTAAGCTTATTCTGCATGACGCGGAACGCCTATCGAAAGCTTCGCAGGACGTCATAAGCGTCGAGGGTGTGTACGCATTGAAGCAACTGCAGGAAAACATGAAAAAGATGGAGGCGTACTTGCAAAAAAGCCTGGAAAAAATCACGCGGTAGCCGTTGCGGGTCCTATGACTGTGAGATTTCCCGTCGCAATGACCCGCTTGAGCGGCCATTGACCCTCTCCCCCGTCCCCTCTCCCGCTGCGGCAGGAGAGGGGAGACAGCATCTCCTCCCACGCGCGTTTCTTTTCTTCCCCTTGGAGAAGGAGAACCTGTTTATCCGCAGCGCAGATGGCATTCAGTGACAGCGTGATCCGGTCCCGCGCATCGGGGGGGCCGATGCCCTCCGGCGCCCGCGTATGGAGGACGAGGCATGTATCTCCGAGTGCGAGATCGGAGAGTGGCGGAAAAAGGGAAGCGATGTGACCGTCCGTCCCCATTCCGAGGATGATGAGATCAGGAAGCCGATATTTCCAGAGCGCCTTCAGGCGGCGCGCGTAATCGGCGACGCAGGCGTCGATTTGGAGGTTGGTATTGGGAAATGTGAGGTTCTTTTCGGGGAGAGGAAGATGTTGGAGGAGCGTTTCCCGTACCATGCGTTGGTTACTCTCTGGGTGATCGGGTGGAACGTAGCGCTCATCAACGAGAAAGATGTGAATCCCCTCTCCCCGCCATTCGACCCCCCGTTCAGGGTCCGAGAACCCTTCAGGGTCTCGAGCGACGAGCTCATGGCCGAGGGGCGGGAGAGGGTTGGGGTGAAGGGCCATGCGAAGCGCTTTTCCTATTTCTTCATACATCAGTCTTGGCGTTGAGCCACCGGAGAGGCCAACGATGCATGTCCCATGATCACGCTGCGCCGTCTGCATTTGCTCTATGAGGAATCTGGCTGTCATCTCCCTCACCCTATCCCTCTCCCCCTTCGGGGGGGAGAGGGGATTTGTTCGAGGTAAGCTTGTCGTAGGCGGGAGAGTGGAGGTGGCGGATGTCTGCATGCAGACGGTACGCCATCTCCGCCATCTCGCCGCGCGTGAGGATTTGGTCGAAGCTTTTGATGGAGGGCGGGATCGCCCGTCGTAGTTCCAGGAAGAGCACGAATGGTTCGTACCAAGCGGAACTATCCGATGGGGCGATGGCGGAAGGAGAGAAACCATGCGCGAGGATCTTCGCCGCCTCGGTGAAGTTGATGTCGATGCCTGGACGGAAGGTTCCATCGGGATACCCGCCGATCATGCCTCCCACTTTTGCCTGACAGACGTATTTTGCAAACCACTGATGGCGTGCGACATCAGAAAAAATGAGCGTGCGGGTGTACATCCGAGAGGTTGGAATCGTCGCGAGGCAACCCTCGATATCGAGGGGGGTAAAGAGCACTCCGATAACAATTTTCGTGAATTCCGCCCGATTGATTGCGTGTTCAGGCTTGAATGTTCCATCGTGGTATCCGCTCACGATCCCCTTGTTGACGAGGTATTCGACGGCATCATAGTTTGTGTGCGAGAAGGGGACATCGGGGAAAGTTCCTATGATGGAGAAAGCAGCCTGTGCGCTGCCTGGTGGGCGATTCGCAAGACCGAACGTGGAACCGATGGCGATGACCATAAAAACCAGAGTCCACGGATGCCGGGAGAACATCATGGGAACCATTGTACCGAATCCTGCGCGATCCATGCAGCGGCGGCCGGCGGACCGGCGTTCCCCGCAGGATAGATGGGCAACGCAGTGGACGGTTGTTCGAGGTATGCCTGGAGTGGATCCACGAGGCGCCACGCGGCGCGAATTTCCTCGAAGCCGAGGAACCACTGCTGTTTGCCGTGGATTGCCTCGAGGAGGAGAAGGCCGTGTTCCGGAAGGCAATCGCCGACGCAGACGAGGGGGTCTTCCAGGACGAGTGGGCGGAAGGCCGGCTCCGTGCCGCCGAGCTTCGTCTGGAGATACAGGCGCATGCCAGCCTCGCCCTGGAGGATGATATCGAGGCGGTTCGGCGCGCCGCCGTTGACGTGTTGCGTCTCCTGGAATTGGACGGTGATGCGCGTCACCTTCCGCCCGCAACGCTTGCCGGTGCGGAGGTAGAAAGGGATGCCTTCCCAGCGGGAAGCGCGCGACATGAGTTTGAGGGCGATGAAGGTATTCGTGCGCGAGAGCGGCGCAACACCATCCTCCGTCGCATAGCCGTCGTACTGTCCTTGGAGGATCACGTCGGAGAGATTTGTTGCCGGAGGAATGTAGAATTGCTCGAGGGCGCTCTGGCGACTGTCCTGAAATGCGTCCTCTTCCTCCCGCATGCGCATGGTGAGGAGGGAAACAATTTCCAAGAGGTGCGATTGGAACATGTCCCGAAACGTTCCCACATGATCGAAATACCCCGTGCGCCCCTCGGTGCCTCCGTCTTCCAGGGCGGTGATTTCCACGTGGTGGATGAGGGTGTTCTTGAGGAGGCGTTCGAGGATGGGGTTCGCGAAGCGGAGGTAATAGATGTTCCGTACCGCCTCTTTGCCAAGATAGTGGTCGATGAGAAAAATTTCGTTCTTCTCAAAGCATGCAGTGAGAGCCCTTTCGATGCTCTCGAAGCTCTCGATGTCCTGTCCTACGGGCTTCTCGACGATGCACCGGAAGTCACCGCCACGGGAATGGCTATGAACTTTCCCGGCGCAGAGACCATGCAGCACCGGCGCGAAGACCGCGGGGGGGACGGAGAGATAGGCGAGACGGACAACGTCCTTCCACCCGTGCTCGAGTGTGGCGAGCTTCTTCGCGATGGCGGCGAAGTCCGCTTCCGTTGCGTACTCCCCCCGATGGTAATGGACGTGCGCGAGGAAGTTTTCCAACATCGTCTCGTTCACCTCGCACATGTCCTTG
>MFYG01000019.1:1069-5200 GCA_001789045.1 Candidatus Peribacteria bacterium RIFCSPLOWO2_12_FULL_55_15 | reverse complement strand
AAGAGGACAGCGATATCGCTCTCGTAGAGCCCGATCGGATTGTCGAAGCCTTTGCACAGACGCTCCCCACGGGAGTGAGTCGTATCGACGCAGATCTCTCGCCGACGGCAAAGATCAATGGCACCGATGAGCGCGTTGACAGCGACATTGCCATCATTGATACGGGCATTCAGGGAAATCACCCCGATCTCAATGTCATCGGCGGCTACAACTGCACAAGTCGCAAAGCGAGCGCGTGGAGTGATGGCAATGGACACGGAACGCATGTCGCAGGGACCGCTGCGGCAAAGGATGACGGAAATGGGGTGGTGGGTGTCGCCCCGGGCGCACGACTTTGGGCAGTCAGGGTCCTCAATAACAAGGGTTCCGGCTTTCTCTCCTGGGTCATCTGCGGGATCGATTGGGTCACGAAGAATGCGGGAACGATTGATGTGGCGAACATGAGTCTCGGGGGTGAGTTCACGAGTACCGCGCTTAATGACGCCATCGCGAAGTCCGTTGCTGCAGGCGTGACGTACGCTGTGGCTGCGGGCAATAGCAATAAAGATGCGGCATCGTTCAGTCCCGCCAATCATCCGGATGTCCTCGCGGTCTCCGCTCTTGCCGATTCTGATGGTCGCTGCGGTTCTCTCGGCTCCGTAACGTCGTACGGTCCCGATGATACCCGTGCGACATTCAGTAACTTTGGTTCCGTTGTTGATATTGCTGCTCCCGGCGTGAGTATCCTCTCGACCTACAAGGGGAGTTCCTACGCAAAACTCTCGGGGACGTCGATGGCTTCGCCCCATGTCGCCGGTTCCGCCGCCCTCTACGTCGCGTCGCATGGGCGTGATGTGAATGGAGATGGCATGGTGAATGGCGCAGATGTCTACGCGCTCCAGAGTGCCCTCGTTGGTGGTGGAGTTGCTCAGACGCAAGCCTGCGACACCGGCCTCGCCGATGGTTTCGGCGGCTTCACGGGGGATCCCGATGGCTTCCCGGAGCCGATGGTGTATACAAAGTCGTTCTAAAAGAGAGCTCTTCGCTGCCCGGCTTCGCTTGCCCGATTGAATCCGAACCGCATCGGGACTGCGCGCAAGCCGGACGGCTCAGAACTCTCCAGTTATGGCAATTCCGTATTACAGCAGCAGCGACGCGATGCTGAAGTAGATCACTATTCCAAGGACGTCCTGCACAATGGTCCCCATGGGCCCGGTGGCGTTCGCGGGATCTACGCCGTGTTTCTGAAAGAGGAACGGGAGGAAAAAGCCACTGACGATGGACGAAGATACGGCTGCAATGAGTGAAAAACTGAGCACTGCTGCGACGTCGAGACGCCGGTGGAGCACCCACGTGAGGAGGAAGAGTCCAACACCGAAGAGGAGCGCTATGAAGAGTGTCGCCAGGCACTGCTTCCCGAAGTACCTCCGCCAGGGAATCCCCTCACCTATGGCAAGATCCCGTACCACGAATGTTGCCGTCTGCATTCCCACGGCTCCGCTCATGTAGATGATGAGGGGAATGTAGCCGGCGAGGAGCAGATTCTGCTCCAGTGTCCGTCCGAACGCGCCGACAATTTGCGCAACGAAAAGACCGCCGAGGAGTCCAAGACCCAGCCACGGCACGCGATGCTCGATGGATTGGAACAGAGGAATATCGAGGACGTTATCCAATGCCCGCTCGTGGTGTACGCCACGGTGATGGATACCGATCCTGTGGAGCGCATCCTCATGGGCTTCCTTGTAGAGAATGTGGAGAATGACATCGCTCGGGAGCACACCGAGGAAATGGTGGTCCCTGTCGACCACGGGGAGCGCCTTCAGATTATTTTTCAATGCAAGGTATGCCGCACGTTCTTGATCTGCCTCGGGATGGATGGTGACAAGAGACGTCTTTTTGCAGACCTCCCCTACTTTCCTGCGCTCCGGCTGGCGAAAAATATCTTTGATCGAAAGAATCCCTATGAGTTTTTCATGACCATCCAGCACGTAGACGTAGTTGATCGTCTCGAATTCTTGCGCTTTCCGGAGGGTGGTACGGACTTCGTTGATCGTATCCTCTGCGCGCGCAACAGGCACGTTCGCAGTCATGCGATTTCCTACGGCATCTTTCGGCCAACGAGTCTTTTCGTGTTGATGTGCTGCGGCATCTGCCACGAGACTATTATACAGGAGAATGGCCTTCCGGTACCATCCGAACCATCGGGATGTAGCTCAGTTGGCAGAGCGCACGGTTCGGGACCGTGAGGCCGGAGGTTCGAGTCCTCTCATCCCGACCAGATCGAACATCCGGCGCGATTTGCTATCGCGCCCCACCCGCGGCGCGGCTCCCAGCGCAGCGCGTTCCCTTTCAAAAGAAAGTTCGAGCCTACGTTCCTTAAGAATGTTGGATACTCCTCCGGCTTGTCCTCCGAAAGCAGCATTTTGGCGTCCCTGCTTCGCAGAATGATCTCTCTCATCGGTTCGAGCCAATCGTTGCCCCCTCGTTCAGCATCTTTGATCTTCTGCTCGATTTCGTGCTTGCGGGAAGCGAGAGAATTCTTTTTGGTTACATATTCCGCAGTATCAAGCACTCCTTCCAAACGCAGATCCCATGATCGATGTTGGCGAAAAAGTTTGGATAATCCCACGAAGAAAAACCGCGACCTATGACGGTCGCGGAAAGGGAGCACTTGTGACGACGGAAGAGGAACTCATTGTCGAGATTCCACTGATTGTCCGGATTCGCCCAATTGTTGTCGAGCCACAACCCGTCCTCGTTGCGTTCGAGCTTGAAGACGTTCGGGTTGCCATCCGAGTCGGTTCTGTGTGGCGCGCCATCCGGAGCACCGCCTGTCTAGAGTGAGAACAGGTTGTATCGTATCCGTGATCACGAATCGCTGTAGCACACCACACCAAGTCTTTCCTTTTTGAAGGAACAACATACAGATCCTCTGTAAGAAGCTGCCTGGCCTGAGCTTGTCGAAGGCTGGCCGTCTACACTCTCAACCTGCATGAGACAGTAGGGTCTCAGAAAGCCATAGCCGTCCGATGCAACTGTACCGATGTGAATACTACCAAAAATTTGTAGCGGAAGTTTCAAAAAACCAAAGAGTTAAAGTTCCCAAGAGAAAAGTGTCTGAGGCGCTAAGCAGCTGACTTGTGACGACGGAAGAGGAACTCACGGTCGAGACTCCACCGAAGGCCCGGATTCGCCCAATAGCTGTCGAACCACAACCCGTCCTCGTTGCGAACGAGCCAGAAGATGCTCGGGCTGCCATCCGAGCCGGCGACAGGTTCCATGCCGACGTAATACCAGTTTCCAAGCGGTTGATCTTTGTCTGCCAGACGCTTGTATGGGCCCGTTTCGGGAGGACAGAGTTCGAGACCGAGCTTCCGTGCGCGGGCAAAAAGTTCCGTTGTCGTTGGAGCACTTGTGAATCCGAGATCGCGGACACGTAAGCGGACGAGATCGACTGTCTCCTTGGAACCATTGCGTTCTCGATGCCGCATGTTCACAGGTTCGATGAACTGCTTTTTGTTTCGCAGCATTCTTCGCGCATAGTCTCCAACGTTCCATTGCTTCTTCCCTGCCGCATCCTCCTCATTGAGCGCCATTTCCAATTGCTCCGCAGTCAGCCCACCCATCTCCAGGGATGCAAGGCGGATGCGCCCTTCGGGGAATGACGTGTAGATGTGCTCAAGGCGGTCGGGCAACGCATCGAAGAGCCCCTCCTGCAGCGGTCCGACGTACGCTTTGGTTTGTTCATTGATCTCTCTTGGCGTATGGGCGATCCGGTCTTCCGTGCAGTCGAAGACAATGAGCATGTCCTGCTCCGGGTTTCTCTTGCCGCGAATGTGCGCAATACGAGGATCTCTCTGGTAGCCGAACCCCTCGATGGCATCGTCGATCTCATAGAGAAAGAGAAGATCATCTTTCGATAGAATTTCTCCTGCATCCGTTTTGCGTGCGATGGCTGTGAGGAGCTTCATGTCGTTTGTCTTCTTCCCGAAAGCGGCACCGTCCGGGAACTCATGGAGCTTCTCTTGAACTACGGGAGTGATATGCGAATCGAGGTTCTCCTGCTCAGCAACGCCGCGCACTTCCGCAAGTCCCCGATCATTCTTCACCGTGACGACGCGGGGGATGCTCGGAGTGCCAGCCTCATCGAGA
>MFYG01000019.1:0-1052 GCA_001789045.1 Candidatus Peribacteria bacterium RIFCSPLOWO2_12_FULL_55_15 | reverse complement strand
AGAATAGAAAACTTGGAGTTCGCTCGTCTCGAGATACCTTCGCGCGGTGGCCTCTCCCCTAAGACACCATCCGGTCGCGTAGTTCTCGATGGAGGGCACGAGCAGCTTTCCTTTGATCTTCCTGCCTTTGAACGTTGCGGTCGGCACGTACGTCATCGGATCAGAACCTTTCGGGAACGTGAACCACGCTCCTTCCGTCGTCTGCTTCAGTTCCTCCGGAACAGGATTGATATGGTCTATCGCCCACGCATAAAGCTTGGGGAACTGCTCCTTTTGGAGCATGTCACTGAATGCGCTTTGAGCTTCGTCCGTGACGTCATACGGAAAACGCGGAGTTTCCCCACGATGCTTCTTCTCCATCGCATCGAGAGCGAAGGCGAGCGCTTCTCTGTTCAGCTCGGGGAAAGGACTGACCGTGCCACGACCTTCGCGATTGCCGAAGCGCTTCTTCTCTTTATCGTACCTCCCCATCTTGAGAATGCTGCGAAACGCCCAGTACTTGAGCGCTTCGGGATATTTGGCATCATCGGAAGAAAGGTAATCGATCCAGGCGTCGAGGGAACGGGTTTGATCGTCCATGAGTGTCTGGCCGAGTTCCGCCTTGAGCGCGTCGGGGATGTCGATATCGCCATGGCCTTCTTCACGATGTCTCCGCTCAATGGAGACGTAATACGAAGCGGGAATGGCATCCGGTTTAATGACAAATTCATCGTGGAAAATGCGCTTGAGTTGCTCGACGCCCCGTTCACGCTTGGCGGAATCGGGACGGTTGAGAATCTCGGAAAAGCGATGCAGGTAGTTTTGGATTAGGACAGCCGTATCCGATCGATCGATTGTTCTTTTTTCCCGAGTTTCCGTGCGCCGCGCGGCGGATTCAACCGCGTCCCGTTCTCCCGGTCGCAAGGTGTTTTGTTTGAATTTTTTGAGGAAATCTTCATCGAGGGACATACAAGGATATTATACCACAAGGCTCATGACTAGCTGAGAGAAGGTCGATATCCTTCTTTCCGCACTATGAAGCCCAAGAATCGGTACATCATCAGAGCACGAAT
>MFYG01000018.1 GCA_001789045.1 Candidatus Peribacteria bacterium RIFCSPLOWO2_12_FULL_55_15 | reverse complement strand
ATAAGCCTGAGTCTGTCACTGCTGCCATTATACGCGATTCGTATACTGGTGCGCCATTCACGTAGATCGCAGAAACACAAATCTCCCCGAGATCTACGCCCTGACACGTAAAATTTCCCATGATGAGATATATCCCGCTCTGCGCAATATCGAATCTGTCATTGGTGGTGTAGTCCGCGATGTTGCCGACATCGTGGTTCTCGGTGTCGAACGCTATTTTCGTCCACGTGGAATTATTGATGGACTGCGCCGCCGCGCGCGACATCTGTGCCATATGCAAAGACCCTGACGCGTACAGCGGCACCCACCCGGTGTTGCCTGTGCCGTTTTTTTTCTTGTAGATGTCGCCATTTGTCGCATCGAGGAAGAGAGAAGCAGGTCCGGCGGCAGCGGCGCTCTCAGGTGTGCCGGAACCTGCATGGATGCCGATGTTGGTGTTGTTCGTAGTGTCCTTAATCTGGAGGAACTCGCTGTCCTCCGCCCGCGCGATGATGACGCCGGAGTTCACGCGGGTCGTCGTCTCCACAACGAGCGACCCGCTCGATAGCAGCTCATCCTGCGCACGGAGGATGCGGCCGGAGGCGGTGCCGACGACTTCGAGGGAGGTTCCGGAGAAAGAAGGGGAGAGGGAGACGATGGCGTTGGTGTAGGTGATGCCCTGGCCAGCGGAGAAGGCGCCGCCGTCCGCGGACCAGGAAAGCTGCCCGGTGCTGTTGGTCTTCAGCACCTTTCCAGATGCGGAGCCGTCCGATGTTGGGAAGGTGTAGGTGACGCCGCCGATCTTCAGCGTGGACTTGAGCGTGGTGGCGCTGTTGATGGTGAGTGTTCCGGAGGATGTGATGTTCCCGTCTATACGGATGTCGTCAGAGAAACGGAACTCCGCGTTCGTCCGGTCCCAGTAGATTTTCTCGTTCAGTGTGTCGCCGAAGCGCAGCTCCGCGTCCGTGGTGCTGTCCCCCTCGTGGACGATCTGGAATGCCTCCGTATTCACGAGCAGGGTCGGATTCCAGGCACTCGCGATGAGCGACGTCGGCGCAAGGAGCGAGATGGTGAACATCCAAAGGACAAGCGCCGCCGCGGCGCGCGGTGGGCAGAGCGTACGGCAATGCGCGGTATTGGTATATATTTTTGGCATTTTCCTTAAATTATAGCAGAATTTCTCCTATTTTGTCCCCATTGGTCATTGCAAATTATACAAAGATGTTGCGCGATAAAGTGTGCTACACTTTTTCCATCTGCGCTCCTGCGCAAGCATCTTGCGTATTTACGCATTCCAGAAGACCGACGTGCGTTCCTTCGACTCATTCTCCAGTGATGCGTGCAAAAAGCCTGCCTGTCTTACCGCATCTTCTGTGTCCCGTGGACCCATCGGAAGTCACTGCGTTCTTCATTGCCCAGGCGGAAGCATTGAAGACGGATATCCTGGCACACTGAAAAAGCCCCAGTTTTCAATGAATATCCTATTTTCCATCTCCCGAGGGGAGAGGGCAAGGAACGTCAAGCCGATCCTCTTTGCGGACAGATATTATGGCGAGGTACAGCCTTGTGCCTCTTGGTAAAAATAGTGTACACTATAGTTATACCTTCTTCCTTCCGTTCTTATGACGACAAGACTCATCGGTATCAAACAATTCCGGCGTGATCTGACAAAACTCTCCAAAGAAGCACGCACGAAGAACGTACACTTCATCGTGATGCGCCACTCCGTTCCTCAATTCCGCGTATCTCCTATGACGCGCAAAGAACTGGAGTATGAACAATTGAAAGCGGATATCGCGGAGGCGCGGGCACAGGTGAGGCGCGGAGAGGGTTATTCGTCCGATGAAGTTCGGGCAATGCTCGGAATATGAGATGTTCCTTGTTGTGGATGCCGACAGCGACGGGCGATCTAAAAAGATTGCCTGGAGTGGTCGCGAAACGCATCATCGCAAAAATGGATTGGTACATTGCCAGGGAGAACCCTTTTCACTTTGCCAGGAGGCTGGCCGATGGGGCGTTGGGAACCTACCGTTTCCGTGTCGGCGACTATCGTGTTCTCTGTGATGTTCATCGTGGGAAAATCACCGTGCTGGAGGTGCTCGGCGTACGCGATCGTAAGAATGCGTATCGGAAATGAAGGGAGAGGGCAGCCTGCCTGCCGGCAGGCAGTGGTGATGGTTGTCGGAAACATTTAGTCATAAGGTATCCCTGCCGCCCTCCCAATCTTTTCTAGAGCCTCCGGTAACCACTCCTGCACGAGGTTGTTCGTGACGCGCACAACAGTGTATCCATCCTGACAAAGGAAAGCTTCACGCTGTGCATCGTACGTTTGTCGGAGTGCATGTATACCTCCATCCACTTCCACAACGAGTTTTTTCGCCGCACAGTAAAAATCCACAATGTACGGACCAATGGGCACCTGTCGCCGGAACTTCATGTCGTGGAAACGATGGGATCGGAGCTTTCTCCAGAGGAGCTTTTCCATGGTTGTTTGTTCTGTGCGCAGAGCCCGGGCAAATGTGATGGTTTTCGGTAGACGTTTGGTTACAGTCGTACTCATTGGAATACCAGCATACCAAGGTATTTCTCAAACCCTCTCCCTAGCCCTCCCCCTTGAAAGGGGGAGGGAATATAGAGAAAACACCCTCTCCCTTTGAAGGGAGAGGGAATATAGAGAAAACACCCTCTCCCTTTGAAGGGAGAGGGAAGGGGTGAGGGTAGTAATGCTACGGCAGCTTCGTGTCCATGTTGAAGTTCAGGAAGCCGATGTCGGTGTAGGAGCGACCGGGGCTCGTCGACACTGCACCGGAGTTCGTGAGGCGCAGGAGGAAGGTGAAGTAGCCCCCTCCGGTCCACGTTCCGGCAGCCTGAGGACCGGTAATAGATGCGGTTGTCCAAGAAGTGGAATCGGTTTTAATGTTTGTGCCGTTCGTGAGGGCGACGGCCGTGCCAGCGGTATCGCGCATGTAGGTGGCGATGTAGCCGCTCATCGTGCGGTAGCGGAGTTGTATGGGTGTTGCTTCCCAATTAGTGAAGGTATCGGGGAGGCGGGCGCGCACTTGCATCCAGTAATTCTGGTTCGTCGTCCGCGTCGTCTCCCACCGGTACGTGTTCCCGATCTCGCTCCCGGAGCTCACGCGCAGGGTGAGGGTGCCGACATTGTTCGATCCGCTCCCGAAGTACATCGTATTCGGGTACTCCGGGTGGAGGGAAATCAATTCTCCACTCCCCTTCATACTCGCCCAGCTGAGCGTTCCAGCGGCGTTCGTCTTGAGGACCTGCCCGGATGCCGCGCCGTCGCTTGTCGGGAACGTGTAGGTGACGCCACCGATCTTCAGCGTGGACTTGAGCGTTGCGGCGCTGTTGATGGTGAGTGTTCCGGAGGACGTGAGGTTACCCGTCGTGTGGAGGTCGTCCGAGAACTCAAACCTGTCCGCGAGGTTCACCCAGGAGAGGGATTCATTGGTCGTGTCGGAGCCGAAGACGATGCCGACATCGTTCGCGTCCGCGTCTTCATTCAATGTCATTCCCGAACTGAAGCGCACGGTCCCGGAGGCGGTGAGGAGCCGAGTGGCGTGGAGGTGATCACCGGATGCGGTGCCCGTTATTTCCAGAGAAGATCCGGAGAAGGAGGAACTGAGGGAGATGACGGTACCGGCGACCGTGATGCCCTGACCGGCGGTGCCGCCGGTGTCAATATCGCTCGACCACGAGAGGACGCCGGCGCCGGAGGTCTTGAGGACCTTCCCCGTCGCGGAGCCGTCGGACGTCGGGAAAGTGTAGGTGACGCCGCCGATCTTCAGCGTGGACTTGAGTGTGGTCGCGCCGGAGACCGTGAGGCCGCCGTAGATCCCCGCGTTCCCGTCCACGTTGAGGGTGGAACCCGAAAGGTTGCCGAGCACCCGCGTGTCCTTCGAGAAGCTGAACTTCTGCGCGGCGTCGATGAATGTGAGCGTCTGCGCGGTGTCGTCGTTCCCGAAGGTGAGGACGGCGTTGGCGGCGCCGTCGTCGCTGTTGATGCCGAGATTGCCCTTCGTCTTCGCGTCGCCGGAGACCGTGAGCGTTCCCGACGCGGTGATGTTCCCGTCGATCCGCAGGTCGTCCGAGAAGCGGAACTCACTGTTCGTCCGGTCCCAGTAGAGCTTCTCGTTGACGGTATCCCCGAAGCGCAGATCGATGTCCGTAGTGCTGTCCCCCTCGTGGATGACCTGGAACGCCTCGGTGTTCACGAGGAGCGTCGGGTTCCAGGTCGAGGAGCGCGCGGTCTCCGCGAGGAGGCCGAAGGAGAGGGACGCGCACAGCGTCACCGCCAGCCATTTTTTGCAGAAAGAGAGTTGCATGTGAATGTTTCCTAACATTCTACCATGTACGCATGTTCAGTGTAAGTTGACCATGTAACACAATAGTTGTGTTATGGCAGATTTTCCTCGATGTTGATCGTGAGGGCGCCGACGTCGGTGAAGGTCTTGTCGGGCAGGGTGGCGCCGGAGTTCGTGAGACGGAGGAGCACCGTGAAGGTGTCGCCGGGGGTCCAGGTTCCGCCGGTGGCAGGTCCTGTGATCGTCGCCGTCGTCCAGGAGGCGTTGCGGAGGTTCGTGTTGTCGGAGAGCGTCACGGGGCTATCGTTCGTGTCCAGCATGTACGCGGTTATGTAGCCGGAGTTCGTCCGGTAACGGAGTTCCATGGGCTTACTCGCCTCCCAGCTCGAGAAGGTATCCGGCAGCCGGATTTGCGTGGAGATCCACTGGTGCTGGTTCGTCGTTTTCGTGGACTGCCAGCGGTAGTGGTTCGTCACCTCGCTGCCGGAACTGTACCGCAGGGCGAGCGTGCCGACGGCGTTCGCGCCGCTCCCGAAGTACGCGACGTTCGGGTACGCCGGCCTGAGCCCCATAATCGCGCCGCTCGACCGCCCCGCATTCCCCCAGACAAGCCCGCCCGCGCCGTTCGTCTTCAGGATTTTTCCGGATGCGGCGCCGTCGCTAGTCGGGAAGGTGTAGGTGACGCCGCCGAGGTTCAGAGTCGAGCCGAACGTCGCGGCTCCCGTCACCTTGAGCGTGCCGGAGGACGAGAGGCGGTCCTGCGCGTGGAGGTGCGCGCCGGAGGCGGTGCCGACGACTTCGAGTTGGAGACCGGCGTCGGCTGTGGCTGCGGAGCCGTTCGCTTTCGTCTGGATGAGGAGCGCCCCCGTCATGCTGCCGCCCCCGTCGTCGACGAAGTAACTCTTGGCGTCGCCGTATGCCAGACCGGTGCCGATGGCGGTATCGTCGCTCCAACTGAGCTGTCCGGCGCCGGAGGTCTTCAGCACCTTGCCGGAGCCGGCGCCATCGGAGTATGGGAACGTGTAGGTGACGGAGTTGACGCGGACCGTCGATCCGAACGTCGCTGCACCCGCCACCGTGAGCGTTCCGGAAGCGGTGAGGTTGCCCGTGACGGCGAGATCATCGTCGAAGTTGAAGCGGGTCGTCGCCGCGTCGTACCAGAGCCGTTTCGCGAGCGCGCCGCCGAATGTGAGAGTGATATCCGTGGAGGAGGTTCCGTCCTTATCGATGATGAACGCGCTCTGGTTCGTCCCGTCGGGGATCATGCTCACGGGGAGGAGTCCGCCGGTCTGGAGGAACGGAATGGAACCGCTGCCGGTCCCGACATCCCGTTGGTCGACGCGGTCGGCGTTGAGCGCGAACGGCACGGAGAGGATCGGGCTGCGATCGACGGCAGTGTTGTTCGTATCGATGTCGAGGATTTCGTAGGATGTATCGGCGGCGCTCGCGCTCTTCACTTCGACCTGGAGGTGGAGGCTTTGCAACTCCGACGGCGTGTAGTTCGCGAGGCTTGGGAGAGACGTCCCGCTTCCGAGTTGCACGGAGAAGTAGCCATTGCTATCGGGTGTCACCGTGTGGATCTCCTTCCAGCTAGCGTAATTCGAGGCGCCCGTATTGATCGCACCCGTGGCCGTCGTGTCGGTTGACGCATAATCCGCGCTCTTCCAGTAGCTGAAGCGGATATTGTGCGACGTCGTGATCGCAATGCCGCTGCTATTAAGGAGATGGCCGTTGTAGACGTGCGTATTCGGCGCGGTCGTCTCGGCGATGGCCTGCCCCGTAAGGATGAATGTAGCCCCCACGGCTGCGAGGAGGAAGAGGCAGCGCGTGGAAACGCTGTGCCTGCCTGTGCGCGGCTGCTTGATCTTCATCGTCTTCTTCCTATGCCGGCCGTTTCCTGTGCGCCCATTCGCACGGATTGCGCGGTACAAACGATGTGCGCCGACGCCGATGATGATCACGAGGAGGAACCACCACGGGAAACCGTTGTCTCTGTCCGGTGCGCTCACGCAGGAGACGTCGCCAATTTCGATTTGTCGCTCGTTACTGCCACTGATCACGGGTGGTGTGGGAAGCTGGCAAACAGGGCAGGCGGGATCGGTGGCCTCGAAGAAGCGGTAGAAGAGGGCTCTCTGCGCCGGAACCTCCGGTAGGACAGGAACGATCTCTCCGAATGTCGGACGCCATGGGAGCGGCATGGGTTCCGGCGCTGGCAACGGCGCCTCTTCGCGGCGTGGCCTCTCTGCCTTTGGCGCCTGAGGAGCCGCTGGCCTTGCCGGCGGCAATGCGGGATAGCGCGGCGGTGGGATGATGGGAAGGCGCCGCCCGCCGCGGTTTTCCGGTGGTGGAGTTTCTGACGAGGAGCTTGCAGCGCTGCTGCTCGATGATGTCGGCGGAGCAGGAATGACTTGGAAACTGGACCCGACGAGCGGAACGCTGTACCATGTGACCGAACCTTCATTCAGCTTGAAACTCGCGGAATCCGCTGGACTTTCCGTGACCTCATTCGGGAAGGCTCCGTAGAGCTGGAATGATGTGCTTGTCGCTGCGTCTGCCTGCGGAGCCACAAGGAAGAACGTTGCCGCGGTGACGGCAAAGAGGAGAAGACCGATGACCGCGCTTCCGGCGCCTGTGGTCGCACTCGGCTCTGGAGGAGTTTCCGGCCCGCGCTTATGGAGGTGCGAGAGGGTGTTTGCGAAGAAAAAACGCTCGCGCTCGATCACGCGGCCGATCGTTGATGGAGAGAGTGTGATGCCATGCTCATGGACCAGGGCCTTCTGGATGCGTTCCTTGCCCATCGTCGGGTAGCGCGTGCGATATTGGCGGATGAGTTCTACGACTTCCGGGAGGGTGTCCGGCTCGCGGACAGCGTGTGGCCTGCGGGACTTCTCCTCGAGCGACTGTGGGGTGAGAGGATCGAATCTTTTCAGCCACCGGCGGAATGTGGATGCGGAAATCTCGAACTCGGCGCTCACGGCAGCGATGTCGCCATCGTGATCGATGGCAAAAAGGAACCATGCAAGGCGTTGCCGTGCCGCGCGACTCAGGTCGAGTTTGTCGGCTTTCTGACGGAGGTGTTCGATGTCCTCTCGTCGCTGGTTATGGAAGTCAGGGAGTTGCACTTTGGGTGTGAGTGTGTTGTGTTTGCTTCACTAAGTGTTATTTTACTGTGAAAATTGAGTTTTTGCAAGATGTATCTGAACCAGCAGATCATGCAGATCTCTGTGGACTTCTGCTACACTCGCAATCGATCTTTCCAAACACGCCGTGTATCCGTCTTCTCTCCACCGTGCCATTGTCGTTCCTGTCCTTGGTTTGGGTCTCATGCTGCCAGCCGCCATTGCGCTTGCCCAGGCGTCACAGCAATCCTTTGCCGATGTCCCATCGAACCACCCTGCCTATCAGGCCGTGGAATATTTGAAAGTACAGGGCATCATCTCGGGGTACAGCGACGGTGCCTTCCGGCCAGACAAGAATGTGAATCGGGCGGAGGCGGTGAAGATCATCGTCGCCCCTCTCATTGCGGCCGGTGAACTTCCGAAACTCACGGCGGCGACCTATGGCGATGTCCCGATCGAAGCGTGGTTCGCGCCGTACATCGAGATCGCGCGCGCGAAACTTGGCATTGTCGACGGTCCCCCGAAGACGACGGTATTTTACGGTGAACGACCGGTGAAGAAGGCGGAGTTCCTCAAGATGCTACTCCTCGCGCACAAGGTCGATCCCGGAGCCTTCGGCGAAATTCGGCTTCCTTTGGCTTTGGACGTGACGAACCCCGATGAGTGGTACTACCCATATATGCGCTATGCCATTACCGCGTCCGTCACGATGGTATCGTCCGATGGACTCCTTGCTCCCGGGCGTGAACTCACTCGTGCGGACGTTGCTATCTTCCTCCACCGTCTCCTCATGTACCGGGAGGGTCGTCGTACCCAGGCGCTCCTCACGGAATCCGAAACGGAGATTGCGAACATCCTCGATTTCATCGGAAAGAACGACGTTCAGAATGCCGAGCTCGCTTCCGCCCGCGCGCTCCTCTCCGCCCGCGGCGCCCATGCGCGTCAGCCGACGATCCCCCTAGTTCAGGCGGCGCTGAAGATCACGGAAAGTTTCCGCACACTCGTCCGTGCGTACCGAGCAGGCGTCAGCCGGCAATTCGATGATGCTATTGCGCTCGCCGGAGAAGCATGGAACCTCGCGGCCAAGGGCGGCGCACTGCACAGTGAGCTCGCGAACATTGCTGAAAAAGTGCAGCAAATTGCCAAAACTATGGCAGATAATGCGCGGTCTCTGAAGGCGCAAGTTTCCAAATGAATCACGGATTGCGAGCGCGATCCGACTACGCAATGGCCATCTTCACGTAGAAAAGGCTCTTACCATCGTTTTCAAGGATAAACTGTGCGTCGACGCTGACGAGTTGAACGATGGTCTGGCAGATCTTGAGGAGCATCTTGGGGCGCTTAGGAAGGACGCCGGCATGGAGACAGGTTGCACAGAGTCCGGCGGCGTCTTTGGAGCGGATGTACGTGTCTCCTTCTTTTTGAATCACTGCCTGGAGTGATGCCTGGATATCCCGCACGTAGCGTTCCACCGTGGATTCCAATTCGTCGATCGGAAGGTTCTCGAGCTCGGGGAATGCCGCGAGGATGTCGAGGTCGCTGTTGATCGCGTGGGCGATGCAGGATTCGATGTTCATAGGTGTTTGTGTTAGCCCTTCATTGTAGCATTTCTCAGGCTCATGATCAATCCATTTCATATAAGGTAAAGAGCATGCGCGCTCGTCGACTCCTGTCCATCAGCTTCATTATCAGCCTGACGTTTCTTGTATATGGACCGTCCCTTGGCAATGCCTTCGTCCGCTGGGATGACAGCATGCTCATTTACGAGAATCCGATCGTCCGTGAGATCTCTTGGAGGAGCCTCAAAAGCGCATTCACGACCTACGATCCAGAACTCTACATCCCGCTGACCTTCCTGAGCTATCAGGTGGACTATGCCATCTGGGGGATGAAGCCGTTCGGGTTCCACCTCACCAATCTGGTTCTGCACGCGCTGAATGCGGTGCTGGTGTTTATGTTGATGGTTTTGCTTTTGCGATCGTGTCATTCCGAGCGTAGTCGAGGAACGACTGTCCCTCTCATTGTCGCACTGCTCTGGGCCATCCATCCCCTCAACACCGAGGCCGTTGCCTGGGCGAGTGCGCGGAAAGACGTCCTCTCCACGTTTTTCTTTCTCGGGAGCCTCTGCTGCTACCTCCGGTTTACCGTAGCGTGGGTTCATGAACCCCCGCTACGGAGGTGGTACTGGTTGAGTGTCGTCGCCTTCCTCCTCGGCCTCCTCTCCAAAGTGATGGTCATGACATTGCCTGTTGTGCTCCTTCTCCTCGATCTCTGGCATGGCCGCCGCATCGATCGTCGGGCCATCGTAGAGAAAATCCCCTATGTGTTTCTCAGTGTCGTCTTCGGCGCCGTTGGGCTCTTTGGGAAGCAGTCGGCGCTTGGCGCATCGACGCTCTGGGAAAAATTCCTCATGGCGCCGAAGAGTGCCGTGTTCTACCTCGAGAAGCTGTTCTGGCCGCAGGGACTCTCCGTGCTGTATCCATACACAGGCACTGTGACTGTCCGTTCAGCAGATTTTGCGGTTCCCCTCTTCCTTTTCCTTCTCTTCGTGAGTTTGGCAGTATGGCTATGGTTTCGGTGGCGGAAAGCGTCCATTGGACTCTGGTTCTTCCTTGTCACGGTCATCCCGACGTTCCTGAATTTCGCAAAGGGCGGCGATATGGATCGGTACTTTGCCTCGGACCGCTACGCCTATGTGCCATCGATTGGGATCTTCCTCGCAGTTGGTTACTGGCTTTGGACGAAAGGAAATCGGGTGAGTGGCACATACGTCATCACTGCCTCCATCCTCCTCATTCTCCCATTATCTTTCCTCTCCTACAGCCAATCGCTCCTCTGGCGCGATACGGAGGTGCTTTTGCAGAACGTCCTCCGTCTGTACGGCGATTCCTCCCATGTCGCGCACAATAACATGGGGAATGTGTACCGTCTGCAGGGGGATCTCCCCCGCGCCATCGAAGAGTATAAGAGGGCTCTTGCGATCCGTCCCCACAGCAAGACGCTAGCCAATCTCGGCGCAACGTACCGGCGCTTGCGTCGTTTCCCTGAGGCTTTGGAAGCCTACCGCATGGCATTGGAGATGAATCCGAAGAATCAGGAGGTCCATGTGGGACTCGGTCTCGTTTCCCTTGAACTGGGGAGGCTCCCAGATGCCCGGAAGGCTTTTACCGAAGCTATAGCTACTGATCCGCGATCGGAAGAGGCCTACGTGAATCTTGGCGCCGTCGCGATGCGTGAAGGGAAGACCGAGGAGGCCATAACGCACTACCGGAAAGCGCTTGATGTGAACCCGTATTTCACACAGGCGCATTACAACTTCGCGGTGGTTCTTGGAGAGCAGGGAAAGAATGACGAAGCAGTGAGAGAATACGAAGAGGTGTTGCGGCTAGCGCCGGATGCAGTTCCAGCGCGCATCAATCTTGGAATTCTCTATCACAAGCTGGGCAGAATCTCCGATGCAGAGAGAACATTCCGTCAGATTCTGATGATCGATCCGCAAAATGCATCAGCACGCGAGGCGCTGCGGCAGATGGGGGTAGAGTGATTCATTGGTGGACATGCTTCGGCAAACTCATCCCTTATCCGATGGCTCTGGCCCCAGTCAAAATCAGAAAAATACCCACGGTATTCAGTCCAAAGCAGAAGAGGGCAAAGGAGTGTGCTCGCATATCGGTGATGCTACTGAGGAGCGTCACGCCAAGCTCATCGGGGAGGGGAGAAGCCAATGATGAAACCAGCAATTGACCAGACGAGGTAGATACGGACCTATGCGGCGCATCCAATGCAAGTTCCAGAAATGAAAGAGCGGAGATATATCTGGGGCGAGCTCCACGAACATGCCGATGGCAAACGGTGTTGTGAAGGCAGTACTAAAGAGGAGACCTGCAAGGAATACGGATATGTACCCATGTCCATTGAGCGCTTCTACATTTCCACGGCTTGCATAAACTCTCTATGGTTTTTTAGTCATGTCTTCTTAAAAGCAGCGTGAGAACGGGGGGAGTGAAGAGCGTGGTAAGGATCACCATGATGACAATGACCGAGAAGACATCTTTGGAGATCACGCCAAGAGCAAGGCCCATGGAGGCAAAGATGAGACCCACTTCGCCACGAGGGACCATACCCCATCCGACGATGGACTTTCGGACTTTTCCTGCGACAAGACCGGAGACGATTTTCCCCGCGAATGCCGCCACGGTGATGACAAGGGCCACGAGGAGAATGGCAGGTTGTGCGAGCAGAGCGAGTTCCACCTTGAGACCGATCATTAGGAAGAAGAGGGGGACGAGGAAGTGGCCGAGAGGTTCAATGAGTTCCTCGACATGGCGATGGGAGTGCCGCTCGAGTGCATGCAGAATTCCCTCTCGCTCTTTGGAGTGGAGATTTTCTATGGCTTTCCGGACATCGGTGACAATCTCCGGATCCTTGAAATGACGGAAGTGTACGGGGTCAAAGACGAGTCCTGCGGCAAACGCTCCTACGATGGGGGCGAGGCCGATCCACTGTGCCGCAGCAGCGAAGAGGAGTCCAAGGCTGATCGCAAGCGTGAGTTTCATGCCCGTACCGCTGTGGATTTTTGCGAAGAGTCTTCCGAGGTGAGGGGCGATGCAGTACCCAAGAAGGATGGCACCAATGAGGAATATGAGCGCCTTTGCCGTGATGAGCGTAACACTCGCAAGCCCTACGGAGCCTTCCGTAGCGATGGCGGAAACGACGGCGAGGATGATGAGGCCTATGACATCATCGATCACCGCGGCTCCGAGAACGATGCGGGCTTCCGGACTCTGGAGTTTGCCGATATCGCGGAAAACGCGAGCGGTAATTCCTACAGAAGTGGCGGTGAGCGCCGCGCCGAGGAAGAGATACGCATTATTGGAAAGACCCGGGAGGATCAGGGGACCGACAAGGGCGGCCCCGAGGGCGAAGGGGACAACGACTCCGACTGTGGCGACGAGGAGCGCGCGTGGCCCCACCCGGAGCATCTGCTGAATGTTCGATTCTAGTCCAATCTGGAAGAGGAGGATGACAACGCCAAGTTCTGCGAGAAACTGCAAAAGTTCATTCTCTTTCACCGCGTCGATGATGGTGATGCCGAAGAGATGAAGATTGCCGAGGGCGACGCCGATGAGGAGTTCACCGAGAACGGCAGGTTGACCGAAGCGCTCAATGAGACCGGATACTTTTGCCGCCATCAGGAGCACCGCCATCCAGAAGAAAGTCGGTGCGAGGGAATGTATGGAGACCGGCGTTGTCTCTCCTCCTGTTGCGCTCGCTATGAGGGGCAGAAGTCCCACGATGAGGAGAAGAGTGAGAATGCGTCTGCGAATCATGCTGATGGTGGGAAACTGTACGGGACTGTTGCAAGTCCGGCCGGTCGCCAGCTGATGCCCACACCGGGACTCACGACGCCACGGAATAATCCTCTGCCACATGTGCAGGCATACACGGTCTTAAAGGATGCATCTGCCCCCAGACAGTATGCATAGTTATGCATGTCTTCTGGAATCATGCCTGACTTCTGCTTCTCCCATGTTTTTCCGTCGTCATTCGTCATAAACACATTTTCGCCGTGGTGGCCGATGAGCATGTGCCGGTGATCCCGCGGGTCAATGAGCATCTGCTCGTAGTTCGGCATGTGGCCGAAGTTAGAGAGAGCGCCGTTGAAGTTCCCTTGCTCATTGGGCCCGTAGTTGCGGATATCTGCGATGATGTCCTTCCACGTGGCCCCTCCGTCTGTGCTCTTGAAGAGGCCGCCGAGCGTTCCCGCAGACTGCTCTTCTCCGGAGAGTTGCGCGAAGAACAAGTTGGAACCCGCGAGCAAAACATTGGGATCACCGGCCGACATCGCCATACGGTACGTGTACTTCAGGCGGTCATCTTTGATCTTGCTGAAAGTCTCCCCTCCATCTTTGCTTTTGTAGATACCGCCGCCAAGGAAGCCAACGTATACGATCTTCGGATCCTTGGGATTGAAGAGAATGGAGTAGGAGGCTTTGTCAGGGAGACTTGCCTTCTTCCATGTTTTCCCACTATCACGACTTACATAGACGCCGTAGCCTTCAGGGGTTTCCGCCGTCTCTTTGCCAAGACCGACGAGCAGATGCTTGGCATCGCTCGGATCAATGGCGATTGTCTTCACTACGGCGCCCGGCGGTCCCGGCTTTTTACGCTCCTGCCAGGTTCCGTCCGTGCCCTCCGCGCCGACGTCATAGAACCCCTGCATCCCCGCGGCATAGACGTGAGTGAAGTCCTGTGGCTGAGGCATCATACTTTCAACGTAGACGTCTTTGCCGAGAACAGTGAATGACGCGCCTCCATCGTTCGAAATATAGATGCCGGGCCGATCCCAACTGATGACGTACAACTGATTGGCGTTCACCGGATTGACGTAGACTTCGCGCGTGGCACTCGCAGTCAATCCCGTACTCACATCCTCAAATGTTTTACCCAAATCTTTGGAGTGGTATATACCGAACCCCCGTGCGCCTACAAAGAGAGTCATATCATTCGTGAACGCCATCTCGGTGATGGTCGATGGGAGCTCCGCGCCGCGATTGAGGAGCGTCCAGCCTTTGGCATCTCTCCTCCAAATTTCCCCGGCTACATTCCCAGCCCAGAGCGCCCCCGCACCCCATGTCATGCTGGTGACGCCTTCAGGGCCACCCAGTTGCTTCCAGCGCGAGGCAGCTTCATCAAGCACATAAATGGAACCACCCCCCCGAACGTTGTACTGCAGAAGACCGGTAAAGAGATACAGATTCTTCCAATCGGGATCGACCACAAATTGTCCTGCTTGCATCTGGTCAAGACCGATTTGGAGAGGGATCCACCTCTTTCCGCGGTCATCCGACCGGTACACTCCGTCATTCTCCGTCGCCAGGTACATACGGTCATGAAAGAACACGAGGTTGTTGATCGGCATTTCCTTCGCAAAATCATGCACGATCTTCCAGGTCTTCCCTCGATCCGGACTCATGAGGATGGAGGCGTCGTCGCGCTCATTCTTGCCGGCCACGTACAACACTGTGTTGTCCTTGGGATCGAACGCAAGTGCTTTGGAGCTGTAGTTATCAAACTTCACCTGCGGGAGCAGCCCGTCGCACAGGCCTTTCCAGTTTTTGCCGCCGTCCGTGCTCTTCGCGAGACAGGCAACCAACTGAGCGGCATAGATCGTCTTTGGATCATCCGGAGCAATGACGAAATCGAAGATGCGATTCTCGGGCAGACCATGACCGATGCCGATCTGCTGCCACCGATTATCTGCGAATTTGTAGATGCCACCCGAATAGAGCGACGCCCACACTTCCCCATTGATGAGTTTCATCCTGTTCACGACTCCCCCAATGGGACCAGCTGTCTGTTGCCAATCTACGCGCGCTACGGAGCTCGCGGCAAGGAAGCCGCTCACGGTCGCGAACAAAAAACCACCCCCTGCGACGCCTCCCACCAGTGCGAGGATGACGCCGATCCGTCTTCCTTTCTTCATTGATCCTCATGGTATATGTTCTCTCTATTATGATCCATTCTCGTTTCCTTGTTCTCTTCACGGCCTTCATCGCACTCTCCCTGCTCCTGCCAGCGGTACCGGTTGGCGCGTCGACTCCCAAGACCGCCGCCTTTCACTCGAAAGAATTCGGCTTTTCCATAAAGTACCCGGTTTCCTGGATCGTCCTCCCTCAGGACGATGGCGTTCTTTTGGTGATCCAGTCTCCTGATGAAAAATCTGCCATCAGTGTGGGAGCTTCCTTCGCGGAAGGGCCTGTTGATATCAGCAAGATCACGAATCAGTTCATAGAGGAACAGAATTCCGCATTGAAAGTGCTCAAAACGAGATCCAAGAAGATCAAAGGCATGTCCGCCAAGGAATTCCTCACCACACAGGTGTCCGACGGAGAGACGCTCAAGGGAAAACAGGTCTGGATCGCCAATGGCAAGGCCATCTACATCCTTGCCTACGCGAGTTCCAAAAACACCTACGCAAAGGCGCTGCGCGTCTTCGACAGTTTCGTCCGCTCCTTTACGGTAAAGAAGAAGGGGAAGTAGACCCAGTACACACCGGACAATGTTCATCCGCAGCACCCACATACTGACGACCTTGATGGTTTTCTAATGCGTAAATATTCTGGTGATAATGAGAGTGAGACACATCACATGGCAAAGCCGTAACCGTACCATCAAAGTGGCAAGTACCCCAAACTTAAGACACGTTGCAGGAAGCAAGAAACTGTGACGTTTGATATCGCAGTGCGAATGCTTCTGGCGGCATCCTGAGTGCCGTGTGGATGCGGTCCGTGTTGTAGGAATGGATGAGGCGGTAGATCTCGTACACGAGTTCTCCGAGCGAGGAGAATCTGCTTGGATTTCCCAGATCCACTTTGAACTGGGAGTAAAAGGATTCCTGGTATCCGTTTTCCCACGGACACCCCGCCCTGCTCATGGATTGCTTCGTGCCAAGCAACTCCAGGATGATCCGCATGTCCTTACCCGTGTACTCACTGCCTCGGTCAGAATGCAGAATCTCCGGGGCAGGATGTTTGTGAATGCCGGAGAAGAGCGAATTGATGGCGAGATGAACACTGTGGTTGGTCAGCACACTGAAGCCAGTGACGGTTCTCGTATGGAGATCCATCATCGTGGCGATGAAGAGCCGCTTGTTCTTCCAATCGACGTGGGTGCAGTCCGTCGCCCAGATGTGGTTTGGGTGTAGCGGCACAGTGCCCATCAGCAGATTGCCAACGATGTTCTCTGGCCTGCAGGGCGGCTTTCTCCACTTCTTGCCTCTGCGACGGTATGGCTGGATGCCGAAGAGCTTCATCGCGCGCTTCGTGCGTTTCTTGTTCATACCCAAGGCGATGGCAAGCCTGCGGTGTCCGTAGCTCGGATGCACCCGCAACACCTCCTCCATCGCGCACTTCAGCTGCCAATCCTTCTGCGGCTTCTTCCGAGCGTAGTACAGGCTGGACCTGGAAATGGCCGAGCTTCTTCGCAAGTTCCCGCTTGTTTACTTTGTACATGATCAGCTCTTTTTTTGGGCGTGCGAGAGCTTCACGGTCAGCTCTCCCACCAGCTCCATGAGCATTTTGTTTTCCTTCTTGAGATGCGACAGTTCCCGAAGCGTTGGAATGGAGGAGACACCACTGGCAATCCAGCCGTAGACCGTCGTCTCATGGATTCCGTGCTCACTGGCGGTCTGCGAGACAGAGATGCCGTCGTCCTTGATGCGCTTGAGGATCTGCTCCTTCACGTCGGGAGCGATGCGGTGTTGTTTGCCCATAATCTTGGAGGGGGAACTTGTCTAAAGTGTGTCCAAGATATGGGGTACCTGCCATATTGGGCAAGGGCTCGGAGGATGGGCTTTCCTGCCGTAAACAGTCCCCGCATGATTTCCTCCACTGCCTTCTGCTGAGG
>MFYG01000017.1 GCA_001789045.1 Candidatus Peribacteria bacterium RIFCSPLOWO2_12_FULL_55_15 | reverse complement strand
GAGATCGCCGCCGACACAACTTCACCTGTTTTCGGCACCGACATTACTCAAACTGGCTTAAAAACTGGGGCTTTTTCAGGATTTGTATGTTGCTCTGTGGGTGTAGAGATGTGCTATACTCCTTTCGTTTTCTTTCCCCATGGTTTCTATGGCTCCATTTTCCTCTCATAAAGACGATTCCTGTGGCTGTGGTTCTGGGAAGCAGAAAAGTGAGTGCTGTAATAAGGATGAAAAATGTGGATGTGGTTCAGGTCAACAGAAGAGTGAGTGTTGCGCGAAGGAGGAGTCCTCGGGAGGGAATGGGTGCGGTGGGTGCGGTGGGTGCTGTGGGTGTCAGTAGTGGGCGGGGAAGGTAGACTTGAGGTATGGGCATTGATCCAAAGCGTATTCTCTACTGCGATGAACATGTTCTTGCTGTGAATAAGCTTTCCGGCGAGCTTGTTGTGAGGGGGAAGGGCGCAGTCGGGAAGCTGCCCATCCTCGATTTTCTCTGGAGGCAGTATCCCGGACTCCGCGCCGTGCACCGTCTCGACTTTGAGACGTCGGGGGTGGTGCTCTTCGCTCGGACGCGCACGGCGCTGCAGAATATTTTGAGTAAAAAATTTGCTCAATGGGAGAAGGTCTATGTCACGGTGGTTGCTGGTCGTCCCCAAAAAAGTGGGGTGATTCGTTTTGCTCTTCCTGCGCGTTCGGTCAAAGTTCCAGAGGAACGAAGACAGGTTCCCGCGGTCACGCGGTATCGCGTGCGAGAGCAATTCCGGGATGCGGCATTCCTCGAGGTGTGGATGGAGGAGGGCGGGCGTCGCCATCAAATTCGCCAGCATCTTGCACGCATCGGCCATCCTCTCGTTCTCGATGATATCTATGGTGATCGCGCGCTCAATCACCGGTTCACGCGGGAGTACGGATATCATCGCTTCTTCCTCCATGCGGCGCGTCTTGCATTCCCGCATCCCGTGACAGGCAAACTCCTCACGATCGAAGCGCCATTGCCGCGGGCGTTTGAGAAGATACTGGAGATATTGGGGTAAACTGGGAGAGGGGGGTAGCTGTATACTTTCCCCATGCGCGTCCTCTCCGGTATCCAGCCCTCCGGGAAACTTCATCTTGGGAACTACTTCGGTTCGATCAAGCCGAATCTGGAGTACGTCGGCAAAGTGGAGGAGAGCATCTTCTTTGTCGCGGATTTGCACGCGCTCACGACGATGTGTGATGCTGCGGAGTTACGGCGTGCACGGGAGGACATTGTGATCGACTACCTCGCGTGCGGGTTCGATCCTGAACAATCCATTCTCTTCTATCAGTCCGACATCCCTGCGCATACGGAACTCATGTGGATCCTTTCCACAGTGACGCCGATGGGTTTCCTTGAGCGCGCCGTGAGCTATAAGGAGAAGGTTTCGAAGGGGATTGTCGCGACGGCCGGTCTCTTCACTTATCCAGTCCTCATGGCGGCGGACATCCTCCTCTACGGCGCGAACATTGTCCCTGTTGGGAGGGATCAGAAGCAGCACCTGGAAATGACGCGGGATATTGCGGTGAAGTTCAACCGTGTGTACGGGGACGCGTTCGTGATTCCGGAACCGTTCATCCGCGAGGATGCCGCGGTGGTGCCCGGCATTGACGGACAGAAGATGAGCAAGAGCTATGGGAATACCATTCCGCTCTTCGATGAAGGGGCTGGACGGAAGGCGATCATGCGCATCGTGACGGACTCGAAGGACGCAAAGGACGCAAAGGACGCAAAAGAGTCTGTTATTTTTCAGATTCACAAGCTCTTTCTTTCTCCGGCGGAGGCGAACGTCCTCGCAGAGGAATATGGCGGGGGTTTGTCCTATGGAGAGGCGAAGAAACGTCTTCTCTCCTCGTACCAAGATTTCTTTGCACCTATGCGGGAGTGGCGGGCCGATCTTGAGAAGAAACGTGGTTACGTCCGGGAAGTGATGGAAAGCGGACGTAAAAAGGCGCATGCTCTTGCGGAGAAGACAATGGGTCGCGTGCGCGAGGCCGTGGGATTGTAGGGAGGGTGCAGATGTGGTACAATGTCTTGATGGCCAAACAGACTCTCCACTTTTCTACGGTGATGCTGATGGTGGCGGGAGTCTCCCTTCTTGTGGGGACACTCACTCTTCCTGGTAGTGACCTCTCTGCAATTTTCCGGTCGCAAGCGAATAATGGGTATTCCTTAGAGGAATTGCAGGCGGATCGGGCAGATTGGCGAGAGCAGCGTCGTTTGTATTCCCGCGCGATTGAACGCTGTCGAGATCTGCGCCAGCAAGGTCAAACTCTCGATTGTCTGTCTATCAAGATCAATGATCCTGCAACGTTCCAGCCATTCCTTACCGATGCCCTTCCTTCTGTTGTGCCTTCGAGTGGCCTATCACATGCCGCAGCTCCGGTGTTGACGGTGGACACGCTCTCGGAGCGGGATCGATCGCAGCTCAGGCGGTACCATCGGGTGGGATCATGTCCTGCAACGTTGAAGGATTATCTTCCTGGTTTCTATGAACTTTGTCAGCGTGTGGTCGAGGAAACGCAGCTCCCCCTCAGTCGTGGGCGCATGGATTCTGCATCGAAGAAACGGATTGCACCTGAGCCAGTACAAGAGCGCCTGACGGCGGATGATATCGCGAAGGCGAAGAAGCGGCCGGTTCCGACCGTGCGTGTCGGTGTTACGCGACACAAAGAGAGCCGTTTCCCTTCATCGGCATCGTCGCAGGAATAGGTGTTGTTACAGACTCGGCAGCCGGTAGTTCTGTAGTTCCTGGTATGCCCTGCGATAGTGTGGCATGGCGCGCTTTACGGTCTCCCAGTAGCGGGTGGAGTGATTTTGGACTTTCCGGTGGGCGAGTTCATGGATGATGACGTAGTGGAGAATGCGTCTAGGGACGAAGAGGAGAGCTGTATTCAACATAATTGTGCCTTGTTGGGAACAGCTTCCCCACTGTGAGCGCGCGAAGCTCAGTTTTACGTTGCTGATGGGTACACGAAGAGTGCGCCTGTTCATTTCGTGGACGAGCATGTGGACAGAGGCTCTTTCCGCGTGTGCGAGGAGGGACCAGAGGAGTTTATGGAGTCCGGGACGCCGGAGGGTAGGACCAATGACGATGTTCCATCCTCTCTCTCTTTTGAGAGAGTGGATAGTAGTGCGTGGGCCTGGGGTGAGGAAAAAACGATAGGTTTTCCCTGTCTTGGTTTGGATGGTGAGAGTTTCTCCTCCATCAAGGATATGGCGGAATGGGGTAATACGCTTTTTACGTTGTTCCTTCAGTACTTGTTCCATCATGCGCCGTAGCAAACTTCTGATATGTTCCCGTCGTTCTTCTTGCGAGAGATTCCGGGCAAGGCGAATGACGATGGTATCTTCGTTCAGGACAGCGCGAGAGCAGGTATTTCGCGTCTCCTCGACCCGGTGGCGGATACGGTGTCGTGCCATTGGAGAGTGGATTATCCCCATCCCTCATCGTGTTCCATATTGCTTCCCGCTCTACTTTATTGTCTTTTACCCGTTTTTTAAGCACGTTGTGGGATTTGGTAAGTTCGTTCTCCCAGGTTTTTCCGTTTTGTGATGCGCATTCTTCAAGGAGAGGGGTTTTTCCCTCCCTGGAGATGAGTGGTGTTAGAGTGCGGCCACTATTCTTCTGTAACTCTGAACAGCATGGATCAGTTTCTCTCAGCTTGCGGTCGGCGTATACAGTTCCCTGTTGGTGGGATCCTCGTCCAAACGGCGCGGGCGCAGGGAGCTCGCATCAACGCAACGGTCGGTGTTGCGCTTCGTGATGACCGGTTGCCTATGGGGTTGCCATCACTCGAAGGGTCTTTGGGCGTTCCCCCGGCAGATGCCCTTCTCTATGCGCCAAGTCATGGGAAGTTGCTCTTACGGAAGCTTTGGGGAGAGCTTCTTCATACTAAGAATCCATCGCTCCAGGGTCCGGTGAGCATGCCGGTTGTTGTTGCCGGTCTCACGCATGGTCTGCGCATTGCCGCGGAACTCTTTCTCGATCCCGGCGATGATCTCATCCTCGCAGAGCCTTACTGGGAGAACTATGATCTCGTGTTCCAGGATCTGTCCCAGGCGCGGCTGCGCTCCTTTCCGCTCTTTGATGGGCAGTCCTTCAATAGCGCTGGCTTGCGAGCAGCTCTGCGGCGCGGCTCTCGGAAGAAAGTACTTCTCCTTAATTTTCCGAATAATCCGACGGGATATGCGCCGCTGTTCGAGGAAGCATGCGAGATTTGTGCGATCATTCGTGAGTGTGCGGAAGAGGGAAGCGACGTTGTTGTCCTCGTTGATGATGCGTATTTTGGGCTTGTCTACGAGGAAGGAATCTTGCGGGAATCTCTCTTTGCTTTGCTGGTGTCACTGCACGAGCGCGTTCTTGTGGTGAAGATCGATGGCTCCTCGAAGGAGGACTATGCATGGGGACTCCGTGTGGGATTCCTCACATACGGTGGTAATGGGTTAAAGCAGGAGGAGCTTCGCGTGCTTGAGGATAAGACTGCCGCGATCATTCGCGGGACGCTCTCGAATGTTTCGCATCTCTCCCAGAGCGTCGTCTTGTGTACTCTCCAGTCCACAACGTACTGGGAGGAGCGTAGAGCGAATGCTGTGGTTCTCGAACTACGGTTTCGCGCAGCGTGGACGTCGGCAAACGGTGCTGCGTCGAGCGTTTCCTTCCGCGTCCTTCCGTGCAATGCTGGCTATTTTCTTTGTTTGGAACTGTGCAATGGACTTTCTGCTGGTACAGTGCAAGAACGCCTTCTGAATGAGCACGGGATTGGGGTTGTGACGGTTGGGGAGCGCCTGCTCCGTGTCGCATTTTCCGCGATACCAGAGGCGGATATCCCCGATGTTTTCCGCTCTATTGCACAGGTTTGTTCCTCTTATTCTTTTCTCGTATGACGACCGTAGCTACCAATGCAGTGCAGGCACTTCTTCAGGAGCATCCTGCCGTTTCCCGGAATCCATCGCGCGCAGCAATGATCCAGGCGACACTCGATGCCCGGGAAGCGTTCCTCACGTCTTCTGGCGCTCTGGCGACGTGGGGTCCGGCAGCGTGCACAGGGCGCATTCCGCAGGATACCTACATCGTGCGGCATGGGTGTGCGTTGGAAGCGTGCGACTGGGGTTTTTCGGCCTGTAATCCAATGGAGATTCGGGTATTCGATCAGCTCTGGGACGATGCCATCTCTCTTCTCGAGCGCAAGACATCTCTGTACGTCACCGAGCGGTCCGTTGGGGCAGAGAAGAAATCCACGTTTCCTGTCCGCACGGTTACGGATAGTCCGCTCGTAGCGCTCTTCACCGATAACATGTTTCGGACAGCGTGTCATGGTGAGCCTTTCACTCTCCTCGTTCTTCCGCACGATCGGGCAATGACTGCTTCCTACGATGGCGTGCTCCGCAAGAGCGCCGTAAAAACTGTGGATATGTTGGTTGCGATGGATTTTGAGCGTATGCGCGGGCTCGTGTACGGCACATCGTACCTTGGGTGTGTGAAGAAGCTCCTGTTTACGACGATGAATTTTCTCCTCCCGGAGCAGGGGATTCTCCCTCTCCACTGTGCAGCGAATAGAGGGAATGGCGGCGACACGGCGCTTTTTCTCGGTCTTTCGGGAACAGGAAAGACAACACTCTCGACGGATCCGAATCGCTCCATGATTGGCGATGATGAGCATCTATGGTCCGATCACGGCATCGCGAATATGGAGGGAGGGTGCTACGCGAAACTTGCGCACCTTCGGAGGGAGAAGGAACCGGAGATCTATGAGGCGGTGTTTGGTATGGAGAGGGGCGTCATCATCGAGAATGCCATGATGTATCCCGATGGTTCCTTCGATCTTGATGATGAACGTCTCACGGAGAATTCCCGTGCGTCCTATCCACTCTCATTCCTTCCGCGCATTGTGAAAGAGGGGTGTGCGGGACATCCGAGGACCGTTCTTTTCCTCACGGCCGATGCACAGGGGGTGCTGCCGCCTATTGCGAAGCTGGGTCACACGCAGGTGCTCCTCTGGTTCCTCATGGGCTACACCTCGAAGCTTGCAGGGACCGAAGCCGGTGTGACGAGGCCGAAGACAACCTTCTCCCGTTTCTTCGGCGGCCCCTTCATGCCGCGAATGCCCATGGATTACCTCTCGCTTTTTAAGAAGAAGCTCTTGGATCATGGGACAGACGTCTACCTCGTGAACACCGGCTGGAGCGGGGGGGCGTATGGAGTAGGGAAGCGTATGGATATCGCGCTCACACGTCGTCTTGTCGACGCGGCACTTTCTGGAAAACTCTGCGATGTTCCGTATTGGGAATACCAGAAATTCCACCTCCTCGTCCCGAAAGCGTGTCCCGGTGTGGATCCGAAACTTCTCAATCCGAAGCTGACGTGGGCTGATCCCGATGCCTACGACCGCGCGGCGGAAGCACTGGCCCAGGAGTTCTCCGCTATGTTTGAAAAGGAGTTTGCGGGGAAGGTGTCGCAGGAGATCGCGAAGGTGTGTCCGGGGAAGTGATCCATTTTTACGCCTCCTTCAATCCCGGAATGTGCGGCTTGAGCTTCTCGATGACGTGTTCCAGCTTTTCATTCACGATCAGGTGATCGAAGAGATCGGCGCGAGCCTTGAAGAAGGAAAGGTCGTGCAATGCATTCTTCAGGCGTTCTCGGATCTGCGCCTCGGTCTCCCGTCCGCGCGTGCGCAGGCGAAATAGGAGGGAGCTCAGCATCGCGCGGCGACTGCGTCCGGGTGGGAGCAGACCGCAGGAGAGAATAGAGCGGCGGCCGTAGGTGTTCGCAAGCCCCTGGAGGAGGTGCATTTCTGTCACGACGATGGGGATTTTCCCCTTTTTCCATGTTTTTTCGAGATCTTCTTTGCGGTAGCCGTAGCACCGACTCTCTGTTTTGGAAGGAATGTCTGTGATGGCGGCAAATGCGTCCTGCCTTTTAAGAGCATCGAAAGCCGTAACCGAGGTATAGGTGTACTCCCCGTCGTCGCCATGTTTCGGTTTGTGGGTGGTGAGGATGGGGACGCGTTCGAGGTATGGACCGCAGAGGGTGGCGAGCAATGAACTCACGGTGGACTTTCCGACCCCCGAAGGGCCGGTGAAGGCGAGGATGTAGCGAGGGAAGATGCTCTCTTCGAATGTGGGAACTTCCTTTTGTGCTGTGATCTCATATGCGATGTTGTAGACGCGCAGGCCGTCGGGAGTTACATGAGAAAGGGACATGCGGGGGTGGACGGGTTGATCGATGAGACTGGCGGTGAGCGGTCCGACTTCGGCTCCGGCCTTCGCCGAGACGAGTGAGCGGTGAGCGGTGAGCGGTCCAAGGACGCGGGAGCCGTCCGTGAGTTCGATGAGGGCGATGGTCTGAGAATGATTTCCGGCGCGTACGGTCGTGTAAGAGAGGATTTTGCCCTCTTGGAGTTTGCGCTGCCATTTTTTTTGTGCGCGGGCGATGATGGGAGGGGTGGGAGAGGACATACTAGGCTGGGTGGGGGGAGGGCGTGTCATGGTGAGCGTAGTCGAACCATACACGCAGTATCGATCCTTCGACTACGCTCAGGGTGACACTGCTGTATTCTCAAGGATGGTGACGCAACAGGTGGCGCAGGCGCCGCCGAAGTTGTGGGCGAGACCCCATTGTGTCTTTTCCTCTTTGAGCTTTTTCCCAATTTCGATGATCTGCTTCACGCCTGTGGCGCCGACCGGATGGCCGCAGGATTTGAGACCGCCGCTGGAGTTGAGCGAGTGAGTAGTGAGTAGTGAGTAGTGAGTAGTGCTGTTTTTATACCATTCGATTCCCTTCCCTTTCTCTGCGAAGCCAAGGTCTTCCAGGTTGATCACGGCGGCGATGGAGAAGCAGTCGTGGTGTTCGATGTGGGAGATGTCTTTTGTTGTCACTCCTGCTTCCGCGTAGGCTTTTTTGGCAGCGTCTTTCGTGGCTCGGAAGCTGGTGATTGATGGCCGCTTCGTGATGCTCAGGGTGTCGTGTGCGAGTTGTGAGGCGGCAAGCCGGACCTGGCTTGCAGTATGTGTACTCAATATACATGCCGCGGCCCCGTCGCTCACGGGTGAACAGTCGAGGACATGGAGTGGGTCGGCGACGATGGGGCTTTTTTCCACATCCTCTGGATCAATGGGGTTTTGGAAGTGGGCGTAGGGATTCTCGGCGGCGTTTAGGTGATGCGTGGCGCTCACGAGATTGAGTTCGTCACGGGTCAGGTAGTGTTCATGCATGTAGCGATTTGCGATGAGGCCGAAGATGCCGGGGAAGGTGAGGCCCGATGGTTGGTCTTCCTCTGCGTCTGCCGCACCCATGAGCGCGCACGCAATCGTTTCTCCGGGAATGTCCGTCATCTTCTCGAGGCCGAGGACGAGGATCGTCTGTGCGCGGCCGCTCTCGAGGAGAGCGCAGGCAGTATGGACGGCGACGGAGCCCGATGCGCAGGCTGCTTCGACCCGTAGGGCAGGGGGTCGATGGGGAAGGAGTGAAGAAACCATGGCGCCGAGGTGCGCCTGGTTGTTCGCTGTTTCCGCGAGCATGTTGGCGACGATGACGGCGTCGATTGCCGTCGGCAGACAGGAGGCATCCGCGATGGCCTTTCCCACCGCTTCCTCCGCGAGGTCACGGAGACTTTTGCCCCAAAGCTCACCGAATTTTGTCTGGCTGGCGCCTATGAGGAAAATGTCCCGTTGCAACGCTGAGGTATTCTATGCCTCCTTCTTGCTATAGGAAATGTTAAGAACGCCACCCCGCTCGTGTGAGCGGGGTGGATGGGCTGTTCGGTGGTTGTCCCTCATCGGGCGGTGACGATGATGAGGGTCGCGTCGTCCTGTAGGACGATGGAGAGAATGCGGCGGTCTGGATGCCGTTTTTGCCATTCTCCCAGGACCGTCGCAATGTCCTTGATGGTGCGGACATTCGTGGGGTCAGCGGGTTCTTCCTTCTCACTGAAGGGGACACCTCTCTGAAGCCAATCAGCCCCTTTTTGTAAGGAACAGCCACTTTCCCTTTCTCAGACCGTCTGAGAGAGGCCGCTCATGATACTGTGTGCGAAGGAGGAATCAATTCTACTTTTGCAACGCCGACCGAATAGCGGCGATGATATTTTGGATGGAGAGCTGAGAGCCGATGATGTGGCGGATGGTGCAGATTTTGCGATCTTCCTCTGTATCTTCGCGGTAGAACATGATGTCCGCCTGGCTCCGGCCGGGTTGTGGCTGCGTGAGCGTGAGACGAATGAGGAATTGCTCTTCCGGAAAGTATTCCTGGAGGGATTCCGTGATACGCTCGAGTTCTTGCTCGTTCTGCTTTTTGTCCCAGGAGAGGTGGAGGCGGTTGGGATCCATACGGGAGATGGGCATTATGCTGCGGTTTTCGTCTGTTGCAAATACTCGCTGTACGTCAGTTCCTGCACTTCGCGATCATCGGGGGGGAGAGGAACACCATCGCGGAGCATGGTCATGAGGAAGGCGTCCGCACCGGCGCCGGAGCCATAGGAGACGAGGAGGATGCTCTCGTCCTTCTTTGCCTGCTCAAGGACGGCGCAGAGGCCGAGCAGCGAGCAAGCACTGTACGTATTTCCGATCAGGGGAACGATGAACCCGTGCTCCAGTTGTTCCTCTGCGAAGCCGAATTCCTTTGCAACTTTCTTTGGGAATTTTGCATTGGGCATATGGAGAATGAGGTGGTCGATGTCGCTCGGTTTCCGTTTCTCCATGTCGAGCATTCCTTGGAGGGCCGTGCGGACGTGCTGGAAGTAGCCCGGCTCTCCCGTGAAGCGTCCCGCATGGCTTGGGTACTTCTCCCCCGCCGCACGCCAGAAGTCCGGTGTATCTGTGGTGAAGGATAGCGTTGCATCGATCCTGCAGATTGCCTGTGGCGATTTCTCCTGGCCAAGGACAAGGGCCGCAGCCCCTGCTGCAGCAGTGTACTCGAGGGCATTGCCGGGGCGAGCCTGTGCGGTATCGGTACCGATTGCGATGCCGTAGTCGATTTGCTTCGCACGGACCATACTATCGACAATCTGCATTGTCGCCGTTCCTGCTTTGCAGGCAAATTCCAAATCTGCGCAGTGGCAGAAGGGGTGGAGTTCGAGGGCGGCGACGAGCATGCTGCTCGTGGGTTTCACTGCATACGGATGGCTCTCGGAGCCGACGAAGATCGCGGAGATTTCCGAGGAATGGATGCCTGCAATTTCTATCGCTTGCTTCCCTGCTTCGAAGGCCATGGTGAAACTATCTTCATCGGGGCCAGGGACAGTTTTTTCCGTGATGCCGAGATTTCTCCGGATGTCATTAGGATCCTGGTTCCAGTGGCGCGCAATTTCCTCCGTCCTGATGCGGTAGCGTGGGAGGTATGTGCCGAAGCCGAGAATTGCCGATTTCATTGCGATCTCGCGAGAATTTTATGCGATTGTGCCAGATTATGCGAGGAGAGGGCAGCCAGGAGCGAGAGTTCCCCCGCGAGGACGGCGGCGCCGATGGATTCAGCCAATCGTCTGCATGGATGCAGACAATGTCCTAGGTCCTGGGTCCTAGGTCCTGTGGGGCCGAGGAGGAGTTTGAGGCATTGGGATTGGGCGGGGAGGGTAGTGCCTCCGCCGCGGATGCCAACGAGGATGGCGGGAAGGCGGACGGAAATTTCTACAGCATGAGATGCCGCCGGTCGCCCTTCGAGACGATCCGCCCGTGTCATGGTGAGGGATTTTGCGCTAGCAAAATCGTCACGAACCATCACGGGCGGATCCCTCAGGGTGACACATCGGCATGTGGTGTCCGCGAGTGATCCTTCCACCACGTGTGCCGGGTCCTGTCCGGTGGCAATATAAAGAGCGGCGATGATGTTGGCAGCATGACAATTGTGACCAAGGGCACCGGCAATATCAGAACCGGCATCAAGTTTTGCGTGAGCGATTTGAAACATGGCTTCTGGTGTTGTTTTGAGAACGGATGAAATCACATCGGCAGAAATGGTCGCTGTTGCGGTGACTTCGTACCCGCGCCCCTTATCATGGGTCCGTTTACTTGGCTTTTTATCGCTATCCACGTTCCCTGCGACCGTGATGAATGTTAGGTGCAAGTTTTTCTCAATCCACTGGCCAATCTTTTCTGCGGCAATCGTCACCATATTCATCCCCATTGCTTCGTCGGTATCGGCGTAGATCGTGAGGAAGAGGTAGGGGTCTTCGGTATCAATTTCGTATTTGAGGATTTTGAGATGGTTGCTTGTGGTTTCTCCGATTGATTTCCATTCGGTTTCCCGTTTTTGAATTTCGGATTGTGTCATGGTGAGCGTAGTCGAACCATGACATGACATTCTCAGTGCAATAGACCGTGAGACTCCGTGGTATGTCGACTTGGTCTTCACTCCTCCGCTCATCCGCAATGCTTTACATCCTCTATTCACGCTTGCAACGAGGGCGCCCTCGGTCGTTGCGAGAGGGAGATGGATATCTGCCGTTTCTCCTGAACTGAATGTAACAGTGAGTGGTCCGGCGTAGCCCACCGGGATCGGTACGTGCCCGAACATTTGCTCGCAATTCCGTTCCTCGGCGTGACCGATTTTTGTGGGATCAATGGAGAGAGTAGAGAGGTCGATGCCGAGTTCTTGCTCGATCTGCCGTCGGCGCGCTTCACAGCGTTCGATTGGTGGGAGATGATTTGGGAGGTTTCTCATGTCCATTCTCCTTTGACTATAGCGGTTTTTCTCATATTATGCCCCTCCTATCCACGGTGGATGGGATCGCTCATTTTAAGAAAGGAAGGCCAAGATGTTTCCTGGTCAACATGACTGTGGTAGTCTCCGGAGGGAACGAAATCGATTTCCTGGTCCTAGTATCGAGATCGGCAGCTATTCTTCCGAGAAGAGCATCTGGTACATGCGATACTACTATTCGGAGCCGTTTCTCTTTTTCTGGGAGAAAGATCGGTCCGTAGATTTTAGGATCATTTATTGCCCTTTCTGCGGTGAGAAACTGGCGTAGTGAGCGTTGCCCGGATCACAATGGATCTGGGCTTTTTCTATGCATGTGCTGCTTCCACCATCCTTGCTCCACTCCACACTTTTGTTTCAAACACCGTGCAATCCTTCTGGGCATGGGCGAACTCTTTGACGGCGTCCACGGCGTCCTCCGTGCACACGAGGTGGACGGTGGGGCCGGCGTCCATGGTGTAGAGGACGGCGACATGCTCTGCTTCCCGGAGGGCGGTGACTTCCCGTGTGATTCGATGAGTGTCTTCCGTGAGGTACTGGAGTGATGGGGTGGAGGTCTTGGCAACTTGGTGGAGGTCCCAAGCGTCTTCCTCGGCTACTTTTTGCAGTTTCTCGAAATCCCCCCCGAGAATGGCATCAATGCATTCCTGTTGGCGTCGTGGTATTTGAAGTAATCGTTCTGCATAGTGGGGGGAGGTATGCGCAAGGTGGTGCCCTTCCGTGGAGCCATGTTCTTTTTCTTGGAGAGAGGGGCAGATGACGATGTCGTGGAGGGGCCAGTGGGAGGCTGGGGCGATTTGGACAGCGATAGCGCTGTCAATCGCATCAGTTTGTAGTGAGTAGTGAGTAGTTTGTAGGGCGACGAAGCCGCCAATGATGGAGCGCGCGGCGGAACCGGAGCCGAGGCGCGCGAGGATGCTCACTTGTTCGTCTGTGAGGCGGATATCCTGTTCTTCGAGGAGAGCGGCGTATGCCTTGGCGACGGCGGAGAAGACGGCGGCGGAGGAGGCAAGACCGATGGCTGGGGGAATCTTTGAGCGGACGGTGAGTGAGTAGTTGGTAGTTGGTAGTGAGTAGTGTAGAGAATGGAGGTATATGTTTGTGAGTTCGAGGTGTTTTTTGAATCGTTCTACCTCTTTTGGCGAGAGTTCTTTTTGGGATTGAACAGAAAACCTATCTGCGGGTTCGATCGTGACTTCGACAGTGGGGGAGTCGAGGGTCATCGAGAGCGAATCGGTTGCAGGAAGACGCAGTTCTGCATTGCGATTGCCCCAGTATTTAATGAAGGCAATATTCGGTGTTGAGAGAGCGGTAACCATACGAAGATGCGATTGTAACAGCATTTTTGGCTATAGTAAGGACTATACCACCTCCCCCTGATCTCCCTCCTGCGCCGATAACTTTGGCAGCACCTCCAGATTCTTCGATGGCGGTGATGAATTTCTGAACGTTTGGAGGAACGATACCTAGGGTGATTTGAGCGCGATGGTGGGCTTTGAAAATTTCTTTGATGTCTTCTCCTTTTAATAGTCGTTCGGTGCAGTGGCCAATAGTTTGGAGTGCGCCCTTCACCTTGAACCCCGACCGTGGGGAGAGGGAATTGTCCTTAATCCATGCCACCATCTCCGGCGTTGTCTCATTCGGCTTTCCGGTGTCGATGAGTATGGCCTTCTTGAGGAATGAGAGATCGAGATCGACGGATGTCGGGCCATTGGCTTTCGTAAATTTCACCGGTTTTCCTTCCCAAATGACTGCGAAATCGAGGCCACTATGACCGGGGTTGACTGCGTCTTCGATTGCTGCGGCGATTTCTTTAGGTTCATCATTCTTGCCCTCTCCCCCGGCCCCTCTCCCGCTGCGGCAGGAGAGGGGAGAGTGCTGTTTTTCGAGTAAACAGCGGCAGATGGCGATGACGAGCGCGGTCGATGAACCCATCCCCAGACCGATGGGGATCGTGTTCTCGATCGTCAGGTGACCGGAGAGTGGTCCGGTGATTTTCGTCACTGCATCAAGGATGCGATAGAGGTAGTTCTCGTTCTCGATGCCGTGGTGGGTGACAGTCAGTGTGTCATGGTGAGCGTAGTCGAACCATAACACAGCCCGTGTCGCCCTTCGACTACGTTCAGGGTGACACGTATTTCCCATCGTCGCTTCCACCGTAAACGGTGCTGGAACGGCGATTCCCGGATACCCGAACACGACGGCGTACTCGCCGCTAAGGATGATTTTGCCGGATGCACTTCCTCTAAACATATTTCACGAACCGAACCGTCGCTGCCTTTCATCAAATTTCTGGAGAACTTCCTCGAGATCTTTCGTCGTGAGTTCTGGGAAGTGCTTCTCGAGGAAGAACCATTCGGCGTACGTGCTTTGCCAGAGGAAGAAGTTCGAGGTGCGGGACTCGCCGGAGGTGCGGATGATGAGGTCAATATCGGGGAGAGAGGGGTGATCAAGATAGGGGCGGAGAGGATCGATGGTGTCATCCTGAGTAAAATTTTTCTTACCATGACACAGGCGGTGCATCTCGAAGGATTTTTTCCATGCACGGATGATTTCATCCTTTCCTCCGTAATCGAGAGCAAGGTGGAGAGTGAAGTTGGTATTTCCCTTTGTTTCCTCGGCGATTTCCTTGAGAGCTTTTGCGAGGGAAGGCGGGATCCGGTCTGTGCGGCCGGAGTGGAGGAAGCGGGTGCCCTGCTTTGCCATGTCTGCCCTATTTTTTCGAATATAGCTTTCGAGGAGATCCATGAGTTTACGTATTTCCTTTGAATCGCGTTTCCAGTTCTCGGTGGAGAAGCACCAGATGGTGAGCAGAGAGATGCGTGGGTTCTCCCGGCACCAGTCGGAGAGCGAGCGGAAGTTCTCCACGGCCTTCGCATGTCCGTTCCATGGGTGGAGACCCTTCGCGCGTGCCCAACGCCGGTTGCCGTCGGGGATAAGAGCAAGGTGAAGTTTCTGTGGTGTCTCAGGCATGGGAGCGGAGATATTCCTGTGCGATGCCGAGTCCCTGCGCGAACCATGGTGTGAAGAGATCGGGGGTTCTTTCGAGTTCCTCTGTGAGGTCATCAGTATGGATCCACCTCCAGTCGCTCACTTCGGCTAGGTTCGGCACCACATCGGCATCGTCTACGATGCCAACGAGTACAGTGTCGTATTCGTACTCTATGCCGTGACCCTTTGGGTCTTCTGCGCGGTACAGGAAGGATCCTGCCTTTTTCAGGGGGCAGGAGAATCCCATTTCTTCCTGCAGGCGTCGCATGTCCGCATTTTTCGCGTCTTCCTCTGGGAGGGGATGACTGCAGCAAGTATTCGTCCAGAGGTTGGAGAAGAGGCGCTTTCCCTCTGCACGCTTTTGGAGGAGGAGTTCCTCACCACGACTTCGGAAGACGTACACCGAGAAGGCCTTGTGCAGCAGGCCTGCACCTGTGTGTGCATCGAGACTCTCGGCAAGGTCGAGTCTTTCTCCCTTCTCATTGGTAAGGATGACCGAGGGCATGATGAGAATGTAGCATTCAGCTACTGACGGGGCGAGGGTAAAGAGGTACAGGTAGTGTCTTGGTTAGGCTGTGATACGATGTTTCCGTATGGCAGAGCTACCGGACATGCCCGAATCTCCCAATGGGGAGCAACGGAGACTTCGAGGACAGCTGGCAGGAAAACCGGGAGAGGGGTTTGCGGATATCCGGATTGTCTCGGATCCGGTGTACGAAGAGATTCTTACGTTGGGACAGCGTCTCGCACGCCTTTCCAAGCGACGGGCGAAGGAGCTGGGGTATGAAGATAATTTGGAGCAGCTTCTCCTGTGCTGTCCGCAGTGTGGTCTCATGAATGATTTTACGATCGACGGGAGGCAGGTGTATTACTTCTCCTCGGAGTTCCGAGGAGATTCCGTCCCTTCTCGTTCCACGACGTCTCACCGTATTCGGATTATCGAACTTCGGAATGATGTAGTGCAGTGTCAGTGTAGTCAATGTGGGGAACGGTTTCTTCAGCGGGTATAGATTGCCTCTCCCCTTCATTGTTCCGTCCTTTTCCTCTTTCGCGCGCCATTTTTTTGCTGTCGTGCCACTTAGACATTCATAGGTGTTCTCTTCTGTTCCCCCTTTCTTTTAGAATCACTGCGTATTTCTTTTCCCTATTCTTTCTATGGTGTCTCTTGAAAAACAGGTGGTTTCTGGCGAAGAGGTTTCTCAACAGGGCATTGCTGATGAGAAGGTGCAGAAGCGGCAGTATCCTGCTCCGGAGATTGATGATGTCCGAGCGAAGCTCCGCAAACTTGGTGTGGGTGATCCGGATCGTCTTCTCCCTTCGTACTACTGGGGAGGGTTTGCCAATAACACGTAGGGAGTTTGGCTGGTGGTGGTCGAGAAACTAGGGTCTTCCCTCTATGTTTTAACCATCGGTCGCCGCGTTTTGTACCAGGTTTTTACTCTATTTTGCGAGATATGGAGCACCGAGCTTTCAGCTCATATCCTCAATGATTTCCTCTGGGGAGAGACTGAAAAACTCCTCCCCGCAGGGGGGAGGAGTCGATTTGGGACAGCATGTTCCCATTAGTCCTCAATGGGGAGCTTCTTCAGCTCTTCCTCCGAGGGCATCGGGACCAAAGGATCGATGGCCCAGGCGACGCCTTTCGCCTTGGCCCACCGGCGAATTTCGCGGCTGGGGAGGATGAAGCAGGAGAGGTCCGCCGAACCGAGCATCACCATCCCGAGACAGATTCCTTCTTCCGTGAAGACACCGCCACCACCGCTCCCGGCGACACTGATGGGGGTCGTGACATCATAGGTGATGCTTTGGTAGACGCGTCCGAGCTCTTTGATGATCCCCTTCGTTGCTAGAGACAAGAATGGTGTGGTGTGCCACACGGTGTCACCGATCTTCGAGGAGGTCTCCTCCTTTGCGAAGACCGTGGACTGTGGGATATACGGCTCTCCTTGGCGGAAGTGTTTTCCATAGAGCTCGAGAAGAGCAGGACCGTCCAATCCACCGTAGCGGATGACGGAGGCCGGAACATCGTCGGTACCATTGACCAGAGGCACGCTCACCCATGCAGCGGTGCTGAATTCCCCTGTTGTATCGCGGCAAGCATGCGCGATGTATCCCGCAGTCCAGATGAAGATCCTCTTCCCGCGCTTTACGAGGATGCCACTTCCAGAGGACTTGTGCGTTCTTACCCTGACCACGATGCGGGAAAGATGACGGAGGTGATCGGGGAGTACCACTTCATTTTCCTTGATCTCTGCCTGTTTTTGGACAACAGGAGGAGGCTCCGGTGTCTGCCGTGTTACGAGGTGCACAGCAGAGAAGACGACTACCACGAGTCCGACGCCAATCAACACCTTCACAAGATGCCATTTCCTTTCCATCACAGACCTCTTTTTCATGCTATTCCAAAGAACGAATTGCCGCAGACCGTCTGCGACTAATTCCAACGTAGCATTTTTTCATCAAATGTCAACCGCTCCGGATAGTATTTTTCTCTATGGCAGGCCATTTGTAACTGCTGGAGCTCTAAACTAGAGGCTATTAGAACCGCGATGTTTTCGAGAGTAACACTCGCATGAGGGTGAACATTCCAGAATTCCTGCCACTTCGCGCTTATCCGCATTGGGTCAGCAAAAACGTTTGACGTTCTTTCATCAACTTGCATCAGGAGCAAGGGAAAACTACCATGCGGTCATGTCCGATGACACAGCACCAGCTACAAAAGCGGATATTGGGAGGGTGGAGCATAGTATGCAAAAACCAGAGGGCAGGTTTCAGGGGCTAGAGGAAAAGTTCCAAAGACTGGATGGTACGGTGCAGAGGCTGGATATCACCGTGCAGAAGTTAGGGAGTGATGTGCAGAGACTGGATGGCACTGTGCAGAAGCTAGGGAGTGATGTGCAGAGACTGGATATCACCATGCAGAAGTTAGGGGGCGACGTTCAAAGGATCGAGAAGAAATTCGATGGTAAATTCGCGAGGCTCTACGAAACAGATGATCAAATTCTGGCTATTCTCGGGAATATCGACAGGCGACTGACACCAAAGATGGAAGATCACGAAAAGCGGATTGTTCATCTGGAGGAGGCGATGGCTTAGCATGCCACTAGGAGTTTATGTCCATACTAAAGAAGGGCATGGCCGCGAAGCCATGCCCTAGTGCCGTGGGTTGGTTAAACTAATCATCGTCCTCGTCTTTTTTGGGCGCCTCCTTCTCCTCCTTGAAGGTGCAGACGGTGAAGGAGGTTTTCACCCCTTTCGGGACATAGATTGTGACATCATTGTCACGGATTCCACCGATGACGACCTTCACCTTACGGCCCACCGCGCCCGGGGTCTCGTATTCCTTCACGAAGATCATGGCATTCCCGAGCTTCTTCGCACGCACGTACGCACTGCCGCCAAGGCTCAGACCAACGTATACATTGGCCGACGACCCCTCGAAGATGAAGGTATCTCCCTCGACCCACATGTAGTAGCTCACGGTGTTGTCCAGACGCAGCTTCTGCTGCATCCAGATGTCCAGAGTTTTTCTCTGTGGCTCCTCGTCTGCGGACGCAATCGCTCCAGAGAGGAGGAACATACACAAGGCCCACATCATCGCTTTCATAGATCGTCTCCTTTTCTTGAGATTCCCCCACGGCATTCCCCTCCGACCACCGGAGAGGCATGGGTGGGGGATCAATGCTGTGAATGAGCGAGTAGAGGAATGTAGCGAACGAAGTACATAGATACAAGCCATTCTTTCGTTCAAAACTGCCCCAGTAGCAGTCCCAGTAGTACACCTTCGGTGACTACAGGACACTCAGCAGAGAGGCGTGCCATGAAGCGTGAGCCGAATGAGCGCAGCGAAAGACCCCGAAGGGCTTCGGCTCTCTGCTTCGTGGAGCGGGCGACGGGAATCGAACCCGTATCTTCAGGTTGGAAACCTGAGGTAATAGCCATTATACGACGCCCGCGAAAGACCAACTGCTCTTGCAGTAGGATACCGTTGGTGACGGCGGGATGCCATCGCGTGCAGGATATTGCGGTGGGTGAGTGTTCTTGGTATGCTTCCGTCCTGTGATCGAAGGGTTCACCTTCCTCCAGGGGCTCTACATCGTCGTCGGCGTCATGCTCGTCGTGGTGCTCTACCACGTGCTCTTCA
>MFYG01000016.1:1761-21234 GCA_001789045.1 Candidatus Peribacteria bacterium RIFCSPLOWO2_12_FULL_55_15 | reverse complement strand
GGAGCGGACGACCGGCGATTTCCCGCAGGGGTTTTCCCGGGAGGCGCTCGGATCCCATTCTGGCGTTGATGACGGCGATGGTGCGGGACATAGATTGAGTATAGGATAGTTCTTGCGCTCGTTCTAGCCGTTTGTTGTGAATCGTCTGAAGCTCTCCCTTGGCATTCTCACTGCACTTATCGTGGTGCAGGGGGTTCTTTTGGGAGGACTTGCCATCATTGTGTACCAGGCGGTTCCCAAGGGGGTTCTCGCTCAGGATACGCTCGTGGGAAAGTTCCCGGGGATTCTCGTTGGCGTCCGCGTCCTCGACCGATTCCTGAATTCCTTTTTCCGCGGCCCGCGACCACCGGAGCCGCTCCCGCTCTATGAACTCCGCATTGCTGCAGCCGATCTTCAGCGCATTGAGGAGAATCTTCCCACACAACTCCCGTCGCCATGGTACGGGAATCTCTTCCTCACGGAGGATCGCAAGGATTGGACAGACGGTCAGTTCATTGCGGATGGAGAAGCATACGACGTTGCCGTACGGGTGCGGGGTGATCTCTTCAATCACTGGGCGTATCGAAAGAAATCCTGGAGGGTCCGCTTCAAAGACGGAAAGTCATTCCATGGAATGACCGATCTGAGCCTCATTATTCCGGAAGATCGCTTCTGGCATGCCGAGCTCCTCAACGCCCATCGCGCAAAGGCGCTGGGTCTCCTCGTGCCTCCGATGCGTCCTGTGCGCGTACGCATGAATGGCGGCCCCCCCATGCTCTATACAGAGGTGGAGCATTTTACGAAGGAAATGGTGGAGAAGCAGGGGCGATCGGGTGACGGCAATCTCTACGGGACGGGCGGCGGATCATCGTACTTCCAGCAATGGGATCCGATTTTTTCCGACGTCGCATTCTGGAAGAAGTACGTTAAAGCCCCCGGGTCGGATACGGCGGAGGAGGTGAGCGAACTCCTCGCACTCTCTCGGAAAGGAGCCGCGGATGAGCCGGACTACTTCCAGAAGCTCGCGAGCATCGTCGACGTCGATCGTTTCGTACGATGGTATGCCGTGAGCCTGCTCGCCGGCAGCCGCCACGTTCGCGATCACAATCTCCGCCTTCTCTTCGACCGGTCCCGCGGGAGATTCGAACCGCTTCCGTGGGACATCGGGGCCTACATGCCGCGGACGCTCCTCGCGTTGCCGGGAAATCCGTTGCTCAATGAGGCTCTGGGTGTTCCGTCTCTTCGGCTTGCCGCGTATCGCATGGTGTGGGACCGCGTTCGTGACGAGGCGTGGGTGAAGGAAGATCGCGGGGAAGCCCTGCACTTGCGTGCGCTCATGGAGCGGGCGGCATATCGCGACTCCGTCAAGCTTCCGAGCAATCGGCAGGTCAAACACGAACTCGATCGGCTCGATGCGGTCATTCAGCGGAACATCGCTTTTCTCCGTGAGGAACTCAATCGCGCGGAACTCGTTGTGGACGAGCGGCGCCCGTCGCCGGGTTCCGCGCGCGGCGGACTTCTCCTCACCGTCGACGTCACTGCCCGTGGCGTTGCGGGAGGCCGTCTCCATGAGATTTCCTTCCCGCAACGTCTCCGTGACGCCGTGCTGCGGCGTGAGGTCGTCCTGCTCCGCGATGACGGGGACGGGGAGCGCGGACCGGGCGACCGGGATGTTCTCCTGACGTTGCGCGATACGCTCAATAAGAAAGAGCGGGTCGTCTTCCAATTATCAGACGATGAACGCGCGCTGATCTGGCCCGGTGATCCTGTTATTGACGAAGAAACCGAGCGCGTCCTCGCTTCACCGAATACCCGCCAGCGCTTCTTCCTCGTCCGTCGCAGCGGTTCGGCGGCTCTCGGGTCCAAGGATCTCCCGCTACATATCGATCTTCGGAATGCCGTCACTGGAGAGAGGGCGCAGGTGATTCGCGATGTTGTCGTTGATGACGCAACGTTCTCCCGCCTGCCGGAGGCGTATGCCTCGCGTGCAGAGTTTCTTCGGCGCAATGTCGCCTTCCGTCCCGATGGCGAGCATGACGTTGTGCTTGCCGGGTCTCCGGTGTTTTCGGAGACGGTGATCGTTCCTTCGACTGTCCGATTACGGATTGCTCCCGGAACCCGCGTGCGGATGGGGAGCGGCGTCACGCTTCTTTCGTATGCCCCTGTCGACGTGACGGGAACGGAGAGTGCGCCGATTATTTTCGAACCCGCGACGCGGAATCCGTGGGGGGTTTTCCTCGTTGCGAACGCCGATGGTCCGAGCCGCATGGAGTGGGCTGAGTTTCGCGGCGGCGGCGAGGCTTTTCTCAACGGCATCTTCGCGTCCGGCATGGTCGCGTTCCACGGCAGCCCCGTGACTGTGCGTCACGCGACATTTCGCGAAGCCCGCGGCGATGATGCGCTGAACACGAAAGGGGTACCTGCCGACGTCGCCGATGCGCTGTTCGAGGACAACGCTTCCGACGGGTACGATGCGGACAGTCCTCCATCCGGGTCTATTGAGCGCGTCATTTTCCGCCGTAACGGCGGCGATGGGATTGATCTCTCGTGGGCGACTGCGATTTTTCGGAATATCACCGTGGACGGCGCCGGCGACAAGTGCGTCTCTGTCGGGGAGCGGTCACATGCCACGATTCTGGATTCCACGCTCAAAGGGTGTGCGATCGGCGTTGCCGCAAAGGACAGTTCGGAGGCGACCGTCGAGCGCGTGCGATTCATCGGGAACAAGGTCGCCCTCTCCGCCTACACCAAGAAGCCTATTTTCGGTCCCGCATCCATTCTCGTCCGGCAGAGTTCTTTCGATGGGAATGCCGTCCAATCCGAAGCGTTCAGCGGGTCGACCATTACCATTGAATGACATGATTCGTCTCTCCCGTCGTTCGGCGGCCGCGTCGCCGCTCCACTTCCGCCGGATGGAAGTGAAGTATCTTCTGCCAGATCGTCTTGTGCCTTCTTTTCTCGAGCGGATTGCCCCGTACACGGAGGTGGATCCGTTTCTCGTTGCTTCGGGGCAGGGGCAGACGCAGTATCCCGTGACGTCTCTCTACTTCGATTCCATAGACCTCCATGCGCTGGCGGAAAAGGATGCCGGGCTCCTTTCCCGTAGGAAATTGCGCTTGCGCACGTACGGGGAGGAATTCTCGGAACGCGCATCCTGCTTTCTCGAAATCAAGCGTCGCCATGATTTCGTCGTTTCCAAGGACCGGCTTGCTCTTTCCGTCGGCCGCGTCAGCCACGCTCCGACGGAAGATCTCCTGTCGCATCTCCTCCACCGCATCGAAGCGGATGCCCGCGTGACCGCGGAGGCGAACATCCTCCACCGTCGGTACAATCTCCAACCGACGGCGCTGGTGCGGTACCTGCGGATTCCTTTCGTCGCCCGCCATGACCGGCGCTTCCGCATCACCGTTGATCGGGATCTCGCGGGGTTCTGGCGGCCGGCGCGCTTCCTCGGACCCGTGCCTCTCCACCGCTGCCTCATCGGCTACAGCGTCATCGAACTCAAGTGGAACCACGCCGTTCCCTCCTGGTTCCATGCCGCCATTCAAGATTTCAATCTGGCGCGCACCGCGTTCTCCAAGTATGCCGTCACCGTCCTTTCGCTTCGTGAGGTTTTTTCCGGCGTTCCGGTCTCCATACTGCGTCCCGTCGCGTCTTTCTTCTGAGGCGCCTCTCCAGTACACTTCCCTCCGATGCAACCGGTTATCCCCGATGTTTCCCTCGGTCTCGGCATCGATCCCGTCACCGTGGGTATTGCGCTCCTCGGGAGCTTCCTCCTCGGCCTGATCATCGCGTTCGTCTACCGGTCAACGCACCGGGGCTTGAGCTATTCCCAATCGTTCCAGTTTTCCCTCGTCCTTCTCGGGATGCTCGGGTCCGCCGTCATGATGATCGCGAGCGGGAGCATCATCCGGGCGGTTGGCCTGCTCGGCGCTTTTTCCCTCATCCGCTTCCGCACGGCGGTGAAGGATCCGAAGGACATGGCGTACATCCTCTTCGTCCTCGTTGTCGGTCTTTCGATGGGGGCGCAGCTCTACGTTCTCGCCCTCCTCGTGACCGCCGCCGTGTGCGGCGTCATTCTCCTGCTCACGTGGTTGAATTTTGGCATGACGCATACCCATGAGAGCATTCTCCGGCTCATGTGCAAGGGCGAGGGGCATGCGGGCGTGCAGACGGCCGGTTACGAGGAAGTCCTGCAGGAACACAGCGCAGGTTTCCGTCTCCTCAGCGCGCACGCGCATTTGGAACGCATGGAATTCACGTACGGCGTCCGCCCGAAGCGCGGGGAGAGCTCGCTCGCGCTCCTGGAAATTCTCCGCAAAGAAAAAGGAGTGGAGGACGCCGAATTCTTCGATGCGAAGCACCAGGTGGAATTCTGAAGCTTTCATGGAAGGCAAACCTTCGGTTTTCCTTCCATGGACCATCCTTTCCCTTGGCGGTGTGCCTCCAGGCAGGCAGAGCCTGCCTTCGGCACGTATGTTTCTATAATGCTAGGTAGATTCTCCCTGTCTTTTCTATGCTTTTCCGGTCCAGGACAGATTTGAGGTCGTAGACCAATCCTCCGTTCTTTGTGGCGTTTGTGATGAAACCGGGGATGTCCGCGAGATATTCCTTGTGGGGGACGAGCAGGATGACCGCATCGTAGGGGTCTTTGGCGGGACCGGGGTTCCAGCCTTTCTTGCGGAGCGTGTCCGCGGGAATGTAGGGGTCGTGGACGTCAACGGCGAACCCCGCCGCCACCAGGCGCTTCACCACGTCCCCCGCTTTGCTGTTGCGCGCGTCGGGGACGTTTTCTTTGAATGTGAGGCCGAGGACGAGGACTCCGGGGGCTGTTGTTCCGTGGAGGGCCGCCATGACCTGTTCCGCGACGAAGCAGCCCATGCTTTCGTTCGTCGCCCGGCCAGCCGTGATGACGTGCGTGTGTATCCCGAGCTGCCGCGCCTTCTCGACGAGGTAATACGGGTCGACGCCGATGCAGTGGCCGCCGACGAGCCCGGGGGCGAAGCGGAGGAAATTCCACTTCGTCGCCGCGGCGTCGAGGACGTCCTTGCTCGCTATCCCCAGCTTCGCGCACATCATGGCAATCTCGTTGATGTATGCAATGTTAAGGTCGCGCTGGGCGTTCTCGATGGCTTTCGCCATCTCTGCGACTTTGATGGACGGCGCACGGTGGATCCCGGCAGAGACGATGGAGCCATAGAGGTCGACGAGGGCATCCGCCGTCTTCGCGTCCTGCCCCGCGACGATTTTCATGATTGTGTCGACCGTGTGTGTTTTGTCTCCCGGGTTGATGCGTTCGGGGGAGTAGCCCAACGTGAAATCCACACCGCACCGCAGCCCCGATGCTCGTTCGAGGATCGGTCCGCAGATATCCTCGGTCACACCCGGGTACACCGTCGATTCATAGACGACGATTGCCCCTTTCTGCAGATGTTGACCGACTGCATGCGTCGCGTGCTCGAGCATGGACAGGTCCGGTTTATTCTCACTATCGACGGGGGTCGACATGGCCACAATGACAACAGACGCTTTTTTGATGACCGTTGGGTCATCGCTGTAGGTGATCCGGACGCTGTTCAGTTCTTCCGCAGAGAGCTCTCTTGTTCTGTCATGGCCGTGTTGCAAGTCCTCTATGCGTTGGCGGTTGATATCGTATCCGTAGACGGCGTACCCCTTCCGCGCGAAGGCGGCGGCGAGGGGGAGGCCGACGTAGCCGAGTCCCACAATACAGAGAGGTGGCTTATGCATGCGACAGTGGGAAGTATAGAGTATTCTCGATGGGTATGACGACGCGATCGACGTTGGTGGTCTGGGCCTACATCGGCGGTCTTATGGGCGTCATGGCATTCAGTCTCTTTTCCGCAACCCCGTTCCCGCAGGACGATCATTTTTACTACCAGCAGTTCGTTGAAGCTCTCGCACGCGGCCGGATTAATCTCCGTATTCCCGGGTTTCATGGGTCCGATGTTTTCGCTGTGCCGTGGTATCTGTTCTCCCGCTCGCAAATTGCTCAGATTGACATGCTCCGGGTCTGGGCTGTTTCGTTGCCGCTGATCGCCTATCTTGCAGGAGCACGACTGTTTCGCTCGTCGGTTGATGGCATCATTTTAGCATCGATCATTGCGATGATGCCGTTTGTGTCGTTCGTTGCCCTACGCGGATGGACCGGGCCGGCGTACTGGGGGCTCATGCTGTTGTCCGTTGCCGTTGCCGCGCGTGGATCATTGTGGGTCGTCGTTCCGTTCGGTCTCGTCATACTCACGAAGCCGTTTGCCATCGCACTGGTTCCGTTTCTCTGGGTTCTCCTGCGCCGGCGGCGGCGCTCTGCGGCATGCGCGGCGGTATTCGGCAGCATTGCGCTTCTTTGCGCGTCCTATATCGCCATCCAGTACGTTCAGGCCGGGCGCGTTTTCGTGGGGACCCATGCCGACGTCGGCATTCTCTCGGTCTTCCATTTCGGAAAACGGTTCTTCCTCAACATCGCCCATGCGTTGCAGATGCTCTTCTCCGTTCATAACTACTACTTCCCCGATCCTTCGAAGACCGGTCCCGGGAATCTCCTCCACACGAGTCCCGTCCTTATGTTTATAGGTCTCTACGCCCTCCTCTCTTCCCGCAACGTGTTCACCGATCGCCGTTTGCCACCGGCGCTCCTCCTCGGCGCCGTCGCCGGTTTCGTGATGAATGCCCTCCTCGATCATATGGATCACTTCTACATGGAGGCGGGGGTGCTCCTTCTCATCGTCGCGAGTATTCCTCTCCTCTCCCGTGCGAGGGTGTGGGTTCCACTCACGCTCGCAACCCTTCATTTCCAGTGGTTCTACTTCTTTCTTCAGTATCGGGAAGTCTTCGCCCTTTCCTGGCAATTTTTCTTGGTTCCCTTGTACATTGATGCCGCATTTCTCCTATTCTGCTGTTCACGATGGCGGCAGATTTTGGCTAGTGTACGGGAAATAGTGCTGATACTATGAGTGACGCGTGCCTAAGCGTGTTCTTATGTCTGCCAAACGAGCACTGATCACCGGCATTACGGGTCAAGATGGTTCGTACCTTGCGGAACTTCTCCTCGAGAAGGGGTATGAGGTCCATGGGCTCGTTCGCAGGGCATCGACTTTCAACCGAGGACGGATTGAACATCTCTTCTCGGACATGAATACGCCGGATCGCCCCATTCGTCTCCACTACGGAGATCTCTGCGACAGCAATTCCCTCCTCCGAGTCCTTCGGGAATCACAACCCGATGAGGTCTACAACCTCGCGGCCCAGTCGCATGTTGGGATCAGCTTCGAAATACCCGAGTACACGGGGGATGTCACCGCCCTCGGAACAACGCGACTCCTCGAGGCGATCCGGACTCTCGGCGCGACCGGTAGATTTTATCAGGCAAGCTCGAGTGAGCTCTTTGGTAAAGCGGTGACGTCTATGCAGGATGAGAGTACATCCTTCTACCCACGCAGTCCGTACGCGTGTGCGAAGGCGTACGCGTTCCACCTTACACGCAACTACCGTGAGGCGTATGGCATGTTCGCGGTGAATGGCATTCTCTTCAACCACGAATCCCCGCGGAGGGGGGAGAACTTCGTCACGCGCAAAATCACCATGACCCTTGCGAAGATCCTGGCTCATCAGCAGGAGTGTCTCTTCATCGGCAACCTGGAGGCGAAGCGGGATTGGGGGTATGCACCGGAGTACGTCGAAGGCATGTGGCGCATGTTGCAGCATCCTGTGCCGGACGATTACGTCCTCGCCACGGGGTGTTCCGTGTCCGTGCGCGAATTCTTGGAGATGTGCCTGCGTCATGCGTGTATTCCCTTCGAGCGGCAGGGAGAGGGGCGAAGCGAAACGTATGTCGACACACGGAACGGGAAGACCATTGTTGCGGTGGATCCGTATTACTACCGTCCAACAGAAGTTGACGGTCTCTGCGGTGATGCCGCGAAGGCGTGCCGGGTGCTCGGGTGGGAGCCGAAGACCACAGTGGAAGAACTCTCGAAGATTATGCTGGAAGCAGATTGCAAGGCGCTCGGGGTGGAGCTGGGGGCGAGGGGGGAAGTTGGGGTTCCTGTGTCATCCCTAGCGTAGTCGAGGGATATGTAGGAACGTGTCTGTTACCCTATTCTCATGCGTTCTCTTTTCCATCACCCCTTTGTGCGGCAGCATGTGAGTCAGGGGCTGCGCTTCGCCGTGTGCGGAGGGATCGGGGCGACCGTCGATTTCTCTCTCCTCTATCTCCTCGTTCAGATGCTCGGCCTCACGCCGTACTTCGGATACGTCGGCTCGACGAGTGTGGCCCTCGTGGTCGTCTTCTTTGCGAACAAACACTTCACATTCCGCAATCACGAGCGTCGTCACCGGGAGCAGTTTCTGCGGTTCCTCCTCGTCTACGGGGTGGGCTTTCTCTTCAATGTGGGCATCGCCTCGTTTCTCTATTGGTCCGGTGTCCACTACATGTTGGCGAAGGTGTGTGCGATTGCCGTCATCGCGTTCTGGAACTATGCCCTGTCGCACGGGTTTGTGTTTCGGAAGAGAGGGGGAGGGTGAACGAAAGCGGCTTGAACCGGGCCTGGAAGAAGCGGAGGTATTTCGGTTCCACAATCATCTGGAGACCATGAAGGTCTTCTCGTTGCGCGAAGACCCGCGCGACGGACTCCGCAACAGCATCCATATGGGCATTGGTATACACCCGCCGGGGAATCGCGATGCGCACGAGCTCCAGTTTTGGATAGTAATGATCTCCCGTTGCGGGATTCCTCCCCGCCGAGACGATGCCGCGCTCCATCGTCCGGATGCCGGAGTCGACGTACACTGCGGCCGCAAGGGTCTGGGCTGGAAATGCGTCGTGGGGAATATGGGGGAGGAAGCGCTTTGCATCGATGTAGACGCCGTGTCCTCCTACTGGGAGGACGAGAGGGATGCCGGTGGTGCGAAGTTGATCGCCGAGGTAGGCCACCTGTTCAACGCGCGCGCGGATGTGATCATCGTCGACGGACTCCCGGATGCCGATGGCAACCGCCTCCATGTAGCGCCCCGCCATACCGCCGTACGTGTGGAGGCCTTCGTAGATGACGACGAGCCGACAGGCCTCTTCGTAGAGAAGCGGATCATTGAGCGCCAAAAACCCGCCGATATTGCAGCAAGGGTCCTTCTTGGCGCTCATTGCAGCGCCGTCGGAGAGGTCGCAGAGTTCGCGCACGATGGCGCGCACCGTTTTGCCGGCGCAACCCGGTTCCCGTTGCTGGATGAAGAACGCATTCTCCGCGATCCGGGCGATGTCGAGGATGACGCGAATCCTGTGATCTTGCGCCACGGCGCGCACTTCCCGGAGATTGCGGAGGGAGATCGGCTGGCCGCCGGCCATGTTCACCGTTGCGGCAATGGAGAGGTAGGGGATGCGCTGCGGTCCGCACTCCGCGATGAGCGCGCGGAGAGCGGCAATGTCGACGTCTCCCTTGAAGGGGTGCGTGCTCGTGGGAACATGCGCCGCTGGGATGATGACATCGCAGAACGTGCCACCGGCAAGTTCCTGGTGGAGACGCGTCGTCGTGAAGTACATGTTCCCGGGGATCACGTCGCCGTTCTTGATGAGCAGTTTCGCAAGGATGTGTTCCGCCCCGCGTCCCTGGTGCGTGGGGACGATATGGCGGTAGCCGTAGACATCCCGCACAGCTTCCTCCAGGTGCGTGAAGCTCACTGCCCCCGCATAGGCCTCATCACCCACCATCATCCCAGCCCATTGCTGCGCACTCATCGCATTTGTTCCGCTGTCCGTGAGGAGGTCAATCGTGACTGCGTTCGATGGGAGGAGGAACGTGTTGTACCCCGCTGTCACGATGCACGCGTGCCGTTCCTCTTCCGTCGTCCGCGGAAGCGGCTCCACCATCTTGATTCGGTATGGTTCCGCGCGGCATCGCATGGGTGTTGTTATACAAAAATTTCTCTTGCACCACAATTGGTATTCCTCACACTGCCCTCTCCCATGGGGAGAGGGGGAAGCGCTAAACTTATGTTGTGGAAAGGAAGATAGCCATCATTGCCGGTGCCGGCCCTGCGGGACTCACGGCGGCGTACGAACTCCTCAAGCGGACGGACATACGGCCGATCGTGTACGAGGCGACGGATGCGATCGGAGGGATTGCGCAGACCTACAATTACAAATGCAATCGCATCGATATCTGCGGGCATCGTTTTTTCAGTAAGAGCGACCGCGTCATGCAGTGGTGGTTCAACATTCTCCCGCCTCAGGGAAAGCCGGCGGCGGACGACATTGAGAAAGGACACGAGGTGGAGTATGCGGTTGATGGGATGGATCCGGAGAAGGAAGACCGCGTCATGCTTCAGCGTCCCAGGGCGTCCCGCATTTTCTATCGGAAGAATTTTTTCCCCTATCCCATTGGCATTACCCTCACGGTCGCGCGGAGGCTGGGGCTTCTGAATACCATTCTCATAGGTCTTTCGTACGTTTGGCGACAGCTGTTTCCCATGAAGGACGAAACATACCTCGATGCCTTTTATCGGAACCGCTTCGGCGACCGCCTCTACAGGACGTTCTTCGAGGCGTACACGGAAAAGGTGTGGGGAGTGCCCTGCAGTCGGATCCGTGCGGATTGGGGGGCGCAGCGGGTGAAGGGGCTCTCTCTCAAGAGGGCACTGCTCCATGCAGTGAAAGACCTCGTCAGCAGCGATTTTCAGAAGGCGCAGCAGGAGTGCGAGACGAGCCTCATCACGCGGTTCTACTACCCGAAGTTCGGCCCGGGGCAGATGTGGGAAACAGTGACCGAGCACATTCGGCAGTGTGGAGGGGAGGTGGTACTGAAAAGACGGGTTGTTGGAGTGAAGATGCGGAACGCAGAAAGCCAACGTGTCATGCTGAGAAAAAATTTTTCTCAGGGTGACACAGTGGAATCGGTAACTGTGGAAGATGTCGAGAGTGGTGCGAGGGAAGAAGTCGCCTGTGACTATTTCTTCTCCACGATGCCGATCAAGCATCTCATCGGGATGATCCATCCTCGGCCACCCGATTGTGTGGTGGAGGTTGCGGAGGGATTGCAATATCGTGATTTCCTCACGGTGGGGTTGCTCCTGCGGAAACTCCATGTGCAGGAGAGGGGGAAGGAGTCTCAGTCTCAGATTCCAGACAATTGGATTTATATTCAGGAAGGAGGGGTTCGAGTAGGTCGTGTGCAAATCTTCAACAACTGGAGCCCGTACATGGTGGCGGATCGGAAAAGCACGGTGTGGATCGGGCTCGAGTATTTCGTGAACGAGGGTGGTGATCTCTGGGTGCAACCGGATAAAGAGCTCATCGATCTTGGGATTCGCGAGATGGAAGCCATCGGCTTCCTCCGTCGGGAGGATATTCTCGATGCGTGCGTTCTCCGCATGCCGAAGGCGTATCCAGCGTACTGGGGGAGCTACGACCAGCTCTCGGTTGTGCGCGACTATGTCGGCGGGGTTTCCAATCTTTTCCTCCTCGGCCGCAACGGCATGCACCGGTATAACAATCAGGACCACTCCATGCTCACGGCGATGACAGCGGTGGATAACATCGTGGAGAGACGGACGGATAAGAAGAATCTATGGGGGATCAATTTGGAAATGAGCTATCATGAAGAAAAACGGTAGCCCCTCACCCTAACCCTCTCCCGCGGGGAGAGGGGATACTTTACTGTACCGCTCCACCGTTTTTCGGATGCCGTCTACGAAAGAGGTTTGTGGGGCGTATCCCAGGACTTTTTTTGCTTTGCTGACATCGGCGACGTATCGGATGACTTCGCCGGTGCGGCTTTCCCCAACCGTAACTAATGATGACGATGCCGTGAGTTCTTTTATTTTCTCCGCGAGGTGGACGATCGTCGTGCCGGCGCCGTTTGCGATGTTATATGTGTCATTTTTTACCGTATCGAATTTTTCGATTGCCGCGATGATGCCGGCGACGGTATCGTCGATGTAGGTGAAGTCGAGGCATTTTTCTTCGCCGAAGACGGCGAGCGGTTCGTTTTTACGCGCCCGGCGGAGGAAAAGTGGGACGACGCGATCACTGTCGTCGTACATTCCGTAGACGTTGCTGAAACGGAGGATGATGTGGTGGAGTTCATAACAGCGGGTGTACGCCTGGACGAGCGCCTCGCCGGCGATTTTGCTGGCGGTGTAGGGGCTCTCGCAGTGCTCGATACGAGCATTCTCTTCCGCTATGGGTGTGGTACATAGTTTGTAGTTTCCATATACTTCGCGCGATGAGGCGAAGATGAAGCGCTGGATGCCGTAGAGTCGTGCCCACTCGAGGATGTTGAACGTCGTTGTCATGTTCTCGAGCGCGCGGCGCGGGTCCTCTACGAGGTCGTAGACGCGGGCGTTGGCGGCGAGGTGGACGACGATGTCAGGTTGTAGGTCGTAGGTTGTAGGTCGTAGGTCGTTCCAATTGAGGAGGTCGATGTGCGTTGTCATGCGCTGAATATCCTTATTCCAAGTGTTTGGCCTCCGGTCCATTCCGTGGACGTCGTGCCCCAAGGCGAGGAGTTTTTCGCAGAGGCGTGTGCCGATGGTGCCGGAAGAGCCAGTAACGAGAATTTTCACCCTTTGAGCGTAGCGGAGATTCATGAATCTCCGCTACGGTATTCTCGTGCTTTCGCTCATTCTTCCCACGTATAACGAGGCCGAAAACCTTCCTGGGCTGCTCGAAGAGATCGAGGGTGCCGTGGGCGATATTCCTTTCGAGGTGGTTGTCGTCGATGACGACTCGCCCGACCGGACGTGGGAAGTTGCCGAGCGTTGTGCGAGAGATCGTCCGTACCTTCGCGTCCTGCGGCGGGTGGGGCGCCGCGGGCTTTCTTCCGCGGTGCTCGAAGGATTCCGCATGGCGCGGGGCGATATTCTTGCGGTCATGGATAGCGATGGACAGCACGATCCGGACCTTCTCCCGCGCCTGTATGCAGCCGTGCAATCCGGCGCCGCGCTTGCGATAGGATCGCGCTATGTGCCGGGCGGCAGCGTAGAGGGATGGGCGCGTGCGCGGCATGTGGCGAGTTACATCGCGACGGGCTTGGCATGGCTCGTGTGTCCGCGGCGCGTGCGGGATCCCATGAGTGGTTTCTTCGCAGTGAATCATCAACTTTTTTCTTCCCTTGCGGATACCCTCCGACCACAGGGTTTCAAGATCCTTCTCGAAATTCTCGCGATGATTCCTCCCGGTACGTGCGTGCAGGAAATCCCTCTCGTTTTCCGCGTACGACGGAAGGGGAAAAGTAAACTTTCTCTCCGTGTGGAATTTCAATTTGTTTCTCAGATTGTCGCATTACTCCTGCGACGACGTATTCTGGCATTCTTCTGTGTTCTTGTTGTGCTTGCGGTCTTCTTTGCTCTCGTACCGCGTGTATGGTCACTCCGTCTCCTGTACTTCGATCGGGCAGTGCGTTCCAATGTACAGAGCAGTCTCCTCCGTTTCCGTGACGAGCGTGGGTGGCTTCTCTCCAATGTCGAGCTCCAGGAGGTGCATCGTGACGGCTTCCGTTTTCTTCACCGACAGCATGTGCGGGGGGAGGATCCTGTGGAATGTTACTTGTATTCCTTTACTGATCGCGCCCTTCGTTCTTGTCTATGATTACTTCCTGCGCGGTCATCGGTCTCGAACTCCTCGCCATCCTCCTCGCATGGCTACAATCGCTCGGCGGGGTTCGGACGGATGAGGCAAAGATGCTCCTCAATATCCCGTATCCTCATCCTCCGCTGCTGCGGTGGATCGTGAGCCAGACCGAAGCATTGCCTTTTCAGGAAATGCTCTGGCGCGTTCTGCTCGCGAGTATCGTCGTGCAGGCGGTGTGGCTCGTGTGGGACATGGGGCGCGATCTCCAACGCGGCGCCCGCATCGTTGCCGCAGGGGCATGGCTCCTCTCGGCTGCCGTTCTTGCGCAAGCGGGGAGCATTACGACGGCGCCGGTGACGGCAGTATGGGGATTGGTGTTCTGTTGGTTTTTGATTAATCCTCACCCTAACCCTCTCCCTTCAAATGGAGAGGGGAGAATTCCCCCGATTATCAGTTTAGTTGGCGTTTATTGGCTCCTCTCCCTCTTCACGGCGTACCAGGCGGTGCTGTACTTTCCCATCGTTGCGGCTGCACTCCGACGACGGACGGTGTCGTGGAAGTACGTTGCATGCGCCGTCGGTTTTCCGCTATTCCTCGTCGGGTTCTATGCACTGAGTAACCCGCTCTCCCTCGACCGTTTCGTCGATGCGGGTACGCTGAATATGGGGAAGACGTTTTTTCAGAAGCTCTCGGATGTCGGTCGTACAGCGACGGTTGGAGGCAGCATTGTCGGCGTCATCATGGGATTATGGGGCATCATGCGCAAGCGGGCGTGGCCTCTTGCCATTTCCCTTCTCCTCGTTGCCGCATTCATTTTCCTCTCCCTCCGTTCCTACTACGCTGTTTTCTTCGCGCCCCTTTTCACCGGCGGGATTCTGCTCCTGTTTCGCGAGCATCCTGCATGGTGGCAGAGGGTCTGTATTGCCTACCTTCTTGCGCTTTTTTTCCTGCGTCCATTTCCACCTGAGATGGCACCGATCTCCGCCCGTCTGGTCATGCAGAGACTCGGTCGGGAGTGGGTAGAGGGAGAAGTCCTCATTTCTGGGTCATTCGGTCACGAGTGGCAGTACGAGAGCAGGTGGCCTGTTCGGCGGTACCGGCCGGAGTTCCTGCAGAATGCCGGTGCAGTCGTTTGTCTGGAGTCTTGTGAGGATTTCACTGATCAGTGGAGGAAGGTCGACGGAATGCCGGTGGAAGTGTGGATACAGTAATCATTCATGAAATAATTGCGAGTGCGTTCCTGTTCGGATAAGCAGGAGCACAAGTTGCCGATGGTCATGTAGGTAGAGAAGGAGCCAGTCTGGCTCAATGTGGCATTCGCGGATGTCCGCTAGTTTTCCTTTGAGTTTATGGTCATGGTATTTGGGTTCCAGTCTTTTCCCTGTTGCAAGCGCATCGATGACCCGTTCGAGTTTTCCCATATCAAAGCCAGTCTTCCGGAGTCGCCGGAGGTCTTTGCGGAACTGCTTCGTCGGGAGGCGTTGGTACCGCTTCATTTTCCAAGAATATCGCGGAACATTTCTTTCGTCGAAGCGTAGCGTTTCCCGTTCGTCCTGGCCCAGGCAAGATCCTTCAGGATTTTTTTCTCCTGTGCCGGCGTGAAGCCGTTCTCTGTTACGACGGGGAATGGGATTCCCTTTTGGAGTTTGACCTGGACGAGGAACATGTTTACAGCAGTGCTGAGGTCGAGGCCCAAATTTGAGAGGATGCGCTGGACATCTCGTTTCATTCCCTTATCAGTGCGGACATGGATGGTAGTCATATGACCAGTATAGCAGAAGAATATATATTGTCTACACATTGTGATCATATATTTCCTCACATTTTGTAGTACTCCCTATACCACTCCACAAACTTCGGAATCCCATCTTTTATCCGCGTTTTGGGGGAATAGTCGAGGAGTTTCTGGGCTTTTGAGATATCTGCAGAGGTTTGCACGACGTCGCCGGGCTGCATTTCGAGGAATTCTTTTTTGCCCTCTTTTCCGCACACTTTTTCGATCATGCGGACGAAGTCCATGAGTTCCTCGGTGTGGCCGCCGCCGAGGTTGATGACTTCACAGGGATAGTTCTTGTCGAGGGCCGCGAGAATCCCTGCGACGATGTCATCCACGTAGGTCCAATCCCGACGCATCTTTCCTTGCCCGAAGATTTGCAGGGGTTTTCCCTTGAGGATCGCATCCGTGAAGAGGAAGAGCGCCATGTCGGGGCGGCCCCAGGGGCCGTAGACCGTGAAGAAGCGGAGACCGGTCGTGTGCATTCCGTAGCGCTTGGAGTACACGCGCGCTTCGAGCTCATTCGCTTTTTTCGTCATCCCGTAGAGTGATGCTTGGTCGTCCGTACGATCCTCCTCACTGAACGGGACCTTCTCGTTGTCACCGTACACAGCACTCGTCGAGGCATAGATGAATCCCTCAACGTTGTGTTTCCGGGCAAGATCGATCGTATTGTGGAAACCGAGGATATTGCTTTGGATGAACTCGTCTGGATGTTCGATGGAGTGACGGACACCGGCTTGGGCAGCGAGGTGGCAGATACGAGAGTTATTGTCCGGCAGGTGCGGTGTCACCCTGAGCTCGTCGAAGGGCGAACCCTGTGTGTCATGGTTCGACGGGCTCACCATGACACGTTGGCGTTTCTTGTCTATTCCAACCAGGAGGTCAAACGCTTTCTGGAGTTCTTCGATATTTTCAAGGTTGCCGCGGACGATGCGGAAGTTTGGGTGCTTCTCGAGGAGGGCATTTCGTTTCTCTTTCAGCGTTGCGTCGTAATAGGGGTTGAAGTTGTCGAAGCCGATGACCGTATCGCCGCGCGCGAGAATGGTCTGTGCGGTGTGGAAGCCTATGAAGCCGGCGGAACCTGTCAAAAGTATTTTCATATCCCAATTCCATGGTACCGCAATCCCGCCGCCTTCACGGCGGATGGCTCGTACACATTCCGTCCATCGAAGAGGTCTGTGCCTTTCATGGTCTTCTTGAGTTCCCGGAGGTCGACCCCGCGGAATTCATCCCATTCCGTCAGGAGGACGAGGGCATCGGCCCCGCGGGCCGCCTCGAGGGGGGACGGGCAAAAGCGGATGCCCCGCGGGAGAATTTTCCGCGCATTCTCCATCGTTGCGGGGTCGTGCGCCCGGATGCGGTGACCTGCAGCGATGAGGATGGAAACGAGGTCGAGGCTTGGCGCCTCGCGCATGTCGTCGGTCTTCGGTTTGAAGGCGAGACCCCAGACGCCGACGGTGGATTTTTTTGGCAGGAATGTGAGGATGCGCTCAAAGAAGCGTTCCCGTGCCCGGGTGTTCATGCTGTCCGTCGCTTCGATGATGCCGAAATCGCAACCGCATTGCCGCGCCGTTGCGAGGAGCGCTTTCACGTCCTTCGGGAAGCAGCTCCCGCCGTAACCGATGCCGGCGTGGAGGAAGCGGTGGCCGATCCGGCTGTCGAGGCCCATGCCGAGTGCGACGTCGCGGATGTTCGCGCCGGTTTTCTCCGTGAGTTCTGCGAGCATGTTGATGAAGCTGATCTTTGTCGCGAGGAACGCGTTACTGGCATATTTCACGATTTCCGCGCTCTCCCGACTCATGAAGATGATTGGTTTCCCTGTGCGGCTGATGGGGCGGTAGAGATTCTCCATCAACGCTCGTGCGTTGATGGAGCTTTTGGCCACTCCTTTCCGCAGCAGGGGTTCGTGAACCCCTGCTGCTGTGGATTCGTTTATGCCAATGACAATTCGTTCCGGCATGATGGTATCGGAAACCGCCATTCCTTCCCGCAGGAATTCGGGATTGCTCACGACAGGGATGCGGATTTTCTTTTTCCGTTTTCGCAGAATGTCTGCAATACGTCTCTCACATTCTCTTCCTGTTCCCACAGGCACGGTAGATTTATTGACAAAAAGAATGTCATGGTCGGCAGACGCAGCCACTGTTTCTGTTACGGTGAAAACCGCGCTCAGGTCAGCGTGGTGATCTTTTCCCTGCGGAGTCGCAACAGCGGAGAATACAATGTCAACTTTGTGGAGCGTCGTTTGGAGATCCGTTGTAAACGAGAGTCTTTTTCCCTTGAGGCCGTGGACAATGAGTTCTTCCAGTCCCGGCTCGAAGATCGTACTTTTTCCCGAAGAGAGTTTCTGTATCTTTTTCCTGTCGATATCCACACCGATGACAGTGTGTCCGAGTTCTGCGAAACATGCGGCAGTCACGAGTCCGACGTAGCCTGTACCGACGATGGCGATCCGCATGGGAGTACCATACCTGTGAGCCATACTGCGTACCATATATTTGCTCCATTCTCATGGATAAAACTGTCTCAAATCAGGCTGCATTTACGAGTTGCCAAGCAAAGGGGCTCCATGTGCTTGAGCGTCATGGAAATGTCTTCCTCACGGGTGCTGCCGGTACCGGCAAGAGTTTCCTTCTCCAGCACTATCTTGCAGGAAAGCCCACAGAGAGCTTTCCCATCGTTGCCAGTACAGGGGTCGCCGCTGTCCTTGTCGGTGGGAGAACTTTTCACAGCTTCTTCGGTTTGGGCATTCTGGAAGGCGGTCCTGACGCTGCGGTTGTCCGTGCCATGAAGAGTAGAAAACTTATCAATAGACTCAACCGGGCGCGCTGCGTGATTATTGATGAAATATCTATGCTGTCTGGCACGACATTGAAGACAGCGGAGACGGTTGCCCGACGGGCTCTGGATAGCAATGAACCATGGGGAGGACTGCGCATTATCTCCGTCGGAGACTTCGCGCAGCTTCCCCCCGTGACACCCGATACTCATGGAAAAGATTGGGCTTTCTTGCATCCTGTCTGGCAGGAAAGCGATTTTCAACCAGCGCTCCTTTCTACTGTCATACGCACGCAGGACGTCGAGCTTCTGATGATTTTGAATTTCGTTCGCGAAGGAATTGTGAATGACACAGTGCATGAATTTTTGAACCGACGCATGACGAAATTAACCGACCATGCGGAAGGAACGCGTTTGTATCCGTATCGCGCACAGGCAGAGACCTACAACCTTCGACGATTGGAAGCGATTGCGCGCCCACTTCGCTCGTTTCAAACACAGTACGTTGGAGAAGAGAAATTCATCGAGGCGGTAAAGAAGGTGATACCCATTCCCGAAACACTACTCTTGAAGCAAGGAGCGCTCATCATGATGCGCAAGAACGACATCACGGGCGGACTGCACTATGTCAACGGCAGCTTGGGATACATTCAGGATATCACGGACGATTCTTTGGGGATCAAACTCTTTTCCGGGGAGGAAATCGAAGTAGGCAAGGAAAAATTTTCGCATCTCGACGGAGATGGCAACGAAGTTATCGCTGCGTGGAACTTTCCTATCATGCTCGCTTGGGCAACAACGATCCACAAGGCTCAGGGCGCTTCTTTGGATCGTATCATTGTTGATTTGCATGCACTTTGGGAACCGGGACAGGCATATGTAGCCCTCAGCCGTGTTCGCTCAGGTGCGGGTCTCCAGATCGAGCGCTGGAGTCCGAGTTCTATTCTGGCCGAGCCACTCGTCACGCAGTTCTACAACAAACTGACTGATCAGGCGCAGAAATATGTTCCGCGGCCGCTCTATATTCTGCCACGCGCGAAGCAGGACAAGCCAATTTCCCTCCGAAAACTCTGACGGAATGGGCAAGCCGGAGCCACTCAAGTACGATTTGCATGGCTGTTGGTCGTGGCGCGTCGATTGGGCATACCGTCTCGTGTATCGCGTGGAGAAAAAACGGATTGTGGTCATTTCCTGCCGTTATCATTACTGATATGACCTTCCAAAGGTGGTAAGGTGAGTATAGTGGGTGTGGAGGGATGGCCGAGTGGTTGAAGGCGCACGACTCGAAATCGTGTAGGCCCCCTAAGGGTCTCGAGGGTTCGAATCCCTCTCCCTCCGCCAGTTAGGAAATGAAGTCATT
>MFYG01000016.1:0-1674 GCA_001789045.1 Candidatus Peribacteria bacterium RIFCSPLOWO2_12_FULL_55_15 | reverse complement strand
AAGAATTTTGGCTTGGCTACTCAATAAAATCACTTCTCGCATCGGTTCGAGCCAATTATTTCCCTTTTGTTCAAAATCTCTGATTTCTTGGTCGATATCGGCTTTCTCGTTCAACAGTTTTGCTTTCTTGGCCTGATATTCTTCCGGCGATATGCCCTTGCCAGCCTCAATGAGTATTTGCACCTTGTCTTCTGTCACCGGATGCACAGAGAAGGCAACGCCTGCTACATCACTATCGATCATCTCCTGCACGACCAAAGCAACAGAGACGGATTGATCCTTCATATCTTGCTCTAGCCGATAAAAAATTGCTCTCGGGCTATAGAGCGATGCCCAGCACTTCTTTACATTTGTGAGAAGGGAGGAAACATCAGTGTTCAGGTAACTCTCAAGCTGTCCAGCCCATGCTGCGGCCTTGTCATCTTCTACAGTCGCACTGGATCGCACAGCTACAAACTCTGCGCCAAGTGTCTGGAACGAGTGTTGGATGGCATTGGATACTTCCAATTGCATCTCGGCAACGAGAATGAGAGATTCGATTCTCTTTGAAGCTGCTTCGACCGTGTTCATCTTGTCTCTGTCCACTGTGTTCAGAATCGCATCGATCTCAAAACCTATGCCTGCATCCTTCAAAAATCGCTCGAAAGTGGCTGACGTGATGATGAAACCTCTGGGTACCGGAAATCCGACTGCAATGAGCTCACCAAGTGCTGCGCCCTTCCCGCCGACGGTCATGCTGTCCTTTGCAGAGAAGCTGTCTAGCGCTTGTGTCAGTTTCATGGTGAGATTATACTTCGCTTGCTTTGTGCTAGATATATCGTTATCCCGATGCAAAGTTAAGGGTGGAGTCTGCATGAAAACTCCCATATTTTACGTTGCAAAGGTATAGCAAGCCGTCGTATAATAAGGTCACTTCCTCCCCTCTCGCTTGCCGCAAGGCCCCGAGTGGGGTTATTTTTGTATCATGCCATTGCAACCCGAAACCAAGAGAGCAATCGTGTTCATTGATGGGCAGAATCTCTTCCATGCCGTCCGAAAAGCATTCGGTTACACGTATCCGAATTTTGATCCGCTGAAGTTGGCGGAGGCGATCTGCAAGCTATACAACTGGTCACTCCAAGGTGTTCGATTCTATACCGGTGTGCCTGACATTGACGACGATGCGGCATGGCATCATTTTTGGTCGGAAAAGAAGCGGGCAATGATCCGTGCAGAAGTTTATGTCTATACCCGTCCCCTGCGGTATCGCAATAAAAGCATTACCCTACCTGATGGCACGGTCCACACAATCCTCGTAGGTGAAGAGAAAGGGATCGATGTGCGTATAGCGCTCGACATCATCAACTTGGCACACAAGCGCGAGTATGATGTGGCGCTCGTGCTGAGCCAAGATCAGGATCTCTCTGAAGTTGCCGACGAACTTCGTATTATCACGAAAGAGCAGAACCGTTGGATCAGGATCGCCTCGGCCTTCCCGTACAGTCCAACCGTCAAGAACACCCGTGGGATCAACAACACGGAATGGGTGAAGATCGACCGGGCGATGTACGATGCCTGTCTGGACCCCAGAGACTATCGGTTGAAATCAGAACATGGGGCTGGCCTAGGAAATGCTAGTAGAGTCTGAGGATTTTCCGCAAGGAGGAGAGCATTTCTCTGGATGTGCGACAGTTA
>MFYG01000015.1 GCA_001789045.1 Candidatus Peribacteria bacterium RIFCSPLOWO2_12_FULL_55_15 | reverse complement strand
TGCCTTTCTAAAAGAGGCCAACCAAGCCGAAAAATACGCTCAACAAGAAAATCCCGAAAGGATTCGGGATTTTCTAAAAAAGATTGGTTCGAACTTCCGCATTGCCGAGCGGACGCTTTCGTTCCCCCTCAAAAATGCTTGGATTCTGGCGGGAAAATACCATGCCGAGGCGCAACGCGCCAAGGCAACTTCTTACGATTTTTCTGAAAGTACAAATTGGCGGAGAGGGAGGGATTCGAACCCTCGATACGGTTTTACCCGTATACCGCATTAGCAGTGCGGTGCTTTCGGCCACTCAGCCACCTCTCCAGCTACAGGGAGTATAGCGATACCGGTTCACCATTTCACACATTACTTTCCCATCGCCAGCAGATATTCCGGAGGACCACTCGCAGTAACGACGAGCAATTGGCCATTCAATACATACGTCCGCTCCAGAAGATCCAAAATAGCATCGCTCACAATGACGCACCCCATACTTGCATAGCGGTCTTTCTCCCGCAGCATGGAATCCGCAGACGCATGCGTATGAATCCCATAATGAGAATACTCATCCAAATTCTTGTACATCCGGAGGAAGTGACCCTCCGGCCCATAGGTGATGCGATCTCCCTGAATATGATGGGATTTGACAACCCAGTTTCCCTCCGGCGTCGCCGCGAAGTAGGAAAGGCCGATGTAGCGGACGGCCCTTTTCTGTCCCGTGGCCACGCGGAAAACAAAACGTCGCCCATCGGGATGGATGAGGTAGCCGAGATTCTCCTCGGTATTAACATGGAGAATATCTCCTTGCTGTGGCCGCCATGCACGCACGCCATCCTCCAGAGAAAGAGGAGAGGGCGCCATTGCGCCACCGAGCGTCGCGCCGACGAGGAGCGTCGCGAGAAAGTACAAAGGCAAAACATAGTACCAAAAATGTCCACCTTCCACAACCCTCAGAAGCGGGATAAAATGAGGATATAGAGCCAAATTCTCCACCACATCATGTCCCCGTTCTCCAGGAGGAAATCATCCGCATCCTCGCTCCCAAAGCAGGGGAGACCGTCCTCGACGCCACCGTGGGACTCGGCGGCCATGCCGGCGCCTTCCTCGAGAGCATCGGACAAGACGGCCGGCTCATCGGCATCGATGCTGACGAGGAAAACCTCGCAGTGGCCGCACGAAACCTCGCACAGTGGAGGGGGCACATCCACCTCATTCATGAAAATTTTCGCTCTGTCCGCCTGTTGGGACTCGCGAATATCGACATCCTCTTCGCCGATCTTGGCCTCAGTTCTCCCCACATCGATGATCCTGATCGTGGGTTCACCTTCCGCCACGATGCGCCGCTCGACCTCCGCTTTGATCGAACGCAAGGAATTCCCGCATCCGCTTTCCTTCGCAACGTAGGAGAAAAAGAACTTGCAAACATATTCAAAATGTACGGAGAACTTCCACAGAGCCATCATCTGGCGGAGGAAATCTGTCGAACGCATCCCAAAACAACTCTGGAGCTTAAAGCCGTCGTCGAACAGGTGTATCGATGGCGAGCGCCGCGTTGCCTCCCCCAAGTCTTCCAGGCGCTCCGCATTGCCGTCAATGACGAACTCAATGCGCTGCGGGATTTCCTCCATGACGGACCCGAACTGCTCACGCCATTCGGACGTATGGGAATTGTGTGCTACCATTCCCTGGAAGATCGCATGGTCAAGCAGGCTTTCCGTCGCCCCTCGTCCCTCTTCCATCTCCTCACCCCAAAAGTGATCCGCCCCACTCCTGACGAATGTTCCCGGAATCCGCGCGCAAGGAGCGCACGCTTCCGCGCCATAGAACGAAAAACTTCATCCATGCCATACGCATGACGAGCGCAGCCTCCTCACCTCCGCGCATGTCCCAAATGGAGCGATTCGTCGACCAGAGCACCATGCTTCTCATGGGAACCATCGGAACCATCATTCTCATTCTCGCTCTCCTCATTCTCCTCCACCAAAATGCAACCGCTACAAAGGGCTACCGCCTCCGGAAACTGGAGCGCGAACACTCTCAACTGCTCCTGGAGGAGGAAGTCCTCCGCATGCATGTCGCCGATGCCCAATCCCTCGATGTCCTCCAAAATGACAAGAAAATCCAAGCAACAATCCCCATAAAAAAAATTCTCTATGTAAACGAAAATGCTGCGATGGCACAGAACCACTGACGAGAGTTAAGGAAGCGGAATGGAGGGGAACAGGGAAAAGTGGTATAATGATTGGTTGAAAACACACCACATTGCCGACGTCATCCTTTCACTCCTTTGCGTCACTGCAATTGCAGTCCTGACGATTATCCAAATTCAATGGGCGCCGGGGGATTTCCCAAATGTCAAGAATGAGAGAATCGCTTACGGATATCACGTAGAGGGCACTGATCATTGTGCTGGAGGAATCGCCGATGGGACAAAAATCTCTCTCGAAGGATGCGATGATGGTAATGAGACGAATGGGGATGGGTGCTCCAGTACGTGCATGGTAGAAAGCGGATGGACCTGTACCACTGCCTCACCAAGTGTCTGCTCTGCCACCTGCGGCGACGGACTGAAGAAGGGAAGTGAAGGCTGTGACGACGGAAATACAACGAATGTGGACGGATGCAATAGTTCCTGTACCGTCGAGAGTGGCTATACGTGCACAGGTCAAGGATCCGACTCTTGCACCGCAACATGCGGTGACAGCGTGAAGAAGGCGAGTGAGGGATGCGATGACGGGAATACGACAAACAGCGACGGGTGCAGTAGTTCCTGTACCGTCGAGAGTGGCTATACGTGCACAGGCGAGCCAAGTACATGCATAAATAAGGGAGTTGGTGGAGGTGGAGGTGGAGGTGGAGAAACTTTGCCTGTCACACCCATTATCCCCCCAAGCCCACCCAAACCCTGCGGCAATGCCATTCTCGAACCTGAGAAATGTGAAGAGTGCGACAAGGGACGAGCGAATGGCACTTCAACATGCACACAGAAATGCATACAGCTTTACTGTGGCGATGGGACAATTTCCACGCAGATCGGAGAGGAGTGCGATGGAAAAACTGAAGAGGAAAGAATCACAGACCCTGCAACAGGAAAGACCGTAAGCCGCTTCTGGTCGATCACTCCAGACTGCGGCCTCAGTTGCACGCAACCACAATGGACACAGAAACTCAATGGTACGTGGGAGTACATCAATGGTACGGGATGCAAGCGCGATTTAAACCTCACACAATGCAAGGGAACCGTCACGGAACGTCGCGTGCAGGTTCGCCCGCCTTTCTCCTGTTCCGTAAATGGCCCCGCCACTTCTCTCCCACCGCAGTCAAAGGCGAAACGCCCCGCACATTGCGGAGATGGCATACTGCAAAAGGAGGAAGGGGAAGCATGTGATCGAGTCACCTACAATCAGGAACTCATGCGCAATCTCGGCATCGCAAAGTTCGGCTGCTCCCAAGACTGTCGGCTCCAGTACTGCGGAGATGGAGAAATCACGCCGTATGCCCCTCTCAATGAAGAATGTGACCCCAAACATCCGAGCTACCTATCCATCATTTGCGCGCAGAATGATCAAACTATTGGGTGCACACAAGAATGTCGCATAATACGTCCCTCCAACTGCATAGAACCATTCACGAACATCCAAGAACCATTGCCAGATGAAGAAATCATTCTTGAAAAGGAAGAAGAGATCATTATTGAAGAAGAAGAAGAAGATGATGAAGAGATCATTATTGAAGAAGAAGATGAAGAGATCATTCTTGAAGAGGAAGAAACAGAAAAGATAACACCACCACAGCCCACATGTGGAAACGCGGTACTCGAAACAGGAGAAGAATGCGACGCAGGTCAGTGGAACGCACATGTCCCAGATACCTGCCGACCGGACTGTCGACTCCCCTGGTGCGGCGATGGAATCTTCGATTCTGCCCTCGGCGAAGAATGTGATTCAGGGACCGAACCGAAAGATGAATGCTCGGCAACCTGTACAAAGGAACTACTCCATGAAGCGGCACCGGAGCTGACACAGAGTAGCAGCACAGCAATGGCAATCGTCATCCCACTCCTCGCTCTCGTAGTAGCAACAGCACACAGATCCACAGCGCGCCGAGGGATGAACATGGAGTAGAATGTGTTTTCCGCCCCCGTAGCTCAGCCAGGATAGAGCAGTGGGTTTCTAACCCATTGGTCGTAGGTTCAAATCCTGCCGGGGGCACCATCCGGCTTCGCACCGGGCTACGCCGCGATTTCCTACTATTCAGTTTTCTTATGCATAAGCCGGATGCCTCGGCGGAGTCCGCAGACGGAGCCGGGCTTTGAACTAGCACACATTCGGTTATCGTAGTATCTTGCCCGCGATGACAAAGCCCAATCATCGCATCCTCCTCAAGCTCTCAGGGGAAGTGTTCTCAAAAGAAGGGAAGGGGAGCGGCCTCCACTTACGAACCCTCCACACACTTGCCGGGCACATGAAAGACGTGATCCACCACGATATCCAACTTGTGATCGTGACCGGTGGCGGGAACATCTGGCGCTATCGCGATAACGCGGCCAGCGGCATCGAGCGAACCGTCAGCGACTACATGGGAATGCTCGCAACGATTTTCAACGGCGTCGCGCTGCAGGCGTCGCTCGAATCCATCGGCGTACAGACCCGCGTCCTCTCCGCCATCCAAATTCCGCAACTCGCAGAGCCATACATCCGAAGACGCGCCCTGCGACATCTCGAGAAAGGACGCGTGGTGATCTGTGTCGGCGGAACGGGCAACCCCTTCTTCACGACCGATACCACGGCGGCTCTACGCGCATCGGAACTCAGCTGCAATGTGCTGCTGAAAGCAACGAATGTGAATGGCATTTACGATCGTGATCCCAAACGCCACCGGAATGCAAAGCGGTACAAGGAACTCACCTACACCGAAGCACTGGAGAAGCACCTCGACATCATGGACCAGGCCGCTTTCAGTCTCTGCCAAGACCAACGTCTCCCAATCCGCGTCTTCGATTTTCGGAAAAGCGGAAATCTCCTCAAAGCCGCTCTTGGGGAGGATGTCGGAACATTGGTACACGACTAAACGTTTTGCTATTCTCTCACCGTGACTGATCCCCGCATCCAATCATTCTCCCAAGAGGCAAAAAACATCTTTCATCACCTTCAAGGAGAATTGAGTAAACTCCAGACGGGTCGCGCAAATGCCTCGCTCATCGAACACATCGACGTCGAAGCCTACGGCTCCCGTCAGCCGATGAAAACCCTCGCAGGTATCTTGGTGCAGGATGCGCGCACGCTCGTCATTCAGCCGTGGGATCCCGGAATCCTGGCCGATATCGAACGCGCCATCCAAGCGAGCCCCCTCGGAGTGTCTCCGGTCAATGACGGTACGATTCTCCGCATCAACCTTCCTCATCTCACTGAGGAACGCAGGGAACAGTTAAAAAAAATCGTTCACACTCTTGCGGAAGACGCACGCATTGCCATTCGGCAATCTCGACAGAAAGCACACGATGCGATAAAAGTTAAAAAGGAAGAAGACGTGAAACGTACTCTTGAAAAAGAGCTCCAGAGAGAACTCGATAAAGTGAATGAACTCATTGATGAAACCCGGAAACGCAAAGAGGAGGAAGTGATGAAAATCTGATTTCCATGGTTCGTCTCCGCTCACCATGACACACCATCTCCGCCTCCTCGCGCACAATGTCCGCTCCCTTTGGAACGTCGGTTCCTTCTTCCGCACCTGCGACGCGTTCGCCGTGGAAAAGATCTACCTGACGGGGTACACGGGGCATCCCCCCAGAAAGGAAATAACAAAAACCGCGATCGGTGCCGAAGAGTTCGTCCCCTGGGAACACCACGCCGATCCCATCCACATCATCCAGTCACTCAAAAAAGATGGCTGGCACCTCGTCGCATTGGAACAAACGACCGACGCAATCCCTCTTCATAAATTCCCTCTCTCTCTTAAGGGAAAGGGTGCAGGTGAGGGTTCCCAAAAAATTCTTCTGATCGTCGGCCACGAACTCGCGGGCGTGCCTCCAGAAATTCTTACCCAGTGCGACGCGGTAGTGCAAATCCCAATGCACGGCAGAAAGGAATCATTAAACGTCGCTGTAGCAGCAGGAATTACACTACATTACTTATCCAGTCTACCACCGCCCCCTTCCTGAAGCCCCCTCTGGAAACTTTTGTTGTATTGCTCCTCCGTAAGATCGGTCTTATTCCCTATCACTTGTGGAGAAATCAACGGAGTGGCCCCTGGCTCCACATCTGTCACACCAAGCATCCGACCAATCTCTATACGAACATCCTTCTTCCCTTCAAGAACTGCTTTCAACTTGTCCTCGTACATCTTTATGGCTGCCTCCAGAGCACGACTCCACCCAACTTCTTTATTGTCGACCCTGAGTTGGTGTATTTTTTCATTAATGGCAGAAACGATCGGATCCTTCTCATTGTTACTCATAAGGAAATTATACCACATGCTATGCTAACAGCGCAACCATGCCCATCGAACTCACGCCAGTGCAGCAGGACCTTGCTTTGCGGCTCTCGGAGCACGCGAAGGACGCATGCAGGCTCGTTGGTCTCCGATGCCAAAAATGCGAACCGCATCATTTTTACCTCACGGTGTATCGGTACTACGGAAGGGTGCCAGGAATGATGGGGGAGGTGGATCGGTGCATTGACTGGTGCATGAGCAAGGGGAAATTGATGTTCACCGCCCAACGGTTTGGCAAGTGGTGCGCCAAGCAGGCAAAATGGGACAGGGAGAAGCAGATCACGAAAGCCGAAATGGACAAATTGCAATCCGGCACGATCTATCAACAGACTGAGTACCGGAGGCGGCTGGCACCGCATCCGTAAAGCTCATGGAAGCGAGCTATGGAATTTAGAATTTCCGCCATACAATAGCAGCACGGGGCGTAGCTCAGTTGGCTAGAGCGCCTGGTTTG
>MFYG01000014.1:110-5495 GCA_001789045.1 Candidatus Peribacteria bacterium RIFCSPLOWO2_12_FULL_55_15 | reverse complement strand
AGTTTGCTCCACTTGAGATGCATGGCTGGCAGTGTAAGAGAGGAAATCTCCTAGGCCAGCCCCTTTTTTAGTGTATTCTTTTAAAGCGATCCTTCACACTTAACCCTGAAAGGAGGGTGATACGATGGAAACATTCTTGAGGTCATGTGCAGCTGGATTTTGTGGCGGCTGCCTATTCTGGGCAGGAGTATTCCCAGCAAACATTCCTAGGTACCTCATGGTTAGCGGGATTGCATTTCTTGTCTACTACACATGCGACCGTTACTGCGATTACTGCGACCGTGTCGCAGGTTGAGTGGCAGACAGGATGGGGGTCCCATAGTGGGGCCCCTTTTTTCTATGACTTGAACATGGTGTACATCATCCAGAACAATCTGCGGCGTCCGTCGTCCGTTCCATGTATTGATATTGATCCGACAGACTATATCGACTGGCTGAGAGAGATTGGGGATGAGGTGGCTGAGGCCGAAGCCGATGGCGCGGAGATGTCCGATGGAGGCGGCGAGGTGTTTGCCCGTGTTTCCGACGAGGCGAGGGGACTGAATGGAGATGTTTTGCAGGAGGAATCGTGGCTCGGGATTTCCATGACCGAAAGGTTCAAGTTCCTGGAGTTCTTCGCAGAGATCGAGGGTGATGGCGGAGGGGGAGAGGGCGGCGTCGATAGTAAGAGTGGAGACGAGGTTTTCCGGAGCAACGCTGCGTGCAATGTCTGCTTGGAGGGCAGCAGTGAGTTCTTCGAAGTTCTCCCGCGCGAACGTGCATCCCGCCGCCTGTGCATGGCCGCCGAAGTTTGTGAGAAGGTGAGCGGATCGTGAGAGAAGCTCAGTGATGTGGACAGCGGGAATACTCCGGAGTGATGCCGTGCAGGTATCACCAGTGATATTCGCAACCATGCTCGGCCGTCCGAATTTCTCCGTGAGCTTTCCCGCGAGGAGTCCAAGAACACCCGGGGGGAAACGCTCGTCTGCGAGGCCGATGAGCGGGGGAAGGTACTCCCGTTCGGGGAGAGCGGCGAGAAGGCTCTCGAAGAGTTCTTCGACGAGAGATTGTCGGGAAGTATTGAGGTGATCGAGAATCCCCAGCGCGTCACCGCCATCGAGGAGAGCATTCAGAGCAATCATCGGGTCATCCATGCGGCCTGCGGCGTTGAGTCGAGGGGCGATGCGGAAGCCGATGTCGCGGCTCACGATGGGGGCGTCGGACGATCGCACGCCGTTGATGAGAGTTCTGAGAGGTCCATCGGGTAAGAGAGAAATGGCGGCAAGGCCATCATGGACGATGGTGCGATTTCCCGAACGGAGTTCGACGATATCCGCAATGGTGCCGATGGCGGCGAGGACCCGGTCTTCCTCTTTTTCCGGTCGCGCCCCCCCCTCCAGCGCCGCGAGGAGGAGAGAGACGAGTCCAGCGGCGCAGGGGAGAGGAGAGAGTCTGGGAGTCGCGAGATGAGGGTGGAGGATGGCAATGGCAGAGGGGAGGCTTTCTTCCTGCATCTCATGGTGATCGATCACAATGACATTCATCCCCGCATCGCGGGCACGGTCGACGGCGTCGCGCGCTGCGATGCCGGTATCAACAGTGAGGAGAAGCGTTGTGCCGTTCGCGGTGAATTCTTCGACGTGCTTCGGTTTCAGGCCGTACCCATCATGAATACGGTGGGGGAGACGGATGCTCGGGTAAATGTTGCAGCGGCGAAAAAAGCGCACCAACTGTGCGACGCTGGTGATGCCATCGCAGTCGTAATCGCCGAAGATACCCACGTGCTCTTTGCTCTTCACTGCCTGCCGGATTCTTTCCACTGCTTTGCCAATGTCCTGGAGAGAAGCGGGATCAAAGAGCTCTCCGTTACAAAGATCACGCTTGAGAGCAATCTCCTTCACCACTGTCTGCGGATTGCACGTTTCTTCCGGGACCATCCATCGTTTCCCTGTCAGTGAGAGAGCCAAATCCATGGGCGGAACCCTATCATGCAGTATCTCCACTTCTCCTTGTGCCTTCTTCTTACTTCTTACTTCTTATCTTCTCCCATTCTCCCCGCCTTCCTCCAAGTCCACCCTGCGGCTGCGAGGAAGGGAATGGCCATGAGAAGAGTGGCAGGGCCGGTATCAACCATGGGAGCCCGCCCGCGCAGTACCGAGGGCGAATAGATTTCTAATTGCTTCTTTTCAATGCGATCGAGCAGCCGCGCAGTGCGGAGGATTTCTGCGTCGGAGACCTCTTCGTCGTCACGGGTGAAGTCTTCTTCCTGAGGAGGTTCTGGGCGCTGTGCGGCAAAGTATGTCTCCTGTTCGCGCGCGCGTCGTTCCGCACTTACTTTCTGCTGTTTGCGCACACGTCCGGGGGCCTCCGTGTGTGTTGGAGGAAGGAGGTACTGGTTATTCTCGAGAACGTCTTCGGGAAGAAGGTATGCCGATGCCGACAGCGGGAGGCTGAGTGCGATGAGCGCAAGGACGATGCGGAGAGGAAGTACGGCCATCGGATTATTGTACCATATTTCTGTCTTACGAACAATCGAAAAAATGTCGCGTGCCATGATGTTCATTACTGCGTCGTCTGCCCCTCCAGACAGTACTGCTTCATGCCGAGCTGACAGTTGAAGTAGGCCTGGAAGTCCGATACTCCGTCGCCATTGGTATCGGCTTTGCGCGGATCCGTCTCTTTCGCTTTCCCGTTGGTATCGACGTCCACCTTGCCATCGAGGTTGATATCTTCCCCGAGAAGGAGAGTTTGGCGTCGGACTTTGGTGAGACAGAGGCCGTCGCAGAGGCCGTCATGATCCGTATCCTTTGTCCTCGGATCCGTCTCATCCGGATCGACATTCCCGTTGCGATTCATGTCCTCGATGCCATCGATGATGCCATCGATGTCCGAGTCTCTAATGAGCGGGTTCAGACTGGAACGCAATCCTGTGAGATGGTGCAATTCTGTTTTCGTTCCGAAGAAGTGTTCGAGGCCGTCCGTAAGGCCGTCGCCGTCGGTGTCGGCAATGTCGGGGTGCGTTCCGATCTGGCGTTCGAAGCGCGTATTGAGACTGTCACCATCCTGATCAATGCCGAGCGCGAGCGGCCCGGCGGACATGATGTAGCAGAGCGCATTCGGCTCGAAGAATTCCACCTCATGCCGAATCTTCTCTTTCGTCTTTTTTGGGGGTTTGAGGTCATCTTTACTTTTCGGGAGGTTCCAGACGGAGAGCGTTTTTTTGGGAGTGCGTTCTTCGATTGCTTTCTTGATGAGCCCCCGCGCCTCACGTTCCTTTTCCGAAAGGTAGAGCAGACCGGGAAAGCCAGTCCGTCGCCCAACGATTTCCGGATCCTCGCCAAGCGGCAGACAGTACCCCCAGTAGCGTATGTTGTCCCCCTGCCGCCCCAGCAGCACCTCCCGCTGAATTTTGGTGAAGGTTGATGGAAGGTGGAAGGCGACATGAGTGTCAGACGGGATGGTAATACCCTCCTCGACTTCTGCTGGTTCGATGAAGAGCCACGGCAACGACTGCTTTTGATTCATTGGGAGCAGTCGCGCGGAAAGGGAAGATGGCGAAATGAGGGCATACGAGAAGATCGCGATGCTGAGGACCCCACTCACGATGGTGAGTAATCGACATGTTTTCTGGAAGGCCAATACTGTGGCCGAAAAAGCCATCTCGCCATTATAGCACATCCGATGGACATACGGGAGCCCATTTCCTCTCCATATCCTGGGCGGAGAATCGCGGATTTTGCTCGACATGATGCAAAAATTCGCCTTTACACGCAGGGATAAGCTGCCTATGATCCCCCCTTATTCCTTCCTTCCTTGCTTATGTTCCGCCGCAAACAGGTTCTTGGCGTCCTTGGTGTTCTCTCTCTCCTCCTTTCACATATCCCACCGCTTTCTGTTTTCACTCCGGTGGCCATGGCGGCGCCAACGGCGCTTTTTTTCGATGGATTCGGAACGGGCAGCACTGATCCGACGTTCAATGAAGCTCCTGTCTGGACTGAAGGCAGTAACTCCGGTAACGATGCAGAGAAGAGAGCTTCGGGGAGCGGGAATGATTCGACAAGCCCCAATGGAAGCAGATTTGCTGTCATCTTTGGAAAAGATGGCTACATCTGTACCGCAGTCGACACGACGGGGTACGATTCTATTGAACTTTCGTATTACTGGAGAGGTGACAACGATGCAGAGTCCGATAGTGGCATCGTGGAATTGAAATCAGCTTTAGGAGGTGACTGTGACGATTCGAGTGGGTGGACCGAGCTTCAGAATCATAATTTGGGTGACGATTCCTCATGGTCCACACAGCCGGCTTTCACGAATGCGGGCTTCGACAACACTCCCTTTCTCCTGCGGTTTCGCACATCCAGTAGTTACACCAATGAGCACTTCCGCGTCGACGGGGTCCTCGTCACCGGCGAAGAGATCACTGGGACTCTTCGTGTCATCAAAAATACTGTTGGCGGCAATGACACATTCAACTTTACCGGTGCGGAAAACTTCCCGATCACTACGAGTGGCGGCTCCGGCACGCACGATATCACCGACCTTGAAGCTGGCACGTATTCCGTTGATGAAACTCCTCCCGCAGGGTGGCAAGTCGCGAACAATGGTTGTCAGGACGTTTCCGTAACGGCTGGCGAAACGACCGACTGTACGATCACCAATACGAAAGCGGCAACAGTCACCATCGTAAAGGAAACGGACGGTGACGACGGGGAATTCTTCTTCGAGGGGCTGGAGGAAGGGAGAACGGAGGTTCCCACCGAAGACGGCGAAGGGGAAGAAACCGTGAGCGTTTTCCCTCCGGCAGAGGGTATAGAATACACCGTTGCCGAGAATGTGCCGGATGGATGGGACCTCACCGGGCTTTCCTGTGATGGCGTAGAGGCTGTCGTTGCATTGCCATCAGCGAGCTTTACCCTCGAACCTGGCGACAGCGTGACTTGTACATTCCATAATGTGCAGCGGGGAACATTGCACATCACAAAAAATCTTATCAATTACGGTGATGCGGAAGGGGAGACACTGCAATTCCCCATTCTGATCGATGGAGGCGGTTCCTACGCCGTTGATGTCGAGGCGGGTGAGAGCGAAGGGATCCTGGAGATTCCCCTTGCTCCCGGAGCATATGGAGTTTCTGAGGGCGAAATCCCCGATGGTTGGATGCTTGAAGAAAACGGTTGCGCGGAAGTCGAGATTGAAGCGGGTGAAATAACACAGTGCACGATTACAAACAAAAAGGAGTCACGTATCGTCATCCACAAAACTGCCATCGGAGCTCTTGGAACATTCCACTACACCGGCCTTAATGGAGAAACAGGGATTAATGTAACGGCGTATAATCAAGAAGAAGGGGGCAGTGATCATTTTATCGGTGATAGCTTCTTCGATGTCTTCGTCGACGTTGCA
>MFYG01000014.1:0-87 GCA_001789045.1 Candidatus Peribacteria bacterium RIFCSPLOWO2_12_FULL_55_15 | reverse complement strand
AGAACTCGATGTAGGTACCCTCTGGGTACAGACATACCCCGAAGGGACCTGCGACATACAACCTCTTCTCCCAGGACAAACCCAAAC
>MFYG01000013.1:12015-66045 GCA_001789045.1 Candidatus Peribacteria bacterium RIFCSPLOWO2_12_FULL_55_15 | reverse complement strand
TACATCGTCGTCGGCGTCATGCTCGTCGTGGTGCTCTACCACGTGCTCTTCATTGTGGTGGATTTGCGGAAGATCCTCCGGCGGATCGAGGGCATCACGGCAGAGGTTGAGGGAATGGTGATGCGTCCCCTCGGACTGCTCGATCATTTCCTGCAGTGGATCACCGAGTGGGTGGAAACACAGGCTGATCGTCCGAAGAAGTGGAAAAAGTAGTTTGGAGACCTCTAAAAAGCTCCAATGTGTCATGGTGAGCGTAGACGAACCATCACATCGGCAAGCCATTATGTAGCCCTTCGACTACGCTCAGGGTGACACAATAATGTTTCAGGGGTTTCTTCATAGGATCGGTTGGCGGTCGATGAAGATGCGAATAAAGAAGTGCTTCACTGTCTCGTAGGAGGCATGGATGAGTTCCTGGAGGAGTTTGTTTAGTCTCCGGATGTTTGCGTAGATCTGATTGATACGATAGGCGGTTCCTGGGCGAGAGATGGTCAGGAGTGCCGCCTCTCGGCGAAGCTTGCGCACTTCTGCATTAATGTATTTATGGAGAGCTTGCTGCATTTTTTCTTGCGGAGGTATGTTGGCTATAGCCTGATCCCGTGAGGATATTATTGTTTGTACTGTTGTGCCTGTTGCAGCAGAAGTTTGGCTTCCACCACTATTTTCTCCTTGTTTTTCGGTTGTGGCATCCTGAGGGTTAGTGAGACTTTCAATGGTATCGAGGAGACTTCCGAGTTTCTCTGGTTGCGCGACGATGAGGTTGGACAGTTCTTTGGATGGGGCCGGTGTTTGGATTTGCTCCGGGGAGGATGGTACAGGAATTGCCATTTCTCTCCTATTCTCCGCCTTTTTACCCATTATTGCAATATCGTTTCTGGTTGTTCCTTGTTCTATGATCATATTTCTCATGGAAGAACGAACGATTTTTCATCGGATTCGTGATCGTGAGGTTCCGGCGGACATTGTCTTTGAGGATGCGGAAGTGCTCGCATTCCGCGATATTCTGCCCAAAGCCAGGACACATATTCTCTTTATCCCAAAATACTTTGTGGCTTCTCTCACCGATATCACGCCGGAGACGGCGCATCTTCCGGGTCTCCTCATCCTCAAGGCACAACAATTTGCGAAGGAGAAGAGCCTCACGGGGTACAAGCTCCTCTTCCATGTCGGGAAGGCGGGAGGGCAGGAGGTGTTTTACCTCCACCTCCATTTTCTCTCCGATCAAGAGTTCTAAAATCTACGCAGAGTAGCCAGCCTTTTCTGCCTCTTCTGCATTAGCGAAATACACGCGGTTTTCCTCTTTAATTTTCTTGGCAGTAGCAGAATTTTTCGGGTAGTATTTTTTGCCTGTTTTACTTGCGACCCATGCACTTTCCTCTTTCTTGTCCTCCGTAGCCTTGGCGGAGGAGGATGCATCTTTTTCTTCTTTTCTTTTTTCCTCTTCCTCACGCTCGCGCCGGATGCGCTCGAGGGTTTCCTTATCGATGGGGAGGAGAGCTTTGAGGGAGAGACCGATACGTCGCTCGTCGACATCGATATTAATGACCTGTGCGTCAATACGCTGGCCGATCGTGAGGACCTCTGCAGGGTCGTTGATGTGGTGATGTGCGAGTTCGGAGAGATGAATGAGACCGTTGATATCTTTCTCGAGTCGTATGAATGCGCCGTAGTCCGCGAAACGCACAACCGACCCTGTTACTTTCTTGCCAACTGGGTAGCGTTCCGCCACTTCCTCCCATGGGTCATTTGCCAATTGTTTCATACTGAGGGAAAGCTTGTCACCATCGATGCCAATCACTTTCACGGTCACTCTGTCGCCTGCTTCTGCATGCTCGGCAGGATTCTTCACGTGGCCCCATGCGATCTCTGAAATATGCACGAGTCCTTCGAGGCCTTCGAAGGTCACAAACAAGCCGAATTTGGCAATGCCACTGACAATTCCATCGCGGACATCGCCCATTTTGAGACTTTCGAGTGTTTTTGATCGTTCTTCTGCCATCGCTTCGCGTTCCGATACAACGATTTTTCCTGCATCCTCATCCATGGTGATTATTTTTACAGAGAACGTATGACCGACCAGTTTTTGGAGCCGAGAAAGAATTTCACTCGTGTCTGCGTTGGATACTCGTGGGTAGTGCGCGGGAGCGAGTTGACTGACGGGGAGGAATGTGCGGATGCCGTCAATATTTGCAAGGAGTCCCCCCTTATTTGCTTCTTGTGCAGTGAATGGCATGGTTTTTCCAGAACCGATGAGGTCATGAAAGTGATCCCAAGCCTTTTGTTGGCTTGCTTTTCTCAAACTCATGACTACGAGCCCCTCATCGTTCTCTTCTTCGAGGACAAGCGCTATTACACAACTCCCAATCTGGAGGTCCCGGAATGTGTTAAAAGAATCTCGGAGTTCCCGTCCCGAGATAATTGCAGTCGTGACTCCATGAAGATCTAGGAGGAGCTTGTTCTTGCCTTTAAAAATTACCGTCCCTTCTAGGAGTTCTCCAGGCCTTGGACGGAGCACTTCCGGGGAATTTCGGAGGAGTTCTTCCATGCTGTGTGTCGCTGTCGACGGTGTTTTTGACATGATGGGAGATGGGTGCAGGGGGAATGGATACAACGAGGTGGCAGTGTTCCTGCACGAGCAACATGCCAGCACTGATTTTTCCATCCTATGTTTTTCCTGTCAATCCCCCCACTCAGAGCGTTGTCGCGTCGGTGTTGAGATCTGTAATATTTTGGGGGATTTTCTGGCGCTGGCTCGTTTGGGGATTGTATATCTCGTAATAGAGCTGGATGAGTTCTCTCGTTTGGAGTCGGCTGGTATGGAGTCCGACGCCATTTAATCCAGATTGTGCCAGTTCAATGCGGTCATTCAGCATGCGGGCACCTTCATTGAATTCCCTATTCCGTTGCGCAGCTTTTACCGCACTATCCTCGGGATGAAGCCATTCGAGGAATTTCTCTAGGAGCGTTTTCCGTCGGACGTTCCGGTCGATGGGCAGGATGAGATAGAAATGTTTCTGCATGATATCTGCCATTTCCAGGAGGCGTACGATGAAGTTGATATGTGATGCGGTCTGTTCTTGAAGAAGCAAGTTCTTCTGCTGCTCCATTTTCGACTGTAGGTAAGCCAGGTATGTATCGATGTTGATATGCGTTGAGCGTACGAGAATCTGTATTGGGAAAGAGACGGTATTCAAAAATGCGCCGTATCCTGCGATGATTGCTTCCTGTTCCGTCTCACTTTTCAGATGAAAGTTGGTTGCTTCAACATGGAGGATCGCACGCAAGCCGCCGTTTTTCAGGATCACTGTGTTATTGCGGATTTCAGCAATTGGGAGGTATCGTTGTGTTCCTATCGTAGTGTTTTTCTTCCGTTGTCTGACGGTATCTGGTGGTGGTTTCGTTGTCATAGTGTATGTTTGTAGGAAACCATGGAGATCTGTGACGCATCAAGTTGGGAGATGTCGAGCATGGAACTCAATTTCTCGATGCTCTGTGGTTTTTCCTGTTCTGTTCCAGTGGATATCTTCTTTTTTTCGGGTTTTGCGAATGTATGGGGATTTATGGTGCTCATTCCTGAGCGAGGAGCCCATATGCGAGTTTGTGGTTTTACGGACCTCTCGATCATGAGGAATATAATGCGTAAGAGGCTCAAGTCGTAAACTTTTACGAATGCGAAGGCAATGAAGATCACTGCTGGTATCCACGCGATAATAGTAACGGGAATACTGATGTTGACGAAGATTTTCTGCAGGTTTGACCAGATTGCGTAGCTGATCCCGCACCCTATTATTGTAATGATCAGTTGCCGCAGAGTGACGGTGCCGATGATGCGGTCCTCAATGAGGACGTTCTGTGGTATTTTTACGGTCTCAATTGCCATCTCATCATTATACCATGTCTGTGGATTCCTTTCCACCTGTGCCGATTAGATTGGAGGAAAGGGCGAAGTGGGGTGAATGACTGGAAAGTGATTTTTGTTTTTTTGGCAAGAATTCTATCGTTTGCGGTCCGCGTTTGATCACGCAGATCGTATCTCCTTTTTGGAAGATTCCTTTCAGGATATGCTCGGCAATTTCATCTTCGAGGCGTTGTTGGAGGAGTCGGCGAACTGGACGCGCTCCGTATTCCGGGTCGAAACCATCGCTTGCAAGCATGTTAATGACGCTCTGTTCCACTGAGAGACTGTACCCCTGTTTTTGTAAGCGTTCTGCGAGGAATTCGATATGCATTTTTACAATTTTGCGGATATGTTCCTGATTGAGAGCATTGAAGACTACGATGTGGTCAATGCGATTCAGAAATTCGGGGCGGAAGTGCTCTTTGAGTTCTGTGATGACCTCCTGTCGTTTTTCTTCATATTGGAGTTCTTCTGCTTGTGCTTCGCCATGGAGCTTGAAGCCAATTTTCGCTGCCTGGCGGCTCAGTTTTTCTGACCCGATATTACTTGTCATGACAATGATGGTATTGGTGAAGTCAACGCGTTTTCCTTGTCCGTCCGTCAGTACTCCATCTTCTAAAATTTGGAGGAGAAGATTGAAGAATTCCGGGTGTGCTTTCTCCACCTCATCGAAGAGGATGACAGAATACGGTTTTCGGCGGACCATTTCGGTCAATTGTCCACCCTCTTCATAGCCCACATAACCCGGCGTTGCGCCTGTAAGGCGAGAAACGTTGTGACGTTCCATGAATTCTGACATGTCGATTTTGATGAGGGCATCCTCTCGGTTGAATACTTCTCGCGCAATTGTTCGTACGAGCTCGGTTTTCCCAACGCCTGTGGGCCCAAGAAAGAGGAAAGAACCAATGGGACGCCTGGCATCGCCAATCCCTACGCGATTGCGTCGGATAGCTCGAGCGACGTTACGGATGGCATCATCCTGTCCGACAATGTGCTTGCGAAAATGCTGTTCGAGGTTGGTGAGACGCCGGATCTCGGTCTTCAGGAGTTTGGTGACTGGAATTCCTGTCATCCTACTAACGACAGCAGCGATGTCATCGCCGGTGATATTTACTGGAGAGCGGCAGTCTCCATCCCTGATGGCGATTAGTTGGTCTCTCTGTTCCTTCAGTGTTTGCTGCTCCTGTTTCAGCTTGAGTGCAATGTGGTATTTCTGCTCATGAACGGCGCTCTGCTGCTTTGTTGTGAGTTCTTCAAGTTTCCCATCAATTTTCTGTATTTCCGGTACGGATTCTGTGTGGGCGAGTCTCTTCCCTGCTGCAGCTTCGTCGAGGATATCAATGGCTTTATCCGGGAGGAAGCGTTCAAAGATGTAGCGTTTACTCAAATGTACTGCTGTTTCCAGAGCTTCGTCCGTTATGGCGACGTGATGGAATTGCTCGAAGGATGACCGGATGCCGTGCAGGATTTCGAGAGTATCCGCAATATTTGGTTCTTCCACGACGATTGCCTGGAGACGACGCGTCAGTGCCCTGTCTTTTTCGAGCGTACGGTACTCATCGAGTGTCGTTGCGCCGATAACTTGCAGTGTACCGCGGCTGAGCGCCGGCTTGAGAATATTCGCCGCATCGAGTGATCCCTCGGCAGATCCTGCACCAATGACGGTATGCATTTCATCGATGAAGAGGATGATCTTTCCTTCTGCTTGCGCTGCTTCCTTAATAATGTCTTCAAATCGTTGTTCAAATTCCCCGCGATACTTTGTGCCTGCCACGAGCGCTCCCATATTGAGGAGAAGGATCCGTTTTCCGTTGAGTGAACTTGGGACGCTGCCTTTGGCGATGCGGAGAGCCAATCCTTCTACAATGGCCGTTTTTCCAACTCCCGGTTCTCCGATGAGTATTGGGTTATTCTTCGTTTTTCGATTGAGAATGTGAATGAGTCTCTCGATTTCGCTGTCTCTCCCGATGGTTGGGTCGAGTTTTCCTGTTCGCGCTTTCACGACGAGATCATCTGTGAAGTAATCGAGGACAGGCGTCTTACTGTTCTTCTCCGCTCGTCGTCTCCGTAGTCCTTCCGGTTCATTTCCTGGAGTGGCTTGCATGCCTACGATTGCCCCCTGGAGTCCATGGAAAAATGCTTCGAGAGATTGCTCAATATCACGGCTCTGTTGCCGGAATTGGCTGATTTGTCCGAACATTTCTTCAACGCGCAGGCGGAGTTCCTCCGGGTCGACCTGCATCTGTTCGAGGAGGATGGTTGCCGCATTTTTTCCTGTGGAAACCAGTGCATGAACGAGATGCTCTGTGCCGACGTTTGCGTGGCGATATTTGTGGGCGGTGACGACAGACTGCTCGATGACGTTATGGATGGAAACAGAAAGACCGTGTTTAATGTTTTCCCCTTCATCATTTGTGGACTTCGTTGTTTTAAGGAGGATGCGCGTGTTTTCCAACGTTACCCCTGCACCGGTAAAAATGGAGAAGCCGAGGGATTTGGGGATGCTGAGGAGACCGAGGAGGAGGTGTTCGGAGCCAATATAGCTCCCCTTGGAGTTTTTGGCCTCTTGTTCTGCGAGCTGGAGGGCAAGTTTGGCATTCGGCGTGAAGCGATCAAAGGGAAGCATGGTGGAGGATTGATAACTTGTTAGGAGTTCCGATCATTCTACCACGTGTGGCCCAGAGAAGCTAGGCTGGTGGTTTTCCTCGGAGAATGTGCCAGTCTTCGATGAAGAGCGTGATGATGGTAGTGGCAGGAACCGCAAGGAAGAGACCGAGGATGGGGTGAATGAAGTCTGGGAAACTTACGCCGAAAAGCATGGAGGCGATGATGGCGATAGGGGAGAGACCGACTGCTCGTTTCATGATGAGAGGAACGAGGAGATTATTTTCACACCACTGGATGACATAGTAGACACCGATGAGGACAACAGCCCAGAGGAGACCTTCCTGGGTGAGAGCAATCAGGACAGCGGGAATTGCGGCAATAAACGGGCCGACGTAGGGTATGAATTCCGTGAAGCCTGCAAGCACAGAGAGTGTAAGGGCATACGGCATTCCGAGGATAGTGAGGGCGAGGAAAACCAGGAGTCCGATACTGAGGCCGAGCAATAGTTGCCCTCGTACCCACTGTCCGATTTTCCCATGGATAGCCTCTATTTTCTCATCGATGTACGCGCGATAATTGTGGGGAAAGAAGCCACGTATCCAGAGTCGTATGTTCTCCTTTTCGCTCTGGATGAAGAAGGCGAGTATGAGTACGACAATCATGCGGATGAAGAAGTTCACGACGGAGCCTGCGATGCGCGTGGCAAAGAGGACGGAGCCCTGAGCTGTGATCGAGAGATTTTGACCGAGGCGCTGAAGAGCATCAGCGAATTCATAGACCGAGATGTCTTGGAGCATACCCTGTGCGAAGTTCGTGAGACGGAGGTTGATGGTATCCGAGAGGAATGGGAAGGTAATTTGCGGGTGGTTCAGAAAGGCATCAACCTCGAGACTCATAAAGAGGGCGATTTGCTGCAGCTGGGCAGCGATGATAGGAATGAGGGATGTTAGGAGGAAAATTAGGAAGAGAAGGGCGAGAAGGTAGTGGAGAAGGATGGCGAGGCCTCGAGGCACGCGGTGAGACTCCATCCAGCGCACACCAGGATCAATGATAGCGGCGAGGAAGAATGCGAGGAGAATGAGAATGAGTTTGTCGTGAATCATGAAAATGATCCATGTTCCCGTGGCGATTGCAATAATTACGCAGGTTGACTGAATGACGCTCCGAAGTGAAAACTGGATACGGATCTGTGGAGATTTCTCTATGGATTGGAGCTTCGGAGCTTTTCCGTGTCTTTTTTTTTTCTGTTCCCGCATTGTTTTTGCTTTTGTAAGGAGTTGTTGCGCATGTTTGCCAAGGATGCGTAGTGATGTGAAGCCGGCAGGTTCTGACTGTTTGGTCATAGGCTAAGCGTTCCGATAATGGTATTGAGAATGCCGTATGATAGCATGGAGACGAGGAGACCGACTAATGCCCACAGCACGCGGCTTTTCCCTGCTTCTTTATCACCAATCGCAGAACCGAGAGCGATCTGGTAGCCGCCGATCATGATGTTAATGAGACAAATGCCTCCTGTAAATCCAAGAATCCACTTGATCAACTGTCCAATGAAGATTGGGACACAATTGGCACCAAAGATTCCTGTGGTGAATGCGCAGCCTGGGAGATCTGGAATAAGACCTGCGTATGCAGGGAGTGGGATGGAGAAAACGAGCACAAGTTCGGGAAAGTAAAAAAACATTGTACGATAATTGTGCACGAAGTTTTTGCTGAACGGAACTCGCGCTAGATGAAAAAGTATGGTGGAGTGGATAAAGGATTATAGGAACCATTGAAGGTGGGATTTTGTCACCCTGAGGTGCGATCCTGAGCTTGTCGAAGGGGAGCCACGAAGGGCGACAACGTGTTATGGTTCGTGGCTCAGCTCTGAGCCTTGCACCTCACCATGACACGTCAGCATTTTTCCTACAGTGTTATCCGAATCCCCGGTCCCATTGTTGGAGTAATGGTGATCGAGCGAATGTACGGGTCTTTGATCCCCGCGGGGCGCGCTTCCTCGATGGCCTGTACAAGGCTCTGGAGGTTCTCTTGCAACTTTTCTTTACCGAAGGAGATTTTTCCGAAGATGGTATGGATGATTCCGAAAGTATCCATCTTGCACTCGGTGCGACCTTTGCGAAGAGCCTCGATCGTCTTCGCGACGTTCTCGGTGACGGTCCCTGCTTTAGGATTTGGCATGAGGCCGCGTTGTCCGAGGATTTTTGCCACTTTTCCCAAGTCCTTCATGATTTTCGGAACTGCGATTGCAATATCAAAGTCGATCTTTCCTTCTTCCACCTCACGAATGAGGTCGGCATTCCCTGCTTTGAGAGCTCCTGCTTTCTTCGCCGTCTCGATAAGGTCATCAGGGACGAAGGCGGCAATCCTGGGAGTTTTTCCTGTGCCGTGGGGGAGATCGACCACCGTCCGTACGATTTGATCTGCCTGTGTGGGATCTGCATTGATGCGGAAGTGAACTTCAGCCGTTGCATCAAAGGAAACCGTGCTCACTTTTGTGAGGAGCGCAACTGCTTCAGGGAGGATGTAGGCGCTTAGTTGGACGATGCCCGCTTTTTCCAGGTACTTCTTTCCGCGCTTTTTTGCGTGGGATTTTTGGAGTGCTGATGGCATGAGTGGCACAAGAAAATGAGAATTGAAGTGTACGCGCACCGTAGAGGAAAAACAAGGTTTTTCCCACTACATCATCGATGAAGTCGCTTCCGCTTCTGAGAGGCAAGAGAAGTGGAGGCTGCCTTCGTTGTGGAACCGGCGGTATGTGGGGAATTCTGCGTAGACCACCAGAGAACAAGACCATACAAGGCAAGGATGCTATGCAGAGTGAGAGAGGAGGTGGGGAGGGCGCTTCGGAGAAGGATGTTCAAGATGATCGAGATGATGGCGAAGACAAAGAGAGTGAAACCGATGAATTTCCATGTGGATAGAAAGATAGCTTCCGGAACGGCGCGCGAAGGAGGTGAAAGGCGGTGAGCGAGAGTATCATGCCAGAGAAAAATAAGACCTCCGATGGAGAAGACGAAAAGAAGCGCTGCGTACGTGAGGCTTTGGAGTGGGGTACGCGAGAAGACTGAGTATAGTGTCGGAACTGCACCAATGCTCATGAGAGTTATGCCGACGCTCTGTACGAGATAGCAATAGACTGCTTCTCCGACAGCCTGAGGCTTTGCTGCTTCCCGGGCGAGGCTCGTTGCGAGAATGAGGCAGAAAATTAGGAGTAGGAAGAGGATGCCTAGGAGCACGGAGAGGAGCCCAATTGGGTGGATAACCTGAAAAGGTGTAAACATATGCATAACAAATGGAAGAGGATGTCCATAGTCTAGTGGGGAATGGACCATGATGTATGAGAAATGCGTTGCGCCCACGGTCATGCCATGATCTTGTGCACATTCTTCTTGTCTATTTCTCAATGGAAACTCCCATACTTCGTGCAGCGCCTTCTATTGTTCGCATCGCGGATTCCAGGCTTGTGGTATTGAGGTCTTGGAGTTTGGTGCGAGCAATGTCCCGAACGTCATTCTGTGTAATAGAGCCGACGGGAGTTTTCTTTGGATCCCCGCTGCCTTTTTCAATTTTCGCACGTTCCATGATGAGAGCACTTGCCGGCGGTTGCTTCATGATGAAGGTGAAGCTTCGGTCCTCAAAGACTGTGAGTACGATGGGGACGATCTGGCCCATACGATCCTTTGTTTTCTGGTTAAATTGGTTGCAGAAGCTGGCAATATCCACTCCAGCTTGTCCGAGCACAGGTCCCAATGGAGGGGCGGGGGGAGCCTGTCCGCCTTTGGCTTGTACCTTGATGACTTTCTTGATGACTTTTGCCATATTGGTAGCGATTGTCTAGATTGTGATTCCTCTTGTCAATCCGTTGTCGGGTAACTGCTACCCCTCTCCCACTGCGGTAAGAGAGGGGAGATAGTGGGTGATTACATTGTCAGTGCCTCGATGAGGGGGGAAATGCGCTCCTCTTTCCCCGGACTGATGTGGAATTCGTAGATGGTATTTCCGGAAAGGATGATAGTGATTTGTTCTGCGCTTAGAGCGGGGTCGCGGAACGAGAGAATTTCTCGTGTGCGATTTTTAGGCAGCTCTTCTCTATCATCGCGGAGGTCATGGAGTTCCGGAGAGAAGGAGGCGCTTAGAGCTTCTTTCAGCGCTGAGAAGTATAGATGCGCATCTGGTGATTTAATCCAGGAGAGGAGTCCGCTGCGATCATTTTCTGCGAGGAGCACTAGTGTGTTGGTCGGAACATCATTTGTCGCGATTTGCTTCAGTAACGTGTCCTCGGCGCTTTCCTGCGCAGTGAACTGCATTTGTGCGATGATATCCTGCACACGGTTTTGGTGTTCTTGGTTTGTAGTCTCTGTGGAGGGGGGAGTTTGGGAGGAACGTGGGAGAGGATGGAGGAGGATGCTTTCCGCAGTGATGAGGCCGATGATGAGAAGGATGCTGCCGCTTCCAAGAAGGAGAAATCTTCGCATGGGTGGATTGTAGCGTATGATGCGTTCGATGGTTCTCCAACGTCGTCGACGGGAGCAGACTATGAGCGATCCTGCCCCGCAAGCGGTTGATGCTGTGGAGCAGACGCTCCGTCCGCAATATTTGCAGGAGTACGTTGGTCAGGAAAAGATTAAAGAACATCTCCAAATCCATATGGCCGCTGCTCGCAAGCGCAAGGAGCCACTCGGCCACACGTTGCTCCACGGGCCTCCGGGTCTTGGAAAGACGACGTTGGCGCATGTCATTGCCCGCGAGATGGCGGCACAGATCAGGGTCACGAGCGGACCTGCTCTTGAGAAGCCGGGAGACATTGCCTCTCTTCTCACGAACCTCCAGGTCGGAGATATTCTCTTCATTGATGAGGTGCATCGTCTCCGTCCGCCTCTCGAGGAGATTCTCTACGGCGCCATGGAAGACGGTGTGCTCGATATTATCATTGGAAAGGGGCCAACCGCGCGTTCCGTGCGACTCCAGTTACAACCGTTCTCGTTCATCGGGGCGACGACCAAAGTCGGATCGATCAGTGCGCCGCTCCGAGATCGTTTCCTCCATGTGTTCAAATTAGGGTTTTATTCGGCAGGGGAGATGGAATCTATTGTTGAGCGGGCGTCGGGGATTCTCAATGTTCCGTTGGGAGCGGGGGCTGCGCGTCTTCTGGCTGAGGCGAGTCGCGCAACGCCGCGTGTGGGGAATCGTCTCATCCGTGCTGTGCGTGATTTTGCCGAGGTGCGAGGTGTTTCTCCGGTGGATCATTCTATTGTTCGAGAGACGCTCCGGTGTCTCGAGATCGATCGTGATGGATTGGATGCGACGGATCACCGCGTGCTGCGGACGATTGTCGAGAGTTTTGCCGGTGGGCCCGTGGGACTCTCCACCCTTGCTGCCATTCTTGCGGAGGAGGAAGATACCCTAGAAGAAGTCTATGAGCCCTACCTTTTGCAGCAGGGCTACCTGCAACGGACTCCGAAGGGACGCATTGCAACCCCAAAAGCGTATCAGAAGGTTGGCATTTCTTTGCCAGTACCCGTCCAATCAGCGTTACTCTAGTAGTAGAGAAAAACTTACGTATTCGATCAGGAGACGATAAGCAATTTTGCTACAGCGGATCGGATGTCTTTTTCAAATGCTTCCCGGGAGAATTTTTGCGCGTGAGCGCGGCAAGTGTCTTCGGAAAAATGGCTTCTATCGAAATACTGGATGGCCTCAGCGAGAGACGGTGCTGTAGGCTCGTTGAAAAATTGCCCTGTGATGTTTTCTTGGATCGTTTCGAGAGCCCCCCCACTGCGGAAGGCAATCACGGGGGTGCCGCAGGCCATGGATTCGAGTGGCACGAGGCCGAAGTCTTCGTCGCCGGGGCAGATGGTCGCGATGGCTCCTCGGTAGAGATCAGGGAGATTCTCTTCCGGGACGTAGCCGAGGAATGTAACGGTTGGGCCGGCCAGGCGTTCCAGACGTTTCCGATCAGGGCCGCTTCCTGTGATCGTGAGGGGGAGTCGAAGATGATTATACGCTTCGATTGCGATGTCGATGCGTTTGTAGGGGGCGAGGGTGGAGACGATGAGAAAATAGGATCTAGGACCTAGGACATGGGACCTATGACTGACGGAGAACCAGTGGTCATCGATGGGGGGATAGATGACGGCGCTCTCACGACGCCAGTAGAGTTCGATGCGGCGCTGGACTGTTTTCGATGCGGCGAGGAGCGCGTCGGGGCGGTCGGCGGATTCCGCATCCCAAATGCGCAACGTATGAAAGAGGTGAGACAGGTACCATCGTTTGAGTGGTCCTAAGAGCCCCTTGGAACTTTGCGTAAGAACGTCGTGTGTCCGGTCCCACAGGTACCTGGCAGGGGAGTGGACGTAGCAGAGGTGTTTTGGCTTTCCATTGGTGATGATTCCATGGGCGAAGGCGGAGGAGGAGGAGATGACGAGGTCGAAACACTCCTCCCTCTCCCCTTCGAAGGGGAGAGGGTTACCTGTCCGCCGTAGCTTTAGCGAAGGAGGAGGGTGATGGGATGAGCATGGATCAAAATTCCACGCTTCCACTGCATTCGGAAACCAGGACAAATAATAATGATGATTTGAGGAAAACCGTGCGAATTTTTGCAGCGCGCTCGTGCGGATCCGTGTTCGTGGGAACCAGTCGCCCAGTTTTTTCTCGTCATAAAGGAGGGTGTAGATCGGGGCATCGGGATACATCGCTGCGAGGACCCGGAGGACCCGCTCCGCGCCGCCTTTTTGCGTCAGGAGTTCATGGACGAGAGCGACTTTCACTCCTCTACCATACCGTAGACCCGCTCCTTGTGTATTGGTGGGTCGGGTGGGGATTGAACCCACGACCAATGGCTTAAAAGGCCACTGCTCTACCAACTGAGCTACCGACCCGCTTTCCAAATCTTACGTCATCATTCCCGGCTCTGCTATGGGTATGCTATGGCGGTGATCGATTCCCACTGCCATCTCACGGACGAACGGTTTGCGGATGATCTCGACGCTGTCATTCGGCGTGCGGTTGCCGCGGGTGTTGTGCGGATAGTGACGATTGCTGATTCATTGGAAGAGAGTGGAAAATGCGTTGCAATTACTGAAAAATATGAACAGATTATTTGTTCAATCGGAGTTCATCCCCATCATGCGAAGGAATGGAAAGACTGGGATCGGGAGCGCCTGCGTTCTCTCGCGCGAATGTCCAAGGTCGTTGCAATCGGCGAGATCGGGCTCGACTATCACTACGATTTCTCGCCACGCGATGTGCAGCGGCGCGTATTTCAGGAGCAACTGGAACTAGCGAAGGAATTGCAGATGCCGGTGGTGGTGCACTGCCGCCAAGCGGTCGAAGATGTGTGGTCGATCGTCGATTCCGTACGACCGGAGAAGCTCGTGATCCACTGCTGTACCGAGCGGTGGGAGAATGTGCGGCGGTTTGTCGACTGCGGATATCTTCTCTCGTTTACGGGCATTGCCACCTATCCCAACGCTGAAGAGGTCCGACGCACCATCCAGATGTGTCCTCTCGGGCAGATCATGGTGGAGACTGATGCGCCGTATTTGCCCCCCGTTCCCCATCGCGGGAAGCGGAATGAGCCGGCGTACGTTATCGAAGTGGCGAAGGTTGTGGCGGAGACGAAAGGGCTTTCTTTGGAGGAGGTTGATCGTGTGACGACCGCGAATGCGATGGGGTTCTTTAGGCTCAACCCCTCACCCTAGCCCTCTCCCTTGGGGAGAGGGAAGATGTGGTGCCCCCGACAGGAATCGAACCTGTATCTGTGGCTTCGGAGGCCGCCGGTCTATCCATTGACCTACGAGGGCGCATCATGAGCTTACAGGTCTTCATCCTTCTGCTCATCCGGAATCCGGAGTTCGCTGATCAGGGAGTACATGTTTCCGATCAGCGCATCGATTTGCTTCCGTGTTACAATGGCGAGTTCTTCGAGGGGGCGCAGGCGGGCGCCCTTTTCGATGCATCCGCGGATAATGCCGTGGAAGAGGAGTCGCGTCGCTTTTCGGAAGCATTCCGCTCCAGTCGGAATGCGGTCGAAAGCATCTTGGTATACAAAGGACTCGTCGTAGGCGTTTCGGGCGATGTCTCTTTCCGTAATGCTCCGGTCGCGCGCGGCGTCGGTTTGCGCGCTTCCCGCCACTTCCTGATCGTCCGCCTCGCCCTCGTTCCGGAGATCTTCATCAAGGTTTTTCATTTCCTCTTTTCTCCGGCGGTCTTCGTCCGTAAGGCTTTCGTGACTGCGTGGGTCTTTCCCCTCGCGGAGGAGCTTCGCATCGTCTGCGGATTTCCGGAGGATGTCCGCGGAAATATTGAGCGTCTTCCATCCGACGAACGCGTTGATGATGCGGTCTCTGTGGCGGGGGAGATCATCGAGGAATCCCTGCACCGCTTTCGGCCGCCACCGCGTGGTCGGAGCAATGGTATTGCAGGAGGTTTTCGAGTTCCTTCTGGATGTTTTCTACGAGGTCGTCCGCTTTCCGTTCGATGAAGGCGCGATCGGCTGGTGAGAGGGGGCTCATGGGGCGATGGTAACGTTTATGATAAGATGTTCCCTGTATGTCAATGGAAAGTCAACGTCCGCGTCTCCTACGGTTTCCTCGCCGTGACCGAAGCGATGCCTCCGTTGTTTCCCGAACATGCCCGCGCCCCGCACCCCGCGTTGCCCAGCCCGCCGTCGTTCTTTCGCGCATTGCCGGAGTTGTGGGAGATTGGAACCGGCGTCCACGTCGCACAATGATTGGTCTTGATAAGTGGCTGTGCCATGTTGTCACGGAGCGCAGCGACGTGTACTATCTGGAGCTCTAAACTCGACGCTATTAGAACCGCGATGCTTTCGAGAGTAACCATCGCATGAGGCTGAACTGATGCAGCTGCTTGCATCAGAAGCAATGAAAAACTACCATGCGGTCATGTCCGATGACACAGCACCAGCCACGAAAGCGGATATTGGGAAGGTAAAGAATAGTATACAAAAGCTGGAGGGCAGTTTTCAAAGGCTGGATGGTACGGTGCAGAGACTGGAGGACAGGTTTCAGGGGCTAGAGGAAAAGTTTCAGAAGCTGGATGGTACGGTGCAGAGACTGGAGGACAGGTTTCAGGGGCTAGAGGAAAAGTTTCAGAAGCTGGATGGTACGGTGCAGAGACTGGACGTTGCCGTCCAGAAGTTAGGGACCGATGTTCAAAGGATCGAGAAGAAATTCGATGATAAATTCGCGAGACTCTATGAAACAGATGATCAAATTCTGGCTATTCTTGGGAATATCGACAAACGACTGACACCAAAGATTGAAAACCACGAACATCGGATCACACGACTGGAAGAGGCGGTGGCATGAGGAGTTTGTGTCAATGCTAAAGAAGGGCATGGCCGCGAAGCCATGCCCCATGCCGTGGTGGGTGTGGTTTGGTTTTACGGAGAATCTGTCTCTTTGTGGAGTGGGATGCACTCCCAGACGCGCCGATGCGGCCCATCCTGGTGAAAGATGAATGGTCCGCCCTTTGTGCGGATAATCTTTCCCTCGAGCCGTTCTTCTATTGGCTCGAGTGGTTTTCCCTCTTTCAAAGAATACCGGTAGCGCGTCACGGAACTTTCCTCTTCCTCGAAGCTCTTTCTGTCCTTTGCAACCTTGCTCGGGAGCACAATGATACCATTGATCGTGAGCGATTTTGGTTGATAGAGCACGAGGCTTGAAAGTCCTGCACCACTGCAGCCAATACTAACAGTGATGGTTCCGCGCTTCTCATCCTTCGGGTGACGGCAGTATCGGAACGTCACCCAATTCAAGTGCTCCCGGGCAGTGACCTTGATGTTCATTGTGGTGTCGATTTCGTCGTCCGGAAGGACTTTCTGTACGATTTCGATGCCAGCGGTGATGGTCTCTGACTGTAGAGTTCCTCCTAGTGTGCAGCTAAGGAGGATTGTTCCAATTCCTATCCACGTTTTCATGATGCTCTCCTTTCCAATATTTTCCCCCACGGCATTTCCCCTCCAACGAGGAAGGGAAGTGGGTGGGGGGAAAAATGATGTGAAAGAACGAGTAGGGAAATATAGAGAACGAAGTACATAGCTACAAGCCATTCTTTCATTCAAAACTGCCCCAGTAGTACACCTTTGGTGACTACAGGACGCTACAGGACGCTACAGGGCACTCCCCAGTAGCAGAGGCTTCCGCCAGTATCAGAGCTTCGCACGGTACACGGCGCGCGCCACGCTACAGGGCGCGCGGCAGAGAACCATGGCTGCGCCACGAAGCGTGAGCCGAATGAGCGCAGCGAAAATGCCCTTCATGGCCTTCGGTTCTCTACTTCGTGGAGCTCTAAACTCGACGCTATTAGAATCGCCATGTGTTCCGGGGTGGCACTCGAATGATGTACGATGCCGCGCACATGGCGACTCCGTTCTTCACACTTAAAGGCAAGACCCTCGTCCTCATCGACTGGGCAAACGTATTCCACGCGCAGCGCAAGAACGGGTGGAACGTCGATACCCGCAGACTCTTCACCCTCTTCAAGGATCATCAGGAGGTGCAGGACATCGTCCTCTTCCACGGAACGGATCAGCATGAGAAATCGGCATCATTCCTCACAGCACAAGCTGCTGTCGGCTACCGCATCGTCACGAAGGCCGTGAAGAAGGTGCCGGTGACCGTGGATCACGAGGGCAAGCCCCTTCTCAAACCTATCTTGCGGCGCAAGTGCGATTTCGATGTTGAGATCGCGAAAGAGATTTTGCTCAGCCTTGGATACGTACCAAGGCTTCATCCTCGTGAGCGGCGACGGCGACTATGCTCCGATCTTCGATGCGCTCCGCGAGCGCCGCAAACAAGCCATCTTGGTCTTTCCCAAAGGAGGACTTGGGCGGGAGTACATCGAGGATGAACAGCGCAAGCGGGCGATCTTCCTCTGTTCACTCGAACGTCTGCGCCCCTTCATCGAGACAAAAAATATCCCGACGGGACCGAAATCCCATCGGGCGTGATTGCTCCTATTATAGCAACACACTGATCCTGGTCAAAGGCTCTTTTGCAAATATCCCAGATTTCTCGCCACTCCTGCCACTATCGCCCTTTTGCTCATGTACAGAGGAAAAACTGGATCGGCAACTCTCAGCGGCACTCGTGGCAAGACCGAACTCAACCGGACTTTGCTGAGTTTTCGGACGCCATAAAAAAGAACTACTCTTGGAGCAGGAACCAGCATTGGTTCTGAAAGTCCTGGCTCAGTCGGTAGCAGTTCGCGTGAGAGAGGACGCCGAGGTACGACTGCAATGATTGCTCGACACTTTCCTCAGTGAGCAATCCCGCCTTGTGCGCCGTGATGCGCTCGCCCAGCTTGCGCACTATCCTGCGCCTCGCTTTCGTGCGAAGAACACGGTGATGCGGCAGAAGCACATAGCCGAGGAAGTCGATACCCTGGCGGTATTTTCGGAGTGTCACTTTGTGCGGGTGGAGATCGAGATGCAGATGCTCCTTGAGGAATGAGCGGATAGGAAGGAGGAGCGCGATTGTTTTCTCGTCCTTCAAGCGTTTTTCGAGGATTCCGAGCAGGATGTCGTGATCGACGGACGCGAAGAACTGATGGATGTCACATTTGAGGCCAAAGCAGGGCCGCGTCCCGTTGCGGCTCACGCTCCTGAGCATCCGATCCAAGGCGTCCACTGCTTTGTGTGTCCCTTTGCCTTTCCGGCAGGAGAAGGAATGGGCAATGAACGCCGGCTCGAAAATGGGGTTGAGCACGGTGAATACCGCGTGGTGGAGGATACGGTCCCGGACTGTAGCTTTGTGGATGCGCCGCTGCTTGGGATCGCAGATAATGAAGGCGCTGTACGGCTGATGCCTGTAGGTTCCAGCCACAAGCCCCCGGTGCAGACGAAAAAGATTCTGTTCCAGCTTTCGCTCGAACTCCTGCACATCCTTCCGTCCCTGCTTCCCTTTGCGGAACTCCTCCCACGCAGTGAAAAGGTTTTCCTTGGAAATGATGCGCTCGAAGAGGTGTCGGTGTACCTGCATTGTTGCATTTTACCCGTGTGCCTGAGTGGTTTTTGCCGCGTTTGCACCATTGACAGAAACATCCTTTGGTGATAAATTATATCATGGTGTTCTTTCAGAGCATCGTCAAGATTCATGTATGAGACAAGCTCTCTTCGCATTGAACGTGCCTAGGGCGCTTGTCTCGTTCCGAGGCAACGCCGTCCCCGACGATTTGGGTCTCTGTTTTTCCAGAAAGGTTGGTGTGTGATGTCCAAAGACATCGTGCGTCAGAGCGACTTCGGCAAGGACCTCGGCCTCGTCCACGAGATGATCGTGACGGGCCGCAAGGTCGGTGCGGGCAGCGACTTCTATGCCGCACTCGCTCACGACGAGGGCCTCTTCCGCCGCGTGATGGAGATGGTGAAAGAGGACCCCCTCCTGGTTGCCATGCAGGCGCTCCAGGCCGCCGTGGAGAAGGGTGTGCAGTGCGAGAACGGGGTATACCGGTTCTTCGATCCCTGCATCTCGCTCGTCACGCTGCGCGACCTCTCGCTCGTTCGCCAGAAGAAGCTCGTCTACCGCCAGGACTGGTATGAGCCGTACGACTGGGCCAAGCGCGAGGACGCCCCTCAGGAGCGGAATCTCCGCATCCCCGTGGAAGGTTCCTTCAACAAGACCTTCCCGGATCAGGAGAAGCTCCTCCTTCCTGAGGAAGAAGTGCCCTCCACGCGCAGCGTCGCCACGTTCCTCGTCATCAATGCACTGGCAACTGGCAAGCGTCTCTTGTCGGACTGTTACGTGCGCTGCATCGACAAGGGCTCGGACGGCGTCCGCGTCTGCGTCGGTTACTTCGATGGCGATGGCGTCGTCGTCGCCTACTGCTGGGATGGCGGGTGCGGCCCGAGCCTCGGTCTCGCCGCCGCCCCTCGGAAGTCCTGAGCCTTGAAGTCTTGAGGGCTTCCGCCTTCTTGACGCCTTGAACCTCCGCGACATTTTTCGCGGGGGTTCTTTTTGATACACTGCATTCGTGCCTCGCTCTTGTATCCGGGATTACGGTTCCGTCTCGCGGCGCACCTCGTCTCTGCGATCACCGAAGCGATGAGCGTAGGTGAAAACTCACCAGAGTATCGCGTCTCTACGGAGCGCGGTAGCGAGTGGGCTCAGACGTAGGAACTTCTTGCTTATTCTCAGCGGAGGTATTCCGCATCGAATGCGGAGTTGCTCCCAAATGAAATTCAGGAGGAAGAGGGTATAGGCCGCAAGGCAGTAAGCCTCGACTCCCATGCGAAGGAGGAACTGCGGAAGAAGATCGGTTCGCTAGAACCGCTGGAATGTGGCTTAGATAAGGTCAGAAAGAGCGTCCTTGAGAAGGTCATTCCTGTTTGGAGCGGGATACCCATTCGGCTTCGCTCATGGTAACCTGTCCAAGCCAACAACTGCGTCGCTGCGCTCCTGGTTCTTGAGCTTGGAGCTCTAAACTCGAGGCTATTAGAACCGCGATGCTCTCGGGAATGGTGGTCGCATGATGGGGCATGGAAAGTTAGTACGGATTATGCTCTTCCAATCTCATATACTCCTTTGCTGTTTGTACCGCTTGTTCCGGAGTCATTTCTCCCCAATCCCCCTCTACGGGGACAAGGATTTTTCGAACCTTTGCTCGATACATTTGAGGAGAACAACGCATACAAGTGTGGTTAGGTTCCTCTTTCATCCATGGACGATGATCCGTACTGAACCCCGCAATGTAGATGTCACAGTCTTTATGAGCATCTTTCGGAACTTTCTCATCGTTCAAGAGATTCCAAAGCGCTGTCTCCTCTGCATGATCACATCCAAGGGGAGACCAGAATGGAACCTTTACGTTTCTGCGGAAGCAGACTGGATCACAACACTGTAGGAGTTTGTTTCGCATATTTGTTCCCCGGGCAACAATCTCTCCGTTGAGGACAATAACACTCCCGAATCGCATATTCTCACAATCTGAGAGAAGTGACTCTCTAAAGCATTGCTCGTAGAGGGGATCGTTGGAGAGTGGCATCGTTGGAAACCTTTGTGTGAACAAGCGCCATGCCAAGGTTCGATACCGCTGAATAGTTGGTGCAAAGGAAAGGACATACTCTCGCGTCACGGGTTCACCGATGAGATCAGGATAGTGGTCTCCAAACTGTTTGCGTGTGAAGTCATGCCGCTCGCCATCCGATCGTTCATTCCAAAGATGGAGGAGATATTCCTTCTTCGGATCTCCCTTACCATCAAAGATGGCATCCATGGTCTCCTTCCGTGTACTTCCCTTCAACCATCCTTCAATGATCTTCCCGCCTAGGAGATCGTGCGCAATGGTAGTGACCACACCGCAGTGTCCGTACAGTGGATTCTCTTGCGTCCACTTCTGCGCATCAAAAGATGTGTCTTGATCGCAGATAATGGGCAGTGTCTCTTCCAGTTTTTCTACACTCAGAGCATTGCCCACAAAAGAACACTTTGGCATTGGCATAGGGGGAGCAATCTACAGTAAAAAAATTACTCAGCAATAGCCAACCTCTTTCTGCCACTTATGGAGGAAATGGTGCACTGAAATCACAGACGTTAGAACTTTCTCTTGGCTTCTAGTAGAGCTGAAAGAGGTACTTTTTCAGATGGAGCGGGATACGAGAATCGAACTCGCATCTCTAGCTTGGGAAGCTAGCGTACTGCCACTGTACTAATCCCGCGGAATATGAGGAGACAAAGAGCTTTAGGAAAACCAACTTGGAGGATTATAACGTAAGGGAAGGGAGTGTTTGAGAGGAGAAACCGCAGGTTTCCCTCTCATTCAAAACAATGTCACGCGAGCGTAGCGAGCCCGCTCCAAGATGCGCATGCGCATCTTGGAGCGGATGACGGGGTTCGAACCCGCGACCTTCGCCTTGGCAAGGCGACGCTCTAGCCAACTGAGCTACATCCGCATGCATGTGGCATCCTATGACGTGGTAGAATTCTCCGCAACGATGTGCAGTGTCTTGTTTCTCATTGTATGCTACAAATAATTTGGTGGTATGAAATTTTTTACTGTTCTTAGCGGCGTCATGATTGCCTGTGTTCTTACGTTCTTTCCAATGTCAGTCATTGCTGGCGCAGGTTTATGTCAAGGAGTACCTTTTGGCGCCTGTGATACACAGAATACGAATACAGTGACAGTAGAAATCCTTCCGAAAATTGCAAAGTTTCTCCTAGAAGTGGCTGTAGGACTTTCGGTTCTTTTCATTGTATGGGGTGGGATTCTCATGCTTATCAGCATGGGTGATGATGCCAAAACCACTCAGGCGAAGTGGGCGATTGTCTATGCTCTCATGGGGCTTTTTGGCGCAATTCTCTCACAAGTATTTGTGGGAATTGTTGCCGAGACTCCACTTGTCGGTGATGATACAGCCGCGAGTATTATTCATCGGGCCGTGAAAATCCTGGTGAATGCGATGAATGTCATTTTCCTCTCGGTGATCATTTTTGCCGGGATTCGAATGCTCATGGGGCATGGACAACCTGAAGGGTTCGATCGTGCAAAGAAGGCGATTATGTGGGCGATTGCCGGAGCTGTGATAGTGAATGTGGCACGCACGCTTGTGGGTGCTGTTCTTACTGTCTTTGGTGTATAATGAGGACATTGTTTCATATAGTGCTCTTGTTTCTCGGCCTTCCGCGCAGCACCTCTGCCGCTAGTGTCGCAGGCGAGTTGGAAAAATACCGTGGAAATATTTGCGGTGGGGGAATGGTTCCTGACTGGATGTGTGGCATGATCGTGTCTGATGGATCGTCAAATATTCTGGGGAAGGTGGTGAGTTCCATTATCGACTTTTCCGCAGGGGTTGGTGTGTGCGTTTTTATCTACGCATGTATACGGATAATTGTATCGCAAGGACAGGATGACAAGGTTGCTGCTGCAAAAAAAATGGCCGTCATAGCGCTCATTGGAGTATTTATTGCGCTCTCTGTTGAGCCTATTATGAATGCAATCCGTGATCTATTAGGGAATGTAATTTCTTAATCTTCCTCTCATGGTGTATGCAGGTAAGCTGTGGCAGTGCGGCGCTATATCACGACAGCGATTGACTATCCGAACGCTCCTCCACACATGGGACATGTGCTGGAGAAGATTCTTGCGGATGTCATCGCGCGATGGTGGCGGCTAAGTGGCGACGATGTGCGGTTCCAGATTGGGACAGATGAACATGGTGTGAAGATTCAGCAGACTGCTGATAGGGAAGGTGTCAGTCCACAGAAGCTCGTTGATCGGAATGTGCCGCTTTTTCGTGGTCACTATGACCAGCTGCATATCAGTTATGACCGTTTCATCCGGACGACGGATCATGCGATGCACTGGCCGACGGTGCAGGAGCTTTGGAAGCGCTTGCAGAAGAGTGGAGCACTCGAGAAGCGTACATATAAAGGACTCTATTGCAGCGGATGTGAGAAGTTTATGACGAAGAAGGATCTTCTCGATGGGAAGTGCCCTGATCATCAGAAGGTGCCGGAGGAAGTGTGTGAAGAGAACTGGTTTTTCCTACTTAGGAGGGAAGGGAAGTGGCTTCGAGATCTTCTCATGCGAGAGGATGGTTACCACGTCGTTCCAATAGCCCGTTCTCATGAGACGCTATCGCTTATCGATCAGGGTTTAGAGGATGTTTCATTCTCGCGATCGAGCAGTAGTCTTTCATGGGGCATTCCCGTACCGGGTGATCCGGAGCAGACGATGTACGTGTGGTGCGATGCGTTGACGAACTACATCTCCGGACTCGGATACTTCACAGGTCATGACGAAAAAGAATGGTGGGAAGGCGCGGAAGTGACGCATGTGATTGGCAAAGATATTGCCCGGTTCCATGCCTTGATCTGGCCGGCGATGTTGAAACATGCTGGTCTTTCAGTGCCGCCGCCGCATCGTCTCCTCATCCATGGGTTCATCACGAACGAAGGGCAGAAAATGAGTAAGAGCATTGGGAATGTGGTGGATCCTGTCGAGGTGATCGAGAAGTACGGCGTCGATGCCCTCCGGTTTTACCTTATGCATGAGATTCCTGTGGGGAATGATGGTGATTTTAGTTGGAAGAGGTTTGGGGAAATTTACCAAGCGAAACTTGGAAATCAGCTTGGAAATTTGCTCAATCGCGTTCTGCTTCTCCTAAAGAAAGATGATTGTGCTCTCGTTGCTTCGATTGGTGATGTCAATGAAACCTGGCATAGCTTTACTGAACGGATTCGGCGTTTTGCCTGCTCCGAGGCGATTGCCATTCCGATGCATATGATTGCAGGTCTCAATAAGGCGGTGGATGAGGGGAAGCCGTGGGCGCTTATAGGAGAGAAAAAGGCGCAGTTCTTGAGCGGCGTTGCGGAATCGCTCCGTCATATCTCTCTCATGCTTCTCCCCTTCATTCCAGGGACCGCGCAGAAGATCAGTGTGCAGCTTGGGGTGCCATATGCGGACAAGATGCTTGAAAAGGGGTTTGTTATGACAGATGCAATGAAGCAGTGGGGAGGGTGTAAAGACTGGAAGAAGGTGGGGGAGCCGGAAATTCTCTTCCCCAAGGTCGATTAGAGGCATTGCATGGAGGAGCTCTTCCGCTACACTGAGAACGCTCTCGTACACACGATACCGATCAGCGTTTGCTGTGAGTGGAGTGGCGAAGGGGGCGAGCTTTTTACCTCTTTTACCCTTTCTCTATGTTCGATCCCATGTCCGATCTTCAGGGTTCGCAGAGTTCCGATGATAGTGTTCCCAGTAGCGTTCGTGCCCCGCAACAAGGGCGGCAGTTTGCGGATGACGTACACTCTATTACGATTCATGCGCGCCAGCGCACGTTCTACGTCGATCTTAAGCAGTCGTCGAATGGGAAGTTTTTCAAGATCTCGGAGAAGTCTCGTGGAGGGCAGAAGACCACGATAATGTTCGATGTCGAAGATCTTGATCAGTTCATTCAGGCATTCCAGGAGATGAAGAGTCATGTGTAGGTAGGACAATGTACCCATTCACTCCGGGGTTGCTGATCATGATGATGTAGATGATTTTTGCCGCTTCGGCCCGTGTGATCTGTTGAGCGGGACGGAACGTGCCATCGTGGTAGCTCTCGATGAGTCCGAGAACTTGCCCCTTGGCAACGTGCTCCGTATATGGGGTACTTGCCACATCACCCATAGTATTGTTGTCTCCTTCTCCTGTGTCCACGCAGCCAGGCATCCCCTGTCATGCCATTTTTTCCGGGTGGTTGGACTTTTGCAATGTACACTGTTGTTCCCTCTGTACAGGAGAGCGGTATTGCCCCTTTGGAGGGATGAATTTTTGTTTGAAGGATGCGGAGAGGGAAGCCATCAATTGTGCAATGGATCCCAGGCTCTTCTGCGAGTGCGCGCACGTGGCGATCGAGGTCTACCGCAGTCATCTGCTTGGGATCGATGATGCCGGAATTCCGTGTGAGCTTGTAACAGAGGGTTACTCCGGTTTTTTCTTGTGGGGTTGGTGAGAGAGGATTTTTCAGTGTTTCAGTAAGGAGTAGCGTACCAAGCTGTGCTAGGCGTAGGCGGAGAGTTTCAGTCGTCTCCCGTGGGTCAATGTCTATTGTCTTCTGTGCCAAGATCGGTCCTGCATCGAGGGTTTCTACCATACGCTGAATGGTGACTCCTGTTTTCTGATCTCCTGCGAGGATTGCGTGTTCGATGGGAGAGGCGCCACGCCATCTGGGGAGGAGCGAAGCATGGAGATTCACTGGGGCAATGCGTGGGAGGTCAAGAATTTCTTTGGAGAGGATTTGGCCGTACGCGACGACAACAAGAAATTGAAAATTGATCATTGAAAATTGCTTGCCGGCCGAAGCCTTGGCGAAGGCTGGAGAATGGAGATAGGGTAACAATTCTTTGTTGATGTTCTGTGGTTGGAATATGGGCAAGCCTAGCTGCTCTGCTGCAATCTTCACTGGTGGCGATGTCATGAGGTGCTTGCGGCCCACTGGACGATCGGGTTGTGTTATGACGAGATCCACAATAAAAGCCGGATCTTCCGTGAGAGCCTTGAGTGCGGGGACAGCGAAGATCGGCGTTCCGCAAAACACGATGTGGAACAGTGAACTCACGGATGCAGTGTAGCGCACATGAGTTTTTCTATCACAGCAACACCAACTCTTCGTAGATGTATTGCTGTTCGAGCTCACTCGACATAGCCTCGAGTCTTTCCCCTATGATCCGCGCACACGATGTACAACAGGCACTGTCGTTGATCACAAAGGCGAGGCGTGTGCTTTGTATTTGCCATCGTGCGCCCGATGGAGATGCTATCGGCTCGCTTCTAAGTATGGGTCTGCTTCTTGAGCAGCATCTTGTGAATGTGCCTGTGCTCTTCCATTGCATTGATGCTGTGCCGGAGACGTTTCGTTTTCTTCCAGGTGTTTGGCGTGTTCGGTCAGACCTTCTCCCACAACCGGGTGATGCAGTGATTTTCCTCGATTGTGCTGAGCCGAAGCTTACGGGGTACAGTGAGAAACACCCTTCACTCTTCCGTGGAGATTTTCCTGTTCTCCTGATCGATCATCATGTGAGTAATCCTGGTTTTGGAACAGTGAACATCATCATTCCGGCAGCTTCGTCAACGTGCGAGATTGTTTTTCAACTTGCGAGGGAGTGGTCATGGTCTCTTGATACCGATAGTGCAACATGTCTTCTCATGGGGGTGTATACCGATACCGGGGGTCTTCTTCATAGCAACACGACGGCGGAAGTATACCGGACTGTCTCTGAACTTATGCGTTCCGGTGCACGACATCAGCTTGTTGTAAGTTCTGTCTTCCGCACGGTGAAGCCTAGTACGCTTCGTCTGTGGGGGAGAGTGCTCGAGAAAATTACGATTTCGGACGTTGGTGGGGCAATCTCCGCTGTAACGGAGGGGGATTTCCGTTCCACAGGAGCAGAGTATTCGGAACTCTCTGGCGCTATTGATTATGTGAATGCTGTTCCTGGGATGCGGTTTTCTCTCGTGCTCTCGGAACGTGATGGAGTGGTGAAGGGATCGCTGCGTACACTCCGTGATGATATTGATGTCAATGCAATGGCAAGTCGTCTCCGTGGAGGGGGGCACCGGCGAGCGGCGGGATTTGCGGTCCCGGGGCGGCTCCAGTCGAGTGTTCATTGGACGGTTGTTCCGTCGGATGACTCTTCTCCTTCGGTTGGGTGTGGTTCCGATTCTTCTCCATTGGGCGCTGTTAGTTTGGATGGTGGTTCTGGGATTGGCGGTTGAGAAGGTTCCATGGAGCGTTGAGCTTGTTGTTTTTGTTCTATGATGTCCTGCGGTTTAGTGGTGATAAGGGCAGTTTCCTCTGGTCCTGCGACGAATTGGATTGCGACGTGCTTGTAGCCAGCAAAGAGAATCCCCTGTCCGATATCGGAATTCATGAGTAGGTATTTTTCCCCATCAGTGAGGTAGAAGAGTTTCTGGATGCTATCTACTGTTGCAGGGGATTGTTTCATGAGGATCTGGAGGGCTGAGTTTGTAATAATAGGGTGCCCATAAGGGGATTCTACGAAATCATCGACATCTTGGGTAATGGTTGTCACTCCGAGGAAGTATTTCCGTGCGCGCTTGATGATGCTGTACAGGAAGCGTGCGGAATCTTCGTATTGCATGAGGTTCCATGCCTCATCCACCACGAGGATGCGTTGCTTGAATTCTGAGCGCACCTTGTTCCAGACGAAATTGAGGACGATGTACATGGCGATTGGTCGTAACTGTTCCTCCAAATCACGGATTTGGAAGACGACCATGTGACTGTCGAGTTCCAGGTTTGTCGGCTGATCGAAGAGGCCAGCGAAGCTTCCTGTGGTGTATTTCTGTAATGTGCGTGCTATGTTTTCTCCCCCATTTGTGGTGAGGAGCACATCGACAAGGTCATGGAGTGTTGGAGGGGGTGTTTCCTGTAGCGCATTGTCCATGGTAATGCCGTGGAGCGCGTAGGTATCAATGATCGCCTTGTCGAGAACACCTTCTTCTGAAGGCGTAAGTGTTCCAAGCATGAGTTTGAAGAGTCCATGGAGGCTGATGATGGCAGAGCGGAGGACTTCTCCTGGCGATGCCTCTTCTCCGCGGATAGCTTTCGGGAGGTCAAAAGGGTTGATGCGCGCTGAGCTTTGGATGGAGATTGGAATGAACGTCCCATCGACCGCTTCGCAGAGATTCGTGTATTCATTTTCCGGATCGATGACTAGAATCTCTGTTCCGGTCATGAGGTACCGGAGCAGTTCCATCTTCGCTGTGAAGGATTTTCCTGCTCCGGATGTCGCGAAAATATTCGCATTGGCATTCGGGAGGTCGAAGCGGTCGAAAATAACCAAGCTGTTATTGTGGCGATTGATGCCGTAGAGGATGCCTTTATCTTCGGAAAAGTCGCTGCTGGAAAATGGAAAACTTGCAGCGAGTGGAGAGGTATTCATGTTTCGGTTGATTTCGAGTTCGTCGAGGCAGAGCGGGAGTGTGCTCGTCCACCCGTGTTCCATCTGGAACATGGCAGGTTTTGTGAGAACGAGCTTGCCGCCGAGGATAGATTCAATGTCGGTCTGGAATTTCTTCATTTTCTCTTCCGAGTCTGCATAGATTGTTACATACATCCCGAGTTGGAAGAGTTTTTCCTGCCCTCTAGCGAGGAGATCGCGTAGTTCCTCTGCATCTTGGAGTGCGGCCTCCAGCGTTGGGTCTCGTACAATGCCGCGTTGCTCCAACATACGGATCGAAGAACGAATTTCCGTCACCTTCTTCCGGAGCATGCGCATAATGGCCTTGTTGTCTGCCGGATAGATGAAGTGTGCGATGTCGAGTTTTGCATCGAAGTTCACGAGGGGCGCGAGCCAATTGGGGTAGATGAAGTTAGGCCAGTTGTAGACGTAGAGTGTTCTGACGTATGTGTCGTTGAGGATGATGTCTTTCTTGCGAACATCCATGGCGGCTGGCGCGATAATATCCAGCATTTTCTGGATCCCTTCCTGGTAATGTTTGAGAATCTGTCGTTCCTCGGGTGTGAGTTTCCCTTTTTCCCGTGCGTGATCTGCTTTTTCGTGGAGGCCAAGAACAGCATCGAGATCAAAAAGAGACAGCTTTTTTTTCGTTGCAGCGATAGTAATAGGAGGGGTAGGTGGTTCGGGTGCGGCCGGATTGATTATGGTTTCTTCGGGCATTCCTTCCATTTTGCCAGAAAAACACTGTCTTTTCAAGGCATAGGCATGTTTCGAAGACACTAAAGGTCAGAAAAATCAAGCAGACCCCCACCGCGTTCCTGTCTTCGAGAGCGGCGGGGTGAGGTTCCCAGGCCGGGGATTTCCACAACCCGAATGCCAGCCATCAGAGCTTTTCGGTTCTCTTCGATGGCATTTAGTCGCTCTTCAGCGAGGCTGGTGAGGTCATCGAGGATTTCCATGGTTTTCTCCAGTTCATCAAGCGATGCTTCGGTTTTTCCATGTTCTCCCTTTGCTTCTCTCAGTGCTCTCTGATGGAATCCCACTGCTTGGAAATCGATGGCTTTCTCAGCTGCATTGATTTCCTTTTGAAGAGTGCGGAGAGTATTGCGTTGCTCTCGTTCCTTTCCCACCAGTTGGTGTAGACTGTCCTCTAAATTCCTTTTGTCTTTCTGTGCATTCTGCAGTGTGGAGCGGAGGAGTGTTAGATGGCGGTTCAGGACATCTCCTCGCTCCGGATTTTTGTTCATGGCCTCTACAATGTTCGTCTGTATAAGATTCCCCAAGGTCTGAATGGTCATGAATGGTGTTTCGGTTGTGTCGGAAGTTCGCGCGAGTGTGTAGATGATGGCTGTGTTCTCAAGTGCGCCATGGACTGTGGTTTCCAATTTACTGAGGTATGTGCTCAGGTGAATGCCGAGTGATGCACTTGGTCGAGTGGGGAGAGGAAGTGAGGCGAGTGCACGGGTAACGATGGTGACGTACACTGTCGCATCTCTGGCATTATGGAGCGTTTGTCCTTCTTTTTGTTTTGGCGATGAGCGACATCCCAAGAGAAGGAGGAGACAGAGTGTTTGCAGTGTGAGAATTCTCAGGGAGGGGGACACCGTCTCATTCTATGGTATAGTTTGCGCGGTTTCCATGGCTATCTGCGCATTACTCACGGAGGCTCTCTCAGTGTTCCTTTATCGGGAATGGGGACTCACAGAGGTGGATATCCGTTGGGAGTTCCCGTTCCAGGATTATGGGGATACCGCTACCCCTCTTGCCTTTCATCTTGCAAAGCGTCTTCGTCAATCACCTGTGGCGATTGCGGAACGTCTTGCTTGCGAGGTGCAGAAGTGCCGCGGCGTCGAGCGCTGCGACGTCGCCGGAGCGGGATATGTCAACGTGTGGTTTACTTCATCTTTTCTTATAGAAGAGCTTGGTGTGGTGCATCAAGTGTGTTCACCACTGCCTCTCCATTGCGATCGTGCACCGGTCATTATCGATTACTCTTCACCGAATATCGCCAAGCCTCTTGGGATTCACCATATTCTCAGCACTATAATTGGTCAGACGCTGGGAAACCTGTATGTTCATGCAGGATATCCTGTGGTGCGGTGGAATTACATTGGTGACTGGGGTACCCAGTATGGAAAGCTTGCTGTGGCGTACGAGCGATGGGGAGGCAGACGTCTACCAGAATCGTTCACACTCGATGAGCTTCTTGCGCTCTACGTTCGTTTTCATGAAGAGGCAGAGCGCGATGTTTCTCTTGAGTCTTCTGCACAGGAGGCATTCAAAAAGTTGGAGAGTGGCGATCCGAAGCTCCGTTTGATCTGGGAAGCATTTGTTGCTATCACGAAGCATGCAAATGATCAGGTGTACCAGCGGTTACGGGTCCATTTCGATGTTGGTCTTGGCGAGAGTGCGTATGAGGGGAAGATTGGGTCCATTCTTGATGAAGGGAAACGAAAGGGAGTATTTCGAGAGGGTGAGCGTGGCGCACTCATTATTGATTTTTTTCAGGAGAATCTGCCGACGGCAGTCGTATTGAAGTCGGATGGTTCGACTGTTTACTTTACGCGCGATCTTGCACTCATGCGTGATCGTATTGATCGTTGGCACCCTTCAGCCATTCTCCATGTTGTTGACAGCGCACAATCCCTTTACTTCCAGCAACTTTTTGCCACTGCGCGGCAGCTACAGTGGGAGGTTCCGCATCTCGAGCACGTCGTTTTCGGTCGCATGCGCTTTGCTGATGTAGAAATGAGCACACGGAAGGGGACAATTCTCAAACTGGAACACGTGCTCGACGAGGCGGTGGACCGTGCAGGTTCTGTGATTGATCAACATCGTGACACTATTCAGACTGATGACCGAAATGCGCTTGCGGAAATGATGGGCACAGGCGCTCTTGTGTACGGTATTCTCAGTCAGAACAGGAAGATGGACATTATCTTCGATTGGGATCGCTTCCTCAGTTTTGATGGGAATAGCGCTCCGTATTTCCAGTATACCTATGCCCGTGCGCGATCGGTTCTACGCAAAGCCGGAGGGGAAGGAGCCATCGCCAACGTAGCATCTCTAACACCAACAGAACGCTCTCTTGTTGTTCAACTCTTGCAGTTCCCCTCTGTGCTCCAGGAGTCTCGGGATGATCGCATGCCGCATAAACTTTGCCAGTATCTCTACCAGCTCTGCCAGGCGTATAATGCCTTCTACAATGTTGATCCCATTCTCACTGCAACGTCATCTGTGCGCGATATGCGCTTGTTCTTCACGTCATGTACTGCATCCGTTCTTCGTACAGGAGCCGGGCTCCTGACACTCCAGGTTCCTGATCGTATGTAGTACCCATGCTCTCTATGCGTTTCCTCCTCGCTCTCATCGTGTGTTCGGCCGTCGTCCTGTCCGGTTGTGGTCGTGTGCAAGGACCGGATGACGTCGAAGAGGAGTTCACCTTCACTGCTGAGGATGTCGTGCGTTTTCGTGAACTGGCACAGCAAGCTCGTTCAAGAGAGTCGGAGACGGGGACACTTGGTATTCCGTACCTCGAACCGCTAGATGCCGTTTCGGATGATGATGACACTGTTTACTTCTCTCTTAATGAGGCGCATGAGGACATGCGAGCAGATACCGATACAGATGCAGAGGTGTATCGGGTGACGAATGAGTTTCTCAATGTTCGCACGGAGTCCCGTGTGACTGCTTCCATTGTGAAACGGCTTGTGCATGGTGATGCAGTGACTGTTCTCGATTTTACGGATGCGGCATGGGCGCGCGTAAAACTTTCCGATGGTAAGGAAGGGTTCGTCGCACAGCGTTATATTGCCAGGCTGACAACGGACGCAAGGCTTCCAGAAGAGAAGAAGGAATTCGATGGGATGTACTTTGTCGATTTTGGTTTCGTCAACGTGCGGCGCTCGCCGGATCAGCAAAGCGAGAAGTTTGGGGAGCTCGCCGGACAGGCCATCGTTCGTCCGATCAGTATGGATTCTGTGTGGGCACGAATTCCTTTCCAGGGGAAGGAGGGCTACGTCGCGCGTCAGTACCTCTCACCTTTCTTCCCGAATTTCCTTGTGCGACAGGATGTGTATACCCTGCCCATTCTCCAATACTCTCTCACGGAATCCCATGGTATTGATGCGCTTCTTTCTCACACAGAGAAGCTGCGGGGGCAGGGGGTGACGTTCCTCACGTTCCGTGATTTCTACGATGTTCTCCTCCGTCAGGAGAAGCGTGATGTCCGTTTGCCGCCGCGAGGTGTGCTTATCGCTATTTCCGGGGTGACAGGGGAAAATGTGCGGGAGGTTTCCGATGCTCTTTCCTCTGTTGGCGTCCGTGCAACACTCTTTCTTTCGACGAAGAATGTCGGACTTGTCGGAGTGACGGAGAAGATGCTTCTCACGTTGCTGGCAAATGGATTTGATGTCCAATCTGAGGGGCACACTGGCGAAGATCTCCGGTCCCTTACGGATTCCCAACTCGATGCTGAATTCCTTCAGAGCCGACGGCTTCTGGAGGATCTCACGAAGAAAACCGTCTTCGCTGTCCTCTATCCTTCCGGGGGAGTGAATGAGCGGGTGATGCAGCATGCGGCGAAGGCGGGATACCTTCTCGGCGTCGGTTCCGTGCCCGAACGCGCATTCACGCGGTCCCAATTCCTGCGTCTCCCGAGCTATCTCGTCTCGAAGGGGATGACGGAAGACGACATTGTGCGGATTGTGAAAGGGAATTAGCGGAGAAATTGTTCAAACTGTTTCAGGAGTGGACCCGTTTGGAGACCATGGATCTGGAATTGTTTTGCGAGAGTACCCGTGAAGTTCTGGAGGAGATCGTCCCCTTTCCAATAGAGGTAGAGCGCCCCTCCGATGATAGCGAGGAGGGGGATTATGCTGATGATACTGCGAATGGTCATCCATGAGGTACGGATTTTGTCACGTCGATCGAGGCGAGAGAGTGATTCCGCGATGCGGTCGAGTTTTTGTTCGATGGTCTCTTTTGTATGAGTTGGTTCCTGTTGTGTGCTCTGTAGTTTAGGCATGGAGTAATTGTATCAGAATCCCCGTCGCCACTTGCGGAGCGTTTCGAAAGATCGTGTGAGGTAGTAGGTGGGCGAGAGGGGAAGGTCCATGCAGTGCTGGAGTTCGAGGAGCTTACCGCCGAAGCCGGTTTTGAATGTTGTCACACCAGCGAATGGATGCCGTGCTGGGCAGGCAATTTTTTTACAGGGCGATAAGGGAATGCCCCATGAGCCCTTCGGCTGCTTTTCCTGTAAAAAAATTGCCTGCTCGTCGCGCGATAGTGGGGCAATGCCCCAGAAATTGTAGATGTGATCGCTGCGGGCAAGTGCATCTTGGATTGCGTGCCACTGGAGGAGATAGCTTGCGGGAATGTTCCGATATTTCTGCGAACTTGCTCCATGGTGGTAGCTCGTCTCTCCGGCAAAGTGCATGTGGATGGATGCGGCGATGACTTCGTTCTGGTAGTGAGCGAGGTAGAGGGAGCAGGAGGGGGAACTGGGAACTGGGAACTGGGAACTGGGACTTGGAAAGTGTTTCAGTTGGGCGTGGAAGAAGGCATCGGTGTATGGGGTGAAGCCATGGCGTTTACGTGTTTCGTCGTGGAGCGCGAGGAAGAGCGGCATGTCGCGGATGGGGTCGTCGGAGACTGTGATCGTCACGTCCTCATTCTCCGCGCGGCGAATGAGGTTGCGGGTCGTTGCGCGCATTTCCTTGAAAATATCTTCCTTGGTCATTGGCAACGTGTCATCCTGAGCTCGTCGAAGGAGACCGTTGCCGGCGTGTGTCGACACTTCGACAGGCTCAGTGTGACACGTGTTAGCCCACGGATCCGGTTCCACGAGAGGGAGATACCACAAATGTTCTGCGAGAAGGTGAAGGGGTGACGGGCGGAAGCCTTGTTGTGTCATGGTGAGCTCTGTCGAACCATGATGTAGTGGCAAGAACGGACTCATGCGGATGAAGGTACAGCCAGCGTCTTTCGCGAAGTGGGTCAGTTCTTCGAGGAGCAATCCCCAGCCACCAGTCCCTAAGATTGGTCCATACGGAATGCTCAGATGTCTCCCCCGTCTCGCGGGCACAATGTGCCCAAAGCAGATACCAATGAGCTCATTTCTTTCTCGTATTTCAAGTCGCACGATCTCATTCCCTACATCTCTGTATACCTCTCCCATCTCCCAGCTCTGGAGGAAGGGGCGGAATGGTTGCCTGCCCGAACGACCATCTGGTAGGGCGGGGGAGGCCAGGAAGGAGTTCCAGGCCACCCGGTCGTGGGCTTCGGTTACCGTTGGCACTTGGCGATTGTATCTATGATGGTGTGGGCTTGCACTAAAGACATTGTTGGATGTGTGGGAAGCGAGAGGATGCTAGTGGCCATTCCTTCTGCCGATGGCGGGCAAATGGTGCATCCGGTCCAGCCGTCTGATATGTGGATGTTCCGACGTTTAAGGAGAGTACGGATGCGACTGGCTAGCCTCTCACCCTGACCCTCTCCCGCGGGGAGAGGGGATTCTGTGGGAGAGGGAAACAACGGAAACTTCTGGATGGGGAGATCTTCGGTGATGCCGTCGAGCACCCGCCATTCTCGATCTTTACATGCTTGCAGGTAAAATTTCGTGAGCATGCGTCGATGGTCATTGATCTGCTGGAGCTTGCGGAATTGTGTGAGAGCGAGGGCAGCGCAGGCGTTGGGAATGGCATGGAGTGTTGTGTCCATTTGTCCCTCCTTTTCCTTCTTTGTGACAATGGGGACGAGGAGGCCGGCTTTTGCTGCGAGCCAGAGGAGAATTTTTCCGATGCCGAGACTGTAGAACGGTCGTGCGATGAAGTAGAGGATGGGATAGAGGAGGAGGCGGAGGATACGGACGTGAGAAAATGGATAGGTGTCATCCTGAGCTCGTCGAAGGATGGCGCCGCGTGATGGTTCGACGGGCTCACCATGACACGCGACGTTTTTTATAACCAAGGCACCCCCAGTGATCCCCGAGATGGCTTTATCTCTTCCAAAGCTCAGGATGAGGTAGTCGCCGTACTTTCCGATTTCCTTCGGTCCTTCTGTATCAGGAATGATGTGGGCGCAGTCCTCAATGATGGGGAGTTCGTATTGATCGCAAAGGTCGCGGAGGCGTTCCGTGTCGGCAGGGATGCCAAAGGTGTGTTGGCAGATGACGGCTTTTGTCCTGTTGCTGATGACGCGCTCGACGGTTTCCGGCGTAAGGTTGAGGGTTTCCGGATCAATGTCGGCGTAGATGGGGGTCGCTCCGCTCGCCGCGATGGCATTTGGGACGACGAGGCATGTGAAGCTTTGGATGACCACCTCGTCACCTTTACCGACATTCATTGTTTGGAGGAGCGCGAGGAGCGCTTCGCGGCCGGAGGCGAAGAGGATAGAGTCAGCCTGAAAGTGCCGCGTGAGCGCAGCGCGGAGTTCATCCGTTTCCTTCCCCTTTTGCCATTTCCAGGGCTTGAAGAGCAGTCTGAGAGCAGCCCATGCGTATGCCGCATCGACGTGGGGGGCGAAGGTGTGGTGGATGGGGTGGAAAATCATGGGAGGAATTTTTGAATGGTGTTTTGTGGCACTCTTCCGACGCAGACGAGGAGTGTGTGAGGGGGTAGGGGGTAGGGGGTAGGGGGTAGGGAACGAACGGGTTCCACGAAGCCCTGTTCAAAATATTGAGCAAGTTTTTTGTTCAGAATGAAGGCGTCGGCGAAGACATCTTTTGCGAGCGATCCCAGTTCTCGATGGATGGTTTGGATGTTGCTGCCCTGTTCGATGATGCCGGGGGAGAGGAGAACTTTATGGGGATGTTGCTGGTTTTTTGCCCAAACGATTGCCGCGCGGAAGCTCTCCGGGCTCGCGTTGTGGGTGTCATCGAGGATTTGGATGCCGCGTTCTTCCCGGATGGAGAATGTGTGGGCCGATGGCCGGAAGGTTCGGAGTCGCTCTGCGATGGCCTCATCGTGGGTTCCGATGTAACGGGCGACGGCGATCGCGAGAGCGGCATTTGTTGCGTTGTGGGTGCCGTGGAGTGGCACATGCCATTCTCGTTCGAGGAAGTGGAAGGAGATACCGTTCCCCCCCTCTCCTGCCGCAGCGGGGAGAGCCTGCCTGCCGGCAGGCAGGGGGACGGGGGAGAGGGAAATGTGAAGGGGGAAGGGAGAAACAACCGTCATCGGACATCTGCAGAGCGTTTGGAGGTACTGAGTGAACGGGCCTTCTCCGGTGAAGGCTTGGCCGTGCGGAGGTAGTGCTTCGAAGAGTTCCCCCTTTGCTTTGGCAATTGCTTTCTGCGAACCGAAGAGACCAATGTGTTGGGTGCCGATGGAGGTAATGATGCCGATGGTCGGTTGTGTGATTGTGCAGAGGGTCGCAATTTCGCCTGCGCGGTAGGCGCCCATTTCGACGATGAGTACAGGTTGTAGGTTGTAGGTGGTAGGTTGTAGGTTTGTTATGAGCCATTGAGCGACGCCGAGTTCACTATTCACGTGTTCCGGCGTGGCGAGGGCGTGCTCCGGTCCAAGGATGTGGGCGAGGAGTTCTTTCGTTGTTGTCTTTCCCGCACTTCCTGTGATGCCAATGACGGTGAGATCTGGGAATTGGGCGCGGAGTGTGCAAGCACGAGCGTGAATGTGTTGTTTGAGAAAGTAATCGAGAGGGGAAAGGAGGATGAGGGCAATGGTTAGGACAAGGAATTGCAGTAATGGTATGAACACAATGGGAAACCAATAACCAATAACCGATAACCAATAACTCGCTATGGCTGTGAGGATGAGGCTTCCCATGACGAGTGTGATCGCTTTCTGCGTCCAGACTGGATACGGCTGTTTTTTAAGAAGGATTTGTGCGACGTTGAGGAGGGTGAGAGCACCCAATGCGACGAATTGAAAATTGAGAAATTGAGAATTGCGAAGGCTGGGAATTTGAAACAGGAGTATCAGTATGGACAGTGCCACTGGGCGCACTGTTCCGGTAAGTTGCAGCCATCCTGTTTCCCTCAGGTGTTCCCGCAGGCGGTCTAGTCGCCACTCTTTCAGTTGGAATAGGTGGGCGAACGTCAGGAGGGGGGAGAGGCTGGCGACGATGGTCAGTCCAATGAGGAGAGATTGCGTCATTTCCTGTTTATTCTAGCGGTGATAATGGCTGCAATCTCCTGTGCCCGATCGCGATGGACTCCGTGGCGGGTGTTTGGGAAAGCATGGATGGAGCTTCCGGGGATGAGTTTGTTCATGCGCTGGCCTTTCCAGAGGGGAGTGATGCGATCATCGAGGCCCCAGAAGAGGTCGACGGGGAGCGAGAGGCGGTGGAGCTCTTGTGTGAGGTCCTGGTGCGTTACGCGGAGCATAGTCTTCTGCATCAGTGGAGAAGCTCGTTCATAATCGTGCACGCCCATTAGGCGGTAGAGGACTGCTCGGAAGATCGGTTGGAGGAGGTGGAGACCGGGGAGAGCGAGGAGCGTCTTGCCGCATTTTGCGATTACGTATCCCACGGTTCGTTTGAGTGAAAAGCATGGGCGGATGGCGGCGGGGGCGCAGAGGAAGAGGTGGCGGATCGGGAGGTTTCCGCGGAGCGCGAGTTTCACAGCAATTTGTCCACCAAACGAGTGTCCGAGGAGAAGTAGGTTGTAGGTTGCCTCTCGGCCATGAGCTCGTCGTTCGAGACCCTGAGGGGTCCTCAGACCCTGAACGGGAGGCCGAAGGGTAGGTTGTAGGTTGTAGGTTTTATGGAGCCATTCTTCTACCCATTCCGTGTATTCGTCGATGCCCCAGACTGTTGTTGGTTCCGGCTCTGTGCCGAAGCCGGGGAGATCTGGTGTGAGGATTTCACTATCCGTTCCTTCGAGGGCCTTGCGAAGCTCCGTGAAAGATTCTTTGCTACCACCCCATCCGTGGAGACAGAGGAGGATCATTTTCATGGGAAGATCATACCCTTACGGAGTTCCTGCCGTTGTCCGATACACCGTTTTCCTTTATGGAGCGTCGTTTTCCAGGTTACGTTGAGACATGTCCTGCTGTTCGAGTCGGATGCAACGGCGCATGTGAGGCGATCTTCCTTTTTAGTGGTAATGGGAGAGAGGATGGGGAGGAAGATTTGTTCCCAGTGCGTGGGTCTGGCGAATGGACTCGTGGAGAGCGTCATGCCGGGAACAAGGTCGCATTCCCACCAAACGGCGAAGCCATAGACGGTGGTTTCTTGTGGAATGATCCACGTCACCAGCCCCTCTCTTTTGCTTGTGTTTTTCTTGGTGAAGTCGAGGGAGTCCCATTTTCCCTCTCCCCAGGGGAGAGGGTTAGGGTGAGGGGTGAGTGGTGGGGGAGGGGGGATCAGCAGGTCTTCCGGCCTCACTGTTTTCACATACATATTATTCAGGGCAACCTCTTTAGCGGCAGCGAAGTCGAGAGTTGGGGTTATGTCATCCCATATGTTTATTTCCTTCCATAGTCGATCGTTTGTGACCGGTGCAACGTACTGTCGCAGTTTTTGTGGGATGAGCACTCCTTCTGGTTTCAGGAATCGTTTTGCATCGTTCATGGTCTCGATGATGTGCTCTTCAGTGGCGAAATTCCCGAGCGTTTCAGATATCACAATATCGGTCTTCATCGGCGAACGCATGTTTCGTGAATGTGCATGGACGAATGTACATCCACGATGGAGTCCATTGGCGCGCGCGATGCGCCTGCTGAGTGTGAGGAGGTCGTGCGATGTCTCGTAGAGATAGCAGTGCTTTGCTCCGAGTTTCAGAGCGAGAAAGCCTAGGAAGCCAGTCCCCGATCCAATATCGGTGACGGTGCAGCCAGGTGTGATGATTGCCTTCAGTGCGTGGAAGAGCGCGTCGTTCCGTACTTTGTCGCCTAGGAGTTTGCGCTGACATTCGATCATGATCTCATTGTAGCGGGGTTGGTGTGTTCTGGAGGCTGTGTTGAAGGTAATCTATTCGTATGCCACGGTAGCTCAGTCGGTTAGAGCGCGGGACTCATAAGCCCGAGGTCGGTGGTTCGATTCCACCCCGTGGCACCATTACACGGCAATTCCATCCTTCTTGATTTCCTGTGCAAGGGTCGAGTAGTTATCTTCTAGGTGCTCCGGATAGAACCAGATGGGCTGAATTTTGTAGCTGACTGAGAAACGCAATTTTCGAACGTCCAGCATTTCTTCGATGCGGTTTCCTTTGAATGACGTTCCGATGACCGCAATATCAATATCACTCTGCTCGTGCATCCGATCCCTTGCGGCTGAGCCAAACACGATCAAAGCGGAAACTGGAATGCCTGCCTCTTTCAGCAGTTGTTTGTATTTTTTTGCCAAAGCGAGAGCTTCTTTCTGTTTCATGGGAGAATATTGAAAATGAATTTCTGCGTTTTCGACAGCCACTCTTCAGCTTTTTCTCTTGTTGCATGAGAAGCATGCCACTCTTCGTCGCCATATCGAGAGAGAATGGCAAACTCTGTAATTTCTTCAAACGCTTCTCGCTCAAATTTTATCGACTCTTCCCGGAGAGCATCCGCGATCTCATTGAGATCATGTGTGAAAGGTGCCGCTGCATTTTTCTCCCGTATGTACGCCGCCTTTAAGGCAAGTTCAAGCGCCAGATGACAGTGAAAAAGTACTTCGCCATACAACTCAGAATCTTGCTTTTCAAATAAGGCCTGCGCGGCTTTCATCTCTGCCCGCGCCCTCTTTCGCCAGTGCGAGACGGCTTCTTCTTGTGTCATATGTATAGTGTAGCATAAGTCTTATACGCCCGAGGTCGGTGGTTCGATTCCACCCCGTGGCACCACTCGGATGGTGGTAAGATACTGTACATGCACAGACTGGTTGTCTTCGTCATGGCGGAAAGTGCGTGGGTGAAGAAGGGGGAGAAAGGGGAGAGTGTGAAGCCACTCCAGAGTGCACCGCACTACTTCGGCGCCTCGATTCCCCAGCAGTTCGTCATTGGGCGCGAAAGGGAGTTCGTCCTGCGGTCATATCCTCCCAACGTGTTCCTGGTCGAGGTACGGCGGGAGGTTGACGACATTTTTTCATCGTCGACATTCCAGTTGCGCGAGGAGCTCACGAAGAAGTGTCACCGGCTCGTCCGCAAGTATCGGGGAGATGTGGTGCTCAGCGAGGAGTACGCGATCGGGATTATTGATCATTACGATGGGGATCCGGAGCAGTTCCTGGAACGGGCGGATGCGATGGCGTGTTTCCTCAAATCGGAGCCGCTCTCGCTCGATGAGAAGGAGGTGAGTTACACGCTCGAATCACAGATCAAGTATGCCAAGGATGATCTCGTGATCATTGATTGGGACGGAGCGCTTGTGTTCGAACCCACTGGTCAGATCGAGCCCATCGTCGAACTCATCGAACTCGCGAATTATCAGTTGCTGCGGTATCGCATGCTTGATGCTGATCTCGATAAGCGTCTGCAGCGTGTCGGCAAGCTCGTTCGGACATCCACACCCAAGCGTGCTCTGTCCTGGAATCGCGAGATGAATACGGCGTTTGAGGAAGTAATCCACCTCCGCGTACAATCGATCGCGGAGTTCGATGCGATTGATCGGGATATTAAGATGATCGGGGACTGGTATTATGCACGGCTTTACGATCTCGCCGGCCGCAAGTACAAGTTCGCGGAATGGCGGCGGTCGATCAAAGAGAAGCTCGAATCGCTCGAGGGTGTGTACGGGATCATTTCAGAGAATTTCTCGGTATCGAAGTTCCATTACTTCGAGATGGTCCAGATCATATTATTTTTCTTTTTGCAGCTCGGGTGGTTTGTCCTCATTTTACTGGAGCTCTACGGTCTTTTATGGAGGTAAGACTCATGTGTGCAGCATCTTGAGGATGGCGAGAATGAGTGGTAGGTGGAGGAGATAGAGAACGAGGGAGTGGCGGCCTGCCCATTGGAGGATTCTTGGTGATGGGAGATGTATTGGGAATGGGTGCGATTGTAGGTTGAGAACGTGAGCCAGTGCAGTGCCTAGGAGGATTATCCCAAACCACGGGATAATTGGGAAGTAGTCGAGGGAGGAAAAATTTAAGGGAGGGAATCCGAGAGGAATGGCGAGTAGGGTGGGTAAAGTGGGTATTGTGGGTATAGTGAGTATTGTGGGTATGTAGAAGACGAGGGCGCCGAGGAGCCCATTCCAGTGTTTCAGTGTGGAGAAGAGTGGGAGGAGGAGTGTCGAGAGAGCGAAGAAGTGAAGGATGCCGAACTTTACGAAGTCTTGCGGAGCAATGAGCCACGTGCCGATGGAAACGAGCGCCGCTGCACTTGCGAGGACCGCGAAGCGCTTGGCAATTTTTTCCCAGCGAAGCTGCGGTGGTGTCCGTTCCCAGGAGATTGTGAAACAGATGCTGGCGATGAGGAGAAAGAGGATGGCAGCGGTCCGCGCGAGGAGCCACCATCCTCCGGCGAAGACGGCAATTTGCCATCCGTAGAAGAACTGCAGGACAAAAGCTGCGTGGTAGATTACCATGAGGAGGACTGCGAGGCCGCGGAGGGCATCGAGTTCCGGAAGGCGTGTCATTGGATAGCAGGAGCGGTAAGCCATCTCCATTCCCGGATCTCCGGCATGTCTTCGCCGTGCTCGTGGATGTACTGCCGGTGCTCGTTGAGCTTGTCCCGCATCTTCTGTCGTATGTTGGCAGCGTCACTCTGCAGTTTCGGAACGCGATCTACGACATCCTGCACCAGATGGAAGCGATCCAGGTCATTCAGGACGAGCATGTCGAACGGCGTCGTCGTCGTGCCCTCCTCCTTGTAGCCTCGGACGTGCAGATTTTTGTTGCTTGTGCGACGGTACGTTAGACGATGGATGAGCCATGGGTATCCATGAAACGCGAAGACGATTGGAGTGTCGATGGTGAAAATGCTATCGAAATCCTGATTGCTCAATCCATGAGGATGTTCTTCCTGTGGCTGGAGCGTCATCAGATCCACGACGTTGACGACGCGAACTTTCAGAGCGGACGCGAACTGTCGCAATATCTGTACCGCTGCGAGCGTCTCCAGTGTTGGCACATCCCCGGCGCATGCCATGACGACGTCGGGCTTTTCATGGTGATCGTTGCTCGCGAAGTTCCAGATACCGATCCCCGATGTGCAGTGTTTGACAGCGTCCTCCATGGAGAGCCACTGCAATGCCGGCTGTTTTCCGGCAATGATGACATTGATGTAGTTGCGGCTACGAAGGCAGTGGTCGGTGATGGAGAGGAGGGAATTTGCATCCGGTGGCAGATAGATGCGGACGACTTCGGCCTTCTTGTTCACGACGTTATCAATGAATCCTGGATCCTGGTGGGAAAAGCCATTGTGGTCCTGTTGCCAGACGTGCGATGTGAGGAGGATGTTGAGCGACGCAATGGGCCGTCTCCATGGGATCTGGCGCGTGATCTTCAGCCATTTGGCATGCTGATTGAACATCGAGTCTATGATGTGGATGAATGCCTCGTAGCAGGAGAGGAATCCGTGACGTCCAGTGAGTAAATATCCCTCCAGCCAGCCCTCGCACAGATGTTCGCTCAAGACTTCCATCACTCGCCCGTCATGCGCGATGTGATCGTCCGTCGGAATGATCTCCGCTGCAGACATGCGGTTCGTTGCGTCAAATACCGCTGTCCATTTGTTGGAAGCGGTCTCATCGGGGCTGAATACGCGAAAATTTCGCTGTTTCTCATTGAATGTGAGTACGTCCCGAATGAATTTCCCTTGTTCGCGCGTCGCTTCGCCCAGGACGGCGCCTGGCTGCGGCACTTCCAGCGCGTATGTGCGGAAATCGGGCATACGAAGATCCTGCAGGAGCATGCCGCCGTTCGTATGAGGGTTCTTCCCCATGCGTTTGTCTCCTTTCGGTGCGAGCTCCACTAGTTCCGTACGCAGTGTGCCATGTTCATCGAACAACTCCTTGGGGGTATAACTTTTCATCCACTGTTCGAGGAGTCGCAGGTGTTCGGGATTATGCTTCGGGTCCGTCAGCGGAACCTGATGGGCACGAAATGTTCCTTCGATCGGAAGACCGTCCGACTCCTTTGGCCCTGTCCAGCCTTTTAGGCTTCGCAGAATGATCAGCGGCCACCGCGGACGCCCCTGGCCGAGGCCATTCTTTCGTGCGTCTCTCTGGATATTGGCAATGTCATCCATGACGGTATCGAGCGTGCTGGCCATCTGTTGGTGCATCATTGCCGGCTCTTCCCCCTCTATGTAGTGTGGAGCGTATCCGTATCCCTCGAACAGCTTCGTCAGTTCCTCTTTAGGTATACGCCCGAGCACAGTCGGACCGGCGATCTTATATCCATTGAGGTGGAGAATTGGCAGCACCGCTCCGTCGCGAGCCGGATTGAGAAATTTGTTGCTGTGCCAGCTAGTGGCGAGCGGGCCGGTTTCGGCTTCGCCGTCTCCGACGACGCATGCGACGATTATATTCGGGTTATCGAACGCCGCGCCGTAGGCGTGCGCAAGCGCGTAGCCCAATTCCCCTCCTTCATTAATGGATCCGGGCACATTTGGTGACACGTGACTAGGGATGCCTCCTGGGAAGGAAAATTGGGTGAAGAGACGCTTCATTCCTGCTTCGTCCCTGGAAACATCCGGATACAGTTCGCTGTACGTCCCTTCGAGATATGTGTTTGCCACGAGCGCGGGTCCGCCGTGCCCTGGGCCCGTGACGTACATCATAGTAACGTCTCTCTGTCTGATGATGCGGTTTAGATGGACGTAGATGAAGTTCAGTCCTGGCGTTGTTCCCCAGTGGCCGAGGAGTCTCGGCTTGATGTGTTCGGATTTGAGCGGCTCCTTGAGGAGTGGATTATCGAAGAGGTAGATTTGTCCCACAGACAGGTAGTTCGCTGCACGCCAGTAGGCATCGATTTTTTGCAACTCTTCTGCTGAAAGCGGTTTGTTCATGCGTGATTGTTGGAAGACTTCATGTGACGGGCGACTGCTCGCGCGATCATCAGTTCCTCATCAGTGCGCATCACGCGTACTGTCACGGTACTCTTGTCTGAGGAGATCACACCTTGGTTCTCCGCATTATGTTCCGCATGGAGAGCGATACCAAGATGCTCCAGGCCATCGCAGATGCGCGTCCGAATTTCCGGCGCATTCCCGCCGATGCCACCTGTGAAGATCACCGTGTCGACGCCGCCAATTGCAGCTGTCAGAGCTCCCAGAAATTTTTTTGCGCTGTAGCAGAAAAGCCGAACAGCGTCGGCTGCTCGTGGATTGCTCTTCTCTGCGGCGAGGAGATCACGCATGTCCGAGCTTTTTCCAGAGACGCCGAGGAGGCCCGATTCACGGTTGATGAGATGATGGATGGCATCTGGGGAGGCGTAACCGGACTTCATCAGGTGCCAGAGGATTCCCGGGTCCAGGTCGCCCAAGCGTGTGCTCATCATGAGTCCTCCCGTTGGCGTGAATCCCATTGTCGTGTCCTTGCAAACGCCTCCCGAAACGGCGGCCATGCTCGCGCCGTTGCCGAGGTGGAGCAAGATCAGTCTTCCGTTGGCCGCGCGCTCTCCGGCAATGTTCTTCAATTCTTCCAGGAGGAATGTGTACGAGAGTCCATGGAAACCGTAGCGCCGGATTCCGAGGCGATCAGTGAGAGCGTGCGGCAGTGGCACGAGACGGGCAACATGCGGGAGGTCAGCGTGGAAGGCAGTGTCAAAACAGGCGAGTTGCGGGACGGAAGGGAGCGCTTCTGCTGTGACGCGAACGACTGCAAGCTCATTTAGCATGTGTTCCGGCGCGATAAGAGCCAATGTCTCCAGTTCTCGTATGACTGATTCGTTGAGCAGCTGAGGATCCTTGTACGTGCCCCCGAGAACAATGCGATGCCCTGTGGCTACAATGGGTCCTGTCGAATCCCGGATGGATGTGATGATTTGCCGAAGCGCCGAAACATGGTCATGCGCTTCAAGGTGGTGCTGCTCGGTTCTCTCGTTGCGATGGTCGGTACGATGCAGTAGCGCCTGCGTGGAACCGATGCGTTCGACGTTGCCCGATAGTAAGCGCTTCAGCGGCATAGTTTGCGCGAAGAGCGCGAACTTGATGCTGGAGGAGCCGCTGTTAAGGATTAGAAGAGAAGGAGACTGAACTATCATGGTTGTTTCCGGTGGGAGAAGTTTTTGGTGATGAGGAGCGTGAGCGGAGGGATGATGAGCATCTGGAGGATAGGGGTGAGGCCGATCTTAAGGAGAGGGATGATCGGCATTCCAGCGTATGCCCATCGGTGGTCAACGTGGATAGCCCAGAGTTCAAAGCTTACCGCGAGGAGCATTCCGATGAATACGGCGATGATCCACGTCGCCGAATGCGCGTAAACAGCTCGGTTCGCGATCCAAAACAGATCCTGATGCATGACCGCAAGTACTACGTATATCACGAACATGAAGAGGAGGTCTCCTCCTGTCGCTTTGAAACAGATCCAGAAGTGCTGTCCAAAAGATTCATACCCTGCATAGAGCGGCGCCTGTGCGTTTTCCCAGAGAAGATGCATGAGCGCGCTGCTTAGGAAGAAAGTTACCAGTTGGAAAGCCCGATTTTGGGAGAAGGTCGGCATACGCTCAGAGCACCTTTTGCCAATTCTTGCCTCTATCTACAGACTTGTAGAGCGTGTTGGATTTTCCGAATGCGTACAGCACTTCTGCATTCTTCGGATCGAACGCGAGATGCTGCGGCACATCGCCGTCCGGAAGTTTCCCGATGGTCTCGAGCGTGTACCCGCCTTTCGGATTTCTGACGACGCGCTGTATACCATTGTCTCTCGTTGCAATGTAGAGTGTGCCGTTTTGGTCAGTCTCAATATCGAACACGACATCGTAACCGATGGTGTCCGTCATGCTTGTCCAGGATTCCCCTTTATCGGTACTCATGATGAGATTGCCGATGGTGCCGATATAGACAATGTTCTCGTTCTGCGAATCACCAGCGAAACTCAGCACTTCTGGTGGCTGTTTTGTGAGAATTTTCCATGTTTTTCCGCCGTCGAGCGAGCGGTGGATGCGGAGACGGTACCAGCCGTAGATGTGATCGGGATTCGACGGATGTACGAGCATTGCGTGGAAGTCCGCGGGGCCACTGGGATTGCCGTTGCTGATTTTTTCCCAGGTCTTCCCCGCATTGATCGATTTCTGGAACCCGATATTTCCTCCACCTTTTGGGTGGCCACTGGAGAAGAGAGTGTTTGGATCGGTCGGATGGGGAGAGAAACCCATGAAATCGTCGCGGCTGCCGCCTACGCGCTGTAGGTCGGTGTCGTTCTGCACTGCCAAGAGACCTTCATGGGTGGCGATGTACACGCGATTACTATCGTTCCGATCCACTGCAAGACCGTGGACGTGGCTTGCTTTGAGCGAGGCAATGGGATTCCCACCAGCACACGCTGTGAGGAGGAGAGGGAGAAGAATGCCTATGGTGACGTGTCGCATTGTCATAGGAAACAAGGAAAGAGTTAAAGAGATTTTTTGTCGCAACTTTTATCATCACATTTCCGTCCGAACATCATCATGACGACACACATGAGCGGGCAGGCGAGGAACGGAAGGAACGGAAGAATCGCATAGGCATTCACTGTTCCTGTTGCAATGAGGAGCCCGAGGATGCCTGCGACAACGAGGAGAATGAACAATATTTTGCGTGAGCAGCACCACATGAAGGAAAGGGGGGAAAATTAGAGATCGGGATTCACGGCGGAGAAGATTTGCGGATTGCCTGGCCCCTCGACGATGATTTCTCCAAGCGCTCCCTTATCGATGGAGCGCGTGAGGCTGTGATCGACGAGAAGGTACGTGCCGGGAACGTCCACTGTGAATTCCACGACGACGGCTCCGCCTGCGGGAATCGTGGTGGTCTGGATGTTCCGGTGCGGCGGCGAGAGGAGGTCGCCTTCCGGGTAGACCTTGTCGAACACTGCGCCGATCACGTGGAAGTTCGATGGCACGAAGCCGCCGACGCCGACGTAGAGCCTGATGCGCTCTCCCACGTTCGCTTTCAGCGCACCGCTTCCGCGCAGTGCGCCGACGCGTCCGTTGAAGACAAAATACTCCGGCGCCTCCTTCAGCATTTTCCTCTTACTGAAACTCTGGAAGCCGGTTCGGCCGAGCACGCCATGTGTGTAGAGTTCACCCTGCATGACGTAGAATTCGTGATCAACGGGTTGGAGCTTCTTCGCGGGTTCCACGACGATGAGGCCGTACATGCCGTTGGCGATATGCGTCGGCACGTGCGGGCTCGCGCAGTGATAGACGTAGATGCCGGGACGGTCCGCTTTGAAGCGGAAAATTTTCGTTTCGCCATCCTTCACTTGCGTGAGAGCCGCGCCTCCACCAGGCCCTGTGACGGCGTGGAGATCGATGGAGTGCTTCTCGTGTCCCGCTACTTCGTGTTTCTGTGTATCTTCGTCTTCGTCCTCAGGATGGGTCAGGCGGATTTCCACGGATTCCCCTTCGCGCACGCGAAGAAAAGGACCGGGAACCGTGCCGTTGTATGTCCAGTACTCGTACGTAGTGCCCGGAGCGAGTTCTGCGACCACCTCGCGCGTTTCGAGTGTGATCACCGCAAGGCCGTCGTTGTTGCGCGCGATGGGAGTGGAGAGGTCGTTTGCGGGTCGACTGATTTCCGGAAACGGTCCTCGTTGGAAGAGAGTGCTCTCGCCGGCGGTGGCGCTGCTGATGTTTGCGAAGAGGAGGAAGAGAGCGGTGAAGCCGACGGTCATAAAGACCGGAGCGCTGTCCGAGAGCCAGTTGCGGCGGGAGGGGCGGAAGCCTTTGAGGAGGAGCGAGTTTGTGACGACGGAGACCGAACTCAGCGCCATCGCGAGCCCCGCGAGTTCCGGACGGAGAGTGAGACCAAGAGAGGAGAGCGCGCCGGCGGCGATGGGGATACCCGCGATATTGTAGAAGAGTGCGAAGAACATGTTCTGTCTGATTTTCCCGACTGTTTTCCGGCTGAGTGTGATGGCCGTCACGACATCCCGCAGGTCGTTCTTGACGAGGATAATGCCGCCTGTTTCCATTGCAATATCCGTGCCGCTGCCCATGGCAATGCCCAGGTCGGCCTGCGCGAGCGCCGGGCTGTCGTTGATCCCGTCGCCGACCATGGCGACCCGCTTGCCGTCCGCCTGTAATTTCTCCACTTCTTTTGCCTTGTCTTCGGGAAGCACTTCCGCGAGCACGCGCTCGATGCCCGTAATCCGCGCGAGCGCGTTAGCAGTCCGCTTGTTATCACCGGTGATCATGTAGACCTCGATTCCCATCCATTTGAGCTGATCGACGGCTTCTTTCGAGGTCTCCTTGAGGGTATCTGCTACAGCGATGATGCCGAGAACATGTTTCTCATCCGCTAGCAGCATGGCCGTCTTTCCTTCCTCTTCAAGCGCTTGTAGTTTCTCTTCGGCTTCCAAAGAAGACACTGCTATCTTCTCCATAAGTTTTCGGTTCCCGAGAAAATACATCTTCCCACCAAGTTCCCCCTCCACGCCGTGGCCGGGGATGGCTTTGAACGCTTCGACTACGCTCAGCGTGACACCCTTGTTCTGCGCGTACGTTACGATGCTTTCCGCAAGCGGGTGTTCTGATCCCTGTTCCAATGATGCTGCAATCCTTAGAACTTCTTCCATCGAAGATATTTCGGAGATGCTCATGACATCCGTCACCTCCGGCTTGCCTTTGCTTAATGTTCCGGTCTTATCAAAGATAATGGTATCGATCTTTTTGGCCGCTTCGAGCGGTTCCCCGCCACGGATGAGAATGCCGAGTTCCGCTCCTTTGCCCGTCGCGACCATGATGCTCGTTGGTGTCGCGAGGCCGAGAGCACATGGGCAAGCGATGACGATCACGGAGACGAAGGCGAGAAGAGCGAACGTGAGCGTCGCTCCGAGGACGATCCACGTCGCGAGCGTGAGGAGAGCTATGCCGATCACGGCGGGGACGAACCACGAGGACACCCAATCGGCAAATGCCTGTATCGGCGCCTTGCTCCCTTGGGCATCTTCGACAAACCGGATGATCTGCGCGAGGGCGGTTTCTGCGCCGACTTTCTCCGCGCGGAATTCGAAGGAGCCGTTCTTGTTCATGGTCGCGCCGAAGATTCGGTCCCCCTCCTTCTTCTCCACGGGGATGCTCTCGCCTGTGAGCATGGATTCGTCAACGGCGGACAATCCCTTGAGAATCGTACCGTCCACCGGGATTTTCTCGCCGGGCCGGACAATGACAGTATCTCCCACCTGCACGTCCTCGATGGGAATATCGATGGTTTCTCCATTCCGCAGCACCCGCGCCGTTTTTGCCTGTAATCCCATGAGCTTCTGAATCGCTTCGCTCGTGCTGCCCTTCGCGCGCGCTTCGAGCCATTTGCCCAGCAGCACGAACGTGATGAGGAGCGCGGCGACCTCGAAGTATAGGTTGTGGACTTCTCCGAGCAGCGTCCCCTCGGAGAGCACATGGTCGGCGAATCCGTAGATGCTGTAGGCGTAGGCCGTCGACGTGCCGATGGCGATGAGGCTGTCCATGGTGAATGTTCCCATCTTCAGGCTCGACCACATGCCGCGATAGAAGCCGTAACCGAGCCAAAATTGCACAGGTGTCGCAAGAAGTAGCGAGAGAATTCCCATATATGGAAGAAGGGCCTGGTGCATGGCGTTATGCGGGAAGAACGCCATGACCATGAACGCGAGCATCGGGAGACTCAAGACGAGCCCCGTCCAGAATTTCCAGCGGTAGGTTGCGATTTCCTCTGCCCTGCGCCTGCGGTCGGCGTCGCGATCGCGCTCATCGGCAATGAGAGCGCCGTATCCCGCGGATGCCACCGCGGCAATCATGTCCTGTTCTTTGGTCTGTTGCGGATCGAAGCGCACGTGCGCCTTGGCCGCCGCGAAGTTCACGTTGGCGTCCTCGACGCCGGGGGTTTTCTTGAGTTTGCGGGTGATGAGGGCGGCGCATGAGGAGCAGTGCATGCCGGTGATGGCGAGGGTGGTACGGGAGGATGACATAAGGGAGAGGAGATGGTTGTCAGGGTGACACGGAGGAGGCCATTTTATAGTTCTCGCCGAGGGATTCGATTTCCCGTTTCCACTGTTGAATATCGAGGGTGTTGGTGTGGGTGAGCGTGACGGTCTTCGTCGCCATATCGACGTCGACAGTCTGGATTTCAGAAAATTCGCCGCTGATTTCGCGGATCATCGCGACGCACGAGGGGCAGTGTATGCCGGGAATGGAAACGACTGTTTGCATAGGGGTAACAGGGGTTAGCGGGTGGAGAGGCCGATGATTGCGAGGAGCTCCGCAATACACCTGTCCCGTTCCGTTCCGGATTTGGATGTGAGCTTCTTCACGGCGCAGGTGCGCAGGTGGTTTTCCAGGACGGTGCCGTGGATGTATTTCAGTTGCCCCTGCATGGCGAGGGCGATCTCGAGGATTTTCGGGCAGTAGGCATCCTCCCCGACCATCGTGCGCAGCCTGGCTGTCAGGCCTTCCAGCCGCCCGATGGCGCTCAGTGTTTTTTTCTTCACGTCGTGGTGCATGTGTGGAAGGGGAAGGGGGTAGGGGTATATGCTACCCCCCTCCGCATTCCGGGGTCAAGAGGATTTTTTTACGGTGCCACGATGATCTGTCCCGTCATATCCTTGTGCCCTGCTCCGCAGGGAACAGAACATCGAAAGTCGAAGGTGCCCGGCCTGTCCGTCGGGAGCGTTACGGAGACAGTCTGTCCCTGGATGATTGTCGCGTTGATTCCGAGGTCGGGAACCGAGAAGCCGTGGGTTCCGCTGACGCCGGTAATCTGGAGGACGGCTTCTTCGCCCTGTTTGGCTTGAATGACATTCGGCGTGAATTTCCAGAGTTCCGCGGTGACAGGGATAATCCGTCCTTGTGGAGCAACTTGTTCCACAATAGGTGCAGTGGTGCAGGCAGCAAGTAAGAGCATGAGGATCGGTGAGAGTAACAAAAGGCGTTTCATATGTTCGCAGTGGGAAGAAGTATGGTTAGAAAGCCGCATCGATGGCGGCCTTGAAGCTTTCGAATGGTTGTGCGCCGGAGACTTCCTGTGCCTTCTGTGTTTTCAGGTTCATGACGAAGTTGCCTGGGGTGCCGCTCACGCCTGCGTTACTGCCCTCGTTCATGTCGTCTTGGACATGCTGCTTGAATTTGCCGCTTGCGATGCAGTCTTTGAACTTCGCGGCATCGAGACCGAGTTCTGTGGCGTACTTCTCGTATGCCCATTCGCCTTGTGTCTCGAAGATTTTATCCGTGAATTTCCAAAATGCGTCATTCCCTCCAAGATCATTTGCGCATTCCGAAGCCATTGCTGCCGGTTCCGCGTTCTGGTGGAAGGAGAGCGGGAAGTGTCGGTAGACCCATACCACCTTGTCATCGTAGGTCTGCATGATCTGCTGGTAGGTCGGGTGGACGCGTTTACAGAAGGGGCATTCCATATCGGAGTACTCGATGACCGCGACTTGGGCTTTCTTGAGATCGCCGCGAATGTGATCTGCCTTCGGGTCAATCGGTGGAACGGGGCCGGAGGGCGCCGGTGGCGGGGGTGGAGGTGTGGGGGCTGGAACCTGAGCGACCTGGCCCGGGGGGGCGCCTGCGAGGAGAGGAAAATCACCGATCCGCCATTTTCCTATGCCGAAGCCGATGATGACGCCCATGAGGCCGAGGGAAACGGCGAACCATGGATTCGATCCTGTCTTGCCGGCAGGCAGGCTCATCACGGTGTGGACTGAGGAACTTGGGACGTTCTTTTGAGACGCCGGTTGCCAGTTGATGGTTGCCATAGAAAGAGGGGGGATAAAAAATTGAGAATTGAAAAGGCGTTAGATGACGGTGATGGTGCCGCTGACCATTCCCATGGAACAGCTGAAGGCGAGGGAGCCTGCGTTCGGCGGGGTGAAGGTAACGACATTAGGACCGGTTTTCATGACCTGGGTAATGTTGAGCGATGGGACGACGAGGACGTTTGTGCAGCCGCTGGCCTGCGTCCCATCAATCGTCCAGCGGACAGGAATGCCCGCTTTCACCGTGAGGCGGTTCGGCTCGTAGTAGCCGGGGCCGATGCGCATGGTAATTTCCTGGAAACCATTCACTATTGCCGGCAATTCTGCGGCGGCTGTTGTTCCTCCGAAGGAGGCCAGGCGGGGGAGAGTGAATCCCGTGAGCGTGAGGCCGCTAGAGATGTTGAGGAGCGCCAGTACGAAGACGAGCGTCCCTGCGAAGCGGAGGAAGAGGATTTGGAAGCGTCCTTTAGCGGTTGCGGAGAGCATGCTGATGCCAACGAGGGAAGGAAGAGTTCCGAGAGCGAAGGTGAACATCGTGAGGGCGCCCTGCAGGAAGCTACCGGAGGCGAGCGCGACGAGTTGGAGGGATTGCGTGAAGCCGCAGGGGAGGAAGAATGTGAGGGCGCCGAGGGCGAGCGGGGCGAGGGGATTCTTGCTCTCGGAAAGACCGGCAATCCACCGCGCGAGCGCTTTCGGCGGGCGGAGGGGACAGCTTCCCTTCGGAATAATGTGGAGCATTTGGAGCGCGAGCCAGAGCATGACGATGGCAACGGCGATATTGAGGTACCCCGTTATGCGGGTGCTGATGGTGATGGTCTGTCCGAGGAGACCGACGAGTCCTCCGAGGATGAAGTAGGAGGCGAGACGGCCTATGTTGAAGTGCAGCATGGGGAGCAATTTTCCCCATGCCGTGCGTTCCCGGACAGTCTCGTTGTACTTTGCGGCGACGCTCAGGAGGAGGCCGCCGGTGACGGCGAGGCAGCTCGACGTCCCTGCGACGAGGCCGATGAGGAGGACCCCTCCGAGGGAGACGGCGTCCGATGTCGCGGGGGCGATGGATGCGAGATCGAATGTACGGACAATCTTGTACAGCGCGAAGATGATAATGAGGGAAGCGGCGATATGGAGCCATTTTTCCTGTGGCGTCTCTCCGCAGGGACGGCGCTCTCCTTCCGTGGAAAGACGGTAGCCCGCTTTCTCGACAGCATGTTCAATGGCGCTCTCTGGTGGCAGGTTCTTCGTGTTGGCGGTGATCGTGGCCATACCGGTGCGATGATTCACATCCGCGGCGAGGATGCCTGGAATCTTCTTCAGGACGCGTTCGAGGAGGAGTTCGCAGCTCTGGCAATGCATCCCGGTAATCCGGAGCGTTGCGGTACAGGTCGGTGGGGATTCCTGTGGCATAGTCGGAGGGTGAAAGTATAGGGGAAAAGTCCCTGTCTGGCAGGGGGAGACTTTCGTGGAAAAATCCGGCTATATGCGGAGGACGATGGTGGCTATGTGAGAGAGAGGCGGACCGATAGGGAAGTTGGCAGCGAGGGCCGAGGGAAGAGCGGAGTGGAGTGGGGCCGAGATTTTGGAAGCGAGAGGGAGAGAGAAGGGTACGTGCTGTTCTATACCTCGCATCACGGTCAGTACTGCGTCTGCGGGATCCGCCGTGACGCAGTGACCAGAGGTGCAACGATTGCTCTGAGGAACATCGTATGCGATTGGCGACGTACGCGTCCTTGTGCAGGCGAGATGTCCCTCTGCGGAGGTCGTAAGACTGTCTGGCTTCGATGCTTCTGCGGCATACGCGAGGAGTTGCATTGGGCAGAGATTCCCGAGGAAGAGGAAGAGTGTGAAGCAGGTGGTGACGATGGTCGACATACTATGAGTATAGTATCTCATCCGCGCCAGACAAGGTAGGCGAGGTACGCGGCGTACACGAGGAGCATGAGGAAGCCCTCTTTCCGTTCAATGATGTGTCCTGAGCGCTGCTGCCAGAAGAGGAGGCGGCGGTGGAGGGCGCCGGTGTGGACGACGATGAAGAGGATGATGGTGGCGAGGATACCGACGAGGAGGTCGATGTTGAGTTCCGGGCGAAAGGTGAGGTGGCGGATGCTCGCGCTCACGCCGAGGACCCAGAAGATGTTGAAGATATTGCTCCCGACGATGTTCCCGATGGCGATGTCCGCTTTTCCCTTCCGTGCCGCGACGACGGAGGTTGCGAGTTCCGGGAGCGATGTGCCGATTGCGACGACAGTGAGTCCGATGAGAGCCTGGGAAACGCCGAGGAACGTTGCGATGCTCACAGCGCCGTCCACGGCAATTTTCCCGCCGACGACGAGGAGGAGGAGTCCTG
>MFYG01000013.1:0-11994 GCA_001789045.1 Candidatus Peribacteria bacterium RIFCSPLOWO2_12_FULL_55_15 | reverse complement strand
TGGGAAGAGTGCGCGTTTCTTTTTCATGTCCGTCTTCCACACGTTGCATGCCGACGATGTACCAGAGGAAAATGAGGAAGAAGCTGATCAGTGTGAAGCCGTCCGTTCGACTGAGTTCGGAAATGGCGTACCCATCAATCCACTGATCATTGGCCATGATGAAGAGGGTGACGGCGGCGAGGAGAGCGAGGGGGATTTCCTTCCATACCGTCGATGTCTGCACGGCGAGAGGGGCGACGATTGCGGCAATTCCGAGGATGAGGAGAATGTTCGCGGTGCTGCTTCCAACAATGTTGCCGATCGCAATGTCATTTGCTCCTGTAAGGCTGCTGAAGATGTTCACGGTGAGTTCTGGGAGCGAGGTGCCAAAGGCGACGATGGTGAGACCGATCGCGAGTTCCGTCACCCCCAGCCGCCGCGCGATTGTGCTTGCCCCATCCACAAGCCAATCGGCGCCTTTGACGAGGAGGACAAGGCCGGCGATGAGGAGACCGAGGGCAAGAAGCATGTATTCCAGTGTACCGCGTTGCGTTCTGGAAGCGAATTCTTACAATGATGGTATGACAGTGCCTACACCTCCGCTGGACATCGCTCTGCTTCGTGCAGAGATCGAGAAGCTTCGGGCGGAGGTCCAAACGTTCAAGGAACTTGCGGCGCGCGCACAGGCCGATCTCCAGAACGCACGGGCACGGATGGGAAAGGAGGCCGAGGAGATGCGCGTCTTCGCTGCGGAGCTCCTCATTCGGCAACTCCTTCCGACCATTGACAGTCTCCGTCGTGCGTGCCGGCACCTTCCGGCGGATCTTCAGAGTCACGAATGGGTGAAGGGAGTGCTTTCAACGGAGCAGGAATTCTTGCGACAATTGAAGAGTATCGGTTGCGAGTCAATCGATGCTATGGGGAAGTCCGTTGATCCGCTACAGCACGAAGTACTACTCACTGTTCCTGGGGAGGAGGGTGAGGTCATTGAGGTCATCGAAGATGGGTATCTCTTTCATGGCAAGGTGCTGCGTCCGGCGAAGGTGAAGGTGGGGCAGGGGGTTTGATCCAGGCTCTCACGCGACCCCAGTACTTTCGAAGTCTCTTGGGGATCAAGAATCCCAAGCCCAGTAACTCTATGCCGACGAAGATGAGCCATGCGCCGGGTGTGAGTGGGGTGACAAGTGCAGTGATGCCGATGATGAGGAGGAGGATCCCGAGGACTCTTTTCAAGCCAAGGAAGAGCATATTCTTATAGTACAGTGTGGCTTACAGTGTTTGTGGTAATGCAAAGCCTGAAGGCATCACCTTTCTCCTCAAAATTCTTGAACATGTTATAGCTTGGGGAAGCCGGGGAGAGGAGGACGATGGAGAATTGAGAATTGATTTTTGCGAATTCCACCGCTTCTTCCATGGAGTGTGCGTCGATCGGTGTGACATTGACTTTGGTTTTCTTAAGTGCTTCTCGGATGCTGGGGCCGCTGTCTTGGAATACTTCGACGTTGCTTGGTACAAGGAGGATGACATTTTTGATAGAGGAGCATGCGATCCGCTGTGCAAGGTTTGTGAAGTCGTAGCCGCGGTCCAGACCTCCGAGGATTATGGTTGTGACGCGGGACCCGATGGCGTCGAGCGCGGCGATCGTTGATTCGGGCGTTGTCGAGATCGCATCATCGATCCACTCGATTCCATGGTGGATGCCGAGAGACTGGAGGCGGTGGGGAAGAGGCTGGAATTCTCTGATTGCCTGGATTGCTATGGTACGTGGAATGCCGCGATTCTCCGCAACTTTCCATGCGGCAGCGATGTTGTGGAGGTTGTGCTGGCCGATAAGTCTCGTTTCGTCGATTTTTACTGGAGCATCCTTTTCGCTGTAGGGGATTTTTTTACCGGGACTCAGCATGGCAATTGCGTCTGCCCCCTCTCCATAGAAAACCACATCAGTTTTCTGTTGGAAGCGGCAGATATTTCGTTTTGCTTCTTTGTACGCCTCGAGCGAACCATGGTAGTCGAGATGTTCCGGGAAGAAGCTCGTGATGACTGCAATATGCGGACTGACAGTTAGATTCATGAGTTGGTAGCTGCTCATTTCCATCACGAAGATCGTCCCAGTTTTCGCGAATTTGAGATAATCGAGCGATGGGTTGCCGATGTTCCCGATCAGATGCACGTTTTTCCCGGCTGTTTTCAGAATCTCGAATATGAGGCTTACAGTAGTGCTCTTACCTTTGGATCCAGTCACACCAATCACCGTGGCGCCTGTGTCGGCGATGGTATCGAAGAAAATTTGGGTGGCGCTGACGAGGTGATAGGTTTTAGGTTTTAGGTTATAGAGTGGCAGTAGCGAAGGTGGAATTCCTGGGGATTTTATGACGACATCAAAGTGGTGAAGGTTATTGAGATATTCCGGTCCTACCTGAAACCTGACACCTAATACCTGACACCTTGCGGATGTTTCTTCGTTTCGATCTGCAACAGTGATATCTGTTCTTGGAGCATATTTCTGGAGGGCACGGAGTGTCGATTCTCCTTCTCTGCCGAAGCCGAGGATGCATATTTTCTTTCTTTGGAGGGAACGTATGTGCATGAGTGTTCATGAAGGAGATTCGGAGAGCACCGTTGCAAATGTAGGTGGAATGGCATGGTCCACTGTGGGATCAAGGGCATCGCGGACATAGTGTGCTGTGTTGGTGATGTGCGGAAGTTCTCGCTCGAAGAAAAGTTGCATCACTGGGGTATCGTTGAATTCTCCGCGTTCTCGGATGAGGAGAAAAGCTGTTTTCGTTTCTTCCGGTGTACCAACGCATTCGAAGGGTTTTACTCCTTCAATGCCGAGGAGAGCCATATAGGTCGGTAGGAGAGTCTGTTCCTCAAAGAAGTTTTTTTTGAAGATATGGAGAATCTTTTCCTTCGGGAGGAATGCTGCGTAGAGCGCGAAGGTGAAGGCGCATTTCGCACATGAACAACACCAGAGGTTCGTTGCGGGTTTTCCCCTCTCCACGCGGTCGGTGCTCAAGGTGAGGGGCTTCGTAATCTTCCAATTCGTATTACAGCTCGTCGTGCAGTCGAAGTATTGAGGAAAATGGCTGAAGGCGTGGGTGATGCGGAGTTCGCTCCATGGTCGAAGCAAACTAAAGTACTGGATATCGGGAGTGATGAAGGTGCGGAGGTATTCTTGGAAGAGGCGCTCGAATGCAAGGCTTTTACTCCATTGGTGATTGATTTCCTTTCCATGGAAGAGGAGAGATCCGACGTTCGCGCTCCGTTCATTGCTCATGACGACTGTGCGCGATTCGTAGAGGAGGGCCGTGACGATTGCAAGGAAAGAAAGGTAAGCGGTGATAGGAATGTGACCATTAAGAGCTCCATCTGCATTGAGTGTAAAGAGGGCAGAAGAAAGTGTGCGTTCTATGGAGAGGAGAGGGAGAGTCGTTTGCTCAGCGAGTTCTTTGATGAGAGGGTTTGGACCCATACGGAACATTGTGCAGTGGAAACCAGAACGTCGCAGGAGCTCGATTGTCACCATGGAATCTTTTCCTCCTCCTATGGGGACGAGGACGCGGTCGTTGTGTTGTGTGAAGGATAGCTCTGTTTGGGGTTCTTTTGCAGAGACAGGAAAGTGAATAGAGTTGCGAAAGTCGATGTTGTTTTGATAGAAGAATTCACCGAGGCCGTTCTCGTAGACTTCATTCCAGAATTGTGCCTGCGCTTCTGTGAGCGTTCCGGAATGGATGATAATCTCTTTTGGACAGCATGTTTTGTAGTAGCTCATGCCGCCGATCAAGTGGAGAGCGAAGAGTGCGCGGTCGAGGAGGCCATGTGGGAGATGTCGCACATGGATTCCTCGGCGCGGGAGAGTCAGTTTCTCGACGAATTCCACTTTATTGTCGAGAGTGTAACGGAGAGTAATTTCCGCATTTTCCCGGTCGAAGGCATACGAGTCGAAAATGAAGGTTTGGTAGGATTTCACAGACACATAGTAGTGGAAAAGTGAGTAATACGGGCCCGCCAAAGTGGCTTGCCAGCCGTAGCTCCCCGCAGGGAGCGAAGGCTGGTGCCGGGGGAGGGAATCGAACCCTCAATGCCTTGCGGCACACGATTTTGAGTCGTGCGCGTCTACCAATTTCGCCACCCCGGCATGTGTTATATTCTACCTCTTAAGGAGTGTTATTACTTCCTCATCCTTCACCTGGGGGAATTCCTGATACCACTGCCCTACGGCGTTGAAGTTCGTCGGAGTGTGGAGGACGACGAACTCGTCGGTCTTTGCTCGTAGATTTTCCGCGGTATCTGGCGGACAGACTGGGAGAGCGACGATGATCTTTTTTACGCGTTTCTGCCGCAGATCGTCGATCGCGGCGAACATCGTGCCGCCGGTGGCAGCGCCGTCGTCGGTGAGGATGATGATTTTTCCTTTGAGGTCAGGCCGCGGTCGCACGTTGTAGGCCAGCACGCGGCGTTTCATCTCTGTCATTTCTTCCTCAATTAGAGACTCAATGTCTTCAAAAGTGATGCCGTAGGTTTTCATGAGATCCTCATCGAGGAACGTCGCGCCACCTTCCGCGAGCGCTCCGATACCGAATTCCCGGTGACCGGGAAAGCCGATCTTCCGGACAACGTAGGGGTAGAGTGAGAGCTGCAGTGTGTCCGCGATCACACGGCCGATGGCAACACCTCCGCGGACGAGTGCGAGAATGATGGCGTCGGGTTTGGCTTTGTGCGCAGAAAGTTTTTCGGCGAGGAGCGTGCCTGCTTCGGTGCGGTCTATGAAACCCACCCAAGGAATATATCCTTGGGCGGGAAATCTCACCATTTTTATATATCGCGGCTCATGACGATGCAAGTGACGCCGAAAACGGCAACCCCTGCAACGACGGCCCATAAAACGTCAGTGGTGAGCTGGTAACAGCCGACCGCTGCAGCTGCGGAGAGGGCCAAAGACCCCACAAGCCTCAAGTTTTTCATGGGATCCTCCTTTCTTTTCTTTGTAAAAGACCAGTATGGTGAGACGTGGCAAGCGTAGCAAGATTATGTGTGTTGTCTATTTTTCATTCCTGCTATTCTCCTTTTATGGGTGTGTTGTCCCTTTCCCGGCGTCAGTTCCAGTCTCCATACGAGCGCTTCTGTACTGTCCTGGAGCATGTGATGGAGAGACTGAAGCTTTCCACGCGGGAGCGTGCAATGCTTCGGGAACCGCAGCATGAGCATGCAGCGGAGCTTTCTCTCCAACGGGACGATGGGTCTGCCACAGTATTCCCCGCCTATCGAATTCAGTTCAATAATGCCCGTGGTCCTTATAAAGGAGGGATTCGCTACCACTCTGCGGCGGATGCGGATGAGGTGAAGGCTTTAGCAGCTCTCATGGCGATAAAAACTGCAGTGGTGGATATTCCATTTGGTGGGTCGAAGGGTGGGGTGCAATGTGATCCGAAAACTCTTTCACGGAAGGAGTTGCAGGAACTCTCCCGTGCCTACGTTCGCGCATTTGCTCCGCATCTCGGTGCGGATATTGATTGTCCGGCGCCGGATGTGAATACCACGCCGGAAATCATGGCGTGGATGCGGGACGAGTACGAGAAGGTGACACGTACGTACGATCCGGCGATGATTACGGGGAAACCTTTGTCATACGGAGGGTCCCGTGGGCGCGATACAGCAACAGCTCGAGGAGGATTCTTTATTCTCCAGGAACTCGTGGACCGCGATGCCCTGGATCCCAAGGAACTCCGGGTGGCGATTCAGGGGTTCGGCAATGCCGGGGCTGCCATGGCAATTTTTCTTCACCAGGCGGGATATACCGTGGTTGCCGTCTCCGATTCGCAGGGAGGGATTTACTGTCCAGAGGGTCTCGATCCAATTCGTATCCAGAAATACAAGAAGAAAACGGGGTCGGTGACGGGTGAGTATTGCAAAGGATCGGTGTGCGATATTGAGAAGATGAAGCTCGATCATGTGCGACGTGTCACGAATGCAGAGCTCTTAGAATTACCGTGTGATGTTCTCATTCCTGCGGCGCTCGATAACGTCGTGACGGCGGAGAATGCCGAGCGGGTCCAGGCGCGCTACATCCTGGAACTGGCGAACGGGCCTGTGAGTCCGGAGGCGGATGCTCTTTTCGAGGAGCGCGGTGTGACGGTCGTTCCCGATGTCCTCGCGAATGCCGGAGGAGTGACCGTGAGTTACTTCGAGTGGAGCCAGGGACGCAGCGGTGAGCAGTGGACCGATGAGCAGGTTGATCGGGAACTGAAGCGCATTATGCTCGATGCATACAAAGCTGTGCGTCGTACGGCGCGACGGGAGAAAATCTCGTACCGCGAGGCGGCGTTTTTGGTGGGTGTGCAGCGGATTGTCACGACGATGCGTGCGAGGGGGTGGGTGTGATAGGCTGTGTCCTATGTACGATGTCGCAATAGTCGGTTTGGGGTGTGCTGGGTATACCGCGGCGATTTACTGTGCGCGGTACAAGCTTTCGACGCTGATCATTGGAGCGGAGGAAGGTGGGATGGGCATGGCGGCAGCGGAGGTGGGGGATTGGCCGGGGACCGTCAATATCACGGGTCCCGATCTCATGGAGAATTTCAAGAAACATGCGCTGAGTTTTGGGGGAGTGGCACACCGCATTGTCAGAATCGATCGCATCGACCCATTCGACTACGCTCAGAGTGACATTCGTCAAAAGGCTTTCCATCTTATTCTTCAAAGTGGAGAGGCGCTTGATGCCCGGACGCTCATTCTCGCGTTGGGGACAAAGAAGCGGCATCTCGGGGTGCCGGGGGAAGTGGAGTTCTCTGGGAAGGGAGTGACGTACTGTGCGACGTGCGATGCATACTTTTACAAGGGGAAAGGTGTGGCCGTTATCGGGGGAGGGGATTCGGCGGTCGAAGGTGCGGCGATTGCTGCGCAAGTGGCGCGGGAAGTGTATCTCATCCACCGACGGAAGGAGTTCCGCGCAGAGCCTTATTGGGTGAATCGTATGAAGGCTCGGGACAATGTCACGTTTGTCCTCGAGCGGAACATTGTCGAGATTCTTGGTAAGGAAAAGGTTACAGGGGTGCGCCTCGATAAGCCTTTTGAGGGTAAGGACATTCTTCCTCTCGATGGGGTGTTCATCGAAGTCGGTGCGGATCCTGCTTCAGGGCTTGCGAAGGATGCTGGTTGTGCCCTCGATGCGAAAGGCTATGTGACAGTGGATGCGGCGCAGTCAACGACCATTCCGGGTATCTTTGCCGCAGGGGATCTCACGACGAACAGTAATTACTTTGCGCAATTCACGACGGCGGCAGGGGAGGGGACGGTTGCGGCGAATAGCGCCTTTAAGTATCTACAGTCGGCGGAAGCAATTCCCTCTCCTCAAGGGAGAGGGTCAGGGTGAGGGGCCGGAGGAGGCGTTGCTGCTCTTGCTCGTCAGGATTTTTCCTCTAGGATGCGGTTATGCCAAGAGGAAAACGCACCGTCTTCGCTGTTTTTTGCCCCGAGTCCAAGAATCGGATCGGGACAGTCCGGCTGCATAAGCAGAATAGTAAGGGGGTGGGGTGGAAGGAGTTTAAGGTCGAAAAGTACTGTCCGATGTGCCGCAAGCGTGTGGCTGTGAAGCTAAAGGAGGAGCGGCATTCGGACTGAGCCGTGGAACTGGGCTGCACTCGCTGGCCCGACAAATCCGAACCGTGTCGGTCTGTGCTCCGTGCTGCCCAGTTCCACGTGCAAGATGGAATTCGGTTGGTGTGCTTTGGGATGTATAGTCGGTGGCGATGGCTACGAAGAAAGAGGTCTATCGGCAGGCGGCATCGGTGGTGCTTCTGCGTTCCTCTATAGGGTGCGGGAAGCACTACGAGGTGCTCCTTCTCCATAAACCTCGGAAGCGCGATGCGTGGCAACTACCGCAGGGTGGTGTGGAAGATGAGGAGGATGCTGAGAAAGCAGCTCTCCGGGAGCTTCAAGAGGAGTCTGGTATTTCAAAGGTGACGGTGATCGGGAGGAGTCGGGAGGTCTATCAGTATGATTTTCCCGCTTCCTATCGGCGCTTCCGTCCGGACAATGTCCGGGGGCAGCGTATTGCGTATGTATTTGCTCTGGTTGGAGGAGATGTGCATGTGACTGTAGATCAAAAGGAGGTTGATGGGTTTGTATGGGTTTCCAAAGAGCATCTTTCCCGGTATATACGCCGCCACGCATACTGCGATTTTGTGCAACGTCTTGTGCAGGAAGCGGTGCTTTATCTTCCATAGATTTCCTTTTTTCCGTGCGTCTTCTCTCTCTTACTCTCCAGAATTTCAGGAGTTATCCAACACTCCGTTTTCCTTGTTCTGGAGGAATGCATCTCCTTGTTGGACCGAATGGGGCAGGTAAAACGAATGTGCTGGAGGCTATTGCCTTGCTCGGTCTTGGGCGTTCGTGCAGGGGTGTGCGTATGGCCCATCTTGGACACTGGGGGTCCTCATTTTTCCGTGTGCGAGGGGATGGGAAAAGTGATCATTCGCGGGAGACGAGCGTAGAGGTGGTTTTCGAGTCACAGCCCTCTCGCATGGCGTACTTTCTCCGTGACGGTCAGGTTCCGCTCAGAAAATTCCTCGGGCGTTTTCCAGTTGCCATTTTCCTTCCAGACGATCTTCATCTTTTCCGTGGGTCTCCACAGCTCCGTCGTCGTTTTCTAAATCGTATCCTTACACAGGTGTGTCCATGGTACTTGCCGCAACTCCTCAAGTATCGGCATGTTCTCAATCAGCGCAACGGACTTTTGAAACATGTGCCGTTGCCATCGGCAGCGGAATTTCTTCCGTGGGAGCAGAAACTTGCACATTTGGGGAGTTCCATCACCCTCGCGCGACTCGAGTTTCTGGAGACGCTCCAACTGACATTCCTGCGCGAGCTCACGAGCATAGGTCTTCTGTGGTCGGATGTGCTCTTCCGCTACATGCGGGCGACTGTGTCACGGGATGCTTTTGCTCTCGAACAGGAATATCTCTCGCTTTTACAGGCGTCCCGTGCGCGAGATATTCTGTTGCGGTCGACCACTACTGGTGTTCATCGTGAGGATTGGCGTATCGAGGTTCAGGGGCGGGATCTTGTGACGTTTGCCTCCCGTGGGGAGCAGCGTCTCGTCTTTTTGGCTCTTCTTCTTCTTGCCGCTGCATATCTGGAACTCCGTCGTTTGGAGAAACCAGTGGTTCTCCTCGATGATCTCTTCTCTGAATTGGACATCGAGCATCAGCAGATTCTTCTTCAGATGCTTTCTTCGTTCCAGGTGTTCATCACTGCCACACGAGTTCCTCAGGATGCCCCTGGGGAACTGTGGCAAGTGGAGAGTGGAAGAGTAGTGGTAGGGGACCGTGCGTGCAGTGTTCCGTAGAACGCGAGCGCTAATGCGTCTGCCGCATCATCTGGTTTTGGAATTTCCTTCAGGTGCAGGAGATGCAAGAGCATCCGTTGCATCTCCTTCTTCGTTGCACGTCCATTGCCAGTGATGGCGAGCTTCAACTGGAGTGGAGTAGGTTCGAGGATTGGACACCTTTGGTGCGCTGTGATCGAGAGGATGACACCCCGTGCATGAGCAACGTCCATCGCGCTGTGTTTATTGTGTCCAAAGAAGAGTTTCTCGATGACGACAATGTCTGGCTGTGTCTCATGAAAGAATGCATCGAGATCCTCAGTAATTTCTTTGAGACGTTCGTGGAGGGGCATGGGTTTTGTTCTGATCGTGAGCCAATCGGTTGCCCGGATGTTCGATGGGTTCGTCATCTCTATGGTACCGAGACCGATGGTGGCAAGGCCTGGGTCGATACCGACGATTCGCATGCGGATAGGTTATAGGTGTTAGGTTATAGGTGTTAGGCAAGAATGGGCGTTTTCTGGTATAATAATCAGATTTATGCCCAATGCTGTAGAAACCGCAGATGCTCCTCGGCCCTACCATCGGCATTGGGTCATTTGGCCGCTCTTCCTCTCCGCTATGGCTGTGTCCTCCTCCCTTGGTGTTGGGTATTTGGAACAGCCTGCCGTGGCGTCGGCCGGTCTTCCGGAAGGGGGAGGCGAGGTGCTTGTGCGGGATGACGGCATGATCGCATGGCCTGCGGGCAATCTCGTGTTCTTTGGGATGCACGGAGCTTTTACTGTTTCAGAACAAGCGGGTCATATGTCGGTTGCAGCTCTGACGACACCAGTGCTCGTTCGGGGGATGGATGCCTGGTCCATCGTTCCTATCGGCTTCCAGTGGAGAAGTGAGAAGGTGGAGCAGCTCCTGCCTCTTCCTTTAGCATTCCAATACGCAAAGTTGCAAGAACTCCGTGACGATCCTTCCTCTCCTCCTCTTGCACGACTATCTTCGTCACTCATTCTTCCAGGTGCGTTGCGTTTTCCTGCAGCGAAGCAGCGACGTGAGGATATGGTACGGAAGCAGCATCTTTCGACCGTTGTCCGTCATGTAGCGCGCGGATACTCCATCGCGTCTCTGGTACAGGATGGCGCGATGCGTGATGCTCTGTCCTCTGATGAGGGCTATCGCGTTCTTCCAATCCTCCTCGCGCAGTTGCCTGATGTTCCCTTGGATCGTGCGGCGCTCTTCCCGTTGTTAGCAGAGAAGGAAGAAGGGGCACTCCTCACGCTCTTCCATCCTTCCTTCCGCGATCAGGCGGCGCTCTTTGCGCTCGATTCGCTCTCTCTCGAGGCGCGGGCTGCGTATCATCGCACGCTCCCTCTTGCCGACCTCCTTCCCGATGCGCTCTCAAGACTCGTGTTCTCTCAGTGGGAGGAAGATATCACGAGAGAACTTCCGGAGTTTAGGGATCCTCTCCCGTTTTTTGCCACACTCCTCGATACCGTGGAGAATGTTGTCCGGGAGTGTGCTCGTCGTGGGTATGTGGAACGTGCACAGCGCTATATCGCAGCAATGCAGCATCTCTCCACTCTTGTTCGGCTGACGCCAGAACTTCATGAGCGTCTCGATGCTTTGCCCGATTTCCTCGATGTTCTCGAGCAGCTTTCTCCTGTGGCGGTTAATACCTCTTCTCCCGTACCTTCTGCGACATTGTTTTCTCTGGAGGAACTCCGCGAACGCGTGACTTTGGATCTTACAGAGCAAGGAGGGATGTTCATTCCACGAACGAGTATTGAGCCGCTTTCTGCAACTACAGTGCGGATTGTATCCCTCGTCCTTGCTACATCCCGTGGTGACGAGCTTCTCGACTTTACCTATGACATAGATCGGAAGGAAGTCTCCGATATTATCCGTGGGAGCACGCGGTATCCATATGCGGTACCTCTCCAGCAGTTTGTAGAGTGGGTGCGACGCGAGTGAGGTGATTTCCTATAATTGACCACAGAGGAGGGTCATCGTACCCTGCAAGGTGACGGGCGATTAGCTCCAGCCTTCGCTCTTCTCCGAAGAGCTACGGCCGGCAAGCAGTTGGTCGAGCAGACAGAATCTTCACAGCATCGAACGTTCCGGGCGATTAGCTCAGTGGTTAGAGCGCGACACTGATAATGTCGAGGTCGGAGGTTCAAGTCCTCCATCGCCCACCAATTACGACTTTTGGGGCTGGCGCGCAAAACGCGCCACCCTATTTTGGCTTCGTATTGCACCGCATCCTCTTTCAAAGCCCAGTTCAAGCCGGCTTGCTTGAGAAATGTTGGGATTTCTTTGAAGTTTTCCGTGTGAAGCAGACTTTTGGCTTCCTTGCTGCGTCGAATCATCTGCCGACACGGTTCTAGCCACTCACAGTGGTTCCGTTCAGCACGGACGATTTTCTGGTCAAGATCGACCTTTGCAGACACGAGCTTGTTCTTCTTTCCGATGTATTCATCATTACTGATCGTGCCTTCGAGCCGAAGGTCGAGGAGGTCTTCGAGTTTCTTCTCCAGTTCTTGTTTCTCACCTCTCAAGTGCTGAACGGCTGCCCGATTATCTGTCTTGCTCCGAGTCTCTTTTTGGGGCTGGCCTAGGAGATTTCCTCTCTTACACTGCCAGCCATGCATCTCAAGTGGAGCAAACTCACCGAGCGCCAGATCAATGAGCTTGTGAAA
>MFYG01000012.1 GCA_001789045.1 Candidatus Peribacteria bacterium RIFCSPLOWO2_12_FULL_55_15 | reverse complement strand
AGCTCTACATACCACTGACGTTTTTAAGCTATCAACTGGATCACCTCCTCTGGGGGCTCAATCCTGTGGGATTCCATCTGACGAACCTGATATTGCATACGCTGAATGCGGTGTTGGTCTTCGTGCTGATGGTTTTGCTTTTGCGTTCGGGCTTCGACTACGCTCAGCCTGACACACATACCATGACACGTTCGTGGATCCCACTCTTCGTCGCTCTCCTCTTCGCCGTCCATCCTCTCAACGTTGAAGCCGTTGCATGGGCAGCAGCACGGAAAGATCTTCTGTCAGGGTTCTTCTTCCTGCTCAGTGTGTGTGGATATTTGAAGTGGGTGGAGAGCGTCACCCTGAGAAAAATTTTTTCTCACCATGACAAGTGGTACTTCTTCAGCATCCTCTCCTTCCTCCTCGGTCTCCTCGCAAAAGTCTCCATCGCGCCTCTCCCATTGGTCATTCTCCTCATTGATTGGTTCCTCACGCGGAGGTGCAGGGTTAGGGTTCTCCGATCTCTCTTTCCATACTTCCTCCTCAGCATCGTCTTCGGCGTCATCGCACTCGGAGGGAAACACGGGAATACGGAGCTCTTCTCTGAGAAAATCCTCATTGGCGCCAAGGCCGCCGTCTTCTCCCTGGGCAAGCTCATGTGGCCGACCGACTTCTCTGTCCTCTATCCCTACACCCGACCCATTACTTGGTCGAATCCTGATCTCCTTCTCCCACTCATCCTTGTTTTCATCCTCTCTGCCCTCGCGTTCCTCTTCCGTAAAAAATTCCCAATAGTCGCATACGGATGGGCATTTTTTCTCCTCATGCTCCTCCCTTCGTTCACTAATTTCGCAAAGGGCCACGATCAGCTTCGTGATGTGTACTTCGCCTCCGATCGCTACGCATACCTCCCATCCATCGGGATCTTTCTCTTGATTGGTTCTTTATTATGTCGCAAAGGAATTTTCGCCATTCTTTTCCTTCTCTCCTTCCTCTCCTATCGCCAATCCCACGTTTGGCACAACACCGAAACACTCTTCCGGAACGTCACTCGGCACTATCCAGATTCCCATATTGCCTGGAATAATCTCGGGAGCATAGCCTTCGAACATGGCGACGTAAAAACAGCGCTCGAAGACTATGACCGATCCCTCGCGATTCGCCCAAACGCCGCAGCGTTTTTCAACCTCGGACAAATCGCCCTCCAGAAAGGTCTCATCCAAAAAGCAATGGAACTCTACCGTCGCGCAATCCTTTCGCGCCCGAACGATCGGGATGCTCATCTCAATCTTGGGGTCCTCCTTCTCCAAGAACGCGAGTTCATAGAGGCGACTGAGGCCTTCCAAAAGGCCATTACGATTGACGATACCTTCGCTCTCGCCTACTTCAACCTCGGTCTTGCACGAGAAGCTCTCGGAAACAAAGACGGAGCCCGCCAGGCGTACACTCGTGCACTTGAACTTGATCCATACGACCAAGAGGCACGGGAAAAACTCTCGCGCTTGCAGGGAAAGAAGTAGCATCCTGGCATATAGCGAAGTGTATAATTACAGCACCACAATCACTTCACTTCAGCATCCTCTTAAATTCCACCTCACTGATCACCTTCACCTCCAATTTCTTCGCATCATCCAACTTACTCCCCGGATTCTCTCCCTGAACAACGTAATCCGTCTTTTTGCTGACTGATCCCGCGACTTTCCCGCCACGTTCTTTAATCATCTTCTTGGCTTCCTCCCGGCCAAGAGTCGCAAGAATACCAGTGAGCACAAAGATCTTCCCCGCAAATACCTGCGACGCATGGTTCCCCTCCGGCTGCAACGCAATCACTCCGGCATTCTCGAATTTATGCAGAAGTGCACGATTCTCCTCTGCGTTGATCCATGAGAGCAGAGACTCTGCAACGACCGGCCCAATCCCATCGATACGTGCAAGCTCTTCCATGGTGAGATTTTGAGGAGGCCACTCGATTCGCTTCGCAAGAATCTCTGCAGTCTCACGACCGATATGCCGGATGCCGAGTGCAAACAAAAACCGATCGAGAGGGATTCTCTTGGATCGTTCAATGGATGCAAGGAGATTTTTTGTTTTCTTTTCTTTAAAGAGCGGCAGTTGCACCAAATCCTCCACACCGAGAAAAAAGATGTCTGCCGGATCGGAAATCAATCCCTGATCAAGCAAGGCCTCAATCGTCTCCTTCCCACACCCTTCAATATTGAACGCATAACGCGATACGAGATGTTCGATGCGCTCTTTCGATGCGGCGGCACACCGTTTATTCGGACACCGATGCACCACTTCCCATTCCGGCCGGACGAGAATCGATCCACAACTTGGACAATGTTTGGGGTACCGAAAAACATGCGCAGACGCAGGCCGCAGATTTTTGAGGACTTCCTTCACCTCCGGAATAATGTCTCCCGCCTTACGAACGATAACAGTATCACCGATACGGACATCCAGCCGATCGATCTCATCGGCATTGTGCAATGTCGCCCGTGTCACGATCGTTCCCGCGATATGTGTCGGCGTAAGATGGGCTACAGGCGTAATAGCTCCCGTCCGCCCGACTTGCAGTTGAATATCGAGTACGCTGGCTGTCTTTTCCTCTGCGGGGAACTTCCATGCCCGCGCCCACCTCGGTGCCTTGGTGGTAGATCCCAAATTTCGCTGCAGACGGCGATCGTTCACTTTGATCACCACCCCATCAATATCATAGAGAAGATCGTTACGTCTCTTATGAAGAGAATCGTATATTTTTTGGACTTGCTCAATCGTTTTACAGATCTTCCACTCTGCATTTACCGGAAGTTCATTGTCATTCAGCCACGTGAGAACGTCACTCTGTGACTTTAGACCCAATTTCTCCGCACCCTCGAAGTCCACGGCATAACAAAACAAACGAAGATCCCTCTTTGCCGCCACTTTTGGATCGAGTTGCCGCACACTCCCCGCTGCCGCATTCCGTGGATTTGCAAATTTTTCATCATCCGGGAGAGCACTGTTTAATTTTTCGAGTGAGGATTTTGGCATGTAGACTTCGCCGCCAATTTCAAAAAAAGCGGGAAGCGGGAAGCGGGAAGCGGGAAGCTGAAAAGATAATGGTATCGATTCGATTGTCTTGACGGTGTGCGTCACATCTTCCCCCTCAATGCCATTGCCGCGTGTCACCGCCCGCAGGTATTTATATACCGTTTCTTGCCTCTTACTTCTTACTTCTTGCTTCTCTCGCTCGTACACGAGCGATATGTTGAGTCCGTCGATCTTGAGCTCGCAGACGAAGTCGAAAGACAGGTGTTCCTCGCCAAGCACGCGTAGCATCTGGTTAATCCATTCCTCTAACTCTTCCTGTGAAAAAGCATCACTGAGGGACTCCTTCGGCGTGAGGTGACGTACTTTGGGAAGTCTCCCATCGAGCGGCGCTCCGACGCGTTGCGTCGGAGAATCTGGGGTGATGAGATCGGTGAAGGCGCTCTCGAGGGCACGGAGTTCCTGTTTGAGTGAATCACGCGCATCCTCAGAAACGTCGGTGCGATTCTCGATGAAGTACGCTCTGTTGAGTCGCCAGATTTCCTCGCGGAGCTTCCGCACACGTTTCACAGCTTCCACATACTTCATGCCCCCATTGTACCGTTTCTAAGAAGCGAAGAAGCTACAAGCTAAGAAGCTATTCTACGATCACCTTCCCCTTCATCCCGCGTTCTTTATGGGCGGAGACGGAGTAGATGAGCTCAAATTCCCCATGTACCTTCCTCCGCATTTCCTTCCTCCGCCTTCTTCTTCGCGACTGCTGCGGCGACTTTGAGGTAGATCATCTTCGCCGCTTCCGCACGGTTCACCTTGTCATTGGGACGGAAGGTTCCCTTGGGATTGCCATCGGCGTCTTCATCGCCGGAGACAATGCCGAGCTTTGCGGCGTAGGCGATGTCCGCTTCGAAGGCATGCCCCTTCGCATCCGAGAAGTCCGACGGTTCCTGGGGGACGGCGTCCTTGAAGAAATCGAAGAGGATCGTAAGAACTTCCGCGCGAGATGCGCCCCGATTGAGGTCCGGATTTCCTTTCAGAAGGCGTACGCCCCACGCCTCGCCGCACGCGATGTAGACCTTTGCCCAGTGCGCACCAGCCTTCGGGTGCTTCACGGCGGCCGGGCATTCCTTCTCATCCACCTTTGCCGACTTCATCGTCATTTTGAGGATTTCTGCAACGGTCACCGGGTCGCCTGGGCCGTACTTCCCCGTCGACTTCCCATCTTTATCTTTGTAACCCGAGACGATGCCCCACTTCGCGACAGAGGAGACATAGCTTCCGAACCAATCTCCCTCCTTCACATCCCTAAAGCCGCTTTTGCTCGCATTCTTCGCCTCCTCTACCTGTTGGAGCACTTTCCCGAGATCCCCTCCTTTCTCTTGTTGGCGTACTTTATCGAGAATTTGGAAAAACCCATAGGCGGGCGATATGGACAGGAAGAGTGAAAAAACAATGACAGAGAAGAAGGAGGTAACACGCATAGCGGAGTGTATTGTAAGGGCGATGAACTGAATCACGCACGAAAGTTCGCTTGAAGAACAGTGAATCTTGTGCTATAGTGAAGAGGAACACACATTTCATTTTCCCCTTCGGACTATGTCGAAAATACAGAAGAAAAATCTGCTTGTCCTGAGCGTTGCAGCGCTCGTGGCCTCGAGTGTCGCTGCCATCGCAGGTGTCACGACGTACAAGAATGATCTCGTAGGGGGGGCAGTGTATCTCGCCCAAGACATGTGTGGCGGCTCACCTCCCTCAGGGAATTGTTGGTGTGATTTTACCACGCATGCGTGGCAGTGTGGCGATTACTCCGGTGGAAGCCCCAGTGGAGGATCGCCTATTGGTGGTACTACTGGAGCGAGCACAACGACGAGCACAACGACGACCAGCTCCACAACACCTGCGTGTCCCACTGCGGATCTGAAGTCCTGTCAGGCTACATGTACGAGCCAGTTCTGCATGAATTGGTGTTCGCAGGCATGTCCGACGAGTACGTCCACAACGACATCAACGACCACGACCACGACCGTGACCGATCGCTGTGCACATGCGAATGAAGACTGTGCGGAGCGCGTGCGGTGTCTCATTGAACTGGGAGCATGCAGTAGCCCGAAGACGGGCGAAAAACAGATGTGCGATGATATCAAATCTGCCGCGACCGCCCGTGGTGTGAAGAATGCGGCCGTCAACATGCAGACGGGGACGGAATACTGCGATGAACTGAAGGCTGCTACGCCACCCGCACCGGCAGTACCGGAGCCAGCACTAGCACCTGCTGCAGTCACTCCTGCTCCTGCGGAGGAGACGACGGAGCGTGCGTCTGCTCCCGCAATTGAGGGGCGGGGAGATTTCCGAAATTTTGAGGATGAGAGTTTTGAGGGAGATGAAGGTGATTTTGATGGAGGGTCCGAAGATTTTGGCGGGTTTGATGATTTCTCCGACGATGGATTCCACGATAGCCCGGAGGACTTTGGATTCCAGATGGAGGACTTTGGAAATCTTGGGAACTTCTACGATATGGATTTCGATCCAGAGATGATGCAGGAAGGGTTTGATGAGTACTTCGGTAGCGGTGATGATTTTGGTGATGGCATGCCGGAGTGGATGGGGGACGAACTCGAGAGCACGAAAGACATGATGCGCGGTATGGCGGAAGAAATGTGTCCGGATTTCGTCGAAGAGATCGGCGACGTCGAAGATTTCGAGGAACTCGAGGAGGTCGGGTTCCGGATGCAGGAGGAGTGCGGCGGCGGGCCGGGAATGGGTGGCGATGGTGGGCCGCCGGATCCGGAGATGATGGAGAATGCCGTGAAGATGCTCGACATCTTCGCTGACACAGAGGGTCCGGTGTACTTTGCGCTCGATGTTGCAAAGAAACACGATGTATTCACGAATGATGAGGTGAAAGAAATCGAAGGAATCATTGTAAAAATTGGGGAAAAGGCGAAGGAGGCGGAGGAGGCATGCAGCGATCTTCCTGATCTCGAAGAGGAAGGAGATTTCTTCGGCATCCGCGGTCTTCTCGCACAACTCTTCGATGACGAGGAAAACGACGATGAATTCGAAGATGACGAGGACGAAGGTGAGAGCTTCGACAACGAGGATGACTTTGGAGAGGATATTCGGGAGGAATTTGAGGCATGTGGGCGTATTCTCGATGAGGCGCTTGGCGCCGGTCCCGGGAAGGATGAAGAAGAAATTGGCAGTGGTCTGATGGGAGCGCTCGAGGAACTGATGCGTGAGCCGATGGAAAATGCCGTAGAAGATGGAACGATCCCGCAGGAGGAGTGGGACGAAGTGGAGAATCGGTTCAATGCGGTCATGGAAGAGCTCGGGTTTGAGGAGGAATTCGATGAATCATTCGATGAAGAGGAAGGTTTCCGTGAGGTCGATAAGGGGGAATGGGAAGTGGAGGAAGGCGGAACCGATGAGGAAGAAGAAGACTTCGAAGACTTCGATTTCTAGTTTTCTCTCTATGTATAGACATCGTCATCCACTCACGCTCCCCCTCGCATTCCTCGCTATGGCGGGGAGTGTGGGAGTGGGGTACATCGCAGTGCAGGCGCGTGTGAACGCAGAGCCGGTCGCGGCTCTGCAACATGTTCCAGTCGTCTGCTGCGATGGAGGAGAGGAGGACAATCCGCAGTACGTGAGTGAGGAGCAAGTGTTTTACCGGGGAGAGGGTGTGCTCTAACGATGGCTTTATTTTTTTCTTACCAACACATATATGAGTAAAAGTTCAGGAAGTTGTTGCGGCAATCACCTCCTCGTCGCCGGGGTCGCCGCGCTCGTCGCTTCGAGTGTCGTGGCTCTTGCGGGGCTCACGCTGGCGCAAGAGAACGCCGCCAATGATGTACCGACTACGACGACAAATGTGCAGCCGGCGATAACGGTAGATCAGCCGGCGCCGCAGCAGAGCGATACCGGTCGTTGTCCGGATGGCATTGCCAGAGATGACGGGCATGGAGGGTTTTGGTGTGAATATCCAAATCAACATGGTGCCGGTGAGCAGCAGTGGCAGGGACAGCAACAGCAGGGAGAGTGGTCGCAGGGAGGGGGGCAATGTGGGGAGAATCCACAGCAAGATAAGGCGGGCTTTGGGAATCATTGGGAGTGCCAGAATGGAACCTGGAACCGCGTAAAAGATGGCCAAGGTGGTGGCCAACAGGATTGGCAGGGGCAGCAACAGCAGGGTCCCACGCCGGAACAAGTCAGTCAGGCTCTTCGCCAAAACGGTAGAGGAGTGTGTTTCTTCGGGAGTCGGTGGGAAGGAGGGGGATCACCGGATAATTGTGCGCAGCAAGAAGGGCAATGGCATGGGTCGTATACGCAGCCGAGTGTCCAACCGATGGGACAGGGTAGGATGCAGCAAGGACAACAGATGCCCATGCAGCAAATGATGCCGGGTGGTCAGATGATGCCCGGTGGCTTTGGAAAGGGGATGGGGCCTGGAATGATGGGGCCTGGAATGATGGGGCCTGGAATGATGGGGCCTGGAATGATGGGGCCTGGAGGCCCGGGTCGCGGAGGTCCGATGAGTTGCGACATGTTCGATGACATCATCGATGAGATGAAGAGCCGTCTCCTGGAAATGGACGAGGAGAAAACGGATCGCTTGAGTGATATGGAGGAGAATATGCGCGAGAAAGCCGCAGGCCAGATTGAGCGCCTGCAAGACAAGATTGACGATACAGACGACGAGAAAAAAATCGCGAAGTATCAGAAGCAGATTACAAAGATCAATGGAAAGATCGATAAGCAGATTGCGAAGATGAAAGCGCGGATGGAGAAGCAAATGACGAAGATGAAAGCGCGGATGGAGAAGGAGATCGCAAAATTCGAGGACAAGGCTGCGGAGTGTGAGGATCAGGATGATTCCGGTGGAGGAGAATTTGATGGCGGTGGCTTTGGCAATGGAGAGTGGGACAGTGGTGGTGGCGGAAATATGGGCCCGAGTTTTGGTCCCGGAAGTTGGTAATCCATCATCACCCAATACCCCCTCCCGTAGGGAGGGGGTATTTGAGAGTGACTCCTCACCCTGCCCTTTCCCAGAGGGAGAAGGAATCTTCCAAAAGTTATCGAGAAAGATAAATCATTCCATGGACAAGCGCAAATCTCTTGCATTTTTTTTCTGGTATGCAATGAGTACGCTGCATGGTAGTATTCAACAGCTCCACTGCGCAGATGGAAAAACTGGATCAGCAGATCCTCGATCTTATGGAGCAGCGGGCGCTGCTCTATGGCGAAGAGGTTGATAAGGGGAGAGCGACAGTGGACGATGAGGAGATTGTTGATCTGTGGGTGGAGTCGGGAATGGAGCGGGGTCTGGATGAGGCGGCTGTAGAACGCGTCTGCCGCGCTGTTTTGGCGCTTTCACGGAAAGCTGCAGAATAGAAATATCTCTTGCGGAGGTTGGGCAAATGACTACAATGGCATGCATATTGTTTTTCCTGAGATGAACGACGAACAACCTCCAGGGAGATCTCGACCGCTCATTGGCCGACGTCGAAAGGAAGTCTCCACCCGCTACATGCGAGAGCGGTGGGAACGGTTCCTCTCACAAGATAGCCGTGGTTTCCTCATGGTCGAAGGTATCGCCGTGGATCGTATCATCCAGAAGTACGGGACCCCGCTCTATCTCTACGTTGAGAGTGAAATTCGGGAGCGTCTGCGGCGTTTTAGGACGACATTCCCTCTACCGGTGCATTTGCAGTACGCAGTGAAGTGTAATAGTAATCTCGAGATTCTCCGCATCGCGCTGGAAGAGGGATTCGAGCTCGACTGCTCGAGTATCGGAGAAATCATCCTCGGTCTTCTCGCGGACTTCAAACCGCGACAGTTGTCTTTTACCAATCTCGCGAAGACCGAACAAGATATCCATTTCGCCGCAAAGATCGGTGTGCAGTCTGTTACGGCAGATAGTATGGAGGATCTTCTGCTCATTGCCCATGTCGCCCGGAAGCTCCGTATCCATGTCCGCACCGTTCTTCGGGTGAATCCAATGATCGATATCGGGAATTATTCCACGAAGAGGAATAAGTACGGGATACCTCTTCCCATGGTAGATCGTGCTATTGCGATAGTGACCACTGCTCCCTACATCGATTTCCGCGGTTTTCACTTTATGGGAGGATACGTTAGCAACCCAGAGGTGTTTCGCATTGCTGCACTGGCAATGCTGAAGATCGTGAAGCGCTGCACGGATCGGGGGATTCAGGTGCGCATGCTTTCCCTTGGCGGGGGGTTCCCGGCGGCTATAGGCGACCGAGAAGCGTTTCCTATTGAGGAAATGCGAGATTTTCCCCAGTGGTTCGAGCGCCTCCGCGAACGGCAGGGTGTTCCACCACTGCAGCTCATCTTTGAGCCGGGGAAAAGTATTGTCCTCAATGCCGGTATAGGACTCATGAAGGTGGTGGCATGCAAAAAGCTCGGGTGCCGGGAGCGCATGATCATTGTCGACGGATCCACCTATAACTTCGTTCCAGATGCATTGATACAAGAAGAGATGCGGTACGACGTTTTACCGGCTTCGAAAATGAATGCGCCCCGCGTCCACGCGGTCACGATCGGGGGGAGCACGTGCGATTGCTGGGACCTCCTCACACGTGACCGCGAACTCCCGAAACTTGAGAGCGGTGATCTCCTGGCGATCATGGACACAGGAGGCTATGCACAAGTGATGGCGAGCAACTTCAACACCATCAAGCGCGCGGCAGTTGTCCTGGTGCGCAGTGATGGCACAGTTAAGCTTATTCGCCGGCGCGACCGTTACAGTGAAATGTTTGCGCCGGAGCTTGATGTGCTGAAAGTTGCTGATCCCAATGAATTGGAGCGTTACACCAACCTTCATCGCGTGAATATCGATAGGGTGTGGAAGGGGGCAAAGCGGAAGAAACAAGGACGGAAGTTCTTTGTCCCGATGTGTGTGCGCATCGACTCACAGAGGCGGAATGGTGTTTCTGTCTCCTCTCTGGAGCATTGCTCCCATACTCAGTGTCGTGTTGGTTGAGCCGCGGTTCAAAGGAGCATCCGTGGCTCATGGACATGGTACGATCTCTGATACCATGACGAATGCCGAGATCGCACGTGTCTTCGAGCGTGTCGGGATGCTCCTCGAGCTCCAGGGGGAGGAAAATCCCTTCCGCATCCGCGCGTACGAACGTGCGGTTCTCGTCGTGGGAAACCTCACGGCGCCGCTGCGGGACATTTACGACCGCGGAGGGGTGCGCTCACTCCAGGAGCTGCCGGGCATTGGCGAAGACCTTGCCCAGAAGATCGAGGAACTCCTGAAGACGGGGAAACTGCAGTACCTGAAGAATCTCGAAAAGTGCATTCCCGCAGGTCTCCTCGCGATCATGGAGATCGAGGGAATAGGACAAAAGAAGGCGAAGTTCCTCTGGAAGACGTTCGGCGTGGAATCCATCGCAGACCTCAGCAAACTCCTTGCATCCGGCAAACTCGAGGATGTGAATGGATGGGGCGGAAAATCCGTCGCCAACCTCCGCAGGGGCATTGCCATGCACGCGAGGATGAATGGGCGCATGCCCATCGGAGATGCGTCGCCTCTGGCTGAGGAAATTCTACAGATCCTGCGGAAAGCGAATGGAGTGGAGCGCGTAGAGATTGCAGGTTCACTACGGCGGCGGAAGGATACTGTCGGGGATCTCGATTTCCTTGCAACGAGTACAAAACCGGAGGAAGTCATGGACATCTTCTGCTCACTTCCGCAGGTTGCACGTGTGATTGCGAAGGGATCAACGAAGTCGACGGTGTTCCTCAAAGAAGGACTAGATGCCGATATTCGTGTCGTTGATCCTAAAGTTTTTGGGGCAGCCCTCCATTACTTCACGGGGAGTAAGGATCACAATGTCCATATCCGGAAACTCGGAATCCGTAATGGATTCACGATCTCCGAATACGGCGTCTTTCGGGGAACAGCGAAGCGCAAGGGTAGTCTCCTCGCGGCGCGCACGGAGGAGGATGTGTACCGAGCAGTGGGACTTCCGTACATTGAGCCGGAGCTGCGCGAAGACCGTGGCGAAATTGAGGCGGCGATGAAAGGGGAACTCCCGAAACTCATTGAGGTCAACGATATCCGCGGCGATCTTCATTGCCATAGCAATTTCAGCGACGGCGCGGATACCATGATCGACATGGCGAAGGCCGCGAAGGAAGCAGACCTTCTGTACATTGCTCTTACTGATCATTCATCACCCATGGGAATGGTGAAGGGAATCAAAAAGGAGAATATCAGCCAGTACCTGAAGAAGATCGAGGAAGCGCGGAAGGCCGTGCGCGGCATACATATTCTTTCTGGCGCCGAAGTGGATATCCTTGCAGACGGCAGACTCTACCTTCCGGATGACATCCTCGCGAAACTGGATTGGGTTGTTGCCGCCGTTCACTCTCATTTTCGCCAGTCGCGGGAGATCACAACGAAGCGCCTACTTCGTGCTCTGGAGAATCCTTACGTGAAAGTCCTCGGCCACCCGACTACGCGGATGCTCGGGGAGCGGGAAGGGATCGATTTCGATGTGGAAGCGGTGCTCAAAGAAGCAAAAAAACAGGGAAAATACCTCGAACTGAATGCTTCTAAAGAACGATTAGATCTTCCCGATATCCACCTCCGGCACGCCAAGGAATTCGGTGTAAAAATCTGCATCAACTCCGATGCCCATTCCATTCATGGTTTTTCCTACGAATTCGGGATTTCTCAGGCAAGGAGGGGATGGTTGGAGAAAGGAGACGTGGCCAATACGGGAGCCAGAAAAATCTAGCGCCTAGCGCCTCGTACCTGTACGCTGCCGCCATGGCTCGCATTCGACAGACTGAAATTCATACCCGTCGCACGCGCCGGATGAAGCTCCGGAAACTTCGGCAGAAGTACACAACGGCGAAAACAGGGATTCAGAAGGAGAAAATCCTCGATTTCCAGGCGCGTGTCGCCCCCTGGCTCTCGGAGGAGTTATTCCTCGCGCCGCTGAAGAGGAAGTAACGGAAGGAACGACCTGTGAAAAAGGTGGCGTCGTGGCTCGCTGAGGCTCGCACCTCAGGGTGACAACGTCCGCTTTGCACCTCACCATGACACACACCGACATTTTCCATCAGTTCCTACACCTCCGGCGGCGGATCGAGCTCACAGCAGGTTTCATAGAGAAGGCCGCACCGCGAACACGAAGATTTCAGGCGTTGTTCGACGAGGGTTCCGCAGCAGATAGGACATGATTCCCGGGGCGGAGACGTTTCCTGCGCATGTGGCAAGTGATGTTTTGTTGCCAGAGCGTCCATGACTGGTAGTATCAGGGAAAATGGGTGCATTTGTCGAGGAATTTCCAGAGGAAAGAGAGAAACTCTCACTCGAGGATGATCTATTCGAGGCAAGCTGGAGCCGTTACCACACGGAAATTGCCGCAATCCAGCGCGATCTCCATCGTCTGCGTCAGGAGGTAGTCCATCGGCTGGCCCAAGTGGCAACGGTGAACCTGGAGCGGGATCCATCTTCTTATTGGGCAGTGGAAAATTGGCTCCGACAGGAGACTCACAATCTCGAAGGTCGTCTAGAGGAGGTTCTCCTCTTCGCCATTCGTGCAAGTGCTCTCAAGAGAGCAAAGCGTGCGCAGGCAATTCGGAAATTTTGCGATGGGCGGGAAAAACCTCCTCTCCCTTGGGGAGAGGATACAGGAGAGGGGGTTTAAAGAAATTCCTCTACTCACTCTCCCTAGCCCTCCCCACACGGGGGAGGGAAGCGACTAGAACGGTCATCGTAATTTCCATCCTGTTCCGAGGAGCGAGATGCCGAGAATGATGAGGAGGCTCGCGACGAAGTATGCGAGAAGGTTGGGGGCCACGAGGATCGCGAACCCGAATGCGATGCAGAGACCTCCAAAGAAGAGAAAGGCGGAACCGATGGGAGAGCCGGGGCGATTGCCAAAAGAGATAAACATGAGAATACTATAAAGTGCTATGGATATTTTTGTCATTTACTGCGCATCACCAATTGGGATTCTTCGTGTCAGTGGTACAATGGATTGTGTGACGAGTGTCACGTTTCTCGAGGGGTGGGAGGAAAACCACGCATGTCTCCGGGCACGCACCGTGTGTCCATCGGTGCTGAGCGAATGCTCGGAACAGTTAAAGGAGTACTTCAGTGGCAAGCGGAGGGATTTACGTGCGCTCCGCATAGCTCCGACGGGCACGGAATTTCAGCGATCCGTCTGGAGGACGCTTCTCGCAGTGCCATGGGGAGAGAGCATGACCTACGGGGAGCTGGGGCGGCGGTGCGGGTATGCGCGGGCGGCGCGGGCGGTGGGCGCCGCCGTTGCCTGCAATCCCCTTGCAATCGTCATCCCGTGCCATCGTGTGGTTCCGACCGGCGCCGCCGTCGGCGGGTATGCGTGGGGGGCATGGCGAAAACGGTGGCTCCTCCGTCATGAAGGAGTGAAAACCTCCTCTCCCTACCCCTCCGCCGGGGGAGGGAAAGGTGGCGTCGGGATCACCCGCGAGGTCGGGTAGGCGAGATCGATCTTCTCCTTCGTAAATTCCTCGAGGACGCGTCGCGTGATAATGGTGGTGACGAAGCGGCGGGCGCCGATTGGGAGCAGGAACCGGAGCGTGAAGACGACGCCGCTCGCTCCGGCCTCCATATACACCGTGGCGGCCGTCGGTTCCTTCGCCTCGTGGTAAATCCACATCCGGTGCTGGTGTTGCTTCCGCGCCTCTTCCGTGTATGGCGCCGTTACTTCCTCGACGAGGCTGGTGAGGAGCTGTTCCGCCTTCTTCCAGTCGGACTCGTACGTGATCGTCACCTGCATCTCCGCCTTGAGGTAATCGGAGGTCGCGTGGTAGTTGAGGACGGGTTGCGTGAGAATGAGGGAATTCGGGACGAGGAGCGTTTTTCCCGTTCGCTCGAGGGAATCGAGGGGGCTGGCCGCCGTGGCGCTCCACGGATGGCTTACTTCGAGGAGTGTGGTCCGCAGGACGGCGATGTCGATGACGTCGCCGGTGTACGGGCCGATGGCGATGCGGTGGCCAAGCGTGAAGGGGCGGCGCTGGACGATGACGAACCATCCCACGAGGTCTTTGACGACGTCCTGGAGCGCCACCGCGAGGCCGGCGCCGACGATGCCGAGGGAGGTGATGGCGCCGGGAAAGCTGGCAAAGAGGAGTCCGATGACCCACATGACCAGAGCGGTGTACACGATGCCCGGGAAAATCTTGGAGAAGAGATAGCGCTGGTTCGGCTGCTTGAACCGGCGGAGGAGGAGCAAGCGGAGGAACCGTTCGAGGAGGACGAACGCGAGGAACATGCCCCCGATGGACGCGATGCGGATGAGGAGGGAGAAGCGCTCGATCCACTGCCGGGTGTTCAATTTCTGCAGGCGTTCATGCTGGAGAGGGAGGAGGGACTCGATGGCCGTGATGCGCTCTTCATAGACAGCCTTTTTGGCGAGGAGGTCGGCATGACTCTGTGTGAGGCGGTAGTCATCGATGGTTCCACTGGCAGTTTCGGGGTTGAGGTAGAAGGCTTTCTCTTCGTCCTGGAGGAGAGCAAAATCCACCTGAGTTTCCTGGCGTTCCTCTTCGAGGAAACGCACGACTTTTTCCTGGCGCCTGTACACCGTGTCGAGGTCTACACCTTCTTTCTCCTTCTCCATCTGGGCAATAGCGACCGTGATTTCCTGGTTGATTGCGGATCGAATGCGTGCTCGTTCCTCCTCGATGCGGGATTGGAGATAGATGTCAGCCGGGCGATTCAGCGCTGTCTCGTAGAGAGCAGTGAGGCGGGAGGCATCGATTGTTGTGGTCTGGGCGAGTACCACTCCTCCTGTCAGGAGAATGGCAAGAAGGGAAGAGAGGAAAAGAAAGCCAATTCTATGATTTTCGGACAGCATTGAGGAAAGTATGTCAGTAGAGAGGTACACAATGGAAGAGCTTGTGTGCTGCCCTTACAGCAAGAACCACCAGAACACCGGGGCTGCCAGAATCCTGTAGAGAGCGAAAGGGATGAAGGTATGGCACTGGAGGAATCGGAGAAACCATCGGATTGCAGCGAGGGCAGTGAAAAAGGCTGTGATGGCGCCGACCACGAGGAGAAACCAATCATTTCTAGAGAAGGCGGCGCCACTCTTCACAAGGTCAAGGCTGGTTGCAGCGACCATTGTGGGGATGGCGAGGAGGAAAGAGAACTCGACGGCGGTTTTGCGTGGAAGTCCCAACGAAAGACCTCCAATAATGCTTGCTGCGGAACGAGAAACACCAGGAACCATGGCGAAAGATTGAATGAGGCCGATGCCGATGGCCTGACGATAGGTGATCGTATCGAGAGAGTTAGGATAATGGGCTTGTGGTAGTAGGAAGAGCTCAAAGAGGAGGAGCACTATGCCACCGAGGAACATGGCTGCCAGTGTGATGGTCGAGTTCCCGAGGAATAGATTCTTTACGACACCGTAGAGAATGGTTCCGCAGATGGCGGTAGGGATGAACGCCGCGAAGATGCGGAGTGGCAGTATCCGCGAGACGAGGAGCTTCTGTCCGTAGAGCACAAAGACTGCAAGTATGGCGCCGATTTGGATGGCGATCGTAAAGCTCGTGACAAATGGCGATGAATGGAGAGAGAGAAGTTTCTCTGCAATGATGAGATGACCAGTGGAGGAGATCGGAAGGAATTCCGTGAAGCCTTCAATGAGACCGAGGAGGAGGGCTGAGAGCGGAGTCATAAGGAAAATCATTTCTGGCACACGTTTAGCATACAGGGCTGGCGCAAGACCATTGTCTGCTCTCCATCTCTCGGCGGCGCCACTCGCAATTTTCAGGTACACTCCGGTTCAGCTTCTCCTTTTCCTGTCATGCCCACAGAACGCATCGTCATTCTTGTCGACGGCAGTAACATGTACCATTATTTGCGAGAGCTGGATTTTAAGAGGCTGTCGGAGTTTGACTATAAAGCTTTTGCGCAGTTTCTTGCGAGTGGGCGCACTGTTGTTTCATCAACTTACTACATCGGCAAGGTCCGTGCGCGTGGCGATGCGAAGAGTGAGGAGCTTCGCCGGGGGCAGCAGCGCCTTCTCGCCCATTTAGAAAATATGGGATGGCATGTGGAGTTCGGTCATATGCTAGAGAACAACGGTGTATTCCAGGAGAAGGGCGTCGACGTACACATTGCCGTTGATCTCCTCACTGGAGCGTACGACAATGTGTACGACACGGCGGTGCTCGTGAGTTCCGATACGGATCTCATTCCTGCTGTGCACAGTGTCCGTCACAAGAAAAAGAAAGTCGAATATATCGGCTTTGCGCATCGTCCATCCTTCGGACTCATCAAGAATGTTGATATCGTAACGACACTAGGTCGTCGGGATCTTATGGGCTTTCTCAAGAACGCACCTGTTCACGAAAAGACCCGCCGTCGCGTTCCTTCCCGACAGAGTCGGGGAGAGCGCGAGGGACGGGTGGGTTTAGTGAAGAGAAAGTATCATCCCCCATCATCCGAAGCAAGGAAAAAGGGGAGAAAATGATCAACCTTTCCCCGCATTCCTCGAACGCTTTCGCTCATGTTCGAGGAGGAGTCTTTTCCGCAGACGCACATTTGACGGTGTGATTTCAACCAGTTCGTCATCGCCGATGTACTCTAGGGCCTGTTCGAGGATCATGGGTTTTACGGGCGTGAGATTGATCGCCTCGTCACTCCCGGACGCGCGCATGTTCGTGAGTTTCTTCCCGCGCGTGACGTTGACGACGATATCCTGATCCTTCGCGTTCTCGCCGATGATCATGCCCTCGTACAGCGCGGTCTGCGGCCCGATGAAGAGCTGTCCACGTTCCTGGAGTTTCCAGAGATCATAGGCCGTTGCCGTCCCGGAAAGCATCGAGATGATCGAGCCAACATTGCGACCCGGGAGTTCCCCTTTGAACGGCTCGTAGCGGAGGAACGAATGATTGAGAAACCCTTCACCGCGGGTTTCGATGATGAATGCCCCACGAAACCCAAGGAGCCCCCGTGTAGGGACAGTGAACTCCATGCGTGTGTGCGCTGCCTCTGTTCGCATTTCCATGAGCTCGCCCTTGCGGCGGCTGAGCAGGTCGATGACAGTTCCTGCCGAAGGTTCCGGAACGTCGATCACCACATGTTCAACGGGTTCTTCTTTTACACCATTTTCCTCGCGGAAGATCACCTCAGGCCGCGCGACCTCCAGCTCAAATCCATCGCGGCGCATCTGTTCGAGCAACACGGAGAGATGCAGCTCGCCGCGCCCGGAAACTTTGTAGCTGTCACTGTTGGGAATCTCTTCCATCCTCAGTCCAACATTCGTCTCCGCTTCCCGAAGAAGACGCTCACGAATGTGCCTCGTTGTGAGGAGCTTCCCGTCGCGGCCTGCGAAAGGTGAACTATTTACGCTGAACGTCATAGAGACCGTCGGGGGATCGATCCGAATGGCGGGCAAGGGCTCTGCCCATTCGTTCGTGGTGATCGTTTCTCCAACATTGATATCGGGGATGCCGGCGATGATGACGATGTTCCCGGCCGCCGCTTCCTCTGCCTCCATGCGTTCGATGCCACGGTACACAAAAATCTTTGTGATTTTTCCTGCACGCATTTCCAATGTTGCGCTCTTCACCCATACCTTGTCTCCGGCTCTGGCCATTCCCTCGTACACGCGCCCGACGGCGAGGCGCCCGACGAAGTTATCGTATACAAGATTGCTTGGCTGCATGCGAAAAGGGACCTCCGTGTTCTCTGCGGCTGCAGGCACATGCGTCATGATGGTCTCAAAGAGCGGAGTGAGATCCTTACTTTCGTCCTCAAGGGAACGCTTCGCTATACCTTCGCGCGCGATCGTAAAGAGGCATGGGAAATCCAACTGTTCATTGCTTGCCCCAAGCTGGACGAAGAGATCGAACACGCGATCGACCGCCTTCAGAGGATTTGCGGCAGGCTTATCAATCTTATTCATGATCACGATCGGCCGCAATCCCAACTCCAGGGATTTTTTGAGGACGAATTTCGTCTGTGGCATTGGACCCTCCTGTGCGTCGACAAGGAGGAGGACAGAGTCGACCGTGCGCAGCACTCGTTCCACCTCGGATCCGAAGTCCGCATGACCGGGTGTATCCACGATGTTAATGCGACAATCCTTATACTGGATGGAAGCGTTTTTGGCATAAATCGTAATGCCTCGTTCGCGTTCCTGGGCATTGCTGTCCATCACAAGCTCGCCAACCTTCTCATGAGCAGCAAAGGCTCCACCTTGCTTGAGGAGGGCATCGACGAGCGTCGTCTTTCCATGGTCAACGTGCGCGATGATCGCGATATTCCTGATGCTCATGTGTTGCGAGAGCATACATGTGGTGTACACTGTTGCCCACGTTCCTCCAACTACCATGACTATCCTCTATGTCCTGATCGGCATCATCATCGTCGGCCTGTACTTCATGGGAGTCTACAACGGACTCGTCACACTCCGAAATCGCATGCGGGAGGCGCTGTCAGATATCAGCGTGCAGCAGAAGCGTCGATGGGATCTGATCCCGAACCTGATCGAGACCGTGAAGGGCTACGCGAAGCACGAGAAAGAGGTCTTCACGAAGGTCACCGATGCGCGGACGCGTGCCATCACTGCCGGACAGTCGGGGAACCTCAACAATATGCAGGCCGCGGAGACGGCGCTCTCGGGCGCACTGAAGACAGTCTTCGCGGTGGCGGAGAACTATCCAGAACTCAAAGCGAACCAGAACTTTCTCCACCTACAGCAGGAACTCGTGGATGCCGAAGACAAGATCCAGGCCGCCCGCCGCTTCTTCAATCAGATGACGCAGCAGCTCAACACGAAGATCGAGCAGTTTCCGAGTAATCTGATCGCGAGTCGCTTCGGCTTCCAGAAGAGCGACTTCTTCCAAATCGAGACGACGGAGACGGCGGTCCCGAAGGTGCAGTTCTAAGCGTCCGTTTGTCATATGGCCGATACTAAGCTCTCACAGACCTTCTACGATGCCATTGCCAAGAACCGGTGGCGCACCGCGTTCCTGTTTACACTCTTTCCGGCGATGCTGCTCGCGATTCTGTATCTGGGCAGTTTCATCCTGATGGCGTTCAGCGGATCAGGCTACGGCGATGCAACCACGCAAACCGGCAATCTGTTCTTCACACTGAGCCCCTGGATCATCGGAGGATCCATCCTCTGGATGATCGTCATGGTCTTCAGCGGCAAGAACATGATTCTCTCGCTTTCCGGCGCGCATCCCATCAAGAAATCTGATGCGCCTGAACTCTATCGCATCGTCGAAAACCTCGCCATCCGCACTGGCATCAAGACGCCGCGGGTCTTTGTCATGGAGGATGACAGCCTGAATGCCTTCGCTACGGGTTATTCGCCCGACAAGGCGGCCGTGACTGTCACGCGTGGAATTCTTAAGAAACTTATCCCCGCGGAATTGGAAGCGGTACTCGCCCATGAGTTCGGGCACATCATCAATCGCGACACGCGCACCATGCTTGTCGCGATCACGATGACCGGCATCATCCAACTTATTGCCGACATGATCCTGCGATCGCTCTGGTTCTCCGGCCGTTCGCGCGGTGGCAGGAGCCATGGAGACGACAAATCCGGCGCCATTGTCTTTCTCGCCATCATCGCCGTGTGGATCATCGGCTTCATCGGCGCGATCCTCGTGCAGCTGGGCATCTCGCGGAAGCGCGAGCTTCTGGCCGATGCGGAGTCCGCCTATCTCACCCGCAATCCTCAAGGCCTCATCACCGCTCTTGAAAAAATCACCGCAGATCCCAGAGTGGAGCAGCTCGACGGCAAGCGCAGCATTGCCGCCCTTTGCATCGCCGACCCGCTGGAGGCAGGCAATCAGTCGCTCCTCGATTCTCTCCAAAGTCTATTCGGAACGCATCCATCCACCAAAAACCGCATTAAGGAATTGCGGAGGATGATGGTGGCAACATAATGGCTTCCCATCCAGGAACACATCCAATTACCCGATCAGCGTGTATGTCGCGCCTTTTTTGTCTCCGTGCTTTTTGACGAGACCTTTTTCCACATGGCAAGACGCCTGTGTCCATATGCAGGGTGTTCCGAAAGAGCCGTGAGAATGCTCTCCTTCAGAGACTGATCTCGAACTTTGAGCTTTGAATGATAGTAGAGCGAAGAACGTGACAAAGAAAGATGTGTACGCAGCCGAGGGTGGGAATCTCTCTCGGGATTACGTGCTCTACACCGGAAAGTACCGCGTGTCGGTGTATGCCCATTACGATGTGGTTCCAGCTTTCTATGAAGGGAAGATGAAGCCCAGCGATTCTATTTCCGATATGGTGCAGAGAGATCTAGGCGGCGATTGGCGTGAGTATGAGAAAAATCCCATTCAGCGCCTTATAGCCTTGTATCCGAACGAAAAGACATTGAAGCAGTTTTACCAAGATGCCGACGCAATCGTGAAGTCGATGGAAACAGAGTAAGCCGTGCGCAAATTCATCGCCTACGCTTGCCCAACATCAGTGGGATTTGGTGTAGGTCGTGTGGATATGATGGCTACTGCGCCAGCGACCAAATTGTTCCGATTGGCTGAGCATACGGATCCAGAACCACCCCCGCAGCGAATTTTGAGGGCCGTTTCAGGGGGTCGAAATGGGTCGGCTCAGGAGGGCGGGTCGGAGGCAAATTCGGGCGGTTTCAGGGGGGGTGAATTGGACAGAATTGGACAGTACTTTGAGGGGGTAAACCGAACAATCCGAACAGTAGTAGCGGGGGGATAGATGTGACAAATGTTACAGTACTTCGGTGGCTTCCAGACTCATACTGGACAATAGGAATTTCATCTGACAAATGAGACAAATGGGACAGTACAACAGGGGGTGTCTTTTTGTGTCCCATTCGGAGACTTTTTGCCTAGCCTTTGCGAATCGTTCCGGCATTGATGAGACATACCCCACTGTCCCATATGACTCCCATTCCTACACTTCTAGAACAGTCACCACAGACCATTCTTGATAGACCATCAACTTCGTGGCATGGAGAACAAAAACAGGAAGCTGAACCGATCCGTTATTGCCTCTATGCCCGGAAGTCCTCCGAGGATGACGAAAGGCAGGCACTCAGCATCGATTCCCAGATCAAGGAGATGCAGACAGTCTCAAAAAGGGACGGTCTGGACATCGCGGAAATTCGGCGCGAAAGTCACTCGGCAAAAGACTCCGGTCAGCGTCCGGTTTTCAATCAACTCCTTAAAGATATCAGAAGCAGAGTGTTCACCGGAGTGGTCACGTGGGCACCGGATCGGTTGAGTAGGAATGCCGGAGATTTGGGAACACTTGTGGACTTGATGGATCAAGGGTTCCTCAAAGAGATCCGAACGACCGGACAGAAATTCACAAATTCTCCAAATGAGAAATTTCTTCTCATGATCCTTTGCTCGCAGGCGAAGCTGGAAAATGACAATCGAGGAATCAATGTGAAACGCGGTCTCAAGAACAAGTGCGAGATGGGCGTGCGTCCGGGCGTCGCACCACTTGGATATTTGAACGAGAGAAGCTTGGAACGAAACAAGGGCAGAATCATCATCGATCCTCTCCGTGCCCCAATCATTAAGCGAATGTTCCACTACGTTGCAGAGAGCGGAGCGAGCGGGAGGACACTTCTCGGATGGCTGAATGACGAACTGAATTTCAAGACGAGAGGGAACAAGCGGATAGCGCTCTCGGCCATCTACAGAATTCTGAGTAGTACCTTCTACTATGGCTACTTCGAGTATCCGAAAGGCAGCGGCAATCTGTACAAAGGAACGCATGAGCCGCTCATCACCAAAGAACTTTTTGACGAAGTGCGTTCTCTCCTCGCTGTTGCCCCAAAGATGAGACCAGGGACAAAAGAGTTCGCATTTACGAAAATGATCAAATGCGGCAACTGCGGAAATGGCATCACTGCCGAGGAGAAGTTCAAGACCCTCCGCGATGGAACGATCAAAAAGTACGTCTACTATCACTGCTCGCGGTTCGATCAGAGCTGCAAGCAGCCGTATGTGCGTGAGGATGAACTGCTCGCCCAACTCCTCGGTCTCATTGATCAGATTGATCTCGACAAGACTGGCATGAGGAAAAAGTTGGAAGCCGAAGTGGGGCGGATGAACAAATTCACCGCAGACGTTCTTGGAATGCAAAGTGAGATCAAGATTCCGAAGATGGATGTGCGGGGCTATGCAAAGTACGTGCTGAAAAATGGAGCCATCGAAGAAAAACGTCTGATGCTCAGTTCGCTTAAAAGCAAAATCACACTTCAGGATGGAAGACTTTGTATCGAGTAGTAGTTCGGCAGTCGTCAAATTCCTCTGCGCAAGGAGCCAGTATCGCTGTACACTGGCACTGATTATGAATTTCACGCCAAAAGCCAACCTGATTTGGAATATCGCGGAACTTCTCCGTGGAAGCTGGAAACAGCACGAATATCAGGACGTGATTTTGCCCTTTACTGTTCTGAAGCGCCTTGATTCGGTCTTGGAAAAAACGAAGCAAGAAGTTCTCCGAGAAAGTCATCTGCTTGAGGAGAGAGGAGTGAACCCAGATCCGATCCTTCGCAATATTACGAAAGTCGGTTTCTACAACACGTCGCAATTCACTTTTAAGAATCTCCTGGATGAACAGACACATCTCGAGAAGAACTTCAAAAAGTATCTCCATGGATTCAGTCCCGCCATACAGGAAATTTTGGAGAAGTTTGATTTTGAAAAGCATCTCTCGCGGCTCTGGGGGGGCAATTTGCTGTTCAAAATCATCCAGGAATTCAACAAAGTTGATCTTTCGATTGAAGCTACAGACAACCACGAAATGGGATCTATTTTCGAAGAACTCATCCGTCGCTTTGCAGAACAGAGCAACGACACAGCCGGAGAACACTACACACCGCGTGAAGTGATCAAATTGATGGTGGAAATTCTTTTCACGCCGGAAAAGGACCGCCTCAAAAAAGAGCATCTCGTGAAAACGATCTATGACCCCTGCTGCGGCACCGGAGGCATGCTTACCGTAGGCAAAGATCATGTTTCCGTCATCAATCCCGATATAGGCGTCTATCTCTTCGGCCAGGAAATTAACCCCGCCACATACGCAATCTGCAAATCGGAAATGCTGATCAAAGGCGAAGATGTCGACAATATCAAAGGAGGCGAAAAAGACGCTGCTCAGGCATCGACACTCAGCAATGATCAATTCCATGAGAAAAAATTCGACTATCTTCTCACTAATCCCCCCTTCGGCGTGGACTGGAAGCGCGACAAAGATTCCGTGGAACGTGAGGCGGAGCGCGGCTTCGCCGGACGCTTCGGCGCAGGACTTCCACGTATCTCCGACGGCCAGCTCCTCTTCCTCCAACACCTCGTCAGCAAGATGCAGAACGAGTCTGATGGAGGCAGCCGTATGGCTATTGTCATGAATGGATCGCCCTTGTTCACGGGAGACGCGGGATCGGGTGAAAGCGAAATCCGGCGCTGGATACTGGAAAATGATTGGCTGGAAGCCATCGTCGCCTTGCCCGATCAAATGTTCTTCAACACGGGTATTTCCACGTATCTGTGGTTCCTCACCAACAGGAAGGACGTGAAGCGCAAAGGGAAAGTGCAGCTCATCGATGCGCGGACGTTCTTTCATAAGATGCGAAAAAGTCTCGGTAATAAACGCAATGAGATCACGGACGAAGATCGAAGCCGTGTACTCCAGGAATTCAGCGCGTTCAAAGAGAGTGACCACTGCAAGATCTTTAAGGCAACAGACTTTGCCTTCAGGCAGATCACCGTTGAACGCCCGTTACGCCTGAACTTTAAAGCATCTCCTGAGCGCATAGACCGCCTGAAAGAACACAAGGCTTTTGCAGCCATCGCGGAAAGCAAGAAGGGCGACGAGACACTTCAGAAGAAGATTCTTGCGCTTCTCTTGTCGCTTGGAACCAAGAGTTTTAACAATCGCGAGACATTCACCGCTGCGCTGGAAAAACTTTTGAAGACCGAAGATCTGAAAATCAAAGCCCCTCTTAAGAAAGCGATCATCGAATCCCTATCCGAGCGCGACGAATCTGCTGAGATATGCAAAGACGAAGACGGGAGGCCCGAATCCGACAGCGAGTTCCGCGACACCGAGAACGTTCCCTACGATCAAAAAATCGAAGACTACTTTAAAAAAGAAGTTTTGCCGTACGTTCCAGACGCATGGATCAATGAGAGCGTGCGCGATCACAAGGACAACAAAGTCGGAAAGGTGGGCTATGAAATTCCTTTCACCCGCTATTTCTACAAGTACGTCCCGCCGCGTCCACTGGAAGAGATCGAATCTGATCTGGAAAAGGTGGAAAATGAACTTTTAGGCCTCTTGAAAAAGCTCTAACCAAGAGGATACACAAGTAATAGAAAATAGAGTAACTATTACTTGACTGAGTATTGGGTAAAGGCTACTATGTTCAGCGAGATGGCCTACCAAGCAGGAATATACAGGCAGGAAAAGGGCTTTAAAGCCTTTATTCCATCGAATCTGCTCAATAGCCACTATGTATGGCAGGATGAGCGAATCGTTCCGGCACTGGCTGAGGCTATGCATGCTCTTGGTGAGTTGAATGCCTATTCACAGCTTGTTCCCGATAGCTCCGCGTTTCTCGAGCTCTACATCGCCAAGGAAGCCGTCACGAGTAGCCGCATCGAAGGCACCAAGACGAATGTGGAGGAGGCTCTCTTGCCGCCCGAGGAAATCTCAGGAGAGCGACGTGACGACTACCGGGAGGTGCGAAACTATATGGATGCCCTCACATGGGCGATCGATGAACTCAAGCGGCTCCCGCTTAGTATGCGCGTGCTCAAGGGCGCTCATCGTGTCCTCATGCAGGGCGTACGCGGAGAAGGAAAGTTGCCCGGCGAAGTACGCACCAGCCAGAACTGGATTGGAGGACCCGCGCCCGCCACAGCGCGTTTTGTGCCGCCGCCGTTTACGGAAATCCCCGACCTCCTTACCGATCTCGAGCGCTACTGGCACAGCTCTGCAATTATCACGCCTGCTCTCATCCGCACGGCCGTGAGCCACTACCAATTCGAGACGATTCACCCGTTCCTCGACGGCAACGGCCGCACGGGGCGTCTCCTGATCACACTGCACCTGATGCACGAGCAACTGCTCGGCAAACCCGTCTTGTACCTTTCTGCCTATCTGGAGGAGCATCGGCAGGAATATTTCGACTGCTTGGAGCGCGTGCGCACGCACGGCGAGATGGATCAGTGGCTTCTCTTCTTCCTTGCCGGAGTGGCTGTGACGGCCAAGAGCGCCAAGGACACGATGCAGAAAATCACCGTGCTCCATAAGAAGTACGCCGACCAAATCACCTCGTCGTTTGGTAAGCGTACCCCGCTTGCACACAAATTCCTGACGTACCTCTTCTCGCATCCGACTTTGCAGGTGAAGGATGTGATTGACGCGATGAACGTGACGAAGCCGACTGCGCACACACTCGTCGATCAGTTCGCGGGCGCGGGCATCCTGAAAGAGACAACGGGCAAGGAGAAAAATCGGATTTTCTCGTTCCAAGAATATATCGCACTGTTTGATTCCCGCTCAAACCAATGAACAAGCTACCCGATGATCCGCAGGAGAGACTACGTGTGTTACAGGAGTCATTCTATAGGACCCTCACTGGCTTTTTCTCTGGAGGAACGATGGACAATACCCTGTTGCATTTTACAGAAGGGATATGCATGAACCTAAAAAAAGTGAGCGAGTCACTTCCTGTTTTAAATGAACAGCTCGTTCAGTTGAACGAAAATATAAAGGAAGCGGACGAATCATCGGGAAAGCTCACTAGCGCCATTAAGAACATCACGCTTTGGGGCACAATCATCGCGCTCGGATCAATGCTGATTGCAGCATTGAGCGTTGGCCTCGAATACTGGAAATACTTCCACCCAGCTTCATGAAGAATAGTGAAGAATTTCTGTCGGCCGAATTGCGAGGGCAACTGACGTCCGAGCAAATCAGGATCATTGACGGCATGCAATTTGGCAGCAGGCTTACGTTGAAGGAAAAAGTGCATGAGGCCGCTATGCAGATGTATCAAGGGAATCAGAAAGGGAATCCAGCGGACGGTGGAGATGGTGGCAATATTTTTATTGCTGCCGGAAACATGGACGGATTTACAGGAAAAATTTTGTCGAACGGTGGGGATGCGGGGCCCGGTGGTAAGCCGGGAAGAGGCGGCAATGTGGCAATCCATACCGGATCGATGAATGGAAGACCAACCATTGAAGCAAAAGGAGGAAAGATCAATGACATCCCCAAACCAACTCCGTGGTACAAGAAATGGTGGGGCATCATTATTGAAATTGCCGTTCTTATTTCTGCAATCTTCACGGTTCTCCAATTCTTTAAGCATCCATGATCACTCTTAAGAAACAGCATCAGGGATATGAGAAATATAAGAACGCCTCAGTCCAATGGTTGGAACAGATTCCAAATTCATGGGAATTCCGTCGCGCAAAATTTATTTTTCGACAAATGAGAAGGCAAGCAAATGAAAATGATGAAATCATAACTGCCTTTAGGGATGGGGTAGTGACAGCAAGAAAAAACAGGCGAGAAGAAGGTTTTACAAATGCGATTCAAGAAATAGGCTATCAAGGCATCAGAAGCGGCGATTTAGTTATTCATGGAATGGACGGATTTGCAGGCGCGATTGGTGTTTCTGATTCGGATGGCAAGGCAAGCCCCGTTTATTCAGTCTGTTCAGCCATTCTTGATGTGTCTAATAATTATTATTCCTATCTTCTCAGGTATTTGGCCAAGAACAACTATTTGCTCTCCTTGGCTAAAGGTATTAGAGAAAGGTCGACCGATTTTAGATTTAAAGAATTTGCAGAGTTATTTTTGCCTATTTTTTCAAGGCATGAACAATCTCTTATTGCATCCTACCTCGACGAAAAATGTGCTCTCATCGATCGTATTATCGAAGATAAAAAGAAGCAGATTGAGATTCTTCAGGAGCAACGTGCGGCAATTATCAATCAAGCGGTCACAAAGGGGTTAGGTGAGAAGGTGGAGATGAAGGAGAGTGGGGTGGAATGGATTGGACAAATGCCAAAGCCTTGGGACATCAAGAAACTCAAAACGGTATTTCGATTCGAAAAAGGCAAAAGGGCAGGGCTATTTACAAAGGAGTATGTGAGTGACCAAAAAAATATTGGTGAATATCCGGTTTACAGCGGCCAAACAGAAGATGAAGGAGTGATGGGTAGGATCAATTCATATATTTATGACCTTGATGACACGATTTTTACTACGACGGTAGGCGCCAAAGTAATGACGCCAATGATTATCGGCGGAAAGTTCAGTCTCTCGCAAAACTGCGTTCTGTTTATCAAACAAGATAAGAAGATCGACGTTCGATATTTTTATTACCAGCTATTTCCAATGTTCAAATGGGAGAAAGACAGCATCCCATCACATATGCAGCCATCCCTGAGAGTTTCCGATCTCAATAAGTATTCTATTGCTTTTCCAGCTTACGAAGAACAAGTAAAAATTGCGAATTACATTGAGGAAAAAACAAAATTTATAGATGAATTTTCAAAAGAGATTGAGCGTTCAATCTCTCTTCTCAACGAATACAAAAACTCTCTTATCTCCCACATGGTGACGGGAAAGATAAAAGCTCCCACCCACGATCATGTCTGAAGCTTTTACACTCTCATCCATCGGCATCAACCTGTTTTGGCTGGTGATCGGATCGCTGGTGATTCTTCCTGCGATTATTGCGCTCACTTTTTCTTTCAAGGCCCCTTTCCTCGCTGTACGTCTGATTCGCCGTAATCGTCCATTAGGGAGAAATATTTATTGTGAAATTGCACAGGCGGATCGGTTCATGGATGTATGGATGCTGGGAGGATGGAGTTCTCCAGATGTACAATGTCAAAATGTGCTCACAAAGAACAACTGGGACTCCAGAGCGGGAAAAACTTCTGCTATTGATCAAGAGCTCGTCAAATTGAAGCTATTAGAGACTTACATTCGTGCAGATAACAACAATATGCCAATGGTGAGGCCCAAACGCGGTGCATACTGGCTCAGAAATTTTGCGGTTTTTCTTCTACTATTGGTTCTGAGAGTATCCATCTTTGGAGATCAGTATTCTCATATTGAGATACCCGAACATTGCAATGCAAAAAAACTTAAAGCCTTATTTTGGTACACGGTTATTGGTTTAGCGACATTTGTTCTTTTATTGATTCTTTTGATCTCTCATCTATTTTAACTATGGCTACTAACCTTCGCGAATCCGGCTTCGAAGCACACATCGAGAAATTCCTGATCAAAGAAAGGGGCTTCCTCAAACGCTCCGCACACGAGTACTACGATAAAGCGCTGTGCGTGGATCGTGACCTTCTGAAGCAGTTCATCGCAGCGACACAGCCGGACGAATGGGCGAAGCTCGTGGAGCATCATGGCGATCTGCTGGAAGAAAAATTCTTCAAGCGTCTGGATGAGGAAATTACCGCACGGGGACTACTCGAAGTCCTACGTAATGGTATCAAGGACAACGGCTGCTTTTTCCGACTTGCCTACTTCCAGCCCACATCCTCACGGAACGAAGAGATTGAGCAGCTTTTTGAGGCAAACATTCTGAGCGTCATGCGCCAGCTCAAGTATTCGGTGGTGAACGAAAATTGCGTCGACATGGTGTTGTTTCTCAATGGACTGCCATTCTGCAGCGTGGAACTCAAAAATCAGCTCACCGGGCAGTCGATTCTGCAAGGCATGAAGCAGTACAAAACTGACCGCGATCCCAAGGAGAAGCTCCTGTCTTTCGGCCGCTGCTTGGTACACATGGCCGTGGATACTGAGGAAGTACGTATGACGACGAAGCTGGAGGGACTACGCACGTATTTTCTCCCCTTCAACAAGGGCAATAATGGAGGTGCAGGTAACACTGTTCGCGAGGGGGAATACAAGACAGCCTACATGTGGGAGGACATCTGGAGCAGGGAAACGATTCTCGAAATCATCGGGCGATTCATGCATTTGCAGAAAATTGATGAGACGGATGCAAAGGGAAAAACCACCCGCAAAGAGAAGCTGATTTTCCCTCGCTACCACCAGTTACAAACCGTACGGTCGCTCATTGCCGATGCACGAAGCAAGGGTGCGGGGCAGAAGTACTTGATCGAGCACAGTGCGGGAAGCGGCAAGAGCAATACCATTGCATGGACATCGCACCATTTGGCAGAGCTTCATGATGCACAGAATCAGAAAATCTTCGATTCGATCATCGTCATTACGGATAGGCGGATCCTCGACCGTCAATTGCGCGAGACAGTACAACAATTCGAGCAGGTGCTTGGAGTAGTAAAGCCGATCACGGAGGGATCGAAGGAACTCAAGAGCGCATTGGAAGCCGGAGAGAAAATCATCATCACGACGTTGCAGAAATTCCCAGTGATCGTCGCGGATATCGGCCAGCTACCCGGCAAACGCTTTGCAGTGATCGTTGACGAGGCGCATTCGTCGCAATCGGGTGAAAGTACCAAAAGCCTCAAGCAAGTGCTCTCAACGACCTTGGAGAAGGCAGAAAAAGAGGACGAGGCCATGCACGAGGCGGATTTTGAGGATCAGATCCTCAAAGAGATGCAGAGTCGCGGGAGCCTGTCGAATGTCAGCTTCTTCGCTTTCACAGCGACACCAAAGCAGAAGACGATGGAGCTTTTCGGAGAAAAGCAGGCTGACGGAAGCTTTGTGCCGTTCAGTGTGTACTCCATGCGACAAGCCATTGAGGAAGGATTCATTCTTGATATCCTCAAGAATTACACGACCTACAAGACGTACTTCAATCTTTTGAAAAAGGCTCAAGATGACCCGGAATATCAAAAATCCCAAGCCCAGAGGCTTATGGTGAATTATGTTGATTTGCACGAACATACGGTCGGCATGAAAGTGCGAATCATCGGCGAACACTTCCTTTCGCAGATCGTGAAACTGACGGGTGGGAAAGCAAAGGCGATGATCGTCACCAAATCCCGCCTGCATGCCGTGCGCTACAAGATCGCAATGGATAGCTGGCTGCGTGAAAGTAATTTGCCAATCAAGGCGCTGGTGGCCTTCTCGGGCACGGTGCGCGACGGCGGACTGGATTACACGGAGAGTGGGATGAATAACGGTATTCCAGAGGCGAATACCGGGCATGAATTTGCGAAGGAGGAATCGAAGTTTCTTATTGTTGCGGAGAAATTCCAGACAGGCTTCGACCAGCCCCTCCTTACAGCCATGTATGTCGATAAGAAGCTCTCCGGGGTAAATGCAGTGCAGACGTTGAGCCGTCTGAATCGCACGCACCCGGACAAAGAGGAGGCATTCGTACTGGATTTTGTGAACGAGACGGATGACATCAAGAAATCTTTCGAACCGTATTACCAAACCACTGTTCTTTCCGAAGGAACGGACGCCAATCTTCTCCACAATCTTCAGCACGATATTCTGCAATTACATCTCTTTACGGAGCAAGAGGTCGCTGAGCTTGCGAAGATGTATCTTCGGGATGCTTCACCTGGAACGATCAACAGTTTCCTCGACCAGATAGTCGAACGTTTCAAGGCTCTTGATCCTGAGAGGCAGGAAAATCTGCGTGGAAAGATTCTTGATTACGTCCGGAAGTACGCATTTTTAGCACAGATTCTTACGTTCACAGATACGGGCTTGGAAAAGCTCTATATATTCCTCCGTCTCCTCAGGCTGAAACTGCCGATTATTCCAACCGAATTACCATTGGAAGTTCTCGAGCAAATTGATCTGGAGTCGATCAAAATCCCTAAAATTTCGATGGGTTCCATTCAATTGGGAATCGATGGCGAAGGCTTGGAACCAATGGAAGGCAGCAAGCGTGGCAGGGGCAATGTAGACCGGGATTTCCTTTCCAAAATCCTGAAAGAAGTAAATGAGCGATTTGGAACTGAGTTTACCGAAGACGACCGTCTCATTCTTAATTCTTTGAGCAATCGTCTCCTTCAGAATAAGAAATTGCAGGGAACCATGACCAATAACCCAAAAGACGCAGCCATGATCCGCTATGAAAAGATGTATCAGGATGAGAAAATCGGCATGCTTAATAGCCATTACAACCTCTATTCAAAGCTCGACCGAAACAAGGAAGTGGATGACTACGTCAAAACTCGCATATTCGACTTCATCTACAAGAAGTTGATGGAAGAGGAATGATCACCGAAGCCTAAAGACTATGGGTCGCTTTAGAACAAGGTCTTTACCCTAGTAAATGGCTCTGTGAAGCCCAAAAGTTCATGGCTGGGGAGGAGGGATTCGAACCCCCGCATGACGGGTCCAGAGCCCGTTGCCTTACCACTTGGCTACTCCCCAAGACATGCGTACCATACCATGCTCTCATGAATGTCAGTATGTCCCCATTCACGCAAGAGGATACGCGCCGGAATATCCTTGATGCGGCGCTGCGTCTGCTCGAAGAGGATGGCTTTGCCATGGAGCATGCGGAAGCACGGGAGATCCTCTCCGGGGCGGGAGCGGAGGTGGGGAATGATGGGCGGGTGCGCCTGCCGCACGCGCTAATCGAACGCGCGCTGGCAACGGCGGATCTCATCGCCTTCGCGGAACTCTCAGACGCTCTCCCGCTCTGCGCCGCGCAGAGCACCGCCCTCGTCCCCGGCGACGTCCCGCCGGAAATCGCCGACAGCTACCGCCTCGCGGTTGCCCTCCTCTATGGAGGGCATCGCGCGGGGGGAATTTCTCTCCCTGCCGCACACGCGCCGGTGGTTCCGCGCGGAAGCCCCGCGCCAGCCTGAAAGCATGAAGCTGTGTGGATCGCCACTCTCTGATCCGCGTGCCGCCGAAGTCCGGCGTCGGATGCAGGAGGAAACGAGTGTTACTCTTCCTCTATGAAGAGGGAGGGGAGCTTCACGCGCGACAAACCGGTTGGCGGACAGGAGAGGAAAAGTATGTTTGTTGTAGCAAAAAAAGGGGAGACGCGCGATGTGCGTCTCCCCAGGGCAGTTCTCACGCTGTCGTCATCCGCACGAACTTGGGGAGTCGTGCGGCGAAGCGCAGCGCATAGATTATTTCTGTCAGAGCGAATGGAATCGCCTTGACGTGTGGGAACGGGTTCCAGAGCAACTGCCAGCGCTTGCCGGCATATGTGCGCCAGAAACCGTTGAGCCATTTGCGCGACGCAGCGACGCAAAATGTGCGGCGAAACCAGTCTGTGACACCGCGGAGTGGTCCGGCCCATTTCTCCTGTACCTCTGTTGGCAACGCCGCATACTCGGACTCGAACACGAGGTACTGGAACCGGAAGAATTCTGCAAAGAAACGTCCTACGTAGCGCATGTGGCGCCACACTTCGCTCATACAATACCGACGGTACGGAAGGTACGGAGCTCCCGGCCTGCGGTCACGGTACGGCCGTATCCGGTAAAAGCCGGAGAGCATGGGGTGGGCCCCCTCCGTTACCACAGACCAGCGGTACCAGAAGTAATTGATGAGAAGGTAGAACCGCGCCGTGCGCGTGAGACACCGCCCGAGCGCGGCGAGCATATGCGGGATACTGTAGAACTGCCGCCATGCGCGCCCGTAGGCCGCGAACCACTCGGCACGGGTCATCAGCGGATGCTCAAAAACGGGGTGGAAGGAATCCTGCTCATTGAAGTCCGGATCGATTACTCTGCCTGTTGCCACCATGCGCGCGTGGTCCTCGCTCCCGGGGATCGGTGTGAGGATAAAGAACGACGCCTGATCGACGCCGAGCGCTTTCAGAGTTTCCACGTCGTGCGCCACGGATGCCGACGTGTCGGCGGGAAATCCGATGATGTAGCCCGCGTGCACGGCGATGCCGTGATCGTGGCACGCGCGCAACATGTGTTCGTACTCAGCGACGTTATTCTGTCGCTTCCCGACAGCCAGTAGATTCTCTGGATTCACGGACTCCACGCCCATGAAGATCTGACTGCAGCCAGCCTGCCCTAGCTTTGCGAGGAAGCGTGGAATCTTGTGGCATGCGAGGTCCGCCTGGACCATAAAGCTCACGTCGCAGCCGTTTTTCCGCAGTGCAATGAGTCCGTCGAGGATTTCCTCCCACACGGGACTTCGTACGAAGTTGTCGTCTGTGAAGAAAAACGTCGCTTTCCCATCCTTCAGGCATAGATGTTGCACTGCGGTCAGAATGGTATCGGGGCTCCTGCAGCGTGACAGGCGTCCATGTACATTGATGACAGAGCAGAAACTACATAGGAATGGGCAGCCCCGGCCGATGTCGAATGTCCGTATTTTCGTGACGAAGCTCCCAGAGAAGTATCCCGGCGGGTACTCAGGGAGAGGTGCGGTCGCGAGCGTCGGGGAGCCGCCGCGGTAGAGCGCCTTGGGGCTCCCAGCGATGATGTCGCGGAGCGCTTCCGTCCAAAGGTCTTCAGCCTCTCCTGCAAACACCACGACGCCATTGTCCATGAGCGTCTGAAGTTCAGAAGGCATCACATGCGGACATGGAATAGCGGTGCGGCGGCGGTCGTTGATGCCATCGAACATCGTGGCCACCGATCCGGAGACGTGGAAGCCGCCGATGGCGCAGACAGCGCCGCGCTTCTGCCAACGATCGATGAGATCGCAGGCGCGCGGGAATTGCGCGGTCTGCACGCCGACCATGGCGACGATGAGCTGCGTTCCCTGCTCAGGGAACCGCTGCCGGAGCCGCTCAAGCTGCCGCGCGTGTCGTTCGATGCCGTCCTCGAGGACGTGGATTTCCCGCGCGATGTGCGCTGGAAGAATCCGGTCGAGCGCATCGCGCGTGAGCGCGTACATCACGGCGAGGCTGTTACTTGGCAACACGCCGCGCAGAAAGCGGTACGGGAAGCCATCTTCGTCGTAGTGCGTGGGTTTCATGAGTACAACGACAATTCTGGAACTGGTCATGACAAATCCTCCTGGGTGCGTTAAAGCCGATGATGTAAAGAGCGAGAACTGCTTGAAACATAGATTGCCATAGTATAGATATCAGTCAACAGCCTCTCTACTGCAAAAACCACCCAGCGCATGCGCTGGGTGGTTTTCTTTGGACACAAGAGAAGAATTATTCCTCTCCCACTACATCCATCTGATCCATGACTTTGTCACATACCGCTTCCCCCTTCCATTTACCATCGAAGAAGTCACTGGCTGCGTCGCATGCCTCGACGATAGTGTTGGAGAATGATGCAGCGGAACCCTCTGCGTGGTCAACAACATCGCTCTCGTAATCACCGAGACCATCCGCGAGTTTCTGAACACTCACCCACTGCTTCACCAGTGTTAGAATGTGGTTCGTTGCTTTCGTTGCCGCAGACTTCGTCGGCTTCTTCGCAAATATCTTCTGCAATCCGCTCGTTGCCTTTTCCTCTGCAGCGTCTGCTTTATCGAGTGTTTTCTCCACCTTACTCTCCTGTGCCGCCGTCAATGTGGAGGCGGCGTCACTATCGCTTTCAGGCAGGCTATCGAGTAAGGAGTCGACGTTCGCGCTGCTTTTCTTTGGAACAAACTGATCGAAGTCATTCATATCGAAGCGTGGACCATCCTCACCATTGAATCCTCCTGTTGCACCCTTCATAGAGTGGCCCCCTTTGCCGAAGATTCCATCCTTGTCTCCCTGCCCACCCTTCATGGGGTAGCTTGTGCCCTTACCAAAGACCCCATCCTCTCCTTCGCCTTGCATCTTCTGTCCACCGAACTGTTTCATGTTATCTGATCCTCCCATAGGCTTGCGTTCAAATCTCCCGCCGGCGCGTTCCATCCCCTCCTTCCCTTCAAAGCCTTTGCTGAAACCACGATCAGCCCCCGTTTCCCCTTCGAAATCCGGAGCACCCGGACGGAATCCGGCCCCATCTTTCTGGAATGTTGCTCCATCTCTCTGGAAATCCATACCGTCTCCCTGGAATCCCCCGCCTCCCTGCATATCACCTCCCTGGAATCCCCCGCCTCCCCCCATATCGCCTCCCCAGGCAGGAGGCATGTAACCACCGCCCCCGCCGCCATCCATCGGAGGCATGGACATCTGTGCCGTGCTTAAACCTGCGAGGGTGATGACCCCCGAGGTCAGGAAAGCAACGACGCCTGCAACGACGAGTTGCTGTGATTGTCTATTCATAGAGGTATGTGTGTTAGGAAATAAATGTGACATGTATATTATACATTTTTTATGGGAAAATGCAAATCCCAGTGAACACACGTTTATCTATTCAGGAAGCCGGAAAAGAATGTTTTTACAGAATTGTAAAACTTACCTATAAGAGACTGTTCTTGAAAACTAGGCGGTAACCTTCGTGGTTTGGGATTTGGGGGAGCAGGTTGAACAGGTCGAGCTTGGGGAGCAGGTTGAGCCGGCATTTCTCGGACAGGTTGGACGAGGGGAAATAAGGGGACGGCGTCCACTTGTGGCTGCCTAATTTCTTGGGGTTGTTGAACTGGGGCAGCTTGCCGTTGCTGCTGTGGTGGAGGGGGTAATAGAGGTGCCTGTGTTTCTTGGA
>MFYG01000011.1 GCA_001789045.1 Candidatus Peribacteria bacterium RIFCSPLOWO2_12_FULL_55_15 | reverse complement strand
GCATGGGATTTTATCACCGCACGGTATGAGGCACGATCCCCTCCCCCATCCCCTCTCCCACTGCGGTAGGAGAGGGGGGGACGAAAAACTTCTCGGCGGCTCTCCGTGCACGAACGACTAGTTCTGGATTGAAAAGACTTTGGAGGATGGAATCGGGGAGACCCGATTGGCGTGTGCCGAAGAGTTCACCGGGGCCACGAATTTTCAAGTCAATTTCGGCTAGTACGAAGCCGGAATCGTGCTCTTCCATCGCTTTGATTCGGGGAGAGTCGGCGTGTGCCGGAGTTGTCGTAAAAAGGAAACAGTAGCTTTGGTGATCGGAGCGGCCGACGCGGCCGCGGAACTGGTGGAGTTGGGAGAGGCCGAAACGCTCAGCGCCTTCGATGACAATGATCGTGGCATTGGGGACGTCGATGCCCACTTCGATGACGGAGGTCGAGACGAGGATGTCGCACTGTTTCTCTTTGAACTGCCGCATGGTTTCTTCTTTCTCTTTCGGAGCCATCTGACCGTGGAGGAAAGTGATGCGGCGGTGTTGGAAGGCTGTGCGGAGGCGAGAGACTTCTGCTTCGACGGATTTAAGATCACTGAGAGGGATTGTCATGTCACCCTGAGGGATCGTCTCGAAGGGCGACCGGCAATTTTCTTCCTTTGGCTCGATGAGCGGGCAAATCACGAAGACCTGCCTCCCCTCCCCTATGCTGCGGTCGATGAAGGCTTCGATCGTGCGACGATCCTTTGGACCTGCAACTTTTGTATGAATCTTTCGGCGATTTCCCGGTTTTTCTGTAAGCACCGAGAGATCGTGGTCACCATACGCAGTGAGAGCGAGAGTGCGAGGGATGGGGGTTGCGGTCATGGCGAGAACATGGGGACCTCCTTTCTCTTTGAGCTTCTCGCGTTGGAGGACGCCGAAGCGGTGCTGTTCGTCGATGATTGTGAAGAGGAGATTCTTGAAGATCACGTCTTCCTCAATGAGTGCGTGCGTGCCGATGACGAGGTCGACTGTTCCATTGGCCAGGCCCGTTTTTATTGATTCTTTTTCGGCAGAAGGCGTGGAGCCAGTGAGGAGAGCGATGGTTGGGTTGCTTGTTGCTCGTTGCTTGTTGCTCGTTCTCATATAGTTTGAGAAGTTAATGAGAAGGCGTGTGATCGTTTGGGCATGTTGCCTGGCGAGGACTTCGGTCGGGGCCATTAAGGCGCACTGGCCTTTTGCTGCAATAGTGTGTGCTATGACGGCTGTTGCAACGAGAGTTTTTCCTGATCCAACATCACCTTCGAGGAGGCGGGACATCGGCACATCCTTTTCCATGTCTTTGAGGATTTCGTAAATCGCGATCTTCTGGCTTCCCGTTGGCGTGAACTTTAGGGAGGCGAAGAATTGTCGGATGCATTCCGGATGCATGGGTATCTGCAGACGTTCCTGGTGTTCTTGTTGCCATGCCATCTTCCGCTCGATGGCGTCTTTCTGCATGCGGAACATTTCTTCGAAGGCCATTCGGTCACGCGCACGTTCCACATCTTCTGGCTTTTCTGGGAAGTGGAGCGATTTGATTGCATCAGAGCGGCCCATGAGATTTTCTTCACGGAGTATGTCCTCTGGCAGAGTTTCCGGGAGAATATCTATTGCATCGCGAACGATGACCATCTTTTCCCGCAGCCATCGGCTCGTGATCATATCGTGTTGGGGGTAGATGGGAACAAGGCGGCCTGTGTGCACGAGTGGGCGATTGCTGATGGCTTCGAATTGAGGGCTTTGGAGGACGATTTTTCGTCCGTCTTCGATGAGTTTTCCGGTTATTACGATCTCAGCACCGTCTTGAAGTATCCGTTTCACATGCGGTTGGTTGAACCAGATTAGTTCTGCTGTGCCCTCTTCACAGTCGATGAACCGGGCGGTCACGAGTTTTTTCCTTGAGCGCATGAAGACAAGTTTTACATCGCGTATAGTTCCCCGAATGCTCACTTTTTCTCCCAGTTTAGACGTGGCGATCGTCTGGATATGGGAGAGATCTTCGTGGGTTCGCGGGAGGTAGAGGAGGAGATCTTCCACGGTGCGAATGTTCATGCCTTCGAGTATTGCGAGGTACTCGCGGGTGGTGTGGAGAACTTCCTTTAGGGGGGTAGTGAGGTGCATGGAATCCACTGAATTCTCTCATCTCTCTTCCACCACGTCATCTGCCGTTTGGCATATTGTCGTGTGGCGGCATTGATTTGTTCCGTGAGCACGGGGAGCTTTTCTGCGTTTTTCCCATCGAGAATCCACTCTGCAATCTCTCGGTAGCCATGGCTTTTCATGCCGAGGTCGTGCACGGCATAGCCGTGGGTGAGGAGATATTCGACCTCTATGATCCAACCATTCTGCAATAGATGACTCGTCCTCTCCCCAATCCGCTGTACAAGCTCACTCCGCGGCCGTGAGAGACCGAGGATGAGGATATCGTAGGGAACGGGGACAACATGCTTCCCCCCCTTCCCCGTGAAGACGTACCCATCCGTCACCGCACTGATGTAGAGCATCGATCCGCCGACGAGGATTGGAATATTCCCACGGGAGAGAACATCATCGATCGTGCGCTCCGCCGTTTGCTTGTACCAGCCGACGGTGACTTTTTCCTTTGGATCAAGGATGGAGAAAAGATGATGGGGAATGTCTTCCATTTCTTCTGTTGTAATTTTTGCCGTGCCGATGTCCATATATTTGTAGAGCTGGCGTGAGTCGGCGTTGATGATTTCGGCTTGAGTCCACTCTCCCCGCGGGAGAGGGTTCGGATGAGGGGCATGTGGGAGGGAATTCACCCACTTCGCCACCTCAATCGAAAACACCGTCTTCCCGCTCGCAGTGGGGCCGAGGAGGACAAGAAGGGGCTTTTTGGCTTTCTTAAGATGTGATGCGAGGCGTTGCTGCCATACAATATTCATACAATTTTGCATACTGTATGGGAGCTCGGATTTTGGTACAATACAGAAGATGCAGCAACTCCAAAATTTCCTCATTCCCACGGTCATCGAGAAAACACAGTTCGGAGAGCGTGTGTACGATATCTATTCACGCTTGCTCGAGGAGCGCATCGTATTCCTCGGGACTCCCATCAATGATGATGTAGCGAATACCATCATTGCTCAGTTTCTTTTTCTCGAGAAGCAAGATCAGAAGAAGGACATTACGCTCTACATCAACTCTCCCGGAGGACAGGTGAGTTCCACCCTTGCCATCTACGATACGATGCAGCACGTGAAGCCGGATGTATCGACCGTGTGTCTCGGGATGGCGGCGTCGGGAGCGGCGCTTGTTCTGATGGGGGGGGCAAAGAAAAAACGTTTTGCTCTTCATCATAGTGAAATCATGATTCACCAGCCTCTTGGAGGAGCGGAGGGGCAGGCAACGGATATTGCGATCCATGCTGATCACATCATCCGCATGAAGAATCTTCTCAATGAACTCATTGCCAAGCATACTGGGAAGGATATCAAGAAGGTTAGTCTCGATACGGAGCGTGACAAATTCATGAGTTCCGCGGAGGCGCTTGCGTACGGACTTATCGATCGGATTGTGGGGGGAAAGTAGACGAGGTATGACGCGCCGTATGCCTTTTGCTCTTCTTCAAACATCGCCCTCAGGTCGGCTTGGAAATCTTACGACGCCGCACGGTACCATCGAGACCCCATTTTTTCTTCCAGTTGCGACGGGTGGGGCGATGCGGGGGGTCCGTCATGAGGATATTCTTGCTCTCGGTGCGCAGGCGATGCTCTGTAACACATACCACCTCCATCTGCGACCGGGGGAACAGGTGATCAATGATGCCGGTGGCTTACATGCATTCATCGGGTGGCCGAAGCCGATCCTCACGGACTCTGGCGGATTCCAAGTCTTCTCCCTCCGCGATTGCCGGTCCGTCACGGATGACGGCGTGACATTCCGCTCCCACCTCGATGGGTCGCGCTGTTTCCTCGGTCCCCGGGAGGCCATGGAAATACAGCACAAGCTTGGAGCGGACATGATCATGTGTCTTGATGTATGCCCGCCGTCGACGGCAAAGCGGAGTGAAATTGTGGTGGCGGTTGAGAGGACATTGCGATGGGCGGAGGAGTGTAAAAGATGGCATGAGGAGTTGTACGGGCGGATCCCTCAGGGTGACATCTTATTTCCCCTTCTCTTTGCCATCGTCCAAGGCGGCCTCGAGCGCGATTTGCGGGAGAAATGCGCACAGGAACTCGTAGCGATGGAGTTCGATGGCTATGCGATTGGGGGGCTTGCCGTCGGTGAGGGTGAGGCAGACATGTATGAGATTCTCGATGTCGTGTGCCCACTCCTCCCAGTGAACAAGCCTCGCTACCTCATGGGTGTTGGAAAGCTTTCGCAGATTCCTCGGTGCATTGCAAAAGGGATCGACATGTTCGATTGTGTGCTTCCCATGCGGGAAGGGCGACATGGGACTCTCTATCTTTCAGATGGAACGCACATTCGGATCACGAAGCAGGAGTATCTCTCGGATCACACACCGATTGATGCCCACTCCCCCGCCCTCTCGAGCCGGCAGTACAGCCGGGCGTACCTCTGCCACCTCCTCCGCAGCGGCGAACGGCTTGGTGAAACGCTCGCGTGCTTACAGAATATGGCGGTGACGCTCAATCTCTTTCAAAAGTTGCGGGAAGGGATAGCGCAAGTAAAAGAACCTCCTCTCCCCGCGGGAGATGGTGAAGCGAGCAGTAGCGAGCAAGGGTGAGGGGTTTTCCTTTACGGCGTCGTGATCCCAGTCACTTCGATCTCTGTGTACTGTTGCCGGTGCCCCTTGAGACGGCGGAAGCGCTTGCGCCGACGCATCTTGAAGACACGGATTTTTTTGTCCTTTCCATGACTGAGGATTTTAGCCTCTACCACTGTTCCTGCGAGAGTAGGTTTCCCGATGTGAATGTCGTCATCACTGTTTACAAGGAGGAATACCTTTTCGAATTTAACGAAGGTTCCTGTTTCTCCAGAAAGGTGGGGGACATGGAGCTTCATCCCCTTCTCTACCTTTTCCTGAAAGCCAGCAATGTCGACGATGGCGAATGGCTGCATAGTCCCAGGAGATTCTAGTCGTGATATGTCTGCCGAACAATGCCTTTTTTTTGTCACCCTCCCACCGGGGAGAGCCTGCCTGCAGGCAGGCAGTGGCTATGGTGATGGTTGCGACTGTGATCGCGGAGGGAAAGCATGCGGAGATGGTATGGTACTCTGGTATCTGCGTTGGGGAGTAGCCAAGTGGTAAGGCAGCGGCCTTTGGAGCCGCCATTCGGGGGTTCGAATCCCTCCTCCCCAGCCACTACGTGCGCGTCTTTATAGACCCGCTTGCTATAGCTTACATTAGCCAAAAAATCTGATCTTAAATTTTGTTCTATACCCAGATGCCTTCGTGTTATAAACGGTAATTTTTCGGATGTCCAAGAACGCACTTTTGCAGCTAGAATCATTACCCATGGCACAGAACGTTTCTTCAATATGGGATCGCATGCTCAATCCGTACATCCCCGATGTAGCGGAAGTGAACGAAATCGAGGCTGCGGTTCAGAATACCGTTCTGGGGGAGATTTTCAGGTCCGCGTTCTTTGGTGCCCGACGCAAGGAGACCAAGGATGTGCAGAATTTAAGTTCTAAAGCATTACTTACAACTGTTTCCATTGTGAAACCTTCGCAATGAGCCATTCCATTACTGAAGCTAAATCCAACAGTAAAGCTGCCATTCTGCCAGTGTTTATCTTCAATAGAGATCATGTCTTCGGGAGCGTAATAGTGGTCTCTGCGGATGGCTTAACAATGATTAAATCACCCACATCGTTTGTAGCAGAATCACTTACTTTCCTTGCAAGCTTTACAAAGGTTGAATCGTCTTTGTAATCAGAAGGTGCATATAGTACTTTGTGGTTCAAATGTACTCCTCAACGCTTCGTTTCTCATCGGAAACATGACGATAAATGGATCGTCAAACTTGCAGGCGCGCAGCGAGCAGCAGCCGTCACCGAGAAGAAGGTGGATGCGGTTGATATCGGCCGTGATATTGCACGCCGGAACAAGGAAGAGCTCGTTATCAAGGACATGAAAGGTAGGATCCAACAAAAGGATTCGTATGGCCATGACCCTCGTAATATCTCGGGCTGAGTAGCCCATGAGTTTTTATTTCTGCCAACCTAGAACCCTTCTCCAAATCAGCCAACAAAAGTGAAAGTTCCAGGCCATCGATGAAAACGCTATAGTTTGAGCGATGCCAGATGCACTCACTCAAAATCCGATTCTCAACTCGCCCTACAGTGAGCCATGCAAACATTTTGACTCTAATGAGAGAGGCCTAACAGACGAAGTATTGGATAGTCGCCGCCCGAGCCGTTTTTACATTCCTGTCCCGAGGGCAAAAACAAAGCAGAAGCAACTCGACTTGAATCTTGCTGACGGAGCTTTTGGTGTTGAGCTTCAGAAAGAAAATGAATTCATCAATAAAATCAGAGTGAAGATAAAAGAATGGCGTGACAATACCGCGCGAAGACGTCATCTCTCCCGTGGAAGAGAGACTGAAACAATACAAGCCGATCTATGGAAAATGCGCCCATGAATGCGAAATTCTACAGCAAATGATCCTCATCCATGCTATCATGTACGTAATGACCTTCGGAAAAGGACTCACCCTCCGGCAATACTCACCCTTCCTCCGTGATAAGAAGGAGAGGGCACGACGTATCGTTGATGCAGCAGAGCGTAATAGCGTTATCGAGGGGCTTCCGCGGTTTGGGAAGGAGCGGAAAGAGCACTTCATGAAGAAGCTCACGAAAGGAGCGTAGACCGACGAAGAGCCTTCTCGATAATCCTCTGCATGGGAATGTAGTTCTGTTTCAGGAGCGCGGCCTTGGCCGCATCGATGTACTGCCGTTGTCCCTCCTTCGTCATGTCATAGCGGAGGATGGGACGCTTCAGCTGCGCGGCGAGGAGATCCGTGAAGAGCTTGATTGTGCGGGCATTCCCTTCCCGAAACGGATGGATGGCCAGAAATTCTCCTTGAACATGCCCGACTGCTTCACAGAAGCGTTCATCATCATTGAGTGAATGAGCAGAATATTTTCGGAGGATGTTCCGCTCGAATGAGCGCATGGCTTCTTCCAGATAATCCGGGGGAGGCCACGTCACACCGGGCTTGCTGATAGCGACAGTTCGGAATTTCCCAGCCCATGTATAGAGATCAACAAAGATGGAGTTGTGAACGTGTTTCAACAGATCGACGGTCATCGGCGTGTCGGAGCGTACCGTTGAAAAAAGTTTGTCATAGGCGACAACGAGTGCATCTTCCTCGGCCTTCTGCAACGATCGCAGGCTCCGGACGCCCTTCAGATTTTTCATGATCTTTCTCTTCCTATCCATGTACTCATTTTCACTTCCGCCAACAGAATATCTCGAAGGATGTGATGTGTGTCGAGAAAGCATGACTACAGTCTATCATTTTTTTAGTTTTTCCCTTGGCACAAACTGTCCATTGTTGATATCATGATGACATCATGGCGCTCCACAAGAAAAAGTATCAGAATGCCGTGCTGTACTCGTGCCGGGAGTTACAGGGCGAGGTGCGCGGGAAGAAAAAACTTGCGAAGCTTCTGTATTTTGTGGATTTTGATTTCTATGAGAAGCACCAGCGATCGATTACCGGCGATGTATACAAGGCGCTGCCTATGGGGCCTGTGCCATCGGCTCTCGGGTCGGTGACAGAGGAGATGGTGAGTAAGAAAATGCTTGTTGTGAAGCAGGTGAAGGAACGTCCGGACTACAACCCGACAGAAGTGTATCGGTGCCTCGTCGCACCGGATCTTTCGGTTTTCAGTCCGGATGAGAAAAGCATGCTCCAAAGGATCATCATTCGCTACGGCCAACTGACTGGAAAGCAACTGGAAGATCTCTCACACGCCGAAGCACCCTATTCCGCCGCAAAGCCGAACCAAGAGGTACCATACGAATTCACATACTATCGAGGAACGGACTTCAGCGATCTATGATTTCGTTTCTATTTCATGAAGGTTTCGAGATCGAAATCGCCGCTTTGGAGAGGAAACGAATGTGACATATCAGACAAAGTCTGGAGGGTTTCCAACAATTGTGCGAGCTTCATTTTCACCCAACCGCACCGCAGCCGCGGATTGCGCCAGGTAAGCTTCATCGTGTGACGCAAAATGAAGTGTGGATGATGTGGAAGACTGAACTACCCGTGATCCATTCGGGTTTGCGACCGAATCAATACCCGCGGATATTGTTCGCGCAAAGTGGGGCAACGATTGTATTCCTGTGCATTTCAACGCACATCGATAACTACCGTGACAGGGATATGAACAAACTCGCTCTTTCACGAGTCACAGATCTTTTATAAATCTCACTCATCGGAGGGCATAGGGGGTCAGGACCCTAACAAAAAGTTTCCTCCTTGCTTCTCAAGGTGTACATCTGTACACTTCACTCACGATTCCCATGAAAAACCCCTCCCCCGCATCGCCCCAGGAGCCAACTGGCGCCGTCATCCTCTATCAGTCTGGAGACGGTTCAACGCGTATCGAAGTCCGGTTGGAGAATGAAACTGTATGGCTTCCGCAAAAGGCGATAGCGGAGTTGTTTCAGACAACGCCGCAGAACATCACCCAGCATATCGCTTCCATTTATGATGAGGCAGAACTGGCTGAAGCGGCAACGTGTAAGGAATTCTTACAAGTTCGATCCGAAGGTGTGCGAGAGGTCAAGCGGGCGCTTAAGTGCTACAATCTCGACGTCATTCTGTCGGTTGGCTATCGCATCAAATCAAAAACAGCGACGCAGTTCCGCATCTGGGCGACGCAGCGGCTCCGGGAGTACATCGTGAAAGGTTTCGCGCTGGATGATGAGCGGCTGAAACAGGGTGGAGGAAGGGCGCGGCATTTTGAGGAGCTTCTCCAGCGCATTCGCGATATCCGGTCGAGCGAGAGGAACTTTTACCAGAAAGTGACGGATATTTATGCGACGAGCATCGATTACCGGAAAGACGATCTCCTCACGCAACGGTTCTTCGCGACGGTGCAGAACAAGATGCACTATGCCGTTCACGGGCATACGGCTGCCGAGATCATCCATAAACGAGCCGACAGTTCCAAACCGATGATGGGACTGACGAGCTTCAAGAGTAGGTATATCACGGCGGGCGATGTCAAAGTGGCGAAGAACTACCTGTCCGAGAAAGAATTAAAACAGCTGAACCTCATTGTTTCTCTCTACCTGGATTTCGCGGAATTGCAGGCGAGCAACGAACGACCGATGAAAATGGCCGATTGGGTGAACAAGCTCGATGAATTCCTCAAGCTCAGCGAAAAGAAGCTATTGGAAAACGCCGGTTCCATCAGTGCGGCAATGGCGGAGGAAAAAGCAGAAACCGAATTATTGAAATACAGGAAAGAGCAAGACAAAAAATACATTTCTGATTTTGATCAGGCAGTGAAAAAATGATCCGAAAAGGAAATCTGATATGCTTCTTCCGTGCCCCGTACCCGCCGCCTATTCGACCAAAAATCCAAAGAGCCCTTCAAGCTCAGCCGGAGCAAGATAGAACTGTTCCTTCAGTGTCCCCGTTGCTTCTACCTCGACCGGCGGCTGGGCATCGGTCGGGTGCCGGGGCCGCCGTTCACGCTCAACAACGCCGTTGACCATCTGCTCAAGAAGGAATTCGACATCCACCGCGCCAAGGGCAAGCCGCACCCGCTCATGCGAAAGTACAAGATCGACGCGGTGCCGTTTGCGCATGACGATCTGGACAAGTGGCGGACGAATTTTACCGGTGTGCAATATCTCCACAAGAAAACGAATTTCCTCGTCACCGGAGCAGTGGACGATGTATGGAAGGGCAAGGACGGAAAGCTGATCGTCGTGGATTACAAAGCGACCGCAATCGAGAAAGAGATTTCCCTGGACGACGAATGGAAGCAGGCCTACAAGCGTCAGATGGAGATCTATCAGTGGCTCTTGCGGCAGCGCGGGTTCAAAGTTTCGAGGCGCGGGTACTTCGTCTACGTCAATGGCCGCAAGGACAGAGCAGCATTCGACGGTCAGCTGGAGTTCGCCGTTCAGATCATTCCCTACTACGGGTCGGACAAGTGGGTGGACGGCGCTCTCCAAGATGCGCATGCGTGCCTCTGTAAGAAGCGGGCTCCGAAAGGTTCGGAGAATTGTGAGTGGTGTATTTATCGCAAAGCTACCCATTCATACGAATAGCGAGAATTTTCTTTCATCTCCTCACTCCCACCTGCTGTAACCACCGCCCTATGGCGGAATCCACTTTTTCCCATTCGACGTAGCCGAAAGGCTGGGGGGCGATCGTCATCTCTTGTCCTGATTCACGACTCTGCCTGTCGGCATATTCTTCTTTTGTGTGCACGTGGAGGAGGTCGCCGCTGTCGATGATCGTAAGTTCTCCGTTCTCATGTGGGATGGCCGCGACGGTGTGCCATGGCTGGAGAGCTTCGTGCGGTAGAGCGGGACTGATGGTCAGGAGGTGCATGTGGTAGCGGTGACGGGCAAGGATCTCGCAGGCCATCTCGGCAAAGTCATTGCAGTTGCCGTGGAACTTTCGACGATGGAACTCGGCAAATGGGATGCGAAAATCCTTCGGGATTTCTCCTGAGGCAAAGAGTTCAAGGAAATCTGACGGGCCCTCGTACGTGCCAAACAGTTTTTGGAAGAGCGCGATGCGATGGGGGGTAGCGAGTTGCCGAGCAAGGAGATCCGGAGATGATTCTGGATCGATGGTTTGTGTCTGATTGCCGCTCTCCACTTGCATCCGGCGCATTCTCTCATCACTGGATTTCCAGCCCGAGAGCGCATCATTTTGCGTGTACCATTCATACTGCGTGAGTGTCCCGCCGTTTATTCCCATAAAACTCGTCTGTTTCCGAATATCCTTCTTCTCCGGGAAGAGCTCTTTCGAGAGATGTGTTGTCCCGAATTGCCTTTCGGATAGATGCAGCAGTTTGCCCCGTTGATCGGTTTCTATCGTGAGGTCGGTTGTTCCCTGTTGCCGTAGCAATCCCTGCTGGAGGGAGATGAACACAGATCCGGCATCGTCGATATTCGTCACGGTGAAGCGATTGCCCGATCGTTTAACGATGTCATCGAGCCATGTCATAAGCTTTGTCCGATATCGTCGTTCATTCGGAGGGAGGTTTTCGAATAATTCCGGATCTTTACCGGGCTTAAGGAGAACCCATCCGGCACCGATGGCTCCCCCAAGAGCAAGAAGAAAACCCCGGCGCGTCCAACGTCGAATCACTCCCGGTTGCTGCGATTCTTCGATGCGTACGACGAGCGTACCGACTGTTTGTGCGAGTTGATTGACCGTTTCCGCCAGCTGCATGTGTGGATCCTTCTCGGGGGTCATTTAAACAAGGCTCATGACTAGTTAAGAGGGTGTTTTCGGATGAGTGACAGAAGACCAGTATACACGTTTTTCTTGCGATGATTGAATCGCCATTCACATTCTTTCAGATGCAAGTGGAAGGTCTGCTTGTGAATGCCCTTGAGACGATGCAGCCGGACTTTGGCAAAGCTCCAGAATGCCTCGATGCCGTTGATGTGCGACCGCCCCCGAACGCCTCCAGAGAATGGCCGAACAATTGGACATGTCGGTGGAGGATATGCAGCGGGAACTCAGTGCAGGGAAAGCCCTTCCGGAGCTCTTCAAAGAACACGGCGTTGAGTGGCAGGGAGGGTTCCGACAAGGGGGCAGAGGGCGTGGCTCTGGCAGCCTGCAGGTACCCGTGGGCTCCTAGTGCCTTCCTGGGTGTTGTACTATGGGACAGTGTTGCAGCGTTTTTCTTTTATTGCCGGCATCATGACAGCCTTGGTGGTGTCTATCCTGTTCTTCGGATCGTTCTCCTGGAAACGCAGCATGCACTATGGAGCGCCTCCGGAGAGGCATTCCTATGGTCGAGGAATTGCCGAACAGCTTGGCCTGACGCGAGAAGAGCTCCGTGAAGAGCTCTCGCAAGGAAGGTCTATGATGGAAATCGCAGGGGAACGTGGGATAGAGATCAAGTTGCCACCCCGTTGGATGAATGAAAAGAAGCGTCAGAGTTTCCTCCTGCGTATGGCCGACCGTCTCGGGATCCCTGTGGAGGAACTACAGCAGGAACTTTCTTCAGGGAAAAGACTTCTCGATATTGCCGAGGAGCGTGGCGTTCATCTCACCTTCCCCTTTCCCAACCATCGTCAAGAGCAGCCGTGATGTCCACTCCACCATGACCGTATCACTTTCATCTCTCTGCCGGCTCTCCAACATTCGATGGGGAAGCGCTGCTCTCGGCATCCTTACCATCCTCATCATTGCCGGAGTGTACAGTACCATCTCGCGAGGTAGCGCAGGGGAAAAGAAAATTGTCGGAGAAATCGTGAACGTGGAACGCCGCGACATTACCAATGCTATTAAGGCACTTGGTACCGTGACCCTTGCCAACGAACAGCAACTCCGTTTCAATATCCTCGGAAAAGTGAAAAAGATCCATGTGCAGGAGGGGGAAATCGTGAAACGGGACACTCTCATAGCGGAACTAGAGAAAACGGATACCCTCGCAGATATTCAACAAGCAGCACTTGCCGTTGGAGACTCCTCCCTACGGCTCAAAGAGCTGGAAGCCGGTCGCGACCAGCAGCTCCTCACGGCGGAAAATGCTGTGCGGGATATGGAACGACAGCTCCTGGATTCCACCGGAAAACTGCCCTCAGAACAGCAGGGAGTGGATTTCGCTATCGAACAGGCGAAACGAACGGTAAAGGAGAAAGAGGCGGCCCTCGTGCAATCCCAACAAAACATGGCAGTCAGTATTGAGAATGCTATTGCAGATACCGACGATATTCTGGATGACTTGTACGATATCCTCAGTGACAATAAAGTTCGCGGTTCTCCGAGAAACAAATCCCTTGAAATCGATCTCTTCGCCACCGACTATTCCCTCAAAGAGCAAACGGAATTTGCGTACTACGACGTCACGCAATTATACGATACACTCCGTAGCACCTATCCTTCCATCCTGAACGAAACCGACACGCGGAAACTCTCTGGCGTGCTCAAGGATACTATTGCGGTGGTCCAAAAGACGGCGGATTTTGCGGACTCAACGTATCGTTTCCTTCTCTCCGTCGCCCCATCCCGCACTCATCCCGAGTCTGACATCACGACGCTCAAAGGTACCGCCAATACTGCACGGACAACGGCGGTTGCACTCCTGGATACCCTCCGCGATAAGCAGGCAACCCTGATAGGGACACGAACTAATACTGCCGCGCAGAACTTGGAGAATGCACGAGAAGCGCTCATACTCCTCGAATCCCAGAAGAAAAACAGTGCCACGTCTGCCGATGAACTGGCACGCTCAATCGAAAAAACCCAGGATGCCCTTGATGCAGAACACATAAAGCGTACACAGACCAAGACGAGCGTCGACATCCAGATCGAGCAGCAACGCAATGCTCTCGCGCAGAAGCAGGTTGCTATGGAGAAAGCGCGACGCGCATTGGAGAAGTACGAACTTCGTGCCCCGTTCGACGGCGTAGTCCACCGCATCGACTTCCAGGTCGGCGACAATCTCCTGGCCGATGCCAATGAGGCAAAGTACGTTGTCCTCGAGAATCCGGATCATTTCATCGTGACGGTGCAACTCGACCAGGTCGACGTCGTGCACGTGAAGGAAAATCAGCGCGCTTCCATTACCTTCGATGCACTGCCAACGGCAACGTTCGACGGAACGATCGACATGATCGACACAACCCCCATACAAGCGTCCGGCGTTGTCTCCTATGAGGTGAAAATTGCTCTCCAACCGACAGGTCGCACGATTCTTTCCGGTATGACCGCAAAGGTGGAGATTCGGACGGCATCGGTGGAGAATGTCCTTACCGTCCCCAACCTCGCCCTGCGGACGCAGGGGAACAGGACATTCGTCACACGAGAAGATGGTTCGCGCGTTCCTATTGAGACCGGACTCACGGATGGCACGTACACGGAAGTTCTTTCTGGCTTGCAATCTAGTGACCGCATCCAGTCGATCGATGTTTCCCTTACCACGCAGAACCCAACAGAAGGACAAAATGGGGCTCGCGGCGGTCTCTCACCATTTGGTGGAGCCGGAGGTTTGCGCACCGGGGGAGGCGGTCGTAGCCGGTAGAATGCCTCCCTCATGATTACCCTCCACGCCATTACGAAGACGTATCTCCTTGGATCACAGGAGCTCCACGTGCTCAAGGGCATCTCCCTCACGATCCACAGCGGAGAATTCGTTGCGATCATGGGCCCATCAGGGTCGGGAAAGTCCACCCTTATGAACATTATCGGACTGCTCGATACGCCAACAACAGGAACCTACGCTCTCGAAGGGAAAAGTGTGAGCGGACTGTCCGAGAAAGACCAGGCGCACGTGCGGAGCCGCCGCATTGGCTTCGTATTCCAGGCGTTCAATCTCCTCCAGCGCATGAACGCGCTCCATCAGGTCATGCAACCCTTGCTATACCAAGGCGCCAACCGGCAGGAAGCACAGAAACGGGCTGAAGATTCGCTCACGGCAGTCGGTCTTGCCGATCGGATGCACCATCTCCCCAATGAACTCTCCGGCGGGCAGAGGCAGCGGGTGGCTATCGCGCGGGCCCTCGTGACCCATCCCGCCCTCATGCTCGCCGATGAGCCGACGGGAGCCCTCGACTCACACACCGGTGGGGAGATCATGGCTCTCCTTGATCAACTGAATGCACGGGGCGTCACCATCGTGATTGTCACCCACGAACAGCATATCGCAGAGCACGCCAAACGCACGATTCACATTCTTGATGGTCTGATCCACACTCAGTGAACATATGCTGTATTTCCTTGAGATTCTTCACAGCGCCCTCGATGAGATCCGCAGCAATAAAATGCGATCGGGACTCACGATGCTCGGCGTCATCATCGGCGTCGCGTCCGTTGTCCTCATGGTCGCCATTGGGCGTGGCGCCCAAAAAACAGTAACGGATCGCATCCAGAGTATGGGGACGAATCTCCTCATCATCCAGCCGGGTCGCCCGGTGCAAACGGACGTACGCGCGTTCTTCCGCCGTTTCGGAGGCGGGGGTGGAGGAGGTGGGAGTTCGACAAGTACTCTCACATCGGACGATGTTCTTGCTCTCAATAAACAGGTTTCCGGGCTCCGGGCTCTCTCGCCTGAACACCGTCGCAGCATGCAGCTCATCGTTGGGAATCAGAACATGCAAACGAGCGTGGTGGGGGTGACGCCATCCTATCCGCCCGTGAACAACTTCGACGTGCAATTTGGGAGTTTCATCACAGAGAAACACCTGAAAGGCATGGAGAAAATTGTTGTTCTTGGACAAGAGGTTGTCCGTGCGCTGTTCGGAACGCAAAACCCCATTGGGAAAGATGTACGAATTGAAAACGGTATATTCACTGTCGTGGGGATTATGGAAGAGAAGGGCCAACAGGGGTTCAGCAACTTGGATGATATTGCCTTCATTCCACTCACTACCATGCTGCAAAGGGTCCAGGGGACAGATCGGTTGACTGCCATCAATGTTTCTGTGGAACGACCGGAACACACGGAACAGGTCAAGGTGCTCATCACCGCTGTCCTCCTCAATGAACACCGTATCCGTGATACCATTGATCAGGATTTCAATGTGCTCAACCAAGCGGAGGCTGTGGAAACACTCAACGAAGTCACGAAGACTTTTACCTTGCTGTTAGGCGGTATTGCGGCAATCTCCCTTATTGTCGGTGGTATCGGCGTCATGAATATCATGCTGGTCTCGGTGACCGAGCGAACCCGCGAGATCGGGATCCGTAAAGCGATTGGCGCGAGGAAGCGGGATATCCTGCAGCAGTTCCTCGTAGAATCCACCGTTCTCAGTGTGCTCGGCGGGATGATTGGCATCCTTCTCAGTTTTGGTGGCGTACTGCTCATTAACTATTTCGCCGGCTTTCAGGCAATCATTGCCATTGGATCCATCCTTCTCGCACTCACCTTCTCGGTAGGCGTCGGCATTCTCTTCGGTATTCTCCCTGCCTACAAAGCAGCAAAATTGAATCCCATTGATGCCTTGCGGTATGAGTAATTGTTTTGTGGTCAGGCCTGCCAGCTCAGCCACGACGTGCGCGTCTGTGTTGCTGTACTCATATAAAGAGAACACAACTTTTGTTCAATGGAATTGATTCGACGCGATCCGGAAGAGCGGCTCCAGTTTCTTTCACACATCCAACCGCTCCTCATGCGCCTTCCCGCGCCGGAAATGCTGCCCAAAATCGCACGCTGGGATTTCGACGGGCGGTTGTGGGAGTGTACGGCCACAGAGGAAGTTCCGGCGTTAAAACAGCTTATGGGGTGAAGTGACGCGCGTCTTCGGTCCCGTGTGGAGCGTGCTCTATAATGCAGGACATGGGAGGATGGTACCCGCAGGCATTCTTCTCGACGCCGGGCATGGTGTCCGTCTTCGTCGTGGTTATGCTCGCGGAGTTGCTATCGCTCGGTTTCCTGTGGCTCGCATCCTACGAATTCCGGCAGATGATGCACAGGCATGCATTGTTCTTTCGTGCGATCGGCGGCAACGGACAGCACGAGAGAGTGGAGCGCACGTCGCATATCATCTTTTGGATCTATGTCATCTTCACCTTGATCACGACAGCGCTCACGACATTCTTCTTCGTCTTTCAACTGCACATTCTCTGACATGACTGGCTCTGCATCCACCAATGGCGAGAAACTCATTCGCATCGTGAATCAGCACTGGATCAAGTATGTCATCCCCGTCTTCATCTATGTCGTGCTGCTTTCCGTGTGTCTGCTCCTGTTCATACTCGCTGGCATGACAACGCATCACTCTATGTGGATTTCCCATCTCTCATTCGTCGTGGCGCTCATTTGCTTCCTCGTCACCCATCATTGGTTCTTTCTCACGCTCGTCTGCGAATCAGCGACGCATGTTGTTGTCACGAATCACCGCGTCGTCTGGATGCATGATCTCCTGTTCGTCGACGAACAAATGATGGAGTACGCCTTTGATAAGATGAATACAGTAGAAGCTCGGAAACATGGCGTTCTCCAGACAATTCTCCGGTATGGAACGCTGCAATTCGAGAGTGGCACGGATGTGCCGCTCGTGCCACACCCAAACAGTGTAATCAAGGACATTGAGCAGGCAATGGGTCTGAAGTGAGTTTGTCTGGAGCCACTTGCATGGTTTTTCCTTTTATGTTAGTATCTAACCTTTTTTATTTTTGTCAATGTCTGCCCGTTTCCTCATTATCGGGATTGCTTCTCTCATGGGACTCTTTGCAGTTCCATGGGGCATCTCTGCTGCCGGTTCCGATCTTGTCGTTGCCATGCAAGGGCTTGGGACGGCCAATCGCGGGCAAACGGTCCAGTACACCGTGATGGTTGCCAATAACGGTCCTGATGCGGCAGAGCAGGCGCGCATGACGAGCAGCACACCGTACGATTTTCTCTTCGAACCGAATTTCTCCGATAGCCGCTGTAATGCACCCTATGGATCCGTCTCGTGCGATCTTGGTTTTCTTCCTGCGGGAACCGTCACGAATCTCACGCTTGCATTCACTGTCCGTCCGCTCACTACGCTCTCATATTGTTCCACACTCACGGTGGATGTCACCGCTTCACTCTCGTTTGGTGGAAGCGATCCTCTCTTCGGGAATAATTCTGCAACCGTGCGGACTCTGGTCCCCTGCCCTCCTCCAACCGAGTGCAATGATGGCATTGATAACGACCGGGACGGCGCTCTGGACTACAGCGCGTACAGTTGGGGCAATTCGGATTTTGGATGCCTGAGCGCGAACGATCGCGACGAGCGTTATCCCAAAGCGGTGTGCCAGGACGGGCGCGATAATGATGGTGACGGGCTCAGCGATTTTCCATGGGATCCCGGCTGCAGCAGTCGACAGGACAATGATGAATTTAATCTTCCCTCATCTTCTCCACCTGTCTCCCCTCCCCCTCCTTGGTATTCTCCCCCTTTGTCTTCCTCTCCCTCTTCCTCTCCTCCACTATTCCCTACACCAACGAATCCTCCACCCCTGCCTGCCTCTCTCCTCCCTCAAGGAAGGACGCCATGGCTGGCACTCCCAATTCCCCGTTGTTACAACAACGTCGGTCAGGGATACGCGGAGGATATTATGATTGATCTTCGGTGTAATGGGAGCAAATGGGGCAGTGAAGGAAGAACTGGTTTGGGTGGTTCAGGCAGAGGAGGAAGTTCGGGTGGTGGTTCTGGTGGAGGTGGCATGGGAGGAGGGAATGGAAATGGAGGGGGGTCTGGTGGTGGCGGTTTGGGGTCTTTTGGTGGGTGGGATGAAATGTGCATTGGAAAAGAACAGGCAGTCGTCGAACGTACTTCCAATCAGCAGGAAGTGTTTCCCGGATCGGTTGTGCGGTACACCATTATTGTCCGGCACACGTCCCTGCGATGTTTGCTTTCCAATCTTGTTCTTTGGAATCGGCTATCTTCCGGAACAGTTGTTCTCGATGCGGGTGGTGGGGTGTTCGATGGAAATGGCATCCGATGGAATATTCCGCGTATCGATCCAGGGACTTTGCACCGTATATCTTATAACGTTCGTGTTCCTTTGAGTTTTTCCCATGGCAATCGTTTCGGAGGTGAACTTTCCCTCGACGGTGTTGGTGGTCTCGTTAGCATCCGCGATGATGGCTTTCTCCGTGTGCTCCATCGTTTCCCAAAGACTGGTGTTGATCTTTCCTTGATGAGAGCAACATTCTGGATACTGCTTGCCACCATGAGTTTGTGCGGTGGGCGGAGATTATTCCATTATATATTCTTGTACAGTGTCGGGGATTTTCTGTAACGCATCGTTTATTTGATCCTGTTCCTCTTTTGAAGGAATACTGAGCACCCAGGTGGCAAGATCTTCCCCATCGGGCTTTGGGCCGATGCCGATACGGAGACGTGGAAATTCCTCCCCGATCTGCTCGACGATGGATTTGAGGCCATTGTGAGTACCGGCACTCCCCTGCTTTCGCAGTCGGATAGTACCGCAGGGGAGATCGACATCATCGCAAATGATGAGCATTTGATCGGTAGGGCGGAGTTTGTAGAAGTCGATCATTTTCCGAACAGTCTCTCCAGAAATATTCATATACGTTTGTGGTTGTACGAGCAGGATGGGCATCGTAAGGATTCGCCCCTCGGCAACGTGTGCATTATATTTTGGCCGGTCCTTCCACGGACCGGTTCCGAAGTGCTTTGCGATGACACTGACGGCTGAGAATCCGGTGTTGTGTCGTGTCTTTTCATATGATTTTCCCGGGTTACCAAGGCCGATGATGATAAGAGAAGGTTTCATAGTCGGTTTGCACTTGAGCCGGATGGCTCAGAGCTTTGCATAGGTAAGAAATTCTTAAGGGCTTTTTCAAATGCGGCGAGTGCTGCTGTGGCCTCTGTACTGCTGATGTGCATCCCAGGTTCATGGGCAATTCGATTGCGGAGCTTGTGGGCGTGCCACACAGCATCGATGTTCTGGAGAGTCTTCTGCATTTTTTTTAGTTTTTCACCGAAGGTGCCGTGGTGGCCGAGATCGCGGAGCACGTGATCGAGGATGTTCTCCGCCTCGAGAACGCGGCGGGATTGGTCAGAGATGCGGTTCATATGTTCCCATTGCTGCCATGCGCATACGGCGATCTGTGCGCGGCGACGACGGTTCTTCCGGAGACCTATCCAGACGATGAGGAGAACAAGGCTGGCGACGGTAGCGAGGAGGAGTAGAGGCCACATATTTCGGAATGGAAAGGTTACAATAATCCTCACCCTACCTCTTCTTCCTCCGCATCCTCGATGTCACTGAGTTGGAGCTGCTCTGCGACGATGACGCTGAGGATATCCTGCACGTGCGTGGCATCCTTCAAATTTTTGCTGTGGAGGTATTCCTCCATGCTTCGGAGGATGATTCCCTCGACTCTTCGTGTGTGAGGCACATAATCCAGAGAGACGATTTGGCCGTTGGCAATCCGTTCGATGTTCACCGTGCCATAGCGAAAGAGTGTTGCGAGAATGCCTTGGATTTCATAACTCACGCCCTCGATGTCGCTGTAGAGAATGCGGGTTGACTTGCGGTGGAACCAGCCGAACCACTCGACATCGATGATGGCGCGGTCAGTGATGATCCATGCATCAAGGTACTCATCGAAGAAGTTTCGTATCCACCAGATGATGGAGATGGTTGCCCAGCATCCCGTAAAGAGAACGATGGGGCGGTATGGGAGCAGAGCGATGGTGACGATCGCAAGGAGAAAAGATGCACTTGGCCAGAGGATAGCGATGAGGATGACGATCCAGTGTTTGTGAACGATTTTCTGGAGCTCCTCGTCCGGTTCCAGATGCCGTATGAATAGCAGGCGATCGAGCATGGGCGATAGTGTACACTGGTGGTATGTCTGATACTCCCGAGAACCGACAACGGCAGTTATGGTTTCACTTTCTCGATGTGGTGCTCAATATCGTCATTATTGTGGCGATCGTTGCCGGTATTCGCACATTCCTTGTTTCCCCTTTTCAAGTTGAGGGAAGTTCCATGACAAGCACTCTGGAGGATAATGAGTACATCATCATTAATAAGCTCGCGTACTACATTGGAAAACCTGATCGCGGGGAGATTGTCGTGTTCCATCCGCCCGGGGAGACCAGGAAGTATTACGTGAAGCGTGTCATTGGATTGCCTGGTGATCGGGTCATCCTGCGTGGGGGATATGTTCATCTTCAAAAGGCCGGTGAGGAGAAAGAGCATCGACTCGATGAGTTGCTCTATCTGGATGAACGCAATGCCGGTCAGACCTTCAGACATCCTCCCGGTGGAGGAGATTTTTCGGAGGAGGTATTTATCGTCCCGGAGGGGAACTATTTCCTTCTCGGAGATAACCGCCAAGGTAGCCTTGATTCACGGAGTTTCTTCGCGAAAGACGGGACCCACGTGCCGTACGTTTCTGAAGAAGCCATTCGAGGACGTGTATGGTTTGTCGCCCTTCCAATCACAAAAATCCACGCATTTGGTCTGGTAGATTACCCCTTGTAGTGAATCATCATATTCCATACACTGGTTCGTAGCCCTGGGAGGGGTTTTTCAGGAAGGATATTCTATGGATACTCTCCAAAATTACGTTCGTGAGGCTCTCGAGGAACTCCGCCATGTTCGGTGGCCGACACGTCAGCAGGCTGTGCGGCTCTCGGCAATCGTTCTTGGATTCACTGCTGTTTCGGCAGCAGTCTTCGGTCTCCTGGACTTTGCTTTTGCACAGGGGATCCGACTTCTTCTCTCTTTTACTCTCTAAATTCATCCCTATGGTTAAACAGGATCCGAGAGCCGGGCGGAATTGGTACGTCGTCCATACGTACGCTGGGTATGAGGATAGTGTCGCGCAGGCAATCAAGCAGCGAGCAGAGGCTATGTGCATGCAGGATCATGTGTTTCATGCGGAGGTGCCGAAGGAAAAACAGCTCGTGTTTCAGAAGGGGCAACCGGTGGAAGAGGAGCGGAAAATTTTCCCGGGATACGTCCTCGTTGACATGACTGTGACCGATGAGTCGTGGTATCTCGTTCGGAATACCCCGAATGTCACAGGGTTTGTGGGTTCAGGGAATATTCCTGTTCCGGTGACACCGGAGGAATACGGGATTATTGAGCGTCGGGTAGGTGAGCAGGAGGCTAAGTTCAAGAGTGATTTCCAGATTGGCGATCTTGTGGTGATCACGGATGGTCCATTCAAAAATTACGAAGGGGCAGTGGATAGTGTCGATGTGAATAAGGGAAAACTCAGTGTCCTTCTCATCATCTTCGATCGAGAGACCCCTGTGGAGCTAGACTTCACTCAGGTGAAGAAGAAATAAATTGGGAGGGTGTTTTTATTGTGGGCAGATTCCACCAGAGAATCACCAGTTGTACTGCGTGGCCGGCGATAAAGCCGACTGGGATGGCGAGGAGACCGTACTTTTGAAGGAGGGACCAGGAAAGTGCTACAGCCACAATTGCGTTGGTGACGTGGGCGATTGCGGGGAGACTGGTGTTCTTCATTGCGAAGAATGCGCGGATGAAGAGGTGACTGAGGCTTTCGACGGGTGTGCTCATTGCGTAGAGGATGAGGACGGGAGCGAAGGTGCTCGCCACGTGGTGGAGGTTGACGATACCGGCGATGGTATTCGGGAGAAGGGCGAGGAGGAGCGCGCTCGGAATGGTGAGGAGGAGCATGAAGAAGGAGCCTCGTCGAAGATAGTCCTGGAATTTCCGTTCGTTCCCCTGAACGGCCGCCTGACTCATCGGGGAAAAAATGGCCTGCGCAAGGGCGATGCCGATGACGCCGACGACGACGGACTGGACGTTGCGCGCATAGGCATTGATCGTGATTGCTCCCGTCGGGAGGGACGACGCGAGCGTGTCGAGAATAAGGAGGCGGATTTGCAATGTTCCGAGAGCCACCATGCGTGGAAGCGCCATCCATCCCATATCTGCGATGGCCGCATGCCACAGACGGATGCGGAGCGGTATCCCAGACCACGAAACTGCAAGAAGTCTCCAGACGGCATAGAGCAGGGATCCCGTAGCCGTGCCGGCGATCGGACCGTACGGTCCGATCCATGGCGTAAGAAACAGTGTTCCTGCGATGGTTCCGAGAGAGTAGACGATGGGCGTGACGCCATACACCCAATAGCGCTCGATCCTCACGAGTTCCTGCCCTGCGGTATTCCCGATGACCATGAAGAGATTGGCGATGAGCGCAATGCGCGCAAAATTGATGTAGAGTTGTAACTGTTCTCCGCGAAAATCCACGAGCCACGGCGCGAGAATCGGAAGAGTGAATATGAGGATGACCGCCACTGTTCCGAAGACAAGACATCCGAGTCCCATGGAAGCTCCGAGGAGATTGGCGATGCCTTCCTTGTCCCCCCGATGGTGTTCCCTGGTGAGGAGCGGGACGAGGATCATGCCGATCGCCGACATCACGAGGACCTGGAAGAGGAGGTCGCTCGGACGGAAGGCGGCGATGTAGGCGTCGACGACGGCGAGATCGGGGAACGTACTCGCGAGGAGGCGGTCGCGGAAGAGCCCCGCGACGGAGGCGCCGAGCTGGGTGATGGCAAGGACAGCCGTGCCTTTAAAGAGACTTTTCACCCCATTACCCTACCCCCTCCCCAAGTGGGAGGGAATTTTCGAGTACACTCCTTTTCCTATGAGTGTCCGCTCCCGAGAGGAGAGGATACAGGAGATGGGGTCTATGGAGGGAATGGACAAGCACTACGCTGCGACGATTTCGCGTTTTCCATGAACATCCTGCTCCGTAAATGTGAGAAGGGAAAATGTTTCGTATGGTACAAGTGCTGCTTTTCGCGGGATGTATTGCAGGTCGAGGAGGAAGCCCATGCCCGCAACGATTCCCCCCTGCCGCTCGATGAGAGACGCGCAGGCCAGCGCCGTTCCGCCGGTGGCAAGGACATCGTCAATGAGAAGGACACGTTCCCCTGGGCTGATTGCATCTTCGTGCATTTCCATCGTGGTGACGCCGTACTCGAGCGTACAACGTTCCTGGATAGTCTGGCGTGGGAGCTTTCCCGGCTTACGAATCGGGACGAAGCCGATCCCGAGTTCCTTCGCGACGGGACACCCGAAGAGGAATCCTCGCGACTCTGGAGCGGCGACCGTGTCGATCGCATTATCCTTGAATTGCTTCGCAAATTGTTCAACGGTCCAGCCGAACGCCTCTGGGTGCCGGAGGAGGTCCATGATGTCCCAGAAGGTGATCCCCTTAATGGGGAAATCCGGCACCCTGTGAATAAATGGTCGGAGATTCATTTCCGAACAGTGTAGAGAAAATGTAAATGGAACTCAACAGGATTTTTCTCATTCTTTGTGTGTCTTTTCTTCCAGTATACTCCGCATATTTGGGGCATTAGCTCAGTTGGTAGAGCGCCGCACTCGCATTGCGGAGGTCACCGGTTCGAATCCGGTATGCTCCACCAATTACGACTTCTGGGGTTGGCGCGCAAAACGCGCCACCCTATTTTGGCTTCGTAGTGCACCGCATTCTCTTTCACTCGCCGCGCCCATTTTTTCGCACCTTTGCGTCGTCCTTGGTACACTGGCTCCCATGACAGGACAGAGAGTCATCATCTATACGAGAAAGTCTACGGAGCAGGAAGAAAGACAGGCGCTCTCCATACAGGCACAGCAAACAGAGTTACGCGAATTTACCGCGCGGGAGCAACTGACAATCGTGCCGAACCGGATCGTCCAGCCGTCGCAGCAGCCCCCACCACAGTTTTTCAAGTAGTTTTCTATTCCGTCGGCACGGGCATCCCAACATGCGCGCGGATGCGCATGGTATCCTGCATAGTGGCTGTGAGATCTTCCTCTACTGCATCGATGCGCTCAGTAAGACGTTCCTCCATACCTTTCATCTCGATCCTCATACCTTTCATCTCGATCCTCATACCTTTCATCTCGATCTCCGTACCGGTTATTCTGGAGGATAAGCGTTGCTCCATGTGTTCCATATGCACGACAACATCACTAAGGGTAATGCCCCCTGTGCCACGCTTGGTACCATTCTTCTTCGCCATGCACTGGAAGTGTACGCGTGACAAAAATATTGTCAAAAAGACTATGAACTGGGAAAGTCTTTGGAGAAATTCAGATGTGCTAGGCTGGACGTGATCAAATTACTGGCGCTCGGTTATATGGTTTTCTATACTCAACGTATGACTGTGGCCCGGTAGCTCATCGGTAGAGCGCTGCCCTGAAGAGGCAGGCGTAGCCAGTTCGACTCTGGCCTGGGCCACCATCCCCTTGCATACCACTCATGCTGCAACCTACCATTACCATACATATGAGTAGAACTATGAATAATCAAAAAATGATCGAGTGGGTTCTAAAAATAGCGATTGCCGGCGAGTTCATCGGTCATGGTGTTTTTGCCCTGCAAGGCAAGAAGGAGTGGGTTGGTTGGTTTGCTCAATTCGGAGTCTCCGACCCCGGCATGGCGACACAACTTCTTTTCCTTACCGGAACAATAGATGTGGCGCTCGCGATTCTCCTTCTCCTAAAACCGATCCGCGCAGCGCTTCTTTGGATGGTCTTTTGGGGATTTTGGACCGCACTCTTGAGGCCGATCATTGGCATGCCGATTTGGGATTTCGTGGAACGTTGGGCTAACTGGGGCGCACCGCTGGCACTTCTTTTGATGATGGGTTGGCCCAAAAACTTCAGAGAGTGGTTCAAATAGGACACTGGCATAGCTATCCGCCTATTGTCCAAAATTTTGGACTTTTTGTCCATTTTTCCCGTGTTGCCAGCTCGACAAAAAACAGTACTGGACAAATATTACTTTATGCAGTATAAATCTAACCTTTTTTCTTCCCCCGCATCCTATGGTTCCTCGTTTTCTCTCAAGAGAATGGCGCATGGTAAGCATCTCGTTGTCATTACTCTTCCTGAGCGGCATTGGTGGCGTCTTGCTCCAAATCCCCCTTGGAAATGCCAGTCATACAGACTGCACTGATATGATCGATAATGATTTGGATCTCCATATCGATTATCCTCAAGATTCTGGATGTGCGAGCGCCGAGGATGAGAGCGAAGATGGCGACGTATCTTTTGTGACTGTCGCTCTTTCTGATGGACGAAGCGATGTCGCTCCTGCTGGCCCATTAAACTATGCCATTACTCTTGCGCAGGATCGCGCGCCGTTTATCGATGTTCCTGTGCAGTTCACTCTTCCCGGCGGCGTGGATTTTCTCGGCGCGAGCGAGAATGGATTTTTCCGCGATGGGACCGTCTATTGGAACGGCGTGACTGTGTTCCAGGGAAGACAGCACCGCCTTACGGTTTTCGGAAATGTACGCCATGGGATTTCTGACGGGGCGGAACTCTTTGCAAAGGTGACCAGCGGCAGAGTGTCAGCGGTGGATTCCACCCACGTTCGCGCTCTACCGGAACCGGGAGAAACGGGCCGCTTTTCGCTTGTTCTCAGCGATGGCCTTCGCGAGGCAAAGCCCGCAGACACGATCCGCTATCGTCTCGAGGTTCGCCGTGGGCACTATCACCCCGCAACGGCCGATGTCGTCTTCCAGCTTCCCCCCTTTACGACTCTCCTCAACGCTTCCGTTGGAGCGTCGGTTGATCGGGGAACGGTCACGTGGCCCCAAATGTCCTTTGCCCCATGGCAAACACGAGTGTTCGCAGTCACGGTTCTCGTCGATCGATCGGTTCCAGAAGAATACGCACTGCGCGCACGCGCGCACGTCGGCTCCGTCCGCACCCATGATGAAACGGTAGCCGTCCTTCGCGCCCCCGGCGTTTCCCCCCTCATTCCTCATCGAAAGGACAATCCCGTCGCATTGGGAGGAACACTCGTCGTAATGAATACCAATTCTTCGCCGTACCGCGCGCAGGAGCAAGAGGCGCCACGCGGCGTATTCCAGGTACGAACCGACGCCACGGAAACGGTTCCGGGCGGGATGCTCCGTCTCAGCGCTCTCCTGCACAATCCCTTTCCATACACACTCAGCGGACTCTCTGTTTCCGCTCGCTTGAGTCCGGAGACCGCACGGGTTGCGCGACTTTCGACTGGGGGTGCAGAAGTCCGTTCCGGGCGCATTCTTTGGCAGATTCCCGATCTTCCTCCGGGGGGGAGCTGGACGGGGCGCGTGGCTCTCCGTCTTCCGGAAAATCTCCCGCACGGCACAGATTTCCGTGCTGTTTTCAGCCTCGGGGGGCCGGAAGCGGTTCGTGCCCTTCCTCTTACAGAGCGGGTAGCCTCGGTCCATTCCACTCTTCTGACGGCGCTCCCAAAAACCGGCGTTCCTTTTGACGTCCTCTTCGCCTCCGCAAGCTTCCTCTCCGCGCTTTTCCCGTTCGCGCTTCATCGGAGGTTGATCATGGCGTAGTCTTTCCTCGCTTTCCCTCTCCCCGCGGGGAGAGGGCAGGGTGAGGGGTGGTGGTGTTCAGGAGGAGGTTTTTGTTTGCTTTTTATCAATATTTAGTATATAATAATCATACACCTCTACATCCATCAAAAACAAACACATGCAACGGAATCACACACACATTCTCCGAAGTCTTGCCGCTGTACTTTTCGTCGGATTACTCTCCCTCGACTGGCTCGGAGAGCGGATTCCTACGCTGTCGGCGTTCACGTTAGCAATGTTCGGCACCCATACGGCGGCGCCGTCCGCCGATCCTCTTGACCGGAAAGCCGAACGAATGCAGCAACGACTCACTCGTCACTTCGGGAGATCGCCGTCGCTCGCGAGCCTCCGCGCGGCGCTCCGGGAACGCCAGAAGTTTTTCGCGACGTTGCTGACGGCGACGTTCTCCGTCGACGGACATTCCGCGATCGACGTTCCAGAACCTTGGACAGTTTCGCTGCAACAGCATCCACTGTGGCTTACCTTCGATCTCACGGGCAATACCGCCAGCTTCGTCATCGACGCGCAGCGCGTCCGGGAGGATATCGCGACCTTCGGCATTCCCGGCGTGGCCCGTCCGGTGCATGGATCTATTCTCGGCTTCACGGAAGACGGCAAGGTTCTGCGCGCAACCACCGACGGCGTCACGCCCGCGAGCGGCCTGATGTACGACTCCGACGGCGTCGCCCTCCTCCTCGCGCATGCTCTCGCAACCGGAACGTCCTCCCCGCTTTCCATCCCACTGCGCTACGAGGAGGGGCGGATGTCCTTCGCGCAGGAACCGGTGCAAGGCAGTCTGGTCCTCCTCTCCTCCGGTCGTTCCAACTACGCGGGTTCGCCCTGGGGACGCGAGAAGAATATCGAGAAGGCTGTTCGTGAACACTTGAACAACATCCTCATTCCTCCGGGAGCGACGTTCTCCTTCAACGCAACACTTGGAGGCCCGGTGACGCAGAGTCGCGGGTGGTACGAAGCGCTCGGCATTTTTGAGAATGGGGATGAGCTTCGGCCCACGCCGGGTGGGGGGCTCTGTCAAACATCGACGACGGTCTACCGTGCCATTCTCGCAGGTGGCTTCCCCGTGCTGCAGCGGCGGAGTCATAGCCTCTACGTCGGCTACTACAAGAAGTACGGCGTGGGTCTCGATGCGACGATTTTCCCGGGATCGCAGGATCTCGTCTTCACAAACGACACATCATCCTATCTTCTCATGCAGGCGGCCACAGAAGGAAAAGACGCCATCGTGAACATCTACGGTGTTCCCGATGGACGTCATGTGGCGCTTGAGGGACCCTATTTTGCTGCAACGGTGCCCGACGATCTTCTCGTGCATGGACGCAAACTTCGGGAGAAGGAGATTGCGTGGATTCAACACATCGTTCGTCCGGACGGTGAGGAGCAGGAGAACGTCATTCTTTCTTCCTATAAAAAGGGTATTCCAAATCAAGTACTCGTAGAGCAACAGACGGCCGAGAAAAATGTCTGAGAAAATGGATTGCAAGTATTCTCTTCTCTGACATACTGGTGACACTTTTCCCCGTTTTTTCTTATGGCTGCTTCTGATACACCTTCCGCCTGGTCTACAGGAAATCAATGGTTTGCCGTTACTCTCGGCCTCTTGGGCCTTATGATCGGCTACTCCGCCGCGAGTTTTCAGGGAGGTTCTGCAGTGGGGGGCATTGCTCCTCTCGCACAGGTTGTTCCTTCGGATTCCCTCCCCCCTCCTCCCCCACCCCCGGCCGGCGATGTCCCCCCCGTTGATCCAAAGATCGATCACATTCAGGGGGATGGCAACGCCGATCTCTTCGTGATCGAATACTCCGACTTCGAATGTCCGTTCTGCCAGCGCCACCATCCGACCATGCAGCAACTCGTGAAAGATTACGACGGCAAGGTGGCATGGGTCTACCGGCATTTCCCCTTGGGTTTCCACCAGAATGCGGAGCCCGCTGCCATAGCCTCTGAGTGCGCCAATGAGCTTGGCGGAAACGACGCTTTCTGGCAGTTCGCCGATCTCGTCTTTGAGAAAGGCTTCGACTTCGCCGCGCACGCGAAGGAAATCGGCCTGAACGAGGCGAAGTTCAAGAGCTGCATCGACAGCGGCAAGTTCAAGCAATTCGTGCAGGATCAGATGAACGGCGGCTCGCAAGCTGGCGTGGACGGCACGCCGGGGAACATCGTCTACAACCCGAAGACGAAGAAGGGGGAAATCGTCTCCGGCGCGCAGCCCGTGCAGAACTTCAAGACGGTGATCGACCGGATGCTGAAGGAATAGCAGTGTTGGAATTCCCTCTTCGTACATGTCTTCCTCCCTCTTCTCCCGCATCGCGGCGCGCAACGCCGACTGTCTCTACGTCCTCTTCCGCGTCCTCACAGGCTTTCTCTTCCTCCAGCACGGCTTGCAGAAACTCGGCATGCTCGAAGGAACATTCGCCGTGCAGGGGTTCATGGGCTTCATCGGCCTCTGCGAACTTGCCGGCGGCTTTGCCCTCGTGATCGGGCTCTGGACCCGCCTCGTCGCTCTCCTCGGGACCATTCTACTCGTAGGCGCGTACGTGACGGTCCATGCGGGACAGGGATTCCTGCCCATTGTGAACAAGGGGGAACTCGCGCTCCTCTACATCGCGGCGTTCACCGTCCTCTTCACCCGCGGTGCCGGCACATGGAGCCTTGAGCGCTCGCTCTTCAGGAAGGAGAGTTTTTGAGGTGGTGGGTCAGGTGGGGCTCGAACCCACGACCAAGAGCTTAAGAGGCTCCTGCTCTACCAACTGAGCTACTGACCCAAAGACTAATTGTGAGAAAGGACAGGAAGAAGAATCGAGCAGTCAGTATAAACTACAAACTTGTTTACAGCACCTTCCGCGGATGGGCGGTGCGGGAGCCGTCTTTGGCGGGAGCGAGAATGACAATGGGTAATTCATCAAACCAACCGATGGTGTTTGGTTTTACCTCGCGGGCAATGGTGCGGCCGTTGCGGATGTTCTCTGCCTCGACTTCCGTGAGGTAAATGCTCGAAAAGGGCTTGAGAATCTCTTTTAATGGAATGACCTGCGTCCATTTAACGCTTTCCGGGTCGACCGCCGTATCGATCGACCACTCTCCCGCCTTCGTCCGACTCAGATCCTGGAGATATCCCCCGCACCGAAATATCTGACCGATGTCGTGAGCCAGAGAACGGATGTATGTCCCTGCGCCGCAGGAGATGCGCAATTTCAGAAACGGATAGGCGTACTCTTCCACAGCACATGTTTGGATTTCCACCCGTCGCGGAGCCGGCATGATCGCTACTCCTTGTCGCGCCCTACGATAGGCGCGAACACCATCGATTTTGACCGCAGAGTATGCAGGAGGCGCCTGCTCGATGACACCCTGAAAACGCGTTTCGATGAGTCGTTGTAGAGTGGAAAAATCCGGCGGAGACCAGCCTGGGCGTAGAGAGGTTTCTTCGATCTTCCCCTCGCTATCATACGTGCTACTGATTGCACCGAAATATACACAGGCGATGTACTCTTTGTGAAGGTTCTGAAAGAGTTCGATCACCTTCAGAGCTTTTTGGCCGACCGCGAGAACGAGAAGTCCTGATGCAGCAGGATCCAAGGTACCAAGATGTCCGATATTGTTTTCGTTAAGAAGATGTCGCACAGTGAGGACAATGTCGTGACTCGTCGGCCCTTTCGGCTTATGGACAAGGAGGAAGCCGTGACGCACGCCCCTCACCCTACCCTCTCCCACAGGGAGAGGGAAGTACCTATCCCAAGGCGGGGAGGAGCGCCGCAAGCACGAGTCCGAGAATGCCGAGCACGGCAACCAGCCGAACGAAAGTGCGGTATTTCATGGTTTTTTGACAGAAATGGTCGTCTTCCAGATATCTTCTCGTTTCCCAATATCGCGCCCTGTGAGCGTAACATGATATTCTCCCGGTTCTTCAAATGTATGGAAGATGGTTTCTCCTGAGTCCTCCGTTCCGTCCCCAAAATTCCACTCGTAGATTGCTACTCCCGTGGAACAGCGTCCATCAAAGGCGACCTGCAAAGGAGCAGTACCGGAAAGACGACTTGGCATAGCACATGCACGGAAGACCTGCTCGCGCACAACGATGGTTTTCTTTTGTTCTGCTTCATTGTTTCCACTGACTGTTCTGGCGCGGAGCGTGATTTCGTATGTTCCTGGTTTTTCGTAACGGTGTGATGTGCTGGCCGATCGTTGTGCGAAGCTCGCTGTTCCTTCATCTCCAAATGACCACTCAAACCCCGAAATGTCTTCACCGGGGATATTTGTGATAGACGCATCAAATACGACGGTGAGTGGAGCAATACCCCCCTCTCTGTCCATACGAAAATCAACGATGGAGGATGGAGGATCAACGATGATGTTGATGAAAATGCGCGCGGAGCGATGTTCAGCGTCTTCAGCGACGAGGACGATTGTGTATGTCCCGGGGTTGCGGTAGAGAGCCTGAAGTTTTGTTTTTGTTGAAGCAACTTCTGTTGCATCTGGAGCTTCCCATTCGTATTCGACATTTCGGAGCGGTGATTTTGGCGTGAGCGTGAGCTTGAGCGGGGATTCTCCTTCGATTTTCCCTTGCACGACTTCATGAGATCCCTCGAACGTCAGCTCGGGAAGATTCAGTTCCTCCCCCACGCGCACAACATTCACCAGTTCCGCCAGTGCTCCGCTTTTGGAACGGATTTTCGACACGACAGGATACGTCCCTATCCGCTCATACGTATGAGCAACACGCATGCCTTCTTCTTTTGCGCGATCACCGAATGACCAGTCCGCCTGTGCGATAGGCTCCTCTGTTTCTATGCGGAAGAGTACCGAGAATGGCGGTGGACTGATGAGACGACGGGGTTCCGTAATGATGGTGACAGGAAATGGAAGTTTGGGAGGGTCTTTTACCTCGAAAGAACGCTGATAGCGTGACTGCGTTTTGTTTTGCATTCGCATGATGGCAGTCACGGTAAACCTCCCGTTCCTATAGTAGGTGTACGTTGTCTCGGTAGTCTTTGTCGTGTCATCGATATTCCCATCGGATTCGAAATCCCAGGTGATTTGTACAATTTGGTTTGGGTCATCAACGATGTGAGAAAGACTGAATACCACTGCTTTTCCCCGTATAGGGGCAGGCGGCGTGAGGGCAACCGCTGCTCGCCCAATCACCAGACGATGCGCCGCTTTTCTCACTTGTCCATTTCCAAGAAGGATCTTTGCTGTGACGTTGTAAATGCCTTCACGATCGTAGACGGCTGTTGCCGATGGTGGGACCGTCCGCTGGTTTACCTTTTTATCGCCCTCGAAGTCCCATTCGTACTGGAGTGCCTGCAGACCATAACGAGAAAGAATTTCGGCAGCCTCTTTAAGATTGAACGTGACAGCAACTGGCGCCACAAAGTCTTCTGTCAGCACTGGACTTTCAATGGAAATCGGTAGAACTGGTTCCCTCATGACCATGAGTGGCGTGATGACACTCAAGAGAAGACCCGGACCTATGCCGATGCCGATTTTGATCAGTGCTTTTTTCTGTACGTCTTCATTAATATCTTCCGCATTTCGGATGCGCAGGAGTGCGAGAGCGCCTATGGCAAGAAGAAGAACACCAAAAAAGAGCGCAATGAATATTCCCAGAGAAACAAGCCAATGCATCGTTCCGGCTGGACGCGGGAGGAAACCCATCAGAAAAAAACTCCACACAATGTAGAAGAGATATAGACCTCCGCCTCCTATGATGAGGAGACGCTTCATTCCATCCACCAGTGTGCTCTTATCGATCATAGATACGGAGGACATCGTACCGTGTTTTCCTTCTCATTGCATTTCGTCTATCAATTTCGGTATCCCAAGAAGAAGAGACAGTGATGTAGGAATATTTTCAAATATATTTTCGACAGATGTGACATTGGGAATTTGCATTGTCGGTGCGGCGTTATGGTTCTTGACTGTAACATCGAGTTTCATCATTTCATCAGTGTCTTGCATCGTAATATCCCATGTACTCCTCCGTATGAGGAATGATTCTGAGTCAATCCAGAGTGTTCCTGTGAAACGAAACATAGGCAGCTGAGACGGACTTTCTGTGAGTGTATCGAGCAGGCTCTCTGCCTCCGCATCACGCAAGACCACGTCGTATCGATAGACCGCGTGATTATCCAATTGTGTTCGTCCGCGATCCTGCACCACCTTGAGGAGGGTGGCAGGAAAAGGGAGCTGAAGATAGAGATCGCCAGGTTCAGCGCGGACCCCGGCAATGGAACCTACGAACATGCCATTGCGTTCGACACTCATGCGCCAATCGTGTTTTTGTGATTCCCTGTGAAGGTTGCCCTGAAGGAGAACGTTTGTATAGTCACCATTTCCCGCTGTATGCTTTGCGTGCATCGTATAGGAAACGGAGGAGAAAATCGTACTTGCTTGCATGCTCTTTTGGAGAACTTCTTCGGGAGTGAAAATCCGTATGCTCCGACATGCCGTAAGGAGAAGAACAAGGATTCCCGTGATGAGAAACTGTGTCATATATTTTTATCGGCACCTGTGTTTTGTCTGCCCAGCGTTACGTCTCCTTGCCCGAACCAATGCAGAGCATGCCAGAAGCACGAGAAGGAGAATCACAATGCGATAACTTGTATTTTTTGCAGGGAATCCGCCCTTCTGGCGTTTTTCCGTATATTCACCGCTCAGATGCTTCCGCACTGCGCTGGTTCCCTGTTCGATGGCGAGGGCATACTCGCCCTTGCGGAGCTGAGGAAGGATTTCTCTTTCCACAATCTCCTGAAGAATGCTGTCGGTCAGTATGTTTTCGTGGCTTTTGCCCGGTGCAATGAGTGTTTTCCCCTCTTCCCGCACAATGAGGAGCAGTATGCCGCTTCCATTCTGTTCGATGCCCCATTTTGTCCGTAGTTCCCAGGCGAGATGAGCAATATCCCGTCCCCCAAGCGTAGGAAGGATGACAGACACGAACGAAAGTCCTGTCTGCTCCATTTTCATTACCATTTTTTGCTCGAGTTCCTCCTCTTCCATGAGAGGAATAACATCACCGGGATCGGTGATAAAGCCATCGTTTGGCGGAAGAACAAACTCCTCCGCATTCCCCGCGATGGTAAGTATGGAGAGAAAAAGTGTTCCAATGGTATTTCCAATCATGCTTCCTTACCCTATCATCCTCTCTATTCCCATGCCAGAAACATGGACCCTCACTCCAATGGCCTCTAACGATAAAGAGCTCTACAGCCTCATGTCTGCCATACGAGGAAG
>MFYG01000010.1 GCA_001789045.1 Candidatus Peribacteria bacterium RIFCSPLOWO2_12_FULL_55_15 | reverse complement strand
GCCTCCTACTGGCGATCCGCCTCCTACTGGCGATCCGCCTCCGCCTGGCCATCCGCCTCCGCCTGGCCATCCGCCTCCGCCTGGCCATCCGCCTCCTCCAGGCCATGGTGGCCCGCCTCCACCCGGCGGCACTACGCCTGGAATAGCATCGCAGTTTCGTAGCGCACGCGCGTTGCACTGTAGGCGAGTCTCACCCGGCACTTTAGTGCCATGGTAAAATGTGCAAGTTTCATCAGATATATTCTCGCATACTCCCCCCGAAGGATCGGGAATGCAGCATAAGATTGTGGGAGGAGCGGGAGGCAATCCGCCTCCACCCTGCGGCACTACGCCTGGAATAGCATCGCAGTTTCGTAGCGCACGCGCGTTGCACTGTGCTTCAGTGGCATCAGGCAAAAACGTGCCGCCAAACGATTCGCATCCTCTTTTTGAATTTATTTTGCATCGCGACACTGGCTCATCGTCTCCTCTCGGAATACAGCACTGTTTCTCCACATGGCAAATATCATAATCGCACTTTGCCTGGCCTTCGTTAGCCGCGACAAATGTTCCAATGAACAGACAAAGTTCTTCATCGGTATCGTCACAAGGTAAGCCAATATCTATACAGCATAAGCCCCAATCAACGCCCCCACCACCAGCGGGAGGACGAGGAGTAGGAGGAGTAGCGGGACGAGGAGTAGGAGGAGTAGCGGGACGAGGAGTAGGAGGAGTAGCGGGACGAGGAGTAGGAGGAGCGGGACGAGGAGGAGGCAGGTAGACGAGCGCGAAATATGTGTAGGAAAAAAGAGAAGAATTAATCTTAAAGCGTAAGAATCTGGGTGTGCTGTTTACTCCAAAAAAAACATTGAGCAAATTTTTTCTTAGATCGAGAGAAGTATAATTACCAATTACAGTGCGGCCTTCTGACAAGCTGTTATAACTCGGGGGTATATCATCTGGGGGTACTAAATCCACAGAGAATTCCGCCCCAATTCTTCTTGAAGACCTTTTGAAGCATTTATCAAACTCAATTGTAATTGATCTATCGCTAAAAGTCTTTGTACTATTGGATTCTATTTTTTCGTATTCTGGATCAGTTATAGTACCTTTCTTAACCCACACAGTACAAGGATTATTAAAAAGCTGTCCAAGGAGATTTCCCCCAGACGGCAACGCCAGCAGGACAGACCCCAAGCTGACCGCGACGATCGCAATTGCGATGAATTGCCTCGTTCGACTCATGGAAGCGAGTATAGGAGATACTGAAAAACTCCGCCACTGACAGCGCCATTTCTCCATGTTCCAGACACATTCCCCACTTTTGCGAGAAGTTTCTCCATTATTTGCAGGCACCTGCATCCTCCCAGAACAAACACATCGTTGAATGCCATTCATCCGACATGTCAGTGAACGGCAGGAGCATTCCCTGACGATCGCACTCATTCACGGACATGGTCACGCAGCCGTCTCCCGGTCGACGACAACAGACGCCCATGTTCCGTTGTGATTCGCAGTAAGGTTCGCATTTCTCGCCGTCAGCTTCCCCTATCGCATAGACGGTATATTCTCCATTCGCATCCAGAGGGTCCACGCTGTAGAACGGAGGCACGAACATCACTGTCCCGACGAACGGATGCAGTCACCTGCATCCTCCCAGGACGAACACATCGTTGAATGCCATTCATCCGACACGTCAGTGAACGGCAGGAGTATTCCCTGAGGATTGCACTCATCCACGGACATGGTCACGCAGCCGTCTCTCGGTCGACGACAACAGACGCCCATGTTCCGTTGTGATTCGCAGTAAGGTTCGCATTCCATGCCGCTATCTTCCCCTATTGGAAAGTTGGACACACCGTCACTATCCGTGGGATTAGCGCTGAAAAACGGAGGCACGAACATCACTGTCCCGACGAACGGATTCTGACCTTCACCGCTTGGATCGCGAACTCTGCAGGCAGTAACTTGGTCCGGGGAGAGCCTCCTATCGCACCAGAGATCATTTGACCTTGGTTTTTCGCAATAATTTTTAATAGTATTAATTCTATCTTGCAAATTAACAGCATCTTCAGAAGACATATCGGCAGCAAGGTAGACTTCATCTTCGGCGGTGGATGCAACCATATTTTCGCAAGTCTGCGCTTCATCGAAGAAATCAGTTTTATATGTATTCTGGCGCGCTGCTTGGATATACCTGTTATCGTTATATGAATAATCGATCACCTCATCAGAAAAAAGTCCGCCCATTTGAGCAGTAAGAGAACCTATCCGGAGGTTAGATACGCTTGGTTTCTTCTGGCAGCAAGCGTAGAAGTAATCGCACTGCTCGTTTTCCGAATCCGGTACGCAATATCCGGTTCCTTGAACGTCATCTAAACTCATCCATTTGCAATAGCGCGAATAGGGATCTTCGAATATGCAGGTCGAAAAATCACATTTTCCTCCTTCGGCTGTCTCGCACTCTTTGCACACGCTGCAACCGCAGCCCTTGATGGTGAAGGAGGCCTCCTCCGACCGTATGGTTCTAAACGACTCACCGGTTTGCAATGCGATTGTAGCCTCGCTGAAGATTGTGTCTCCCGGAGGGCAATCGTAATCTACAGGCATCGTAAATAAGATTCTTTCGGATGATGATCGATCGTACTGAGTCAATTCGGATATTCTATTATTAAGTTCTTTGGTTGCATAAGATGGATCGGCGATAGAAGTATCCAAATCAGAAGCTGAAAATTCTATAATGCTGCTGCCTGGAATGTACGATACTATCCAAGATAAATGACCGATATTGAACGGTTCACTCAGAAAACCTACAGGTTTTAAACATGCATCGACCGTAAACGTTATCCTGGTTCCAGAATGCATGTCCTCATATCTTAATTTGTCCGGAGTGGAATTGTAATTAGACCTTCGTTCTACATCTGTCGGAAAGTCTATATAGAACCCACCATACCGGGTAGGAGGTATAGAATTATCGTTATGATCCTTTTCAGAACAAAGACTAAACGCCTTCAACTCCACAGTCGGCGGAACGCACTCTGCAATGCATGACTCCGCTTCCTTGTACCCTCTTCTGATGTTCGCTGGGGTTGTAGATGAATATGCCGGTCTGTCATCTATGTCATCGCTGCAGGTGTACGTTTCCGGATCGCAATAGTAGAATTTATATTGCTTGCCGCACATGAAATCGCAGAGGGGCTTGTCGCCGTTCCAGAGTTTGCCTAACCCGTCGATGTCACTCCCCTTGCACCCTGCCTCCGTCCACCCTTCCTCGCACTCGCCATCATTTACTTCCGAGTATATATCGTAGCAGCAGAAGCCTGTCGGACCGGATGATGGCTCAGTTCGCCGCTCACTTCCTTGCTCACCTCCTTCTATCATCACCGGAAAAATCTCTCCAGCAAGCGCCACGCGCGTTCCGCCCGACATCGCAAGCATCGCGAGAGCAGCGATCACAAAAAATGGCAACAGTAGCGGTCGGGAGCGCGGGATTCGGAGGTTGACACGCATCAATGGAGTCATGGGAAGATCAAATAACTGCTTTTATGGAATCGAGCGACCGGCCGTCGCTTTGCAAACGGCCTCGCATGCGGCGCGGTCAAACGAGAACGTCGAGCCTCTTCCTATGCGACAGTCCGCCTCACCCGGCGCTATAATGCACTGACGCTGATCAAGCATGCAGCACCATCCCGGTTGTACGGCTTGCTCCTGCGCGTTCCTGCTGTTGCGCATCACAGCTCCGAACCACACGGATGCGCCGAACAGGAGAAGGATGATCGTGAAGAAAAATATTCGGCGAACGCTCATGAGAGTATTATACTCAAGCCAACATTTTCCAGCAAAAAATATTGGCTTGACAGTTTTCACTATGTGTTCGGGGCGTACTGCAGCCATTTTGCGCGGAGCTGTTCGACTCTGTCCTTCAAAATTTTGAATTGCTGATCGAGGAGTTCCACTTTGTCGCTCAATTGTGTCGTCGCCTGCCGGAGACTCTGAGACGTCTGCCCGGACACTATTAATTGTTGATTCGCATCCTGCTGAGTTTTTACGGCTTTCGCCTGCGTCGCCTCTGACTCCGCTTTAAACTTTCTGAAATTCTCATTATACGTCGCGATCTCTTGCGGGGTTACGTCAGAATCCGCCGTTTCCCCAAAAAACTTCTCATAGTCTTCCTGAAGCTTTTTATTCTTATTCTGTTCGTTCGCGAATTTTAGCCGCAAAACGATCACTTTCCCCTGCACTGCATTAAACTTGCTCACATTCAGATCGAAAGTTTTCCTATCACTCTCGAAATGTTTTTGGTCGAGTAACCCCATTAAGCGAACCATCTCCTCTTCGATTTTCTCTAAATCTTCCTGTATTTTCAGGAATAGCGACACCGTACTCTGGAGCTTGCCCCGCGTGCGCATGGGTTTTTGCTGCTTTGCGAGTGACTCCATGAGCTTCTGCACATCCTTGAGAGCCTCCGTCGCCGTATCGCGCTGATCCTCGAGCATAGCGCTGTCACCTTCCGATTGCAGCAGCAGATCCGCGAGACTCTGCTTCGATTGGTTCAGTTGCGCCTGTATCGGCCTGATCGTTTGGATCGTCTGTTGGTACCATTTGTCAGAGAGTTGCGTTAGCAACTGCCCGCCATCGAGCAGTAACTGCTGAATCTCCTGCCTGAGTTTGAGTTGCTTCTCGAACCACTGCGCCTGATCCTCCAATGACGCATCCGGTCTCTGCCCCTTACTCAGGATATTGGCAATCTGCAAACGAATTTGCCGGAGCCGCTTTTCTATCTCCACCGCTTGATTGAGAAAAAGATTGAGCAGAGACATCAGATCAGGCATTTGCCGCTGGAGATTTTGCAAAGTCGTCATCGGGCTTGGCCGATCTGTTGCGCCGCCACCGGTCGGTGATTGCAGAAGCTGCGCCAGCCAATGCTGAAAGCGTTGAGTCTGCGTTACAAGCAGCGGCTCCTTTTCCAGATCATCAAGCTTCTTCTTCCACTTTTGCTGGTCCTTCGCGAGACTGTTCATGAGAGCCGTGGATGTCCTCAAAGACTCTTTGTATCCATTCTGAAGATCTTTCAGCGACTGTTTCATCAACGCCTGCTCTTCTGGCGTCTGGAGCTTTGCGAGTTCCTCCTTCATGCCACGGAGTTCTTCGATAGAGAGTACGACTGGAAGCTCCCCTCCGTATGGCGATCCGCCTCCGCCTGGCGATCCGCCTCCGTCTGGCGATCCGCCTCCGTCTGGCGATCCGCCTCCGTCTGGCGATCCGCCTCCGCCTGGCGATTTGCCTCCGCCTGGCGATTTGCCTCCGCCTTGGCCCTGCGCCGCTATTTTTTCCTTTAAACGATTGCTCGCCTCCATTGCTTTTCGATACAACTCTCCACTCGCCCCTTCGTCTCGTAACGCTTTCTGCTTTTTCCACGCATCTTGTACGGCTTTAAGAGTATCCGGCATCGGTGGCATACCACTTCCCCTTCCCTGCCCACCTTGCCCTCCGCCGCCAAATGGATTCCACCCTCCCAATCCCTGCCCACCTTGCCCTCCGCCGACAAGTGGATTCAACCCTCCCCCTACCTGCCCACCTTGCCCTCCGCCGCCAAGTGGATTCAACCCTCCCCCTACCTGCCCACCTTGCCCTCCGCCGACAAGTGGATTCAACCCTCCCCCTACCTGCCCACCTTGCCCTCCGCCGCCAAGTGGATTCAACCCTCCCCCTACCTGCCCACCTTGCCCTCCGCCGACAAATGGATTCAACCATCTCCACCGCCCACCTTGCCATCCGGCGCCAAATGGATTAAACTCTTCTCCAGAAACGCAGCCCCGTCGCTCGCTTATTTTGCAATAATCCATGGTTGCCCCCGGCATAAATATGTTTGGTGCCAGGCATTCACTTTTTGATACTCTATCCAAGCATGAGCCACCTAATGCAGAGTTATCCTGTGTACAGCACATGGTTGGCACATTGCATATATTGTAATTGCAATCGTTCTGGCCTCCGACGCCAATATCTACGACATACGTACCTCTAACGCACATTTCTCTAGTTCCCCGGATGCAAGCTTGTCCTCTATCTTTACAGCAAAAGCCAATAACTCCAGCTTCTGCTGACACATCTGCATGCAAGAACTGCAACAATACCACAAGCTCAGCAATGACTGTTAACATTAACCAGCTCATGGAAAGGAGGATAACAGAAACCTCATCAATATCCAAATCAGCCTCCCGATGACGTCGGACGTGCCGGTGATGCGTGAAAATCCTCGCAGAGAGCGACGCATCGCTGCGGCAGAAGATTCTGGAGCGGATAGCGCTGGTGAAAGCAGGGTATACTTGAATACATGGACATGACCCTCGATCATCTCCGGGAAAAATTGCTGTCATGGAAAGGATGCGAGCTCCACAAGTCTGCGAAACCTGTCCTTGGCGAGGGAAACCCCGCAGCGGAGGTCATGTTCATCGGGGAAGCGCCCGGACAGAAAGAGGACGAACTCGGACGCCCATTCGTCGGACCCGCAGGGCAACTCCTCGATGAACTCCTTCATTCCATCGGCCTTCAACGAAAGGACGTGTACATCTCGAACGTCGTGAAATATCGCCCCCCCGGCAACAGGGACCCGACACCGGAGGAAAAAGAGCAATGCATGCCATGGCTCAAAATGGAGATTGCTATCGTTCGGCCACGCGTCATTTGTCCTCTTGGTCGCCATGCCCTCGGTCATTTTTTCCCAACGCTCAGTATGACGACCGTCCATGGAAAACCAATGACACTGACGGATGCCGTGACCATCTTCCCCATCTACCATCCCGCCGCCGCTCTCCATAACCCCAGTCTCCGCACAGCGCTCGCCGAAGATTTCCGGCGTCTCCGTCAATTCCTCGATGGCACACTCGCAGCTGTCGCGATTGCCAAACCACTCGCCCCATGACCAGCCTCCTCTTCAGTCTCTGGCTCTCGGCGCTCCTTTCTTTCACCTCTCTCCTCGTCATCCTCTTCCGCGTGAGCCCCTTACAGGCGCCCCTCCATGCGCTCCCCGCGTTCTATCTCAGCCTCCTCCTTTCTGTGTCCTCAATCAGCATGATTTTGGCCTACATCCTCTGGAAACGTTTCGGTCCCGCCGCCAAGAACGATACCATCATCTTCCGCATTGCCTTCAGGGAAGGGGTCTTTCTCGGACTATCCACTCTTCTCCTCCTCTCGCTCCTCCTCTTTCAAATTCTCACATGGTGGATTACTCTTCTTGTCCTGACCGTGTTTGTCCTCGTGGAAATTGCATTGCATGTTTAAGAGTCTTCCCCCTATCGAAAATCTCCTCCGGCGCATCCTGCATGCGCAGGATATCGCGGAGCTCGATGCGCTTGAACATGAATGCTTCGGACGCAAAAACGGCGTCTTCACCATCGCATTCACGGCCATTTCTTCTCTCAAGCCAAATCTGCGGAAAACTGATGCAATGTCTCTCAATACCCTTAAAACGCAGGCGCTCGCTGCTCTTCGCGATCAGCGCGCCGCTCTGGGGAAAGCAAACCGGAATACTCTCGCAGAGAATCCGCTGGACCTCACGATCGATCTTCCCCCTTCCCCACGCGGTCACCTCCACCCCATCCCAAGTTTTATGGAAGAGCTTGAGGATGTCTTCGGCCGTATGGGATTTGATGTTGCTTACGGACCGGAGATCGAAACGGAGGAACTCCAATTCGATCTTCTGAACTTTCCACGGGAACACGCCGCGCGCGACGCCCAAGACATCTTCTACCTCTCTCTCCCAGCCGCGCCGGGAAACCGATGGCTGCTCCGTGGACATACGTCTCCAGTACAAATCCGCTACATGCGGACGCACACTCCGCCCTTCCGCATGATCTGCCCGGGAAAAGTCTATCGGAAGGATGATGATGCCACACACTCCCCCATGTTCCATCAGGTGGAGGGAATGATGATTGATCGGGACATCTCCCTTGCCAACATGAAGGCCGTCATGATTGCCGCAGTGCAGGAACTCATTTCCCCTGAAACAGAATTTCGCTTCCGGACCGGCTACTTTCCCTTCGTTGAACCTGGCCTGGAAATGGACATGCGGTGGAGAAACGAAGGGGAGTGGATGGAAATCGCAGGCTGCGGGATGGCGCATCCCAATGTCCTCGCCAACTGCGGCATTGATCCAAAGAGTTGGCAGGGCTTCGCCTTCGGATTCGGAGTCGAGCGGATGATCATGATCCGCGATGGCATCCCGGACATCCGGCTCTTCTTCGAGAATGATCCGCGCTTCCTGGAACAGTTCTAGGCCCTCTTCCACTCCTCCCCATCATCGTCGTCATCGGCATCTTCATCATAATCTTTTGAGTCCTCATCATCTTCGTCCATCCCTTGCGCCTCGTCATTCTCTTCGGACAGGATCCACTCGCGACAATGCGCAACGTCTTGTTGAAAACGCGGGTTCTGCAGATGTTCCGCAAGAACTTGCGCCATATCACAGTGCAGTTCGGCGAGAGCGCATTCCGAATGCCACTCGGCGAATATTGCGAAGTACACGTGCCCATGCGCGCGCTCAAATGGAGCTCCGCCGCAGAGTTCCAGATGAGCCATCGTCGCCACAAAATCCCGATAAACAGCATCGCGCTGTTCTTCCTGGTCTTCTCCTTCCACTGATTCCCGCATGTAGAGCCCAAGGAGTACGGAGAGCTTGTACTCGAGTAATCGCGCAATTTCTTTCTCCTTCGTCACGGCTGCAAGAGCCCGATTGAGGAATCGGCACGCCGTTTCCTGATGAAATTCCTCCGATGCTCCGCAACATCCCTGGACAATGGCATTCTCATCCCCATCCACAAGTAATGCCTCCATGTGCACTTCGACCGACCGATGATCAGGACAGGTGAAGCAGCGAACGATATGCGCATCACGGCGGATCTCCGGATCCCCTTCTGAGCCACGGCCAAGGAGTTCCGTCGCCGCCTCCTCTGCGTAGAGCTCCATAAGCTCGCGCGGCAGCCATCGACGATTGGCGGCGACCCTGGCCCCATCCGGTGGAGGTGTCCCAAACGGGAACGAACCGATGAGGAAACGCAGCATATGCGCGCGAATTCTTTCCTCCGGCGCACGTGCACTGTCCGCCATCACCTCCTCCGCGACCTCACGCGCATTCCACCGATGTGCCTCCGAAAGCTCCACCTCCGGACAGCGCTTGAGCAGATGGTAAATGCGCAGGCGTACAGAACGATCCTCGTCCGCAATGAGTGGAAGGAGATCATTCCCGATCACCAGCGCATCAGAGTACCGCTTTTCCTCTATGCACTTCATAAGACGTTCCTCGATTGAATGCACTTGCGACGATCTATCTCTATCCATACATCAAATAACTATATAATACTGGATGTTGGCGTCAACTTCTGGAATCGTAACCGTGGCCACCACTCCTCCGGGGCTTCAAAGAACGCTTGAATGTCTGCAATATCTCCTATAGAGAACATGTCGCGCTTCCGCGCAACGTCCAGGAGATCCGTGCGCGTTGCGAGAGGATGGAGCCGCACAGAGCAACGCCTGGCATTCACGAATGCCGACGGAAGCTCATAGCTGAAAATTACTACGATATCCCTCACATCAGCAGAGCATTCTTCACGCAGCGCTGCGACTGTCGCCACTGCGCTCCCTGCAGTGGACAAAAGATCTTCGATCACCAGGATCGACGCACATTGCGGAAGGTCTCCCTCCACCCGCTTCCGCGTCCCATGTTCCTTTGCCATCGGACGCACATAGGCAAAGGGGAGCCCCAGTTTCTCTGCCACGAGCGCTGCCCAGCCAATCGCTGCGGTCGCTGTCCCTGCAATGCCTTTCGGCATGACCGGCAAGCCTCGGATCACATCCGTAAGAGCTTCTGCAATACTCGCGCGCTCCTCCGGATGACCGTAGAGCTTCCGCAAATCGCAGTAGATGGGGGCTCGAATGCCGCTTGTCCAGATGAAAGGTTTGTCTACTGATATACAGACTGCGCCGGTCTTAAGAAGGAGATTGGTTATGTGGTCGGCAGTGATCATGTCTGTAAGTATGCTACACTGTTTTCCATGATTGCGTTCTCTCGCGTGACAAAGCAGTATGGAGAAAGGGTGGCGCTCTCTGATGTGACGTTCACGGTGGGTCCAGAGGAGTGTGTCTGCATCACCGGTCCCGCGAAGGCAGGAAAATCCACTCTCATCCGTCTCCTCCTTCGCGCCGAATCCCCCCAAAAAGGCGTCATCAGCATCGACAACGTTGATCTGCAGATCGTCCCGCCCGCCGTCCTCCGCCTCTACCGGCAGCGTATCGGACTCAAACTTGCGGAGGGCAACCTCTTCCTTCGGAAAACTGTCACAGAGAATCTCACCTTCCCTCTCCTGCTCCATGCTATCGACGAGCGGGAATGCTCGCGGAGCGCGCAGAGTATGCTTGAGCGTCTCGGTCTCCTCGAACACGCGGAACACCGCCCTCCCGATCTCTCCCCAGAGGCTCGCACACTTCTCGGCCTTGGTCGGGCTCTCATCGCTCATCCGATGATTCTTCTCCTTGATGAGCCGTTTGCCGATCTCTCGCTCGATGCCTTCACCCTCGCAGTGTCGCTCCTCACTGAAGCCCATGTTAACGGTCAAACGATCATCTGCTGCTCGCGGGATGAGTCCATCGCTTCTGCCCTCGACGCACGGCGTCTCCGCATGGTTTCCGGGAAGATTGTGGAAGACCGCCCCTCAGAAACAGACGCCCCTCCTCTCTCCTCCAGCATCCACCATATCCTTGCCCGCGTTTTTCTCCACCGTCGGGGCCAACCCGCAAAAGAAAAAGAGGCGCAGAAAGTGGAGGTGGTAGCTTCCTAGATAGTGTTCCTACGGATATCCACACCAGCATCGCGATACGTTGTCATGTGGATATCCATAGCGCATCTGGTACCCTTCTTCTTATGGAGTTATGCATATTCATCTCTGGAACCAATGAAAAACTCTGATATGTCATGGTGAGCGTAGACGAACCATCACACCGGCAAGCTATTGTGTCGCCCTTCGACTACGCTCAGGGTGACAAAATGTCCACCTTTTTCATTGGTTCCCTCTATAAATGAAGAGTCCTACGCATCTCCGGCGACCTATCGCTGTAGCCTTCGTCACGGCGCTCCTGATAGTGACATCCATGGCTGTTTGGTACTCGGTGTCAGGAGAACTGCGCGCTTTAGTGACGGCTAATATCATGAATCCGGATTACATTCCATACGGTGATGGCGCCTCCGTCCTTTTGGATTACATCCCATCACCTCTAAAAGATATTGGTTACTGTTGCGTACCGTCGGAAATGGGCCACGGGTTTTGCCCTTTTTCCGGCGGTGAAAACTATCCAGTGAAGTGTGCTCCTGACGACCCTTCGAAATTTGAGGTTAATTATGCTATGTTGTCAAAGGTGGGAAATGTTTTAAGTAATTACTTCCTTGTGGATCCGAGGGTGTATGGAGGGTACGGTTCGACTAAACGGTCTCCGGAGTATATAATAGAGAATCCCATTAAAACCTATGGGTGGGCTGGACCGAGGATGTATGTGTCTCCCGCTGAGGCCGCATATAAATGCGCGGAACACGCAAAGAAAAATTGCGGTTACGTTGTTGTTAAGAATATCGCAACATCGCCTTCCCAAGAGAATCAGGCTCCCTCTCCTCAGGCTCCCCTATTTCCAGGAATGCAAGAACAATCTCCCCAAGAAAATCAGGCCCCCTCTCCTCAGGCTCCCCTATTTCCAGGAATGCAAGAACAATCTCCCCAAGAAAATCAGGCCACCTTACCGGGGGGAGCGATACTTCCAGAAATGCAAGATCAGCCTCCCCAAGGATTCCAGCCTCAGCTTCCGTCGGCCCCTCCACCACAGCAGCAACGGCAAGCTGCCCCAGTTCAACAACCCCAAGAAATTAGGCAGCCACAAGTGAACCCAGCTATACATGCTCCGACTT
>MFYG01000009.1:37271-64944 GCA_001789045.1 Candidatus Peribacteria bacterium RIFCSPLOWO2_12_FULL_55_15 | reverse complement strand
GTTTCGTCAAATACTCTATCGCCCTTTTTCACTATGTATCAGGCTATTTGAACAAGAATATTGAATCTGGGGTCAGAAAACTGGGGCTTTTTCAGAGAATTTACATTGACTTTTAAATAAAATTTAGTATAGTAATAAAGTACATTGCGCGATGTGCCGGTACGGAGTGACCGCTTCACTCCATTCGTTCTTTCGGAGGTTTTCCCCCATGGTTGAGCAAGTGGTGGTCAGAGCCCGTATCGAGATTGGTCCCAGCCCCGCGTCCTTCGTCGATGGACTCCTTGGGCGAGGCACCCAGGGTACGATCACTCTCATCCTCGAAGGTCGTAACACCGTGACAGTTAATCTGTCACAAATCCAGCGCGAAGACGGCAGCGGGAAAAAGTTCAATTTCCGGGGGTATAATGCCTCCACCGGAAAAGATGTCTGCGGTTATTACAACGCAGGTTGCGGCAAGGGCCACATCGAGTACCTCTCGTAGGTACTCGCGCAGTCCACAACCACCCCTCTGCCCGAAGGCAGAGGGGTTTCTTTTTGCTATTCTTCCCACCCATGTCTTCCATTCCCATCCTCTACTCCGCCCACCATTGCAGTAGTGATTTTGGGAAATTCAGCAATCGCTCGGCGCTGAGCGCAGAACAACGGAAACGCCTGAGCGATTGCGGCACCGACCTCACGGTCCCTCTCCACGGCAAAGTTCTCCTTGCGGGCTATTCCCGCGGCATCGTCGACCTCAATCGTCCGTTGGATCGCATTGATCTCTTCCGCGATACGGATTTCGCCGATCCCCCGAATCGTATCTGGATTCCGTCGCAAGAGCCGACGCCAAACGAACGGGAGGATATCATCCAACGTATCTATCGATCATACCACGATTGCATTCTTCGGTGTCTCCAGGAACTCTCACACGAACATCGATCGATTGTTGTTGTCGCGTGGGATAATATGGGGCGCTATCCGTTGCGAGGCGATGGGTCGCTTCGCCCCGGTCTCATTGTCCCCGTCGTTCTTAGTAACTGCGGCACGAATGGGAGTACGGACAAGGACGGGCAGCAGCAAGAACCTACCAGCTGCTCTCCTGTCATACTATATGCTCTCGCCGCAGAATTCCGCACTGCTCTCCTCGCTTGCGGCTTCTCATCGGATATTGCCGACGGTATTCACTTCAATCTCCCAAAATTTAAGGGGGGCTATATCTGCGAACACTACAACACGCGTCGCCACCCCGAGCTCCATGTGGATGCGGATGTTCAATCTCTCCAGGTGGAATACGACATCGCCCTCACGCATAACCCCGGTACCCTAAAAACTGATAATGACGCTACTCACCGTCTCCGACAAGCTTTTGCAATGGCAATGGAACGCGCGTACGTAAATCTCCTCCAACAGGTTTCATGATATGAGTGGGGTACAATAGTCCTATAGGCGCGTAGCTCAGTTGGTAGAGCACAGGTCTCCAAAACCTGGGGTCGCAGGTTCGATCCCTGCCGCGCCTGCCATCCGTCTCCGTCTACTGCAGGTACAGAAGGGGATTCCGCTTGATGCCGTTCACGCGGACTTCAAAATGAACATGAATGCCGGTCTGGCCATAGACGCGGCCGGTATTCCCCATCCATGAGATCACCTTGCCGCGCGCGACGCGCTCCCCCTTCTGGACGTAGAGTTCTTTATTGTGGGCGTAAAGTGTGAAGAGACCATTGCCATGATCGATTTCAATGACGTTCCCGAATCCGCCATTCCAGCCGTATTCCGCACGCACGACGGTGCCGTCTTCTGCAGCGAAGACCGGCCCGCCTCCTTTTGTTTGGAGATCAACAGCATAATGTCCTGGATTATAGTACTGAGTAAACAGGCAGGAATTACACGGCATTTGGAGGACACCGCGGGTCGGTTGTGCAGCTACAGCAGGAACGGCCGGCGCCATTGATGGCTCTCGTGGCTCTCCACGTGGAGCGTTGGTTGGGGGTTTTGCGGCAATCTGAAGAGGTTTCGTTATAATTGGACGTCCACCGGGAATGATGAGTTCTTGGCCTGCAAGAATAAAGCTGCCGCGAAGCTGATTTTGACTGGCAATTTCCTCAGCCGGTACAGTGTAGAGATCGGCAATTTTGCCGAGTGTCTGGCCTGTGGCCACGATATGGAGGAGACCATCGACGGGTAAAATGAGGAGTTCTCGACCGGGCTTGAGGGGGGTATTCACCTCGAGTTTATTTACCCACCGGATGGTATCGACGGAAATTCCATATCGCTCGGCAATGCGTTCGAGATTTTCCCCTTCGATCACTGTGTGGATGATACCTTGGGCGTACGCGCGACGCGTTCCCTGCTCAGTGAGGGAGGAAGATTTCATAAGAAATCCATCCTCGACGAGGAGGAATTGTGGAAGTTGCACAGCGTCTTCATCGTGGAACGCGAGAGTCTCACGCGGGATATAAGGCGGAGTGATTACGCTAAACAGGAGGACTCCCGCAATTACGAGACGTACATGCAAGGAAAGCCAGTGTTTTGGAGATGAGTGAGTGGAGGAATGGAATGGCATAGAACTATGATGCAAGAGCACGGATAATCGCACGCATGTCAGCGTAGCGATTCAATGATCGGAGGAGTACGACAATATACTCTCGGCCATTGCTTCCTGTGACGACCGAGAGAAGGCACTGCTGAGCCCCCGGCGTTGTTCCTGTTTTTCCTACAATCACACCGCTCTCTGCATGGAGAAGAGCGTGGGTATGAGTCACTGTCACGGTGTCCCCTGAACGGCTCTTGAAGGTGGCGCCACGCATCCCCATTCTCCGGCGAATCTCCAAAGAACGCAGGGCGAACATCGTGAGCCAGGCGATGTCCTGTGGAGTTGACAACTGCATCTCCGCATCAAATCCAACGGGATTCTGGTAAGACGTATTTAGAAGACCAAGCTCTCGGGCACGAATGTTCATTGCGGCAACGAATGCCTCCAGAGACCCACTGTGATATATGGCAAGGGCAACGGCGGCGTCATTGGCCGAGCCAATGAGCATGGCGGAAAGAAGATCGCTAACCAAGAACTGTTGCCCGGGTTCGAGGTGAATGCTCTCTCCGCCGACTCCATGGACTTCCGATGGGATGGTCACCCACTCATCCATCGTGTGACGTTCTGCGATAAGGAGCGCAGTCATAATTTTTGTGAGACTGGCCATGGGGCGAGGAGTGCGATCTTCCTTAGCGAAGAGTGACTGGCCACTTTGATGGTCGATAATGAGGACACCTGATGCCGAGAGTTGGAGCCCACTGAAGACTCGGCCATCGGGGCTCACAGACGCCGTCGGAGCCGGTGGGGCTATGCGCACGCGACCGATGGGGCTTTCTCCTGGACTCGTTCCTCCTTGGAATGGGAGAACTCCCATGAGGAGGAGCGAGAGAATGGGACTGTACATTATAGGAAGTGTACCAAAACCACTTACCTGTACACGACTCGGTCTACAGGGCGCAGATCGACATACTCTATGACCTGTTCTTGCTGAACGCTCTGGAGGAAGAGACGATAGCGACGAAGTTGTTCTTCGATGGGGTCCCGTGCGTCGAACCACAGCCACCACTTTGCTGTCCTGAGATGGAATTCCCGCGCGCGGAGGAAGATCAGGCGCTCCGTCGTCTCTTGACCGAAATCGCGTTGGAGGATTTCTTCCGTTTTCTGCATATTGGCGAGAAATGCTTGTGTGAGGATATGATTTCCAGGGGTTGGGTGAACTCCCCAGTCGGTTATACGAAAGAGCGGGAGCTCGTCAGCATGGCGGACATAGGAAGGTGGGTATTGCAGATAAATCCCTTCTTCAGTCAGGAAGTTATTGAGGAACGCTCCGCTTTGTGCTGCGAGTTTCCCTTCATCGATCTGCATCCGTGCCGCCAGTGCATCGAGGGTCACGCGGATGACGAGACGGGATGGGTACGAAACATCCACCATAACGTCTTGAAGATCAGACAAGCTCGTTTCGAGGAGCGGAAGGACATCCGCACGGCTAAGGAGCAGCATCCGTCTACCAAAAAGGGGGCTCAGTGCATGCTGTATGCGTGCAATATCAACGCGTGGATCGTTCCGAATGACGCGGATCTCTTGGACATTTGTCCATGGAGAGAAGAGGAGGAGGAAGAGGATCGACGCGACCGTGAGGACGATTGCCGCATATCCCAGAGGGAGAACAAGCCACTGCAGCGTCCGGATTCTTCCAAAAAAACGACGGAGATGGCGCAGCCGTCGCTGACGCACGTCAGCGCGTTGTCGCTGATGGCGTTGTTCGACAAGGCGTCGCAAAGATGGACTCACAGGGCGACGGTAGCGGGGAGGAAGGGGACGCGGGCGACGAAGGGACACAGAGAGGAGAATATACTATGCTCGACGCGTGCGCGTGGCGATTATTGCAGACTGGCTTACCGCTTTTGGCGGAGCGGAACGTGTTATTGCCGAGCTCGCTCTTCTTTATCCCGATGCGCCGATCTTTACCACGATGGCTCATCGAACGTATCGGCGATCTCTTTCGTCGCAACGAATTCACACAACCTCTTTGCAATGGGGGTTTGGTTTCCTTCGCCGACACCAGCTACTCCTTCCATGGATGCCGTGCGCAGTCGAAGGCATAGATCTCCGTGGTTTCGATGTCATCCTGAGCTCATCACACGCCGTTTCGAAGGGCTGCATTGCGCCCCCAACTGCTGTCCACGTCTGTTATTGTCATACCCCGATGCGATATGCGTGGGAAATGGAGGAGCAGTATTTCGATGACTTCCACATTCCGAAAAGACTGCGCGCTCCGCTCCGACGTACACTCAAACACGTCCGTCGTTGGGATCTTCAAACAGCGAAACGCGTTGATCACTTCATCGCGAATTCCACGACGACCCAGGAGCGCATCAAGAGGATATATAACCGCGAGAGTGTGGTCATTCCGCCCCCCGTCCACGCCAGTTTCTTTCAGACTCTACTGCAGACTGTAGACTGCAGACTGCAGACTCGTCCGTACTTCCTCTCCGTCTCCCGTCTCGTTCCCTATAAGCGCGTCGATCTCCTCATCGCCGCCGCGAACGCGAAGGGGTTGCCGCTGCACATCGCGGGGGAGGGGCAGGATCGCCGGCGCCTCGAGCGGCTGGCGGGGCCGACTGTGCGCTTCCTCGGCCGCGTGCCGGATGAAGACCTTCCAGGTCTCTACGCGGGCGCGTCCGCATTTCTTTTTCCTGCCTTTGAAGACGCGGGCCTGGTGCCCATGGAAGCGCAGGCATGCGGAACGCCGGTGATTGCGTACGGGAAGGGCGGTGTGTGTGACACGGTGAAGGACGGGGCGACGGGGATCACGTTTCACGAACAATCCCTATCATCTCTTCTGGAGGCCATCGGGCGATTCTCTGCGGTCTCCTGGGACCACCGACGCATCCGTGCGCATGCGCGGCAATTTTCGGCGGAGAGGTTTCGGGAAAAGATTTCTGAGGAGGTAGTGCGGGCTGTAGACTTTAGCCATGCTCCAGCGTGATCCGAAGTCCCACAAAGGCCAGAATGGTCGTGTTGCCATCATCGGCGGGAGTCACCGTTTCCATGGGGCGCCAATTTTCAGCGCACTTGCTGCGGAAGCAAGCGGCGTCGATCTCATTTTCCCGGTCGTGCATCGATGTAACGAGGCGGTGACGCTGGGGGCGTCGCTGAACTTCATCGTGCACACGTTCGAGGGAAACAGCCTTACGGAAGGCGACGCCGAGCGCGTTCTCTCGCTCCTCGAGCATGTCGATTCATGTGTCATTGGTCCTGGCATGGCCGAAACGCCAGAAAATATTGAGGCAATCAGCCGCATTGTCTTTGGTGTGCACTGTCCACTCATTCTCGATGCCGCCGCGCTCCACCTTTCTGTTCTCGGGGGCAGAACGAAGGAGCAAACGGTTATTCTGACGCCGCACAAGGGAGAACTTGCACGACTCGTGCGGAAAGACCTTTCTTCTCTCGCTCGGAATGAAATGACAGCACTTGCAGAGCTCGTCGCGGATGAACACCACGCAGTCGTGCTCCTCAAGGGGCATGAGGATTTCATTGTGGATGTTTCAGGGAGGACCAAAACGGTGAAGGGTGGCAATGCCGGTCTCACGAAGGGTGGCACTGGTGACACCCTCGCCGGACTCATTGCCGGCCTCATAGCCCAGAAAATGGATCCATTCGATGCCTGCGTCCTTGGGACGACAATCATCAAAAAAGCTGGGGAAAAGATCTACAAAACAAAGGGCTATGCCTACACGACGCGGGAGATCATTTGTCTGATTCCGGAGATTCTCCGTGCGTCACACTGAGTTCATCAAATGGCGACTTTCCTCTCATGCCACTCCGTTGCTTGCTCAAACGCATGCCCGATCTTGAGAACTCTTCCATCCTCCCATTGCGGTCCCATGATCTGGAGACCAATAGGTAGGCCGCTTTTTGAGAATCCACAGGGGAGCGACAGCGCAGGGATACCAGCCATCGGCTGCGGACACATGAAGATATCTTCGAGGTACATCGCGACAGGATCTCCCTCGTGGGCGCCAATGGTGAAGGCAGGGGTGGGCGAGACTGGGGAGATAATGGCATCAACCTTTTGGAACGCTTCCTCGAAGTCACGTGCAATGAGGATACGAACCTTCTGCGCCTGTCGGTAGTAGGCATCGTAATAGCCGGCGGAGAGGGCAAAAGTGCCGATCATGATGCGCCGCTTCACTTCTGGTCCAAATCCATCACTTCGCACGCGTTCGTAGTAATCGAGGAGACTCTCTGGGTTCTCCACCGTGTGCCCGTACCGTATCCCATCGTAGCGGGCCATATTCGAGCTCACTTCGCATGGGACCAGGACATAGTACGTCGCTACGCCGTACTTCGTCATAGGCAGCGATATCTCGGAAACGATTGCGCCAAGCGACGCAAAAACATTCGCCGCCTCCCGTACTGCGCGCTCTACATCATCACTCATTCCGTCAATGAAGTATTCCTTTGGAAGCCCGATGCGCAGTCCTTTCATGGCGCTTTTCAGTGTTTGTCTGTACATGGGAACAGGGACATTGCCTGTCGTCGCATCAAGAGGGTCTTTCCCGGAAATTGCTTCCATGACGATGGCAATGTCCTCAACCGTTTTGCAGAGTGGGCCGATTGTATCGAGAGAGCTCGCCATACTCATAACGCCGTAGCGGCTTGTTCGACCGTATGTGGGACGCAGCCCGGTGCAGCCGCAGAATCCCGCAGGCTGGCGTATAGAGCCGCCGGTATCGGTTCCGAGAGCAAACAGACATTCATTGCTCGAAACTGCCACAGCGGATCCTCCTGATGATCCTCCGGCAACGCGTGTCGTATCCCATGGGTTCCTCGTCACACCATGGCAAGAAGTTTCCGTGGAGCATCCCATCGTGAATTCGTCGGTATTCACTTTGCCTAAGCTGATTGCTCCGCACGTCTTTAGGCGTTTCGTCGTCGTCGAGTCGAAGGGGGGAATGTAGGTTTTTCCACGGAGGATGTTGGAACAGGCTGTTGTCGGCACACCCTCCTCGCAGAAAACATCTTTGGTAAGGTATGGAATGCCAGTGAGGGGTGAGGAAAATTCCCCAGTGGCATCCACCATCTTCGCTTCCTCCACTGCCCGCTCAAAATTCCGGTGAACGACCGCGTTGAGTATCCCGTCAACTGCCTCGATCCGATCAATGCAGGCACGGACGAGTTCTTCTGTAGAAATCTCCTTCTTCCGAAGTTTCTCATGGGCTTCCGTGATTGTCAGTGCCGAAAGCATGGTGGTATGTACCCTACCATGACACACGTTATCCATGTGCCGACGGCGTCTGGATTTGATGCTGCACAAGGGGAAGCGGGCTACAGGAGAGAAGGGCATCGGGCGATGGCGAAGGGGATCGCAAAGTGTCTTCACGCAGAACATTCGTAAGCCCGGTATTTTGTGCTGTAAGAATGACGTTCTTCGTATCCACTTCCTTAAGCAAATCGATGACGCCGATAATCGAAGCGAGTTCTGGCGCTAAACGCTCCACCTCCGCGTCTGTCAGCGTGAGTCTGGCAAGCTTGGCGACGTGGTAAATCTCGGTGGTGGAAGGAAAGGACACAGAAAAAAGATGTGGAAGGCTTAGCCAAGACTCTGGACAAATGTGATGATCGCCTTTGCAAAGAGGATGAGGAGCAGACCTGCGATGGCATAAAGCACGGTTTTCTTAGCTGTTTCCTTCGAAGTCTCATCTCCCATGGAGAAGATGAGACGGACACCGGCAATAACGATGACAATAGCAGCGAGGAGACCGAGGAGGTTGAGAACAAGGGAGAGCATGTTGGTGATGGTGGCGCGAATGTCAGGGGAACCAGGAAGGGAATCAGGAAGCGGACCACCGAAGGCAAACGCCCTTTCGACAAACAGGAGAGTGCTTGATAGGAATACCGTGGGAAGAGAGGCTGAGTGGCGAACAGATGGAAGCATAATTAATAGGGAACAAAAGAAACAGTGAGCAAAAAACAATGAACATTGAATAGCAATCTGCTCTCAATGCACAAGGGGGAGGTCGGGATTCCTGTTGACGGAAAGTTAATATTGTGAGATGTATGTCTCCTCGATGGCGTGATATCCATGCATGATGCAGCAGTGAAACTGCTGCGACTGCGTGGCCGGAAGGTATGCGACCGGGTGCTCTGGAAAGGGAAAGTGTGGAAAGGACAGATAATGTTCATTCGGTGGCTCCCCGGCGCACCATCGCATCCGGCGGCTCATGCGAGAGAGGAAGCGGTGTATGTGGGAACACTGGCCTCGCGCAAGCTGAGTAAAAAAGCAGTCGAACGCAATCGCATGCGCCGGCGCTGCCGTGAAGCTCTCAGGATTGTTCTCAAAGAATATGCTCCTCGCAATTCGGAAATGAGTGTCCAGTTGTTATTGTGTCCGCGCTCCCCTAGCCTGCATGCATCGTTCCATCTCCTAAGAGAGGATATCGAGCGGTTTCTCTCTACACTTCCTTCACAATGGCCGAGAAGAAATCATCATCCAAGCTCCTCGAGTTCCTCCTGATATTCGCAATCGTCTATCTCGTATCGCAGACGATCATGCGCTTCGTCGTGCCGAAGCAATCTCCACACGTGGCGGGGCTCGGGAGTGTGACGCTGAAACCTGTGGATTCGACAGTGCGCATGGGGCATCATCCCGTGCTCGTACTCCGCAATCACAAGAGTGAGGATCTCGTCCTCACGGATCGCTGCCCGATGCCACCAGTAGATGTGTTCCTTGTAGAGAATCCTGGGACTGCCGACGAGAGGAAGAAGGCGCTCATTGCGACGGAGACCGTTCGACCGTGCGTGCCTCTTCTCACTGTTCCGGCAGGGGGTGAAGTGCAGATGGACCTTGTGCCGTGGAAGTATTCCCTCTTTGAACCGTACGGAACGTACGAAGTGCAGCTCCCGGTGGAACTGAAGGATCCGGAAGGAAAGGAGTGGATGGTCCAAGCACGCTTTACGCACTATGCGCCTGGTCAGATTGTGAAAGCGTTTCGGACGTTCGTCACCGAACCATTCCTCAATTTCCTCATTTTTACTGCATCATTCCTTCCTGATAAAAATCTTGGCGTCGCGATCATTGTTCTCACGCTTCTCGTGAAGATGTTCCTCTTTTTCCCGACGCAACATGCGATGGAGGGGCAGCGGAAAATGCAGTTTCTCCAGCCAAAGCTGAACGCGCTGAAGAAGCAATATGATGGAGACAGTACGCGTCTGCATCAGGAAACGATGAAGCTGTGGAAGGAACACAAGGTGAATCCCCTCCAGTCGTTTCTGCCGATGTTCGTCCAGTTCCCGATCCTGATTGGCCTCTTCTACGTTATTCAGGATGGTGTGCACCTCGAGATTTCCCGCCATCTCCTTTATCCAATCTACCAGGATTTACCATGGACGTTTGGGACGCGTTTTCTCGGGTTCGATCTCACCAAGCCCGATTGGTATATCTTCCCCGTTTCCCTCACCGCTTTGCAGTACCTTCAAATGAAGCTCTCCTTTCACCAGGCGAAGAAGAAGTCCGAGAAGGAAGGCCATGCGCAGGTAACGTCGAAAGAGCAGGATATGCAGCAGAAAGTGATGCTATACGCACTCCCACTCATGATTGGCGTCTTCGCGTTCCAGTTCCCAGCTGCCGTCGCACTCTACTGGGGCATCTCAACACTCTTTGGGATCGGGCAGCAGATGATTGTGAATAGAGAGAGGGGTCAATGATTCCGCACCGCATCGCGCAGCGCTCGAGCCGGATGACTCAGGGGGGATCACTCCTTTTCCATCCTCTGGTCGTACTTCCCCTGTTGAGCCAATCCATTGAGGCGGGCCCTCTTCAGGAATACAGCCTGTGCTGAGAGCACGTTTGCTGCTTTCCCTCCCCAGAGTTTCAGGGCGTCATCCTGGAGGGCGCGACCGTAGCTGAAAGTGATGACCCATGGCGCATTTGTTTGCTTCGCTTCGAGAGCGCAGGCATTTAAGTTCTCGGTTGCCTTTGGAGAACGTTGTCCACCGGAAAGGAACACGATTCCTGGGAGAGTCGTAGGAAGAGAATGGTGGAAGGCTTTGAGCGTGGCAGTGGCGACGGTCGCGGAAGGATCAGTGAGAGCATCCTTGCCGGAGAGCGCCATGTTCGTCTTGAGGATGGTGAGGGCGGGGTCCACGTGCTGCTCCTCCATACATTTGTAGAGCATGCGGAGGGTGCGTTCGATGGCAGCTCTGCACTGATCCAGTGAGTGAGACCCATCCATGAGGATTTCCGGTTCGCAGATGGGGACAAAGCCGCACTGAAGCGACCATGCCGCCTGCTCGGCCATGACATGCATAGTGTAATCGAGGAAACCATCGCTTGGTGGTGGATCTACTACAATCACCTGGCGCCACTTCGTGAAGCCGAGAGTTCCCTTACTCCGTTCGGTGTACGCGCGCAGACGTTCCCCCAACCCTTTCAGTCCTCGCGTCACCGTCTGCGGGCCCCAGAATGGATGCTCTTCTTTCCCCTCATCCGTCTTGATGCCGGGGATGACGCCGCGAGAGAAAACAAGTTGGGAGAAAGTGTGGCCGCTGCAACTCATTTGATCCACTGTTTCATCGTAGAGAATGACGCCGCTGATGTGGCGCTCGTACCCCTCTGATCGGAGGAGCATGTCACGGTAGTCGCGACGGGATTCCGCCGTACTTTCAAGGCTGATCGATGCAAAACGTTTTTTGATCGTTCCCGACGATTCATCGGCTGCGAGGATTCCCTTTCCAGTGGAAAGAAGAGCATGGATGGTTTTTTGAAGCCTTTGCGTGTCCAATGTCATAAAAGGAAAAGGAAAGCATAGTCAGTATAGCAGTGTGGATGGACGCTTGACCTATCATCTCATTTTGATAGAATACCTCATTAGTTCTCCACGTTGGAGATAGATCTTTTTCAAAGGAGGCTGTAATGCAGAATCCGAGGCATATTCTGCGCCGTGGCGCTTCCCTCTGCCTGAGGGTGTTTGGAAAACGAGTGAAGCTGAAGCTTCAAAACCTCAACGGGGTTGCAGATCTGGAGCAGCTGACAGATCTTCCACCTGGGGTGTCGATCGAGGTTCTCCAGCCTGCACGGTATCGCTTCCGGCGTCGGAATCACACCTCCTCTGTCCACCTGCCACTCGCCGTTCGGTGAGTGGCCGCTACCGCCCGCCCCCATTCTGGGGGCGGGCACTTTATCCTTTCCTCATGCCCCTTCGTCTCTATAATACCCTCACGAAAAAGGAAGAAGATTTTGTCCTGCTCGCGCCACCGTGCGTGACCATGTACACCTGCGGTCCCACGGTATACAGCCGCCCGCATATCGGCAACTACTCGTCATTTCTCATGGCAGATATCCTCCGGCGATGGTTAGAGGTGGGACATGGGTACGATGTGAAGCACGTGAAGAACATCACGGATGTCGGGCATCTATTACATGATGCAGATCACGGGGATGATAAAATTCAGAAGGAAGCGGAGAAGGAGAATGTCCATCCACTGGAGATCGCGAAGCGGCACATCGAGGAATATCTGGAAGATGAGAAGCTCTTGAATATTCTTGAGCCTGCATACCGTCCCCGTGCCACTGAATTTATTGAACAGATGAAAACGATGACGGAGGCCCTTCTCACCTCCGGTCATGCGTACGTGATCGGTGATGGCGTCTACTTCGATGTGACATCGAAGACATTGACGCCATATGGCGCTCTTTCCGGCAATACCATTGATGCTGTGAAGGCCGGCGCCCGCGTTGCCATTAAGGAAGAGAAGAAACACCCATCGGATTTTGCCCTTTGGAAGTTCTGTGTGAGTGAGAATGTCTCGCACATTCTCCGCTGGCCATCTCCTCAGCTTCTACCCACGAGCCACTACTCACTACCCACTATTCCAGAGGGTTTCCCCGGTTGGCATATTGAGTGTTCGACGATGAGTCGGTCACTCCTCGGAGATCAGATCGATATCCACACGGGCGGCGAGGACAACATTTTCCCGCACCATGAGTGCGAGATCGCGCAGAGCGAGTCGGTGACAGGGAAAAAGCCGTTCGTCCGCTACTGGCTGCACAAGCGTCGGATAGACATGGGAGGGGCCAAAATGTCAAAAAGTCTTGGCAATGTGTTAAGTTTAGATGACATACGAGAGCGAGGGTTTGATCCTATGGATCTTCGCTACTATCTTCTCTCCGTCCATTACCGGACGCATCTGAAGTTCAGTTGGAAGGGGATGGACGATGCACGAAAAGCACGGCGTTCGATTGTGGAGTGGATGAAAGAAAGTGAAGATGCGGAATGTTCCCTCTCCCCGCGCCTGTCCGCCGAAGTCCGCCTCAGGCGGACGAAGGAGGGGGAGAGGGTGAGGGGCCGCGATGAGGGCACGGAACAATGGCAGAAGAAATTTGCGGAAGCGATGGACGCCGATATCAATACCCCCGCGGCGCTTGCGGCAGTGTTTGATTGCATGACATGGTCGCGGACGTCGCCGCTCTCCAGTGATGAGCGAAAGTCCCTCCGTAGTTTCTGCGGCAGTCTTTCTCACACGTTCGGTTGTTTCGATGCAGCCGAAGAAGTGATCCCCCGCGATGTGCAGTCACTCATGGACGCGCGAGCGGCCGCGCGTGCCGCGAAAAATTTTGCGGAGAGTGATCGTCTTCGTGGATTCATCGAGAAAACCGGGTACGAAGTACGGGATACTCCAAAGGGACAGGTTGTTCGGCGGCGATAAGTAAAGTTACCTTAACAGCACATATGCATTTACATCAAATACGGGGAGAAATTTCAAGGATTTTTTTTTAAGGAAGATTGTGGGAAATTCTTGAGAAAAACGAGAGAAATGCTCCAAGAGAGTGCTCTACAGCTAGAGAAAAACTCCCTTATCCACACAATCTGAGGAATATCGACAATGTAACAAAATGCCATCGTGGCCGTTTTTCCCAGTGCACGTGATAGACTGAGGCTCTTGCCATGAAGAGAGCCGAGTCGATAGGATCTCTTCGATCCACGTTCCTTGAACGGAAAGGCGGGTCGCGTGTAAAGGTTCCTTAACAAATCGGCAACCCCGCAGCACTTGCGCGTGCGGGGCATCACATCCCTTCCTTATATAAGGGGGGATCGTGCCAATTCGGTAGACTCAGGGCGCCATCGAATGCTTTCCTGTTCTGTGCATGCTCTTTAGTTCTAAAGAGATCGGGCGAATGCCCTTCTCGTACATACAGGGGATAGACAGGTGGTCGCCTCCAACTCTTGTCATTTGGTTCTTTATTTCATTTTCTCTTTTTTATTTATGGACATTTCTCATGTGAAGAAATTCCTTGCTGGGACGTCGGCAGTTGCCATGATGCTCACCTCTGTTGGGAGCGTCTTCGCGGCATACCGCGACGTCGCGGGGGGGGTCTGGTACGAGGATGCAGTCAATGCATTCGTCGATGCCGGCTATCTCGATGCCAGTCAGACGAGCTTCCGCGGTGGCGACGCGGCGAATCGCGCGGAGTTCGTGAAGCTCGTCGTGGAACTCAATGGTGGCATCCTTTCCACTGCGCCGGCAGTCGCGAGCTTCAACGACGTTGGAGCGAGCGCTTGGTACTACGGCTATTTTGAAGAAGCCGCAAAGGAAGGATGGGTGAAGGGTGATAAAGATTGTTACGGAACAAAGCCGTGCTACGCCCGACCGAGCGCGAACATCAATCGCGCAGAGGCCGCCGCACTCATCGTGCGGGCATTCGGTCTCGAGGAAGTCGGCGATGCGCCGAGTTTCGTCGATAATCCATCCGGACAGTGGTACACGGATGTTGTCCAGACCGCCGCGGATCACTGCGTGCTCCAGGGGGATGATAAGACGGGTCGCGCACGTCCCAGAGACAATATGAATCGTGCGGAAATGGTCGTCATGCTTAATCGGGTCGACCAGGGTCTCGCATACGGCGTGGATTGCGGTGTGGAGGGTGGTGAGGAAGACGGGGGAGAAGAGGCCGGCGCATCGATCAGCGATGTGCGTGCGGTTGCAGCAAATAAAGTCGAGGTGGAATTCTCTGTGGCAGTGGATTCTGCTAGCGCAGAGGAAGTGAGCCACTACACCGTGGCGGCGGAGGGTGGTGACGAGATGGCGGTGGAATCCGCGACTGCCAAAAGTGCGGATGTTGTTGAACTCATGATGGCGCAGTCACTCACGGCTGGTACGGAATACACGCTCATCGTGACGGATCTCGCGCTGGAGGATGGAGATCTCTTCTCCGATACAAGTTCCTTTGCGGGCTACAGTTCTGTGGTCAAGGGCGACGGCGTCCTTGAGGCATCTGTTTCTGCAAGCAACCCGGCAGGGGATAGCCTTCCAAAAGGCTCTCAGGGGGTGAGTATGCTCTCCCTTGATATCACCGCATCCTGCGATGATGCAGTGGTGGTGGAAGATCTCACGGTTATTCACCAGGGTTTTGGTGATGAGGCGGATATTACCGGTATCTATGCGGCAATTGACGGCGCGCGTGTGACACGCAAGCGTACCATTGATGCGGAGGACCAAACGGCGGATCTTCGTTTCTCATTGCCGCTGACAGTCCCTGCCTGTGGAACGAAGACCGTCGACGTCGTCGCGGACTTCCTCTCGACGGCAACGACATCCGGCGAGCATAACCTCGCGGTGGAACTCCCAACGGACTTCATATCGAATGCAAAGGAGGTCCGTGGCAATTTCCCCATGGTGGGAAATAGTTTCAAGGTCGCGGCAGTGACGAGCGGGAAAATTACCTTGGAGTACCGCACCATTTCTCCCGATGAAGTGGAGGTCGGGGACGTTGGCATGGTCGTTGGGAAATGGGAATTTTCAACAGACGCTGTGGAAGATCAGACCATCTACTCATTGACGCTCGAACAGAACAGTTCCGCGTCGGATGGAGACTTCACGAATATCAAGCTCCGTCGGACAGATGGGACTGTTCTCACGAACATTGTCAATCAAACGGTGGGAGACTACGTAACCCTCGTCTTCGATCCGCCCTTCACCATTCTTGAAGGGGATAAAATCACCCTCGAAATCATTGCGGACATTGCGGGAGGTGCTGGGGATAAAATCATCATGCACTTTGAAGAGTCGTCCGATATTTTTGCCGTCGGGTCCCTCTACGGGTACGGCGTGAATGGACAGCTCTACGGGTCGCAAGTTTCCTTGCCATCCGAAACATCGAGTCTTCCGGACACCATCACGATTGGCGCCGGTGAGTTCACGGTGGAAATTGATGGGCCGCCGCAGCAGAAGTATACGCGTGATGATAAAGATGCGGTCATTGCGAAGGTGAAGATGCTGACCGGAGGTGAGGCGGTGGACATCAAGGATCTCTTTATTGCGATACAGGGGCAGACGAGTTCCGGTGTCGGTCTCGCAGGAAATGCCACTTACGACAATATCCATGAACTCTTGGAAGACGTGGAAATCCGCAATACCGTGACGGGTCGAACCGTCAGCGCCGTGCGCTTGACTGGGACATCGGACTTCGGAACGGGAACTGCGGCAACGGCTACCTACCAGATCTATCGTTTCGATGATCTCACTGTGAAAGGCGATGAGGTGTGGGAGTTCCGGGTGGATTTCATTGATAATGGTACTGGGAATCGGTCGCTCAACGGGGATAAGTTCCGGATTCACATCTGTACGCAGGAATCAGTTGAGACAACCGGATGTACCTTCGGTGGGCTGGTGACGACGGCAACAACGTGGAACATGAAGATCGAGGGTCTCTCTACGGGGGATAGCGTCACGGACGTCCGTCCTGGAGGAACGGTGACGGGGAACTTTCATCGCATCGCTACACCGGAGCTGACTGTTGCAGTCAAGGGGCTGGCATCGACGGACACAGCAGTAAAGAATGCGAAGAACGTGAACCTCTACCGCTTTGAAGCGCGTGCGAGCGAGTCAAAGGACATCCTCCTCACAAAGGCGATCTTCGATGCAGAATCAGGATCCCTCCTCAATGGGCAGAACTACGCACTCTGGGTTGATACCAATGCGGACTCGACGGTCGATACGATCCTCGAGAAAGGTGTCGCATCGCAGAGCAGTAAAATGACCTTCCAGCAGCTTGCTGGTGGGGGGTATGTGATTCCGAAGGAGCAGACGGTGGTCTTCGAGGTGCATGGCGATATCTCTGCATCGCTCACGACCGATGACCTCTTACTGAAGTTCGCGACGGGCACGGCGGATCAGGCCTCGTACCTGGAAGTCGAGGAAGCGGACGATGGATCGTCACTGTCGGGTATCAAGACGAACGGTACCTGCCAGACCGATACGGATGCGACGGCGGAGACGAACTGCTCTGTGGTCGTCACGACCGCCCGCTCGACGCTCTGGGCTCTCGTGAACCAGGGGAACCTCTTCGTGTCGAAGGACACAACCCCGGTCCGGTCGCGCCAACTCCTCGGCGGGTCGCTGGGAGACGCCATTCTCCGCGTGCAGTTCCGTGCAGAGAACGAGGATGTGGATGTGACTGATATGCAACTCACCTCATCGGGATCGACAGCGACATCCGTCGATCGTCTTGAGCTTTACAAGGAAGGCGACGTCACGCCATTTGCGGAAGCGACCATTGGAGGCTGCGGAAGCGATGACGTGCTCACGAACAACAGCTTGGGTGGAACGGATCACTCGGAGACGGTGCAGACGTTCTGCGCGAACATGGAGAGTCGGCAGCTTCTTGTGAAGCAGGGGCAGAACCTCAGTGTGATCATCCGGCCACGCTTGAAGAGCGATATCGGCGGCGCAATATCCAATCAGGTCATTTCCTTCTTCTTCGACCATACTGCCATCAGTAACGAAGCGAAGGGATCCGGTTCTGTCCGCGCACGAGGGATGCAATCGAATAACAACCTCGATGCGAATAGCGGAGACTCTACCGCAGCGGGAGAGGTCTTCATCGGCCGGACATCGGCGAATGCGAGTAACGTTCGTATTGCCGGTGAGCGGCACGTGAGCGCTCTCGCGAAGATCGCTTCCATCGTGAATGCGAGCCGCGATGCCAATGACTCGAACGTCCCGACTGGTCCGGAACAACCGATCGGAATGTTCAAGTTCACGGCGGCAAGCCATGCGAACAGCTTGAACGGCATGAACAATATCGTGCTCTCGGGCGTCATCTTCTCTGTCAACTCCACGAACGTGGTCATGAATAGTTCGGGCTTCTACGTCTACAACTATTCAGACGCCACGAGGAAAGTGCAGTGCTATCCGTTCTTCAGTGATTCATCGAACCGTATGACGATCAATTCGTCCGGTTCCTTCATTGTTGAATGTAAGGGTCTCAATGGTTCGGTGGTGAATACCACTGTTGGTCAAGGAGCTTCTGCAACGTTCGTGCTCGAAGGGAACGTGACGAATGCGAAAGTGGGGAGTAACACCTCATCCTTGCAGGTGTCGCTCGGCCGCTTCACGTCGAACTCACAGCTCAACTTCGGGACGCACGATTCGACGCGGAACTACCTGACATGGCTCGATGAAGACACAACGACCACGATCTTCTACTGGATTGAGTATCCGGAGACGGTCGTGAGGTCGACGAGCTACAAGAGCTAAAGATAAACAGGACATTTACCGTCGCCTGATAGCGATAAAAAACCCCGCCCAACCAGGGCGGGGTTTTTGTATGGAAAAATTCCCTCTCCTTGGTGGAAACCGGGCTACACTCGCTTGCCCCGACAAATCCGAACCTGTCGGTCTGCGCTCCGTGTAGCCCGGTTTCCACATTTGCGGTACTACCCAAGAAGTTGCCTCTTCCACTGCAGCATTTTCCACAGCATTGGCCGCAGGACGATCTGCTGCTCCGGCGGATATGTCGCCACGGTGCCGCCGAATTTCTCTTTGAACGCGGAGATGCCTGCCCAGGGGTGAAGAAATCCCCTCTCCCCGCGGGAGAGGGTTAGGGTGAGGGGCATAGTAGATGGCACCACTCCCAGTAAGTCGTACCTCGTGCATCCCTTTGTCTTACATAGACGCATCGCTTCCCATTGCAGCAGGTACGGCGCCATGAGACTTCTTGAGGTGTAGTCGGAAGCCCCATAGTAGTAGATGCCAGTCGTTGGGGGGAAACCGTCGGTTTCCTCCCCTCTCCTGCCGCAGAGGGAGAGGGGACGGGGGAGAGGGAGATTTTGAGGCCATATGATTCCAATAAGCCCAGCGATTGGCTTACTTTTTGCCCCTTCCCTTTCAACCCTCTCCCCTTGCCCCTCTCCCTTTACGAAGGGAGAGGGGGGTGGGTAAGCAAGTAATAGGAAACTCCCCGGAAGTCGCTCCAGAAAGGCCTTATAGGCCTTCAGAGGCAATATCCGGAACCCATCCCGCCATGCCGTCTGCTGAAGGAGGTCATAGAACGCTTCCACATCGTCCGCTTGTTCCACCTGTACCCCGTTTTTTTGTGCCACTTTGATGTTGTACCGCCCCTTCGGGTGCATTTGGGCCAAGATTTCTTCTTCGGACTTTGTGAGGTCAATGATACGCGTTGCCTCGGGTTGTTCGTTACGAGTGCCAGCTTCCAGCTTCCAGCTTCCAGCTTCCAGCGGGGTGGAAGGAGAGAGAAACAGTGCGAGACATCGATCTTTTTTGGCATCGTGTGTGATGTCATCCAGCAGTTTTGCAGCCGCATCAACGCCTGATACCTGAAAGCTAATACCTGAAAGCTGATGCAGTGGCCCTCTTGGAATATCCCACGTGCTCAGTCCCCCCGTCGTCCGGTCAATCACCACGAGTGCCGAAGCCGTAATGGAACACCCTCTCCCTTTCAAGGGAGAGGGATAGGGTGAGGGTTTAGAGGAATCTTCCACCACATACACCCGCACCTCCCTCCCCAGTGCCTCCTGGTATCGCTTCCACTCCAGCGATTGCCAGAGATTTCCCTCTGGATGCCCTTGTACCCACGCGTTGTAGCGGGAGAAATCTTCTACAGTGGCGAGGATGCGAGTATTCACGTGAAGTTGTACGCTACAACCTACAACCTACCCCCTACAACCTTCCCGTTTGCCCTATGCACCACATTCTCCCGTCTCTTCCGTATGCCTACGCCGCCCTCGAGCCGCACATCGATGCGAGGACGATGGAAATTCACCATGCGAAGCACCATCAGGCGTACATCGACAAGCTCAATGCGGCGGTCAATGGAACGGAGTGGGAAAAGCTCTCTGAAGAAGACCTCCTTCGGCGGTTTGCAGAGGTTCCTGCGGATAAGCAGACAGCAGTGCGGAACCACGGCGGCGGCCATGCGAACCACAGTCTCTTCTGGACTATTCTCAGTCCGAAAGGAGGAGGAAAGCCCTCCGGCGACCTCGCAAGAGCCATCGATGCATCGTTCGGGAGCTTCGAAGATTTCCAAAAGCAGTTCACGGATGCCGCTCTTGGTCGCTTCGGTTCCGGCTGGGCATGGTTGGTCGTTGATTCACCGCTCGCCGTTCTTAGCACCCCCAACCAAGACTCCCCCCTCCTGGAAGGCAGAATTCCCCTCCTTGGTCTCGACGTCTGGGAGCACGCCTACTACTTGAAGTACCAGAACAGGCGGCCGGACTACGTGACTGCTTTTTGGCAAATTGTGAACTGGGGAGAGGTGGAACGACGCTTCGCCACTCACCATGACACATTGGCATTTTTCAGCGATTCCTGAATATCTGTTGACAGCCCTCCATGCACGCGTAGGATTCTTCCCATCACAGCGACCTTCCGATTGTGTAGCGAGAAGCTGTGGGATGAGATCAGCTTCCCCCTCTTTCTATGGTCAAGAAAAGGAAGGTGCAAAAGAAGCCTGCAAAGAAAGCGAAGAGAAAGAGTGTACAAAAGAGTGTGAAAAAAGTCGCCCCAAAGCGGAGGCCAGTGGCGAAATCTTCCAAGAGTGCGAAGATGTCCGCGTCGTCCGCGAAGCGGACAGGAAAGCCGTCGGAAAAAGTGGCGAAGAAGGCCGCCGTTCCCGGAAAGGCTCCGGAGAAAAAACCTTCGAGGAAGCAGGAGTACACGGTCGATGTCGACCCTTCTATTCTCCCGCGGGTTATTTCTATGATAGAACCGTCCGCAGGGAGGCTTCCAGAGCGACTGCGCGACTTTCCTGCATCCATTAATCCGCGCTCTGTCAAAGGAGGGCGCGTGTTCCTCGTCGATGATGTTTCTATATCGGATGTGACGCCATCCCTCGTTCAGATGCAAATTGAAAGTTATAAGTGGTTTCTCACGGAGGGTCTGAGAGAACTTCTCGAGGAAGTAAGTCCTATTGCTGATTTTTCCGGGAGGAAGATGGAGCTTCGGATTCTTGGTCATATGTTCGATCCGCCGAAGTACGATCCCGAAACATGCCGTCGCCGAAACCTGAATTATGAAGCGGCGCTCAAGGGTCATGTCCAGCTCATCAATAAGGAGACGGGGGAGATCAAGGAGCAGGATGTTTTCCTGGGGTCCATTCCTCTCATGACCGATGCAGGAACGTTCATCATTGGGGGGATCGAACGCGTGGTGGTTCACCAACTTGTGCGCAGTCCGGGGGCATTCTTCTCAGCGATGCCAGAGTACCCGAAACACCATGCGGCGAAAATCATCCCGAAGCGCGGCGTCTGGATTGAAATCGAGACGGACCGTCGAGGGCTAATTTCATGCAAAATTGATCGGAAACGCAAGATCCCTATCACGCAGATGCTCCGCATGTTTGGCTATCCGAATGATGAGGAAATCGTAGCGTTGTTTGATGGGATTACCAATGATGAACACGACTTCATCCGATGGACGCTCGAGAAAGACCCGGCGAAGACGGTGGAAGACGCCTACCAAAGTATCTATCGCCGTGTCCGTCCTGGCGATTACGCGACGGCGGAGAACGCGAAGCAACTCATCGATTCCCTCTTCTTCGATTTTAAGAAGTACGATATGGGGGCCATCGCCCGGTACAAGCTGAATCGGCGTTTTGGCCTGGAGACGCCCAGTGATGAAGCGCATCGCGTGTTCCAGGTCCACGATTTCATCGAAATCCTCCGGGAGCTCGTGCGCCTAAATAAAGAAGAAGGGACTCCGGATGACATCGATCATCTCTCGAACCGGCGGGTACGGTCCGTGGGAGAGCTCGTGCAGAATAAGTTCCGTGTTGGACTCACGCGAACAGAGCGGATAGTAAAGGATCGCATGACCGTGATGGATTTGGAGACGGTGACGCCGGTGCAACTCATTAACTGCCGACCGATGACTGCGGCCATGCGCGAGTTCTTTGCGTCATCGCAACTCTCCCAGTTCATGGACCAGACGAATAATCTCTCCGATCTTGCTCACAAGCGTAGGCTTTCGGCGATGGGTCCGGGCGGACTCTCGCGCGAGCGGGCGAGTTTTGACGTGCGCGATGTCCATCCAAGTCACTACGGACGCATCTGTCCTATTGCAACTCCAGAGGGGCCGAATATCGGTCTTGTGGTGCATCTTGCCGGTTTTGCCAAGGTGAATCAGTACGGGTTTCTCGAGGCGCCGTATCATGAAGTGCACAATACCGTTCCGCTGAATCCCGAGCGGCTTCTCGGGAGAATAGTGGATATCGTTGTGAAGGATGGGCGTCGCATTCTTATCCGGGACGGGGAGGTGATCCGGACGAAGGAGCTCGCGCGGAAGGTGGTGACGGCCCTCAAGCGCGATGGGCAGCATGCCGTACCCGTTCGTGCATATGTTACGGATAAGACAGTATTTTTGGATGCGGAGCAGGAGCGACGGCTTGTGATTGCCCAAGCACAGCCCACATCGAGCTTCAGTGAGAAAGGGGAGTTCTTTACGACGCGCGTCTCTGCTCGCAAGGGCGGAGAACCAACGCTCGCGCACGTCCGCGATGTCACCCATATCGATGTGTCCCCCAAGCAAATCCTCTCGGAAACCACAGCGCTTATCCCTTTTCTCGAACATGATGACAACACGCGGGCATCGATGGGGACGAACATGCAACGACAGTCCGTTCCGCTTGTCAGACCGCATGCGCCGGTGGTGGGGACGGGACTCGAAGGGCTTGTGGCGCGTGCGTCCGGGAGCACGATTCTTGCAGAGGAGGGTGGGGAGGTTACGGAAGTGGACGCCGAGCACGTTACGCTTCTCTACGAATCGGGGAAAAAGCGTACCTATGCGCTTCAGACGTTCATGCGGAGTAACCAGGCAACGTGTTTTCACATGCGTCCGCGGGTTTCAAAGGGGCAGCGCGTCCGACGGGGCGATGTTCTCGTCGACGGGGTGGCGGTGGAGGGTGGGGAACTCGCCCTTGGGCAGAATTTGTTTGTGGCCTACATGACATGGCAGGGATACAACTTCGAAGATGCCATTGTCATCAGTGATCGTCTGGCAGAGGAGGGACACTACGATTCCATACACATTGAATCTTACATCACAGATGTCCGCGAAACGAAGCTGGGTCCGGAGATCGTGACGCGCGATATTCCGAACGTCGGAGAGGCAAAGCTGAAAGATCTCGACGGTGATGGTGTTGTACGCATTGGTGCAACAGTGCACGAGGGGGACATCCTCGTCGGAAAAATAACGCCGAAGGGAGAAACAGAGCTCACTCCGGAGGAGCGGCTTCTCCAGGCAATTTTCGGTGATAAGGCGAAAGATGTGAAGGATGGTTCCCTGCGGCTTCCGGGAGGAGCAGGTGGGAAGGTTGTGGGTGTGCATGTCTTCGACCGGGATGAAGGGGATGAACTCCCGACGGGAGTGATGAAACAGATCGAAGTGTTCGTCGCCCAGACCAGAAAGATCCAGGTTGGCGATAAAATGGCCGGACGCCATGGGAATAAGGGCGTTGTTGCAACGATTGTGCCGAAGGAGGACATGCCGTTCCTTTCCGACGGAACCCCCGTCGATATCGTATTGAATCCGTTGGGAGTAACATCCCGTATGAACATCGGTCAGGTGCTTGAAACGCATCTTGGATGGGCATGCGATGTTCTTGGGATCAAGATTGCCACTCCAGCTCTCGATGGGATATCTGTCGAGCAGATTGGAGAGTTCCTCCGTGCGGCAAAGCTCCCTTCCGATGGGAAGGTGCAGCTCTACGATGGGAGGACTGGGGAACCGTTCCATCACAAGACGACAGTCGGTATTGTTTACATGTTGAAACTGCTCCACCTTGTGGAAGATAAAATTCATGCGCGGTCCGTTGGGCCGTATTCTCTCGTCACACAGCAGCCTCTCGGTGGCAAGGCGCAGCACGGTGGTCAACGTTTCGGGGAAATGGAAGTGTGGGCGCTTGAGGCATACGGTGCCGCATACACGTTGCAGGAGATGCTCACCATTAAGTCAGACGACGTGATCGGACGGGCGAAGGCATATGAGGCGATCGTGAAGGGAGAGACAATTCAGCGACCGAGCATCCCCGAGTCGTTCAATGTTCTCGTGAAGGAACTCCAGGCCCTCGGAATGAAGGTGGAATTGTTGAAGTTCAAAGAGGAGGTTGCGCCGGAAGAGCGCCTGACGGTGGAGGAAGGCGAGGTGGAAACGGTGGAGCTGCAGTCCCGTGTGGAAGGGGCGGAGGAACAGGATGTTCCGCAAGGGGATCGTATTGCAGAACTGGAAGAGGTGAGTGCGGAGGCTCCGGAAGAGGTTCGGGCTGGGATCGAAGAGGGGGCGGCAGTGGAGGCCGAGGGGGCGACTGCGAAGGAAGAGATGAAGGAGGCAGTGAGCGAGGATGCGATGGAGAATGCGTGATTTTCCTTGGGAACGTACTTGACGGGGGAGTCTTGGGGGATAAAATCCTCTCGCACTATGCATGTATGCGACTACCCGTGGGATTAGCGGGCCTCTTGAGGCCGATGATACTAATTCTACGGGTGGACGCGATCCACCCATTTTTTTGCCCTTTCAAACCACCGGCAATGAAATGTTGATCAAATATCACATAGTGAGCACATGCTGCTTGCCAGTGTGATACAGAAACAGGATATATTGAGAAGAAAATTTTACTCCGCGCATCACACGGATGCCTCGACTCTGGAGTCCGATGAAGGACGTGGCCAGCTACGATAAGCCTCGGTGAGCCGCTAGGCAGGCACTATTAGCCGGGGATTTCCGAATGGGGCAACCCATGGGGGTTATACCCCCGTATCCGGCTTCGGCCGGAAGGTCACTCTGCGAACTGAAACATCTCAGTAGCAGGGGAAGAGAAATCAACACGAGATTCCCTGAGTAGTGGCGAGCGAAAGGGGAACAGCCTAAACCATGATCGCAAGATTGTGGGGTTGCAGGACCTCAATATCCGACTCCCTTCTCATAGGCGAACGACCCTGGAACGGGCGGCCAAAGAGGGTGAGAGCCCCGTAGACGAAATGGGGAGGGGCGGTAGGGGAATCCTAAGTAGGGTCGGACACGTGTAATCCGGCCTGAATCCGGGTGGACCACCATCCAAGGCTAAAGAGCTCTAGAGATCGATAGCGAATAGTACCGTGAGGGAAAGGTGAAAAGCACCCCGAAAGGGGGATGAAATAGTCTCTGAAATGTGATGCGTACAAAGAAGTCGGAGCCCCGCGTAAGCGGGGTGACGGCGTGCCTTTTGCATAATGAGCCAACGAGTTTGTTGTCAGCGGCATGGCGAAGGGAGTACATACCCGAAGCCGCAGCGAAAGCGAGTCCGAATAGGGCGTTTTAGTCGCTGGCACAAGACCCGAAACCGGGTGAGCTATCCATGGGCAGGGTGAAGCCCCGCGAAAGCGGGGTGGAGGCCCGAACCGGTTGGTGTCGCAAGACCATCGGATGACCTGTGGATAGGAGTGAAAAGCTCATCGAACCCGGAGATAGCTGGTTCTCCTCGAAATGCCTTTAGGGGCAGCCTCGTCGTAACCTATGGGGGGTAGAGATACTGTTTGGATGCGGGGGTCTTTCAGGCCTACCAAATCCAGATAAACTCCGAATACCCATAGTTTTAACCACGACGGGAGTGAGACGGTGACAGCGAACTGCCATCGTCACAAGGGAAATAGCCCAGACCATTCGCTAAGGTCCCCAAATGTCGTTCAGTGGAAAAGGAGGTGCAGGTGCGTTGACAACCAGGAGGTTGGCTTAGAAGCAGCCATCCTTTAAAGAAAGCGTAACAGCTCACTGGTCGATGCCCCTGTGCGCCGAAAATGTATCGGGGCGAAACGACATACCGAAGCGGTGGGTGCGACGAAGCGCGCAAGCGCTTTGCCGCGCGGTAGAGGAGCGTTCCGTCCAGCAGTGAAGCTCCGTTGTGAAGCGGAGTGGAGCGGACGGAAGTGAGAATGTTGGCATGAGTAACTACTTGGCAGGTGAGAATCCTGCCCGCCGAATCCCCAAGGTTTCCCACGCAACGGTCATCGGCGTGGGGTTAGTCGGTCCTAAGGCAAGGCCAAACGGCGTAGCCGATGGACAGCAGGTCAATATTCCTGCACTTCATGGAGATCGCCAAGGGGTAGTTGTTGAGAGCCCATCAGGCCTCTGCTCTACACCATTCTGGAGTTGAAGAGAATTATGAATCTGGTGTCATTATTACTTCTTAATTCTTCTCCGAATCTAGAATGGTGTGGAGTACGTCAGGTAGGAAGGATGCTTCTACTCTAGGAGCGGCATGACGGAGCGGGACGATCAGAGCGTGTGTATGGAATGCACGTGGAATGCGTAAGACGTTGATGTTGGGAGGCAAATCCCCCAAGAGAGTCGAGCGCACATCCCAAATGCCCCGCGCAAGCGGGGTGAGTCTGAACCGTTCTGCTTCCAAGAAAATCGTCGCGTCCGAGAGCTTCATGAAACCGTACCGCAAACCAACACTGGTGGGGTGGTCGAGAAGACTAAGGCGAACGGGTCATCTCGCGTCAAGGAACTCGGCAAAAAAGCGTCCGTAACTTCGGGATAAGGACTGCCTCGCACGCGCAAGCGCAGCGGGGTCGCAGCGAAAGAGCTCAGGCGACTGTTTACCAAAAACACAGGTCCCTGCGAAGCCGTAAGGCAATGTATAGGGGCTGATGCCTGGCCAGTGTCAGAAGGTTACGGAAGGGGGTTCACGCTCCCGACTTAAGCCCTGATGAACGCCGGCGATAACTATAATCGTCCTATGGTAGCGAAATTCCTTGTCGGGTGGTCGATAAAAACTTGCCCGAATGGTCCGGAAGGATCAGCACTGAGGAAAGAAGTTACCGAACTCTTTTTATCCAAAGTTATAACGCAAATACCGAGATCCTATTAAATGGGGCACAAGTGTGCCCTGCTTGAGATCGTTGGTCATCGTCGTCGCACTGACGCCGGTGAGCCATTCATACATATCAGTGCAAAACGTGGCTATATGCTGGAAAATCCCATGTATCCCCTATGCCGCAAGGTACGGGGTGGGGATCATCAGCAGGAAAGGATCCGCAAGGAGAATCCTCAGAGACTACACGCCACGCAACTTAAAAAGAACCATCCGCGCCGAAGGCAAGCTCCGCTTGCCTGGAGGCGCACCTTTAAAGGGAAAGGATGGTTCATGGAAGGAAAACCGTAGGTTTGCCTTCCATGAGTTGATGATATAGTCCGATCCCTCTAGCGATAGAGGGATGCCGCAGAACCGCGCGGCTGATAAAAAACAAGCGTTTCTGTGTCTATCCCTCGACTACGCTCGGGATGACACAGGAGGTGCAAGTGCGCCCCGCAGTTATTGTGGGGTTCTCGGTGGCCCGCCGAGAGGAACATTCCTGGAGGCACACCTCTTAGGGAAAGGATGGTCCGCGGAAGGAAAACCGTAGGTTTTCCTCTTCCGCGAGAGCTTTGAAGTTCCGACCCGCACGAATGGTATAACGATCTGAGCACTGTCTCGACGCGAGGCCCGGTGAAATTTCAGTGACGGTGCAAATGCCGTCTTGATCACGGAAGGACGAAAAGACCCTATGAAGCTTTACTGTACGCTGGCATTGTGACGTTAGTCTGCGTGCGCAGGATAGGTGGGAGCCTTTGAAGCCCTGGCTTTGGCCGGGGTGGAGGCAACGTTGAGATACCACCCTCGTGTTCTGACGTTACTCACGGTGACCCTGAAACAGGGCATCGAACAGTGCTTGCCGGGCAGTTTAACTGGGGCGGTTGCCTCCTAAAGCGTAACGGAGGCGCGCAATGGTCGACTAGCGCCGGATGGAAATCGGCGTGGTCGTGTAATCGCATATGTCGGCCTGACTGTGAGGCCTACAAGCCGAGCAGAGACGAAAGTCGGCGATAGTGATCCGGTGCCCATGGACA
>MFYG01000009.1:34530-37246 GCA_001789045.1 Candidatus Peribacteria bacterium RIFCSPLOWO2_12_FULL_55_15 | reverse complement strand
GATGTCGGCTCATCGCATCCTGGGGCTGAAGAAGGTCCCAAGGGTCGGGCTGTTCGCCCGTTAAAGCGGTACGCGAGCTGGGTTCAAAACGTCGTGAGACAGTTTGGCCTCTATCCTCCGTGGTCGCAAAGGAACGTGAGGGAAGTTGCTCCTAGTACGAGAGGACCGGAGTGAACGAACCTCTGGTGTACCTGTTGTCGCGTCAGCGGCATTGCAGGGTAGCTATGTTCGGAAGGGATAACCGCTGAAAGCATCTAAGTGGGAAGCCCCTCCCAAGATGACGTTCCTCTATAAGCCCGCCGCAAGACCAGCGGCTAGATCGGCCACAGGTGTACGCCCCGCAAGGGGTTCAGCCGAGTGGTACGAACGGGCGATTGATATTTTCCTCTGAACATCCTGTTTTTGTGTCATGCCGGCAGGCAGCACGTGCTCATCTACTCTCCCTCTCCCCGCGGGAGAGGGCAGGGTGAGGGGCATGGTCAACAATGAGTATTGCGTCCTGGTGTCCTGAGCGACGGGGACACACCTGATCCCATTCCGAACTCAGCAGTTAAGCCCGTCAGCGTCGATGGTAGTGAGGGTCTAACCCTCGCAAGAGTAGACCGATGCCAGGACGCAGTACTTATATCCCCTCCCCCTTGGGGGGAGGGCTAGGGAGAGGGTTTGGAGGAATACCAAGTTACAACCCTTACCCTACCCTCTCCCTTCGAAGGGAGAGGGTGTTTTGGCGACCCCATTTTTTTGCATTGTTATTTTTCACAATTTGCCCTATAATGAGGGGGAATATACACATTCCCCTCATTCGTATGGCAAAAAGTCATTTCTCTCAATTGACCGTCGCTCTCATAGCGGTGGTCGTTTCGAGTGTCGTTGCAGCCGCCGGTCTCACGATCGCGCAGACAGGATCGGAGTCCTGGTCCTGCGACATGAATGCCGGTGGCGAAAAAGGCCAAGGCCCCACGACATGCGGTGGCCAAGGTCGGCCCGACTGGCCTGATTGTATATTGTTCACATGCACTGCAACGGGTGGGAGTGGTGGTGGATGTAGTGGTATGGACACAAGCACGTTGGCATACCGTTGCTGCATCAATCCAGGATCATCAGAGTGTGCGGGTGGAGGTGGTGGGAGCTGTTCCGGCACTCCCCCAACATCCACATCGTGGTGTGACAATGGTGCATGGAGAGAACCCAGCTCCACGACAGGTTGCCCAGGATCTCAGCCAGGCGCTGGCTACTGGTGCAGCGGATCAACATGGATGCCGCCGTCGGGTGGTGGCGGGTGGCAGGCAACTCCCGAAGTACAGGCAGCCTGTCGGGATCGGTGTAACGCGACCGGCAAGTATTCACAAAGCAACTGTCAGATATACTGCGAAGACGGGGATTTTGAAGGCGCCGGAGGGGGTAGTACCGGAGACATGTCGGCGACCTGTACTGCGTGCATCACCGCGGGGGGAACGCAAATGAGCTGTCTAACGTGTCCTGGGTATACGGGGGGCGGCGGTTGGAGCACGGGCCAGATGCGCAGGTGTTTTTACCCCAATGCCTCGATCAATGGAGTAAAGGCCAGCTTCACGGTATGGTGTGAAGGAGATTACGTCAATTGTCACGAAGGGGAACCGTCCGGACGGTCGGTACCGAATGCGGGACTTTCCCTTGGTGCGCCGAGCACCTGCGATAGTGGGACAGGTGGGAACGGGGGGGGCGCAACGTCGTATGCCGAGTGCGTGGCGAAGGAGTGCGCGAGTATGTTGGCTCCCACAGCGTACCAAGCATGCAAGGATTCCTGTCAGTCGCGCTTTGGTGGTGGGGGAGGCGGAGGTGGTACAGGGAATGCCACCTGTGTCGCTGATTGCGTGGCAACGACGCAGGGCATGTGCAGCGCGGGGGGCCTGAGTGATGGGAAACGAGGCGTGTGTGATTTTAAGGCGAAGAATGGTTGGGCAGGCGATACATGTGAGAGAATGTGTAATGGTGGATCCGGTGGCGGAGATGGTGCAGGGATGGATTGCCGCGAGGAAGCCGCATATTGGACATGTATTGGTGGCAGAGGATCCAGTACACGGAGTGATAGTGCTCTCGCAAAATCGTGTGCAGATAAGCACTGTGGGTATGAGGGGGGTGGTGATGGAGAGAGCTGCCGGCGGGAGTGTGAGCAGAATTTGCGTGGTTGCCAGCAACCCCGCGCGTCTGTTGCATACTCTCCTATGTGGTGTAATGAGACACTCGAGCAGTGTCTGGCACGGTGTCCGGGTGGAAGGAAGGGCGAACCGGAGGGATGCCGGGGGACTCCGCCCATTTCAGAGACGCCTGGCACGTGGGAATGTGTCGGAAAGGAATGGAAATTCAAAAAACTCGACCGTAAGCCTCCGGAAGATGATCTTGGCGTCTTCTGCGCCAAGTTCCCGACGAGCGAGAAGTGCCGAAAGCCGGAGCCGCGTCCGGTACCGGTGACCGGAACGCTCGAGGAAAAGCTTGCGGCGCTCGAGGAGATCATTGCAGGGTTGGACGATCAGGTCGCAGGCCTCCGGAACGATCTTGCCGACGCGAAGGATGCCGTGTCGGAGAAGAAAGACGAAATTCGTACACTGAAGAAGAGCAAGGCGCCTCGTGCGGAGATCAGTGCAGCGCAGAAGGAACTGAAGAAGATGAAGCGCACAGCAAGTGCGATTGTGAGAAATGGGAAGAAGCTCACGCGCGAACTGAAGTTCAGGGAGAA
>MFYG01000009.1:0-34519 GCA_001789045.1 Candidatus Peribacteria bacterium RIFCSPLOWO2_12_FULL_55_15 | reverse complement strand
GCCCGCCGCTTTTTTATTCCCCCGGCCATCCGTACTTCTTTGCCCGCTCCCGCCCTTGCAGGATCAGCCAGTGACTTACGGGTTTCAGGAAGAGGAGGGAGAAGGTCGTGAGAACGGTGACGAAGGCGGCGATACCCGGAAAACCGGAGCCAACCGCCATCCCGATGGCGGCGACGAGCCAGATGTTCGCCGCGGTCGTGAGTCCGGTGACGTGGTTCTTGTTGTGGATGAGCGCGCCGGCGCCGAGAAAGCCGACGCCGGTCACGATCTGCGCCGCCACGCGCGATGGGTCGGAGACAGCGCCGAAGAATCCCTCGATCGAGAGGATGGTGAAGAGGCAGGAGCTTACGGCGATGATCATGTTCGTCCGGATGCCGGCGGGCTTCCCGCTCCAGTCTCGTTCAATGCCGACGACGAAGCCGAGGAGTGCCGCGAGGAGGATCTTCGTAATGTGTTCAGAGGGGAGGGACCAGTCCATACGAGTGGAAAGTATACACTTCCCTCCCACAAGGGGTGCGGTTAGGGTGAGGGGCATGCAAGAGCGTCTCCAGAAAATTCTCTCTAGTTACGGCATTGCTGCCCGTCGCAAAGCAGAAGACCTCATTCGCGCTGGCCGTGTCTCTGTGAATGGGAAGGTTGCTGCGATCGGTCAGAAAGCCGATATCACTATTGATCGTGTTGAGGTCGATGGGAAGTTACTGGAGCCACAGATCGAGAAGGTGTATTACCTCATGTACAAGCCGGTTGGGGTGGAGACGACGAATGCGTGTCACACTGAGCGTAGTCGAAGTGCGACAAGCGATTTTCTCCCTTCCTTTCTCCGCGGCAAGGTCTTCCCAGTCGGTCGTCTCGATAAGGACAGTGAGGGCCTCCTCCTTTTCACGAACGACGGCGAGCTAAAGTACCGGCTGGAACATCCGAAGTTCGATCATGAGAAGGAGTATGAAGTGGAAACCGCGGAGCAGATCTTCGATGGAGCCCTGAGGAAACTGGAAAAAGGCGTGATGATGGATGGGACGAAGACGAAGCCGGCATGCATCAAGCGTCTCGGACCAAAGAATTTCCGTATAGCCCTGACTGAAGGGCGCAACCGGCAAATTCGCCGGATGTGTCAGAAAGTGGGAAGCGAAGTAGTTGGCCTTCGTCGTATACGGATTATGACGTTGGAGGACAAAAAGTTGAAAGCGGGTGAGGGGCGTATGCTTTCTCCCGAAGAAGTGTGGCGACTCCGTGATGAAGTTGGGTTAGAATCACAGACATGAAAATCATTCATCATGGTGCGGCGCGTGAGGTTACCGGCAGCTGCCACGAACTGCAGGTGAACGGAAAATGCATTCTCCTCGATTGCGGCCTCTTCCAGGGGCACCGGAAGGAGGCGGTGGAAAAGAATGCATTCCTCTCTTTTGATCCAGCCAAAGATATCGATGCCGTGATTCTCAGCCATGCTCACATGGATCATGTGGGGCGCATTCCTCTCCTATGGAAGCGTGGCTACCGTGGGCCGGTCCACTGCACGTACGCGACTAAAGATCTTGCGGAGGTGATGCTCGCGGATAGTGGCTACATCCAGGAGAAAGACGAGGAGTACTTCTGCAAGAAACTGCCGGAGGAAATGCTTCCCTGCGATGGTCCGCTCTACAATCAGGTGGAGGCGATTGCCTGCGGCGAACTCTTCGAGGGGAAGAACTACAGGGAGTGGTTCGATGTCGTCCCAGGGGTCCGTGCGAAGTTCCTCGATGCGGGACACATCATAGGTGCCGCAATGGTAGTAATAGAGATACAGGAAGAGAGGGGTGACACCATGCCTTTTCGTCTCGGCTTCTCCGGTGATCTTGGTCGCAACACACTCCCCATCATCCGTGATCCGGAACCGATGGAACCGGTTGAGGTTCTCATCTGCGAGAGCACGTACGGCAATCGCCGGCATGAGGACATCCGCACGGCGAAGGACAAACTGAAGGAAGTGCTCCTGCGTACGGCGAAGCGCGGCGGGAAGCTCTTCATTCCCGCATTCTCCCTAGAGCGGACGCAGGAAATCATCTACGACCTCCATCTTCTCTGGGATGCGAAGGAGATTCCAGCGATTCCCATCATCGTCGATTCCCCGCTCGCGTCGAAAGTGACCGAGGTCTTCATGAAGCACCCGGAGTGCTATGACAAAGAAATCTATGAAAAATTCCTCAAGCGCGCCCACCAGCCGTTCCAATTTTCGCTCGTTCGATACACCGAGAGCACGGAGGAGAGCAAGGAACTCAACGGGAAGCCGGGGCCGATGGTGATTATGGCAGGGTCCGGCATGTGCGAAGCCGGACGCATCCGGCATCACCTCTTCAATGGCATCGAGGACCCGAAGAATACCGTCCTTGCGGTGGGCTATATGGCGGAGGGAACGCTCGGACGGCAGATCATCGAGAAAAATGTCACAGAGGTGCGGATTTTCAATAAAATGCTCCGCAAGCGCGCGGAATGTCTCTATATCAACGCCTACTCCGGACATGCAGATATGAATGACCTCGATCCCTACGTGGAACAAATCGACGGCCTCAAAAAACTTATCCTCGTCCATGGGGAACAGTACCAGATGGAACCGTTCGCCGAGCGCATCCGCGTGGCAAATCCTGGCATCGAGGTGCTGATGCCGGAGCGAGATAAGGAGATTGTGGTGTAGTTGGTAGTATGTAGTTTGTAGGTCGGTTAGTATTCCAGCGATGTCGAGTCGCCGCTTCACCACAAGGCACATGGTTCGGATCGTGTGGGATCTGGGGTGGGCGGATTTCCAGTTAAAATATCGCGGATCAGTGCTCGGATACTTTTGGTCGTTCGCGGTGCCGTTTTGTAAATTTGTGATCTTTTTTTATGTATTCCGCGTGCTGTTTGTGGTGGATATTCCGTTCTATTCGCTGTATTTATTTTTGGGCATTATTCTGTGGGAGTATTTTGCCAATGTGACGATGGCGTGCATCGGGATACCACTGACGTATGCCGATATCATTAAAAATGTCGCATTTCCGCGATTTTTACTCGTATTCACCGTCGGGTGGATACAGACGATTATTTTTTGCACCCATGTGGCGATCTTTTTTGTCATGAGCGTGATGATGGGGGCCGCTCCTTCATGGAATGCATTGTATTTCCCTGTTCCTTTTTTACAATTTACGCTTTTTTCGTTGGGTATTGGATCACTGCTTGCATCGTACGCGTTGCGATTTCGGGATTTCCCCCATTTGTGGGGGATTCTGTTACAGGTGTTTTTTTGGCTCACACCGATTACGTATGTCCATGCTGTCCATGCGCCCGCAACGGTGGAGTTTTTACAAATGATATCTTCACCGCAACAAATTATTGGATGGGAGATGCTCACATTTTTTACGCGTTTTCAGCCATTATCTCTCATTATTTTCGATACACGGAGAGTTTTATTGCCTGATGGCGGAGGTATGCCATCACTCGTGCATAGCGTCGTATTAACAGCGATCTGCCTGCTGGTATTCTGGATCGGATTGTTGGTTTTCCGTAAACGAAGCAGGTCGTTTGTGCAAGAATATTAGTCTTATGGCTCCTATTCTCTCCTGTGATGGCATTCATAAAACCTTCACGTACCCGGTGGTCCCGACGCATCTTTTTCAGGATCGTGTTATCCGGCGACGCAGGCATAGAGACACATTTCATGTTCATGCGTTGAATGATGTCTCGATGGCAGTGATGCCTGGAGAATGGGTGGGAGTATATGGGCCGAATGGGAGCGGCAAAACGACGCTACTGCGTATTTTGGGAGGGATTATGGAACCGGATGCCGGACAGGTCGTTCAGAGAGGGCAATTGTCCTGCTTTTTTACGTTAGGGGTGGGGTTTCATATGGAACGCCTCGCAGCGGAAAATTTGAACCTTCATGGTCTTTTGCATGGTCTGATGCCGCACGAAATTAAGAGAATGACGGATCGTATTATTGATTTTGCCGGAGTTCGGTCGCACATTCATCTTCCCATTAAGTGCTATTCAACCGGCATGCGCCAGCGATTGGCCTTTGCCGCAATGGCGCATACGGATGCCGATGTGTATATTCTCGATGAGGTGCTTGCTGTGGGGGATGCCGACTTTCAGAGACAGTGTAAAGAATATATGCATGGCATGAAACAGCGTGGCAAGGCGGCCATACTGGTGCTTCATAATGAAAGGGATCTGGAAGAATTCTGCGATCGTGTTCTCTATCTTGAGGATGGGAAAATGGTCGGGCAGTCTTGATGCACGCACAAAAACCGGTGGCCGCCTGCGCATAATTGCAGCTTAGGACCCGAGGCCTAGATACGAACGCATGTGCGCCCCTGCTCTTCACGCGGAGAGATCGTTGCGGATTTCGAGCACGGCGCTCATTGTTTTTGAAGGAGCATTTGCCACTGATCATGGTGTCCAGTTGTCAAGCCCCATTCTGTGTGCAGGATGGTGAATGGTCTGATCAGTTCCATGATAGTATGCTCGGGAAAGACCGTCCGATGAGCGGATGCACATGGATCGTTGGGAGGAGCTCTGAACCATGTACACCAAAATTTCCCTTTTCTTTTAAGGATTCTCTGCATCTCGTGGAGGTACGCTGCCACAGCTTCGGCGGTTTCAAAGTGGGTAAAGAGCGAAATCGCAATGACGAAATCGGCAGACTCGCTGGCGATGGGAAAACAGACGTGAGTAGGTGGCATCGTTTCGTCGGGATTATACAGAGCATTATTACTTCGGAGATGAATAAATCGAAAGTTTGGCCACTGTGCAAATGCGCTACGGCAGAAATGGATGGATTCCGGGATGACGTCCAGTCCTACATAATTGATTGAAAATTGTGTGAGAGGTATGGCACAGCGACCATTGCCACACCCTACGTCGACGATGGCGTCTCCCTCTTTCCATGCTCCCAGTTTCCTGATGTGGTTCATGATCATATGACCTGTCTCGTAAAAGGAAGCGTGGCCACCTATTGTCATGTAGCCTTTCGTGATATTTTGAAGGATTGTGAGCCACTGTTCTTTTGTTCGCGCCAGCATGGATGCTGGCTCTTGAAGAGTATAGGAGCCCCTGGCATCATGGCGTTCGTCTTTTTTTGGCCAAAGATGCTCATAAAGCGGAAGATACTTCTCTGCCATTTCTGCGGATGTTTTCAGTTTGAGCTCCTGCGTTCTTTGCCAAACCTTCCTGTAGTCCGGTGAATGGAGAAAGTCAACGATATCTTTGGCGATTGAGATAGGATCAAAGCTGGGCGCGATTTTTCCAGCATGTGTTTCCCTGACCCGTTCCGCAAGGGCGCCGACGTTTGTCACATAGACGGGGATGCGTGCGAGCCAACTCTCCGAGAGGGTATGACTGAAGGTTTCTTGGAGAATAGAGAGTATGCAAACCAGGCTGATTTGCTGATTCTGCAGGATGGTTTGAACATCATCACGAGCGTAGAAGCCGAGGAAAGAAATGTTTTTGCAGCGAGAGAGCGCCTGCGCAAAAAAATCAGAATGACATCCCAAGAAAACAACGTCGATTCCCTGTTGTGCGATGTATTCGGCGGCAGAAACAATAATGTTCCTTCCTTTGTGGATTTCGTGGACGGCCCCGAGGAAGCAGACGCGATGTTTCGAGGGGAAATGACGGGCGGACGATGGTGCGAAAGGATCGCCGTGCTCTATAACGTGGCGTGTCGCAGGGAGATCTCCATAAACACTATCGAAAAGAGTGAGAGAGGAGCTGGAAGGAGCCGTAATGACATCGACCTGTTCTAAATAATGACGTACATGCTTCCGCCAATTTCCATGTGTCTCTTCATTCGAGCTGCCATAGGTTTCACCATCGTCCGGTATACCATGATATGTGCCATCTTCGCGAACTAAATGATAGTTTGGAGAAAGTGCGTAAAAATCATGAACGGTGTAGAGAACGCGCAATCCTCTTTCTTTTGCGACACCGATAAGTCGGAAAGACGTATCCAGGGCATGGTGGACGTGGAAAAGTTCAATGCAAAAGGTATCGAGGATGGAACCGAAGGTTTTCGCTAGGGCAGCTTCCCGATCTAGGGGGGAAGGGAGGGGGAAAGTGTACGAGACGGTACAAGTGTCGACGAGCCTCTTGACCACGAAGGCGTTGTCTTTTGGAAAAACGACGAAACAATCGATGTGGCTTTGGAGCTCTTCGACCAGGTCTCGAACATTGAACTCCGTGCCTCCGATGCAGCTTCCGTCAATGGGCCGATGGACAAGCAAAGCGAGTCTTCTGCGATCGGCAGAAACCTTTTCGAGAAGGAAATGGTGGAGATGCTGGCGGATGCGGGGGAGATGCTGATCATTTTTCAAGAATGAGTGAACAGTGGCGCGATAGGAGGGGTGTTTCCGTTGAAGGATGAGTTCATGGTCTTTCCTATGCTCTTCTTGAGGAAGTAAGTGACCAGCCGCTCGCATGGAAACATGACCTTTGTGGTACACAAAAGTGGCATCGTCGAGATAGTGCCGAAATCCTGCCGCTCGCGCGCGCATGCACCAGTCATTTTCCTCACCGTAACCATGGCCGAACTCCTCATCAAAAAATCCGACACGGTCAATAGCTTCGCGCTTCATATACATGCAAAAACCCACGGCTGTTGGGATTTCCGGGTAAAGCCGCAGGGAATGGTTGCGTACGGTTGTGCCAATCTCAGCAACATCGAGCTTCCGGAGCATGACGTCGGCCCATGCTGGCTCCATGATCGAATAGATCGATGCTTTATTGGAGAGAGGAGTTACCGTTGCTGTATCCTCTTTTTCTCCGCAGATTTTTGCCAGACCGGAAAGCCAGTATGGAGAAACCTCTGTATCGCTATTCAGAAGAACCACGTCGTGTGATGCAGTGAGGGGGAGTGCATAGTTCACCGTTTGAACGAATCCTCTGTTCTCCGGAAGAAAAAAAATACGAACACGGGAAGGATGATGATGTTGGATGTTTTCGAGATATGGGCGCATACGGGTATCGGTGCTGGCGTCATCGATCAGAAGAAGTCGGTGAGGCACATCCGTGGTGTATGCGAGAACACTCTCAATGCATCTCGTCGTTACTTCAAAAGCATTATGGATTGGAATAATGATGTCGACTGGGCGCGGTTGTGAGACAAAGATGGGTGGCGTCGAAGCGACGGGGTGTGGAGGAAAGCCTGGGAGCCGCCATTTTCGCGTAAAGTGAAGGAATGGATAATCACAGACGCAACGATGGACTAGCATGTGCCATTGCGCTTCCGCTTTGCGAAGGACCCCCGTCCACCGCCAGCTGCGGGTCCGAGTTATGCGCTCTATTCCCACAGTTTTTGTCGCAAGTTCCATAGCGAGACGATCCCGACCCTCCCGCACGCTCGTGAGTTCCGTCTCCAGCTTGTCCCGACCCTCCCGCACGCTCGTGAGTTCCGTCTCCAGCTTGTCCCGACCCTCCCGCACGCTCGTGAGTTCCGTCTCCAGCTTGTCCCGACCCTCCCGCACGCTCGTGAGTTCCGTCTCCAGTTGTCTCTTTTCATTCTGTTGTTGTCTAGCGTCTGTGATGTGTTTAAGTTCCACATGCTCGAGAGCATCGATATGCTGTGTGAGAGGTCCACTAAGGTGGAGGGAGTCGAGAAAATGTTGGAATGTGCTGTTTTGTAAAAAAAGAATGGCATTGGTGATGATCCCAAGGCTATGGAATCCAGGAATTTTGGTGAAGTGGAATGTTTCTCTGGACTGTGCGATAAAATCCTCCACGGCGGTGAGCACACCGTTACGGAGGTTGTGTTCGTAGATGGCGTTCGAGAAGTCGGGGTTCCATCCCTGAGCTTCTGTGAGACCTTCTTTTCCGAAAATAATACCTTTTTTCTGGTATGGATGTCTGTACATTGCAGGGATGTTTTCTGGGTGATAGTAGAGATCGCGTCGCCCGTAGGGCCACCCGATATCGTGGAGAAAAACGACAGGGAAGCGCTGTTGTTCTTTTGCTTTTTTCTCAATGAGAAGGAGCTCATGGTAGACGGTGTACCAATTATGGTCTCCATCAATGAGAACCATGTCGTACGTTTCGATGCGATAGAGGGCATTGAGGCTGAAATCCCGATAGAACGCAAAATGTTTCCCGTAGGTCTGTTGCATCTGTTCAATATCGCAATGTGGTTCCGGGTCAATGGCGTGGAGGACGACGTTGGCCTCTTTGCAGTACTGGAGAAGTTTTTCTGTATGGAATCCCTTATCAATGCCAATTTCGACGATCACGCGCGGACGGATGATTGCGAGCGCCGGATGGATAATGCTCTCGAAGAAGCGGTACATGGTGGAGTAGCATAGCGTCCACATGCGTGTGGCGCTTGTGACTATAAGCAAATCTCCCCTGCGACGCCTTTCATTAATCAACTCGAACAAGCACATCGCGAGAATAAAGAGGTCGCCTTAAAGGTTATCGAAGGTGCAGCAGGTGCCGCAGCGCTCCGGAATTTCCAGAGGGTGACCACGGAACGTGTGGGCACGGAACGGGAGTGATATTCTAGGGCCAATGACTCCGATGATCATCATCCGCGAAGCGATCAGTCGTGCGCAGCTGAAGGTTCTTGCAGAAGAACACTTTGGCGACATGGTGAAAGCCGTGGTCGATTGCGAGCGAAGGGTGATGGCCGTCGGTGCCGAACTCCACGCGGACGCGGAACAGCTGCTCCTGGAAGATGGGTCAGACCAGGAAGATCTTTGGGGAGTTAATCTCTATCCGGGAAAAGAAGGCAGTGATTGGATTGAATTCGATTCGATGATCAATATTCGACCGCAACAAAATAATCGTTCTCGAAGAGTGGAAGATGCAGCGATATGTTCGATCATTATCGAGATTGTTTCTGATCTTGTGCAATGAATCCCATCCACACAGAATTAGCAGGGGGTCGGTGGCAGACATTCTCTCTGGCTATGCAGCTGGCAAACGTGGGAAGCGAAGTCGGGCGGGCATTGAAAGCCAAGGAAAAATGTGATGAACAGCAACTCCAGCGCTGCCTTGACCGTGCATTGGAGCTTCTGGATTTCACGATTGCCGATCCAAAGCATCGAAAACGTCTCAGAGAACTCTGTCGCCTTCGGGAAGTAATCTGCGATTACTTTTTCGGTGAGAACACTTTTCATTCGACCCCTCCGCTACTCGAGAACTACTTCATATACTTTGCTATAGCGGCACGGCAGTAGGGATTACGCACAAAGAGTCGCGAGATGTTGCAGGACTTTCTCTCGCTCAAACGTGGACAGAAACCACCCCATCTGCGGGCCGTTGTCGCGGCCGAGAAATGCCTGATACAAGGGCTGGAAGAGTTTTTTCGGTTCGATGCCGGTTTCCGCTTTCACTGCGTGGATCGCCTCGTGGATGCTCGCCCCATCCCACGGGCAGCGCTCGAGGGCGGAGAGGACTTTTGCAATGGCGCTGCGCTGCGTGTCATCAAGTGCGAGAGGGGGCGGCTGTTCGACGATGCGGAACCGATACTCCTCCGGCGCATGTTCCTGCAGCCACTTTTCGACGTATCGCGCGCGCGTGCGGAGTGCGGATTTTTCTGCGTCCGTCAGGGCTGAACCCTTGAGCTTTACCGCCTCATCCTCGAGCCGCAGATGCGGCATTTGGAGGACGAATGAGAGGACCGAGAATCGCATCTGCCACAGATCTTCCGGCTTTTTGGGGAAGTCGGGATTGGCGATGTGAAATGTCCGCGTGAAGTCGTGATCGGGCTTCGGATGGCGCTTGAACGCATGGTCCGCCAGGCGATCGTATTCATCGAAAAGGAGAGGGATCGTGTCTCCGTCCGGATTGAAATCAATAGGATGGTTCGGAAGCTTGCGGATCATGAGGAGCCTGATGAGCTCCGGCGGGAGCAAATCACTCACTTCTTTTGCCGACGCGCCGACGCCCTTGCTCGCGCTCATCTTTTTGCCGGCAAGGTTGAAGAATTCGTAGGGGATATTGAAGGGTTCCGGGTAATGGAAAATCTCCGTGACAATGCGCCGTCCGATATCGCGCGATCCCCCCGCCGCGGAGTGGTCTTTGCCACACCCTTCGATGTCGATGCCGAACACCTTCCACTTCGCGGGCCACTCGACTTTCCACGGAAGTTTCGCATTGCCATCGAATGGGCTCATGTTTCCAGAATGGCCACATCCCTTCGCCCACTTCACGAGGTCGGGCTTGCAGGTGTAGGTGACGATGCCCGTCATGGTTCGGCTCCGCTCACCATGACACACTGCCGTTGAGTCCCAGTGTGTCACCTGCGTCGTCCCGATCTTCCCGCACTTTTCGCAGACAACTTGCAATGGGTACCAGTCGTCGGGCTTCACGCTGCCGCTAACCTCTCGATAAATCGCGCGGATCTCTACTGCGTGGTCCAGCGCATCGCGGATGACTTCGTTAAACTCGCCTCGTTCGTAGTGGGGACGCAGCGTGTACCATTCGATGGGGAGGTGGAGGGGGGCAACAGCTTCCTGAAGCTCTTTGCCCCAAAGCATCGGGTAATTTTGTTCCCGTAGCTGGGGTTCATGAACCCCAGCTCCCCTCTCCCCGCGGGAGAGGGTTAGGGTGAGGGGCGAGTAATCCGGCACCCTCCACAGTGGCTCCCCCATGTGTTGCAGGTACTTCTCCGGCGCCTCATCCATCGGGTCAAAATCGTTGAGCTCGAAGCGGAATATGTTTGGAATTCCCTGCTCATTCAGAACTTGTGCGATGAGTCCATGGATCACGATCCCGCGCAGGCTTCCCACATGGACGCGCCCCGAAAGGGTTTTCTCATCGCGGATCACGAGCGGCTGCCCTTTTGCGATCTTCTTCGCAAAGCGTTCCTTGATTTCCCCGACGATGCGATCGGCCCAGACCATGGGAGGGATTGTACCTCAGTGTGTCATCGTGGTACTGTTGGGTTCATGGTTATGAAGAAGAGAAAAAAGAGCGGCGCACCTCCTGATTGGAGCAATCGGAAAATTGTGAAGATCATCCTCGACGAGATCGCCGATGTCCGTCGCGAACTCAAGGAAGACATCCATGCACTTGATGAAAAGGTGGGAAAGCTCGATACCAAAGTGAATCAGCTCGATACCAAAGTGAATCAGTTAGCTGCGGAGATGCGTCATATGCGTAGCGATTTTCATAGGAATCAGGTTTCTTTCATTGAAAATCAGACAGATATGGATAAGCGCGTGTGTGTTCTTGAGGTGAAGGTGGGGTAAATGCAAAACCCCCAGCCGAAGCTGGGGGTGGACGGAATAGCATTGATCAATCCTCGATCAGGAGTTTCTTCAGCTCCTCATCGGACGGCATGGGGATCGTGTGGTCAATCGCCCAGGCGACGCACTTCTCCTTTGTCCACTGCCGGATGGCTGACGTGGGGACGGCGAGAGTGACGCCGGGGGCTTCATAGCTGAGGAGACCGAGACACTTACCGCTATCTTTCATGAAGACGCCTCCACCGCCACTGCCGCCACCGCCGATCGCGGGATACAGATCGTAGACTGCGCCACCGAACTCTTTTTTGGCCAGCAAGCGCGTGTCGCTGACAAATCGTTCATCGTGTCGAACGGATTGCTCATCGATGGTTTGGGGGGAAAAAGGTTTCACGCCCCACCAGATGACCAGTCCCACTGCCGCAAGGAAAATCAATAGCAGCAGACTCCAGGCGTACACGAGGCGATCGCTTCCACTCTTGTACATAACCTTTTCCTTTCCTGCTATTCCAAAGAACAATTCCCCTGTCCTGCGACCGTCGCAGGGGAGGAGAGGATGGTAACAAGATTTTTGGCTTTTGCAAGGCAAAATGTGACATACACGTCCCGTGGGCTTGCAGGGGTGTATAGTATCCATTACATGGCGCGCGGCATGTTTATCCATACCATCCGCACATCCGAGGTCCATCCGGAGATTCTCGAGGCACGGCTGGGGAAGGATGTGTGGGAGGTGCTTGCAAGGCTCCGCACCGCGCTTATTGCATGGGATATCCGCGAGGAGCGCACGCAGTTTTTCCTCGATCACCAGGCGGACCTCACGGGTATCCTCGCGTTCGTGCGGGAGGAGATGCCGGAGAGTGCCGTGCGGTCGGAGGTCGCATGGTACCTGCAGGAGCTCCGGGAGGAACTCCGGTCCATTATCGATGCCGGCGCTCTCGATGCCGGCAGTTGTTCGTACTTCGCGGTGTACAACAGCCCGCCGGAGCATCGGCCCGTTGACCCGCAGCAGTGGCACCCGCTGACCATCGCGTTCATCGAGGAACTACGGCCGTCGCTCGCCGCGGTCATCAAGCCGCGGTACATAGATAAGTGGCTCCAGACGCCGCATCCGTTCCTCGGTGGCGCGAGTCCGATACAGGTGATCGATGGTGGACAGGGGGAGCACGTGCGTGACCTCATTGGGCAAATGCGGAACGGATTTGGCAGTTGACAGAAACACAAAGAAACATTAATGTAATAAACCACTCCACGGGTGGAGTGGGATGTTTTTTCTCAACACAGGTTCTTTGAAGGAGGACGACGATGTTTCGTCGTATTGGTTTTGAAGTGGGGACTGCCGTGGTGGCTCTCCTTGTTCTATGGGGACTCCTCTGGTACTGCGTCCAATAACCCGTATACCTGGCAGATGGCATTGCGAAAGCGATGGAGATCGTCCAGCAGAAGCTGACGCCCCTCTACCTCCAGCACGAGGCAATCGAAGCCCAGAGGGCGATGGTTGGCTCCACGAACCACACCACGGTCTACATTCCGGTGGGTAACATGGGGGTCCCACTCGTCGGCACATTCGATGTCGCCCCTTCCAAGAGAGAGGAGAAGAAGTAACCTGTGCCCTATGCCCCCTGACCGATGCGGTCAGGGGGCTTTCGTATGGGGAAATCATTGACCGTCTGTTGGCGGTTCCCTACACTCCCGCCACAGTATGCCTCTCGGTCTCATTGCCAAAAAAGTCGGCATGTCCCGCATCTTCACGGAAGGTGGAGAGGCGATGGCAGTGACGTACTTGGCAATCCCTGATCATACTGTTGTTCGCACGAAGACGAAGGAGAAAGATGGTTATGATGCAGTGGTATTAGGGGTGGGGCCGGAAATATGGAAGACGCGGAAAGGTAACGAACACACGCGGTACCAGAAGCAGAAAGAATGGCAGATAGAGTCCATGGATGGCATGGAAAAGGGAAAGATCGTGAATATCGAGGTTCTTCCTGATGGCGCCATGCTCACGATTACTGGGGTATCCAAGGGGAAGGGATTCCAAGGTGTCATGAAACGCTACCACTTCGCGGGAGGGCCGGCGTCCCACGGCTCCCACATGAAGCGTGAGCCGGGATCCATCGGGATGCGCACGCAGCCGGGGCGGATATTCCGGGGTCATCACATGGCGGGGCAGATGGGGAAGGATCAGGTGACTATCCGGAACCGGCCCATGCTCATCCGCAATATTGAGCAGAAGATCATCGGTGTGAAGGGGCCTGTTCCCGGCCCCAATGGATCCTACGTCTTCCTCACCATCGAAGCCGCCACCAAAGCGGTATCACCTTGACCATAAAAATGTGTCACCCTGAGCGTAGTCGAAGGGTCGACATCGCGTGTATGGTTCGTCTACGCTCACCATGACACGCAGTATTCCTCAATCTATGGAAGCCCCACTCTATTCCTCTACCGGCGAAAAAGTTGGGACCGTAGAACTCCCTGCGACGCTCTTCGAGGCACCGGTCCAGAGAAGCCTCATGCATCAGGCGTTGCTCCGGCAGCAGGCGAACAGGCGACAACCAGTCGCCCATGTGAAAACACGGGGGGAGGTACGTGGGTCGACGCGGAAGCTCTATGCACAAAAGCACACGGGGCGCGCCCGCCGCGGTTCGATTCGCTCGCCACTTCTGCGCGGAGGGGGGAAGGCATTCGGTCCCAGGAACACGCGGAATCCCGCGCGCGACATGCCGAAGAAGATGCGACGTGCGGCGCTCTTTTCCTGTCTGTCATTCCAGGCGAAGCGTGGCCTCATTTTTGGTTTGCAGGAATATCCCGATTGCATCAAAACGAAAGATTTCGTCCAGTTTCTCGCGAAACTACCTGTGAACATCGGCCGTCCGATCCTCTTCGTCATGGCAGAGAAGCATCGTGGGTTAACCCTGAGTAGTCGTAATGTTCCAAGACTGAAGGTGATTTCGGCTCCATACCTCAATCCGGAGGATATTCTGCGTTCGTACCACATCGTTTTTCTCGTTGATGCACTAAAGAAGGCGGAAGAAGTTTTTGGAAAATGATATGGATATCGCAAACGTCATCGTCGGCTCCGTACTCACCGAGAAATCGGAGCGGCTGAAGGCGGCGCGGACGTATACGCTACGCATCGCGTCTGTAGCCACGAAGATCGAGGTGCGGCAGGCGCTGAAGAAGCTCTACGGCGTCGATGTCGAGCGCGTCCGTGTTTTCTTCGTTCGGCCAAAACGTCGCCTCCTTGGATCGGGTCGGGTCATGGAGAAGCGTCACCGGTGGCGGAAGGCCATCGTGACGCTTCGGGAAGGGAGCCGTGCCCTCGATCTCGCTTCCTTCCGGACCAACTAACGCATACACTCTGCTCCCATGCCTCTGCGCACCTACAAACCAACGAGTCCCGGGCGACGGAAGATGTCCGGCGCAGATTTTACGCAGTTGACAAAGAAGGAACCCGAAAAGTCCCTTGTTCATGGAAAGAAGCGGCTATCCGGACGGGATAGTGCCGGGCGAATATCCATCCGTCATCGCGGCGGAGGGCATAAGCGTCTTGAGCGTCTCGTGGATTTTTGCCAGCATGGGCGCGATGGTATTCCAGGGAAAATTATTGCCATAGAGTACGATCCCAATCGTTCTGCGCGTATTCTCCTTGTGCAGTACAGCGATGGACAAAAGCGTTATCTCCTTGCGGCGGAGGGTCTGCGTCTTGGCGATACCATTGTCAGTGCCAAACAGACGAAAGTGAAGGTTGGTAATAGGATGCAACTCTGCAACATTCCTGTGGGGTATAAGGTATATAATATCGAGCTGCAGATCGGGCGTGGTGGCCAAATTGTCCGGTCAGCGGGGACGACAGCGACGCTCCTTGGATTTGATGGGGAGTATGCCCTCCTCCAACTTCCGAGCGCAGAGGTGCGCAAAGTTCGTCGGGAGTGTATGGCGAGCATCGGTACGCTCAGTAATGCCGAACACAATCTCGTGCGCATTGGAAAGGCGGGGCGTTCCCGTTGGCTCGGTCGCAGGCCAGAAGTCCTTGGGAAATCCATGAATGCCGTCGATCACCCCCACGGGGGAGGAGAAGGACATAGTCCCATCGGGCTTCCCGGTCCGAAGACCCCTTGGGGAAAACCCGCACTTGGAGTAAAAACACGGAAGAAGAAGCGGTTCTCCAATGCATTCATCATCCGCCGCCGTCTCAAGAAATCCCGGAAGAAGTAATAGGATTACCCAAAGCTGATATGTCCAGATCCCTCAAGAAAGGCCCCTACGTTGATCCCAAGCTCATGAAGAAAATCATGAAGATGGTGAATGCAGGGGAGAAGAAGGTCGTGAAGACGTGGTCTCGCGATAGTGATATTCCACCGGAATTTGTCGGATTCACCTTTGCGGTTCATAACGGGAAAGACTTTATTCCGGTATATGTCACGGAGCAGATGGTGGGACACAAGCTCGGAGAGTTCTCATGGACGACAAAGTGGAAGGGGCATGGTGGGAAGCTGGCGGCATCACAAACGGCAGGAGCAGCCGCCGCAGGGCCTTCCACTATCACCACTGCTCCTACTTCTTCCAAGCCTACAAAATGAAAGCCCTCCTCCGCTCCGCCCGCATTGCCCCAAAAAAAGCGAACATCATCGCGCGGATTGTACGCGGTATGTCTGTGTCAGAGGCGCAGGATTTCCTTTCCCGAACTCACAAGAAAGCGGCGCGTCTTTTTGAGGATCTCCTCGCGTCCGCCGTCGCGAATGCGGCGCACAACGACCGGCAAGATCCGCAGGTCCTCATAGTGAAGGAGGTGGTCGTCAACCAGGGCAGTTCGCTCCGGAGGGGGGTACCGATGGCGCGCGGACGCGTGCGACCCATACGAAAATTCCTGAGCCACATTTCAGTGACACTCGGTGTCCGCAATTCTTAATTCCTAATTCTTAATTCCCAATTCCACGTTCCCTATGGGTCAGAAAGTTAATCCCAACGGCTTCCGTATCGGCTTTACCCGGACGTGGCCGAGCATGTGGTTTGCCGGAAAGGCACGATACCGTAAACTGCTTCTCGATGATCTTTGTATCAGGCGCTTTCTCCAAAAGAGGTTGAAGGAAGCGGGAGTGAGTCTGATCGAAATTGAACGGACGAAGAAAGTCTCCGTCATCATACATACGAGTAAGCCAGGAGTGATTATTGGGAAACAAGGTGCGGCGATTGAGGAGTTGCGTCATATACTCGAGAAGGAATTCGGTGGAATATTCGCTGTGGAAATTCAGGAAGTCCGGAATCCCGATGCAGACGCCGAAGTGGTGGCCGAGACGATCCAGGGGCAAATCGCGCGCCGGATGCCCTATAGGCGGGCGGTGAAAATGGCGCTGGAGAAGGCGATGCAGGCGGGAGCAGTCGGTGTGAAGGTGTTGGTCTCAGGGCGCCTGAATGGCGCAGAGATTGCTCGATCCGATCTTTTTAAGGAGGGAAATGTCCCTCTCCAGACCCTCCGCGCGAACGTGCAATTCGCGCGGCGCCACGCAGTGACGAAATTCGGGACGATCGGGGTACAGGTATGGATCCACAAGGGAATGGTCTTCAAGAATATTCGCCATTTACATACATCGTCTCTCCCATCCCATGCTTGAACCGAAGAAGATTCGCCGCCGGAAGCAACACCGTCTCCGCAGTGCGTGCCGAGGGAAGGCACAGAGAGGAGCGCAACTCTCCTTTGGGACCTTCGGTCTCAAGGCAGTGAGTGGTGGCGAAGTGACGGCTCGGCAAATCGAGGCTGCCAGGAAGGCCATTACTCATAAGATCCAACGTGGAGGGAAGATTTGGATTCGTATTTTTCCCCATACACCGGTGACGCGCAAGGCTGCAGAGGTGCCGATGGGCCAGGGAAAGGGTACCCCGGAGTACTACTGTGCGAATATCCAGCGCGGTACTGTTCTCTTTGAAATGGATGGGGTGGTGGAGGGAACTGCGCGCGAGGCGTTGCGGCTCGCCGGTCATAAACTCCCGCTCCAAACGAAGATTGTCGTTCGACGCTCGTCGACGCTTGCTCGGCCAGAGTCCGTCACGTAAAGTGCCCCGCACACTCTATGCTTCAAAAGCGCGGAATCATTACATCGGCCAAGATGACGGGAACCGTGACGGTGACCGTCCACCGGCGCAAGCCGCATTCTCTGTATCGAAAATCCTTCCGTGTGAGCACGAAATTCCTCGCGGATCCAAACGGTCTGGAGCTCGGTGTTGGGGATGAAGTGAGTATTATGGAGTGCCGCCCCTTAAGTAAGCGCAAACGATTCAAGGTGAGTGAGGTTCTTGTACGTGCTGAACGCGTTGGTGAGATTGTAGAGGAGGCGGGTCTTCAGGATGCAATGCACCCCTCGGTTCCACTGAACCTATGATTCAGCTCCAGACATACCTCAACGTTGCGGATAATACCGGCGCAAAAAAAGCGATGTGTATCCGGGTGATTGGTGGAAGTCACCGACGGTATGGGCATGTGGGGGATGTGATAGTGGTGACAGTGAAGAAGGCTGAGCCGCGTGGCGTAGTGAAGGCAAAAACCATCGAACGTGCGGTGATTGTACGGACGAAGTCCCTTACGCGACGGAAAGATGGTAGTGGCATCCGCTTTGATGACAATGCATGTGTCATCATTCAGCCGGACGGTCTTCCGAAGGGGACGCGGGTTTTTGGTCCCGTCGCGCGGGAGCTTCGCGCAAAGGGGTATCTCAAAATTCTTTCCCTTGCCCCCGATGTCCTTTGATACTTACTTCTTACTGCTTACTTCTTACTTCTTATGATGAAGCTCCATACTGGCGACAATGTCGTCATTATTTCCGGCAAAGAGAAGGGGAAAACAGGGAAGGTGATCCATGTCTTACGCGCGATCAATCGTCTTGTGGTGGAAGGGGTGAATATGCGGACCCGTCACCAGAAAAAGACGCTGCAGCGCCCCGGACAGATTGTCCGCTACGAAGCGAGTATTCATGCGAGTAATGCGATGATGGTGGATCCGAAAAATGCGAAGCGGACGCGTATAGGGATAGTGTGCGGAGAGCATGGAAAGCAGCGAGTGGCAAAGAAAAGTGGCTCTGCCCTCGAGCGAGGAAAAGATGCTCCGAAGAAACAGCGTCGAGAGAAGGAGCAGACGATAGGAGAGGAACAAGTGATAAAGAAGAAAGAAAACACTGTCCGCGAGCCATTCTGGAAGCGCGCATTCCGGACAGGGGACAAAGCAATTGATGGACAGGAGGAAGGGCGCAATCGTCAGGAGGAGATTGATCGAAGTTCCGTTGGAAGCGTTCGACGTTCTCGTGAAAGTAGCTAGCAACTATGGCATACGTTTCTCTCCATGACCGGCTTCGGGGTCCCATTGGGAGTGCGCTCCAGAAAGAGCTGGGGATAGAGAATGTGCATGAGCTTCCACAACTGGAAAAGGTGATCGTCAATGTCGGTATTAATCGTAGTACGATGGAGGGAAAGGAAATTGTCGATCATATTGCCAGTATTCTTGGGAAGATCACGGGACAGAAACCGGCATTTTGTCCATCGCGAAAGTCCATCGCGAATTTTAAAATTCGTAAAGGCATGATAGTTGGCGTGATGGTGACACTGCGCGGTCGGCGCATGGAGGCGTTCATCGATCGCCTCGTGAGTTTCGTGTTTCCACGCATTCGTGATTTTCGCGGGCTTCTCCCACGCTTCGATGGGCGAGGGAATTACGCAGTGGGTTTGAGTGATTATTCCGTATTTCCTGAAGTTCCTCCTCCGCCCGATGTTCGGCAGATTTTCGGGATGCAGATCCAAATCCGCATCAGGGCGAAGGATGATTTGATGGCGAAGGCTCTTCTCCGTGTGATAGGCTTCCCTTTCCGCTAACCCATGGCACGTCTCGCGCTCGTCAATCGGCAACGGCAACATCTCGAGGCATTCCTTCGCAGTAAGGCAGCTGGAAGTAGGCCAAGGCTTCCAACGCGAGTGTACAATCGGTGTAACCTCTGCGGGCGTCGGCACGGGTACATGCGATTTTTCGGATTATGCCGCATATGTTTTCGGGAATTTGCAAGCAACGGAGAAATTCCTGGCGTAATCAAATCTTCCTGGTGATGCTATGACGTACGTAACAGACCCTATTGGCGACCTGCTGACCCGGATACGCAATGCCCAAGCCGCCCGGCGTTTGGGTTGTCAGGCTCAGTGGTCTCTTCTCAAGCAAAAACTCTGCGAGCTCCTGGTGCGCGAAGGATGGCTAAGGGATGTGTGGGTGAGTGGGGAGGATCCAAAGCGAGAGATCGAGGTGACATTTGTGCCGGGGAAAATTCTTGTCTTGAAGCGCGTGAGTCGGCCCGGTCGTCGGTGGTATGCAAAGGTGGCGGAAATGCGGCCGATTCTCCGCGGTTTCGGGATTGCTGTTCTTACAACAAACCAGGGGGTGATGACGGACAAGGAAGCACGGAAGAAGAAGATTGGAGGAGAGATTCTCTGCACCATTTCATAACAATGATCCACAGTCCTCGTCCCTAATTCTTAATTCTTAATTCCGAAAGCCCATGTCCCGTATTGGTCGAAAACCTGTGGCTATTCCTTCCGGTGTTACCGTTTTGGTGACAAATGGCGATGTGAAGGTCGCGGGGCCGAAAGGCACTCTCCATTTTCCTCTTCCGGTCGGTGTGACTCTAAAGATGGAAGGAGAGGTGGTGTGTGTTGAGGCGCAAGCAGGTAAGAGCGCATTCCATGGTCTCACCCGCGCCATTGTCGCGAATATGGTGCGAGGGGTGTCCAGCGGGTATGAGAAGCGACTCGAGATCATTGGTGTAGGATATCGAGTACAGATGAAGGGACAAACGCTTGGGCTCAATGTCGGTTTTACACATCCTGTTGATATTCCTATCCCGGAAGGTTTGGAAATAACACAGGAAGAGAAGAATAAGAATATTCTCATTGTCCGTGGGATTGATAAATGGCTTGTAGGGCAGTTTGCGGCATCCGTACGTTCCGTGCAGCCCCCAGAACCTTATAAGGGAAAGGGAATCCGGTACGTTGGAGAGATCGTCCGACGAAAAGTAGGGAAGTCTGCAGCCGCAAAGTCTCCAGGGGTATCATAGGCTGCTTGCGAATCTCCACATTCACTGTACGTTGTCATTCATGCGTCGTGTCCTCCTCCAGAATCGGCTCCAGCGCAAGCGCCGTATTCGTACGAAAGTGCGGGGCAGTGCTCTGAGGCCGCGGATGAGTGTTTTTTGCTCGCTCCGTAACATATATGTCCAGGTTATTGATGATGATGCGCGGCGGACAGTTGCCGCAGTGTCCACAAAGGAGTGCAAGATGTCCCCGAATGTAAAAGGGGCAACGCTTCTTGGTGAGCGCATTGCGGAAAAAGTGACTGCAGCAGGAGTGACACGGGTCGTCTTCGATCGGAATGCCTATAAGTACCACGGTCAGGTGAAAGCTCTCGCAGATGCCGCCCGGAAGGCGGGCATCCAATTTTAATTTTCAATTTTTTTATGGCCAAGACATCGCATCCTGGACGGCACCATGATCGACGCAAGGACCCCTCGGAGTTTGCGGAAACCACACTATCCGTGGATCGCGTCACGCGTGTGGTGAAGGGGGGGCGCCGCATGCGATTCCGCGCCATCGTGGTGGTGGGGGATCGTAAGGGGCGAGTGGGACTGGGAACAGGGAAAGCCAACGAGGTGCAGGTGGCGGTAAAAAAGGCAACGCGCCATGCGCGGAAGAACATGGTGAAGGTTCCTCTCAAAGGCGGTACACTCTTTCATGATGTTGATGTGAAATTTAAAGCCGCGCGCATCCGATTGATCCCGGCATGCGAGGGGACGGGAATTATTGCCGGTGGCGCAGTTCGTGTCATTCTGGAGCATGCAGGAGTACGGGATGTGCTCAGTAAGCGTTTTGGAACGGCGAACAAGCTCGTGAATGCTCAGGCTGTTATGCATGCACTGCATATTCTGCGGTCATCATCAGCAGGAGTGTCCAAGCAAGAATCTGCTCCTTCCAAGGTCTAATGGTATGTTGCATACACTTCGTCCATCACCTGGTGCGCGGCAGCGACGCAAGCGCGTTGGACGTGGGATAAGCGCGGGTGGAGGGAAGACCGCCGGGCGCGGGACGAAGGGGCAGCATGCGCGCGCAGGGAAGGGACGCCGTTTTGGCTTTGAAGGAGGGCAGACGCCGCTGCTCCGCCGCCAACCGAAACTTGGGGGGTTTAGGAACCCGCACCGCATCGTCTATCAAGTGCTCAATCTGGAACGCATCGAGCAGAGACTGGAGGCAGGATCCTATAATCTCGAGACTCTACGCAGCCATAAGCTCATTCATGGCACTCATCCGGTGAAGCTTCTTGGAAAGGGGACACTTACGAAAAAACTCACGCTCACCGTTCATTCGGCATCGAAGAGTGCCCGCAGAGCGGTGGAGAAGGTGGGAGGAAGGATTGATCTCATTAAAAGACAAAATCTAACACCTAATACCTAAAAGCTACTCCATGTTTTCCTATCTACACCAAATCTGGCATTCCGAGGGCTTGAGGCGACGCATCCTCTGGTCGGTGGTCCTTCTCATCATCTACCGCATTGTCGCGCACATCACTATTCCTGGTGCGGATCCTTTCGCATTACAGCAATTCCTGGAGTCCCGGCAGAGCAGTGGTGTTCTCGGCGTATTCACCGCGCTAACAGGAGGAAATATCGATAATTTCTCCGTGGTGCTCTTGGGACTTGGGCCGTACATCAATGCATCGATCATCATCCAGCTCTGTACGGTCATTTTTCCGAAGCTCGAGTCTCTCGCAAAGGAGGAGGGAATGCAGGGGCAGCAGCAATTAAACCGGTACATGCGCTATCTCACGCTCCCGCTCGCCTTTCTTCAGAGCTACGGGTTTCTGCTGCTTCTCAGTCGAGGTGGTGTGGACCTCGTTGATACAACATTTCCCGGTGTTCTTTTCCCCATGCTCTCTGTGACGGCGGGGGCCCTCTTCCTTATGTGGTTGGGAGAGATGATAACGGAGAAAGGGATAAGTAATGGCATTTCTCTCATCATATTCGTGGGGATTGTTTCAGAGTTCCCATCGAGCTTGGGTGCCGTGTTCTTCTCTGGCGGCGGAAAGATTGAACCATTCATCTTTTTTGCAATACTCTCCATAGCTCTTCTGATTGCGATTGTGCTCTTTACCGACGCCCAGCGACTTCTTCCCATTACCTACGCGAATCAGGGGGCTGGTCGAGGCGTGCAGGGGAATCTTCCCATCCGCTTGAACCAGGCGGGAATGATTCCAATCATTTTTGCGGTGTCCCTCATCACCATACCGCAGATATTCGCGCAGTTCATGGCGACCGCGCCGAATTTTCAGGGAGTAGCGCGTTTCATCAGCACCCATCTCAATTCATCGAGTCCCAGTTTCGTATATCTTGGTTGCTATTTCGCGCTCGTTGTTCTTTTTACATTTTTCTTCGTGTCCGTCACATTCCGGCCGGACCAGCTTGCGGAGAGCATTCAGAAGCGAGGAGGGTTCATTCCAGGGATACGCCCAGGAACCCAGACCGCAGCAATTATTGCGAAAACGAGTAATCGCCTGAATCTCTGGGGAGGGACATTCCTTGCGACTATTGCCATTATCCCCCTCCTCTTCACGCGCTACTCGACACTGAGTAGTTCCGATCTTCTCATCTCGGGCTCAGGAATGATCATCATAGTCGGAGTCGTCATGGATCTCATCCGGCAGGTCAATGCGCAGATGCTGGCGCATGACTATGAAAAACTCGTATGAGTTTTTCACCGTGGAAAGGCTCAAGGAGGAGGGCAGGCGCCATTCGTACAAACGCACGGTACGAGCGTCTCCGAATACCGGTCGCCCGCACAGGCATACTCAACGAGTGTCCCTGCTGCGTAGCAGAAGTCCGTCCTCACCGTGCCTCCAGTGGTCTCCACTGTTCCCTGCACGGCAGTGTTGTTCCCACCGTCGGAGTCCACACAATCGGCCGGGAGAGGACCAACGCAGGCGCCATTGCTGCACTGGCAGCGATACCCGGCACCCATAGACCTATCTCCCATGCAGTAATATTCCTGGAGGATGAGAGAGTTGTTGCAGTAATCTTCCTGATAGAAATTCGGTCCTGATACCAAACCTTTCACGGCAGAAACATTCCCTCCATCCGTATCGGTGCATCCCGAAAGCACGCTTGAGGGAGAACTGGAGGCCGCAATGGAACTCACTGCGGATGAAGCTGGACCAACAGAGGAAAGCGAAGCGCCTGTGGAAGAGAATGTTCGCGAAGAAAAGAGGGAAGCTATGGAGGAACCGGGCGAACTGGCGAGTGAGCTTGAAGCGGATGATGTCGGACTTGAGGGGGGCGATAAGGCCGAGGAAGAGAGCATAAGCGATGAGAGCGAGGAACCTGATGCGGAGGATGCGCGGGAAGAAAGCGAGGAGCCGGAGGCAGAGGGTGAGGAACTGGAAGACAAACTGGAAGATGGGAGGGGAGTGGAACGCAGAGCTCGGAGAGCATTCACTCGCCCGTACCCCGAATCCACATCAAACCCCGGAGGCCCGACATCGTCGGCTCCCAGACGGATCGCGCTACGGACCTGCTCGGCGGAGAACTCTGGGTGAAGAGCGCGGACGAGAGCAGCAACGCCCGCAACATGCGGGGCTGCCATACTCGTTCCCGCCTGACGCAGGTATATCCTCCCGACCACGAGCTGGCCATTCCCCGTCATGCCGCTGTTGGCCAGGGAGGACTTGAGCGAGAGGATGGAACGGTACGGTTGATACCCATCCGTAGGGTCGGTGTCACCACCGCCGGGTGCCGTAACATCAATTTTGTTCCCGTAATTGGAGAAGGATGCTTTCTGGTCGAGGTGATCGGAGGCGGCAACGGTGATGACGGCTGGGAGGCTGGCAGGGGCAAACCCATTCTCCGGAGTGCCAACGTCTGCATTGCTATTCCCCGCCGCAGCGACGAACACGACGTCCTTCACATCGTGGGCGTAGTCAACGGCATCCCGGAGAACCTGCGAAGCGGGGCAGCGGCAGCCCCAGCTGGCGTTGATTACCATTGCCCCATTATTGGCTGCATACACAATTGCCTGCGCGAGCCGGTCGATAACTCCCCTCCCGTCGTCCCCCAACCCTTTGATTGCCATCACCTTTGCCATGGGGGAGACTCCGACGATGCCTTTGGCGTTGTTACCAATCGCTGCGATGGTTCCTGCAACGTGTGTCCCGTGCCCAAAACCATCCATGGGATTATTGTCGCCGTTGTGGAAGTCCCACCCTCCACAATCATCAACGTATCCATTGTTATCATCGTCAACGCCATTCGTGCACTTCCCAGCCTCCCCTGGATTTTCCCACATGTTCGCAGTGATGTCATCGTGGGTAGAATCGATGCCGGTATCCGTGACTGCGACGACAATTCCGTTTCCCTGTGAGAGATCCCATGCTGGTGCCGCTTGGATATTCTGTAATCCCCACAGATCCCGAAACGGTTGTCCCCAGGCACCGTCGTAATAGGAATCGTTCGGGAAGAGGAATGTCTGTGCGAGATAATTAGGCTCCGCTACATCGACTTCCGGAAGCGCTTGGAGTGCCTTGATGAAATCGAGAGTGGCCTCCGCGGTTTTTTCCTCCACCTCGATTTTCACGAATTTTGCTAAAGTCTCTTCCTCTGTTGCATCCACTGCGGCACTCGGAGCACGCCCCTTCTGCCTACTTTTCCCCATTGTTCTCCTGTCCGTTGTTGCGAACACTTTTTTCCCTATTTTCGCCCTGTGATGGCGGAGGGTGTTCTTGAGGCGATTCGTTATCGGAACATGGGCACGCGGCACTGCGGCCTGCGTTTCCACCAATGCCTCCATTGTTCCCTCCGCATCCGCGGCATTCCGGAATTTTACAATGACTTCACCGGGGACGAAAGCGGAGGCATCTTTCGTACTATCACTACCGTACCTCCTCTGTCTCACATTCATTTTTCTTTGTCTCTCGACACCCGAGAGCTCCGCGTACGGCCACGTCGATGTTCCTTTGTACACGAGTAGAGCAGCAAAACCCACAGTAGCTGCGACAGTAGCTGCGAGAAGAAGACAGCCACCAGCAGTGGACAGGCGATGCCGCAGCGCACGGACAGCTCTCACGCCTGCGCATTGAACAAGCATGGTTTTTATTGTACGATCCACTCGCGGTTTTTTTTTATTGCCCCCATTCAGCGTTTGTTGCGAAGATATATGGATATCGTTCTCTTTGGTATCCAAGGCTCCGGCAAAGGCACGCAAGCGCGGAAGATCGCCGCGGAGTTCGGGTACGACATTTTCGAAACGGGGGCGGAACTTCGGAGAATCATCGCGTCCGGGAGCGATCTTGGGAAAATCGCGGCGTCCTACATGGATAAAGGGAACCTCGTCCCACTGTCTCTCGTCATGCAGGTGACGAAGGAGGCGATTCTTGCTAAGCCTAAGACCCAAAAAATTCTCTTTGACGGCATTCCGCGCGACAGGGAGCAAATGCAGGCATTTGATGCGATGATGGCGGACGTGGGCAGACCGTTCCGCTGCCTGCATATCCTCCTTCCGGAGGAAGAGGCCTTGCAGCGCATCCTCGGCCGCGCGAAGGTGGAGGGGCGCGTGGATGATTCGGATGAGTCCTACATTCGGCGACGCATGCAGATTTTTCGTGAGAAAACGCTCCCAGTAATCGACGAATACCGCCGGCAGAGGAAGCTGGAAGACGTCAACGGCAGCGGGACGGTTTGGGAGGTGTATGGGCGGATGAAAAAGGCTATGGAGAGGGAGGATGGATTCACATAAAGTCCCTTGTAGAAGTCTTGTACGAGAGTACAATACCCCTCCATGTCACGGTGACATGGCATGTTCTTTGGCAGGAACGGCAATTACGTAACGAAAGGGAGGACATCATGTCCTGGACGAGAAAAATTGTTCGCACGACGGCAGTCATCGGCCTCCTCTTCCTCGCATTTCCGGTGCAGGGGCAGGAGAAAAAGACTGCGGAGATTCCTCTCAATCCTCCCCTTTGAGCGCCTTCATCGACGGGAGCGTGTTCCTCTCGAAGGAACGGAGGAAGAAGCTCGACCATTTGTCGGATACACGCGCAACCGTCCTGGGATACACCGTCACCTTCCTCAAGCTCAAGGAACCGGAATACGGCTACCGCTACGCTTTCCTCCTGCAACATATGGGAGGCAGCGAAGAAACGTGGTATGTGAGCGAGAGTCCCTTCTACCAAGATCAATTCCCGGAAGGACTTCCTCCCGGGCTGGAGTATCTTGCTCTGTGGAAGAAGGGTGCAGACGGAAAGCCGGACAAGCGGATGCAAACTTACTGTGAGCTGAATGACCTCTTCAATGTCATAATAAAGAGGATGCATCCGGCAACAGTGGTTGCCGCATGTCGCGATGCAATGCTGTCATACCGAAGTGAGCGCAGGGATGCCGCTCAGATGCAAACGTTCGATCTCCCGAAGGACAGTCCGATCGGCTACATCGGTCTCATCGATGCCAACCCCTTCGATGACCACATCGTCGCCTCGATGGTGGATGATATGCGATACTGGCCGGAGCTGCTGGCTGCATGCGGTTACAAGGTGGCCGCCGATGCGGCAGCCCGTTACATTCCCGTAACGGATGACCCGGCAACCATTCTCGAAAAGCACGTCCGGGCACAGAAGAAGAAAGGAATTCGAGATTTCTACATAAATCTCATTGGTCACGGGGACTCAGGTGGTGTCCACTTCTCCTATAAAAAGGAGGGTGAAACATACCATACGGTTCTCACGTCCGGGAAGCTCTTCGCGCTCTTCGACGCCCACCAGGACTGCGCCTTCACGGTGAGCACTGTGGCATGCCAAGGAGGCGGCTACGCCACTGCGATGAAACGGTACAAGGACCCGAGTGGAAAGGAGGGGAGAATCACGATCTTCCTCCAGACCAAGGGCCATGGACTCAACCAGGAAGGACGACTGAAGGGTAGGGAAGGGGTGAACGGCGCTCCGAAAGCGCATTCAACTTACTACGGTGTTTTCTTCACGAAGGAGATCCTTCAGGGAAAAGGAGGCTACGGTGCGGCGCACCTCCGTGCGGACGAAGCGTCACGCATGATCATCCCCAGCGACCCCGAAGTGTGGAGGAGTGGAAAAAGCGGAGGAACTGTCACGGGCAGGCTCCAGCGTGGAGCCACGTCCATACTGTTCACCCGCTTGTAAACGTCACCAATAGAAATCGTTCCTGCCACCCCCGCAGTCGTTCTGCGGGGGTTTTTGAATGGCACTTTTACTCAAAGAGATTACACCGACACAAGCCCCGTGTGCTTCTCTTGTACACTGCCTCCCATGCCCCAGTGCCAGATCTACACCGATGAGGAAATTGCATCTCTCCGAAAAGGAGGGGAGATCCTCCGCGGCTGCCTGGACCACGTTGGGGAGCTGGTGCGTCCCGGGATCACGACGGGAGAGCTCGATCGTGCGGCGGAAGTGTTCATACTCGATCATGGAGGAGAGCCGGCGTTCAAGGGGTACAAGGGGTTTCCGGCAACGCTCTGTGTATCGGTGAACGAGGAGTGCGTCCATGGTGTTCCCGGGAAGCGCGTTCTCGGGGAGGGGGACATTGTTTCGCTCGATGGCGGCGTTCTGTTTGATAACTTGTATACCGACGCCTGTGTGACGGTGCCGGTGGGTCGCGTTGCGATGGAGGCGCAGAATCTTCTCCGGGTAGCGGAGGAGGCACTTGCTGCAGCCCTCAGGATGGTACGAGGAGGTGTGAGGGTGGGGGAGGTTTCCTCCACCATTCAGCGGGTGGCGGAGAAGGGAGGGTGTCATCCCGTTCACTCTCTCACAGGACATGGCGTTGGACGGGCGCTCCATGCGTTTCCGGATATTCCGAACATCGGCAAAGCGGGAACGGGGCCGGCGCTCCCGGCGGGGACGGTCATTGCGATCGAACCTATTCTTTCGCTGGGAAGCCCTGAAGTCCGATGTCAGGCGGATGGATGGACATTGGTTATTGTGGATAGCGCATTATCCGCCCACACGGAGCATACGGTTCTTGTGACGGAGAGGGGTTGCGAGGTTCTGGCGTGATGTAACACTGAACAATAATTTAAAATATAATCAACACATTTTTAGTTTTTCGCTCAAAAATAGGGAAAACCGCTTGCGGGAGCTGCTATTGCTACCTATAATGCCTTGCACCTTTGTCAAGGGGAAATTCCCCTTCCCTTCTCCCCCATGCATTTCTGTGGCCAAGGACGTCATTGAGCTCATTGGAATCGTCGAGGAAACCTTTCCGAATGCCGCGTTCCGCGTGCGCATTGTGAGTCCGCAGGCGAAAGATCACCAGCTCCTGTGTCATCTTGCCGGTCGTATGCGGGTGCGCCGCGTGCGCATCCTCCCGGGAGATCGGGTGAAAGTGGAGATGACCCCCTACGATCTTCAGAAGGGACGCATTGTCTACAGATTCTCCGCCGATTCCCCACAGGTTTCCGCTCCCGTTCCTAAAAATTTCCCATGAAAGTGCGCGCATCTGTCAAACCTATTTGCAAAGATTGTCGGCTGATTATCCGTCGTTCAGGGAAAGGCAAAATGGTCCGTCGCATCGTATGTCGGAAGAATCCCAAGCATAAGCAACGTCAGGGTTAGTTCCCTACATTCCTATGGTTCGTATCTCTGGTATCGTTCTCCCTGGCAAAAAGCGTATGGCTATTGCTCTCATGTCTATCAAAGGGATAGGGCAGTCATTGGCGAGACGTGTATTGCATGATGCGGGGGTGTCACTCGATCTTCGGGCCGAGGAGTTGTCAGAGGAGCAGGAAGCGCGTGTCCGTGAACGTGTTTCGAAGGAACTCACGGAGGGGGAACTTCAGAGAAAGGTTTCGATGGATATCAAGCGACTGCAGGATATTGGGACATGGAGGGGGTACCGCCATAAGCGGAAGATGCCTGTCCGTGGTCAGACGTCTCGTCGCAATGCCCGGACGAAGCGCGGGAAGAGGAAGACAGGTCTCTCCGGTCGTGTTGTCCTTACAAAGACGTAAACGTATCATCAAATGGCGCTTGTCAACATGCCAACAAAGGCCCGGAAGAAAAAGGTGAAGCGCACCGTGCCAAAGGCGCGCGTATGCATTCATGCATCCGAGAACAATACGATTGTGACCTTCACCGATATGGAAGGGAATGTCCTGGCCTGGGCCAGCGCGGGATCATCAGGTTTTGAAGGGACGCGCAAATCCACGCCATATGCTGCGAAGGTGGCGGCGGAAACAGCGGCTAAGAAGGTTGTAGGATTTGGAGTGGAATCGCTCCATGTTGAACTGAAAGGTCTTGGGCCTGGGCGGGAACAGGCGATACGAGGTCTTCAGTCCGCAGGGATGAATCTTGATGCTATTGTAGATGTGTCTCCCATTCCCCATGGCGGTTGCCGTCCCCCGCGCCGCCGCCGCGTCTGATATGAGGTACACAGGTCCCAAAGCACGGCGCTGTCGGCGGCAAGGCATCAATCTCTACGGTGCTGCGAAGTACGAGAAAATTCTCCAGCACAAACCCTATCCGCCGGGAAAGACCCCGAAGTCTCGTCTCGGCCGGCAGTCGGAATACGCAAGGCAGCTTCGGATGAAGCAGCGACTCCGCGATCTCTATGGAATTTCGGAGGCGCAGTGTAGCCGCCTCTACGGGGAAGCATCGGCGATGAAGGGGCAAACCGGCGTGACGATGCTCCAGTTCCTGGAACGGCGTATGGATAACGTCCTGTACCGCGCTGGCTTTGCCTGGACGCGGATGCAGGCTCGGCAGATGGCGTCCCATGGTCTCTTCACCGTCAATGGGCGGCGTGTGACGTTGCCATCATTGCGCGTAGTCCCCGGGGAGACCATTGCGATCCGCACACGGAGCAAGAGCTCACCGTTATTCGTTGATTCGCCTGCAGCGCACCAGAAATTTGTTGTTCCGGCATGGCTAAAGAGCGATCCTGCTCTTGGGAATGTTGAAATCACAGGGATACCGCTTGTCACCGATGCGGAACAAGCAGTGGATATCCGACAAGTGGTGGAGTTCTACTCACGGTCTTAAGAGGTTTCCCCATTTCTTTTTCCCGTTTCCTTATGCATATCATCCAAGAAGAAATTGGTCTTCCGATCTTCTCCTCGGAGAGTGACGTCAAGGGTGACGATGCCCACCGGGTCTTCACGATAGCCCCTCTCCCGCCTGGGTACGGAATGACGCTCGGGAATGCCCTGCGCCGTGCGCTTCTCAGTAGTCTTCCGGGAGCAGCTATTACCGCTGTTCGTATGGATGGGGTGCAGCATGAGTACATGACGATTAAGGGTATGAAGGAATCTGTTCTCGACCTGACGCTGAACTTCAAACAGGTGAAACTGCGCAAGCACAGTAAAGACCCTGAGACCCTGACGCTCAGTGTGAAGGGTCCGAAAACCGTCACGGCAAAAGATATCAGCGTGTCCGCAGATGTAGAGATTCTCAATCCGACTCTCACGCTCTGCACCCTTGATAAGGGGGCCGAGATCGAGATGAAACTCACCGTGGAGAAGGGGGTGGGCTACATTGCGGCCGCCGAGCGAAACAAAAAACAGAACCAGCCGGGACTTATCCATATCGATGCGGTGTTCAGTCCGGTCGAGCGTGTGCGGTACGACGTCGAAGCGTCGCGCGTCGGCCAGCGGACGGACCTCGATAAGCTCGTGATGGAGATTGTCACGAACGGGTCGCTGACGGCGGAGGAAGCACTGCGGTTCGCGAGTCAGCTGCTCCAGAGTTACTTTCAGTACTTCGGGAGCGAGAAGAAAGTGGAACCGGAATTCATGGCGGATTTCACGCGTACGCGCGAAGAACACGTGACGGAGCCGGCGACGACGTCGGTGAAAGAGAGTTACACACCCATTGAGATTCTCAACCTCTCGCCGCGTACGCTGAATGCCCTCATCAATGCCGGCGTCGGGAGTATTGAGCAGTTAACAAAATGCACAGAGGCCACTCTCACGAATTTTCGCGGTTTCGGTACGAAGGCTCTCGCAGAAGTGAGAGACACTTTTGCCACGCGCGGATCGAAGCTCGCCGATGAAGTGGAAGGATAATGTCTTTTTTGATACGCTCTTCCCCCAATGCGCCATCGTCATTCCCGTCTCCGGCTTACGCAAAAACCCAAGCATGCTGCGATGATGCTGCGGAATCTTGCCACATCACTCCTCCTCTACGAGTCGATTCGGACGACGGAAAAGCGCGCGCAGGTTGTCCGTCCTATCGTCGAGCGGCTTATCCGTGTGGCACGGGAAAAAACCGAACGGGAGGCTATTCGTTCGATTAATCGAGTGGTGACAGACAAGAATGCCTGTCGCAAGCTCATCGAGCTCTATCGTGGGTCAGACATTGGGAGAACGGGGGGATTGACGCGTATTGTCCCCCTTGGAGCTCGCAAAGGGGATTCGGCATCACTCGTGAAAATTACCCTGCGTTCCCCTCCGTCTTCCCTATGAAGACGTCAACACCCGCGCAGGCTCCTATGTGGGTCATCATCGACGCTCGAGGGCAGTCGTTGGGACGGGTCGCGACGAAGGTCGCGATGGTTCTCAGGGGGAAGCATCGGCCGACATTCTCTCCACAGAGTCTCTGCGGCGATCAGGTGATCATCATCAACGCTGCGGACATCAGTATTCCTCCGGGAAAATTTCGTCGGAAAGAGTACATTCGTCACACGGGATACCCGGGGAATCTCCGGCGCACACCACTCCGTGCGGCATTCGAAAAGAGCCCGACATGGGTGATGGAACATGCAGTGAAGGGGATGCTTCCGGCGAATCGTCTCCGACCGCGTCTCATGCAACGTCTTCATGTATTCCGCGGAAGTGACCATCCGCACGCAGCGCAGAAACCCGTTCCTCTTCCCATTCCCTCTCGCTCCCTATGAATGCACCATCCACAAAAAGGCCATACTTCTCCGCCGTAGGAAAGCGGAAAACCGCCATTGCGCGCGTGAGGGTCTACACCGGCGGCTCGGGACAGTGCCGGGTCAACGGCGTTCCGGTGGATGACTATTTCGGTCCCGTCGCGTCCGAGAATGCCTGTTCCCCACTTGCCCGCACGGAGACGAAAACATTGTTCGATGTGGAAGCGCGCGTCGCCGGCGGGGGGAAACCGGCGCAGGCGGATGCCGTCTGTCACGGAGTGAGCCGGGCGCTTATGCTCTTTAATCCGGAATTCCGCCCAGAGCTGAAGCGGGCGGGGTTTCTTCGTCGCGATCCTCGCATCAAGGAGCGGAAGAAGCCGGGCTTACGGCGCGCCCGCCGCGCTCCGCAGTTCAGCAAGAGATGAGGACTCGTTCCGCTCGCTCATGGTAAACACGTCAATTTTCATGTCATTACATTGTATTGACAATGTACATACAAAATGTATACTGGAGTCATGATGACAACCATTCAGGTACGAACGAACCAGAAGACAAAAAGGACTGCTCAACATATCCTGGAAAAACTGGGCCTGGATCTCAGTACTGCTATCAATATTTATTTGGTACAAATTATCGAGAAGCAGGGTATTCCGTTTGAGGTGATTACAGAGAATGGACTGACGCCTGAGGAGGAGCTCTCCATTCTCAAAGATGTAGCATCAGCCCAAAGAAGCCGTAAGAACTATGCATCAAGCAAGGCCATGCACAAGGCTATACTGAAAAGGTGAACCACAAGGCTGATCCGCCAAGAAGGTATCGAATCCACCCGAGCAATCGGTATGAACGAGATATCGGAAAATTGAAGAAGTCCGGCGCCAATCTGCAAAAGCTCGAATGGGTCATCGATGCTCTCGTTGCGGGAAAGGTATTGCCCGATAGGTACAAAGATCATGAACTAAGGGGAATACTGAAAGGAATTCGAGAGTGCCATATAGCACCGGACTGGTTGTTGATGTATCGGAAGGATAACCAAAAACTCATTCTCCTGTTAGTGCGTACAGGAAGCCATCGAGATGTATTGGGGATTGAGTAGTTCTCATCATTGGGAACTTGTGACCTCCGCCCCCCCCGCAGTTCAGCAAGAGGTGAGGATCTCTGACTCACGTACTTCCTCTTGCCTCTGTCATACAAAAGAGTACAATTGTACTCGAAATGGCTACAGGAAGAATTCAGCAGCGGATTGACCCCGAGCTTCAAAAGAGAGCGGAAGCCGTGCTCAAGGCATTGGGGATCAGACCGGCACAGGCCATTACATTGTTTTACATGGAAATCACGAGGCAGATGAATCTCCCCTTTCATCCAAGAGATGTGTGTCTTGAAGAAATTCCCAATAAGCGCCTCGCGAAATCTATGAGGGATGCACGGAAGGGGATAGGGGTCCAGAAATTCGCCACCGAAGAGGATTTCTTTGCAACACTTAAAAAAAAGTTAGGGGCTGACATAGATAACACTAATACAAACTAAGGATTCTCCGCAAGGACTTGAGCATTTCCTTGGTTGTCCGACAGTTAAACCTCCATTCGCACTCTTTCAGGTACAGAGGGAAGGTTTCTTTCGGGATACCATTGAACTTTCTGAGGTGACGTTTTGCCTGGTTCCAAAAGTTCTCAATCCTGTTGATGTGGTTGCGTTTCGATGTGGCGAATGTCTGTGAATGATTGATACGGACGTGATGATATCCCTCGACGTGGAGACTGTTGTAACTCTTAAACGTGTCACTGTACACGATGCTGTCAGGAACGATTCTTTCTTTGATGATTGGCATCAATGTCTTCGCTTTCGCATTCTCAATCACCTGTGCGTAGACCTTCCCTCCGCGCTTCAGAATGCCAAAAACAGGAACCTTTCCCGCTGCTTCACGGCCACGCTTCCCTTTGCGCCTCCCACCGAAGTAACTCTCATCGACTTCCACTTCACCGGAGAAAGGCCATAGCCGCTCTTGATAAGCGGCTATGGCCTTTCTGCATCGTGAGAAGAACTGAATGGCGGTGTTGCGGTTTACACCAACCACTTCTGCGGCTGCTCTCGCTGTCGTTCCCGCAACGAAGAGTTTTATCAACTCATTGGTCTGACGTTCACTGAGCTTACTTCTCTTAAGTCGCATAACTGACATGGTAGGAGACAGGAGTTTCCTATGTCAGCCCCAAATTTTTTACTATCATCCCCGACTGGAGCCAATTGACTCCGTTATCCCCATATCATGTAGACGTTCATGAGTTTTTACCCCCGGATATAACTGCGGAGACTGGATTTTTGCAGGTCGGACGCGGCGGAGGTTCCGTGGAAAGTCATTTCGCATATTACCCCCATATCCAGCCACGAATGCCGGATAAAACCCGTTCTGGAACTCCACCATCTCCGTAGAATGTCACACCCGAGGCC
>MFYG01000008.1 GCA_001789045.1 Candidatus Peribacteria bacterium RIFCSPLOWO2_12_FULL_55_15 | reverse complement strand
GAATATGCTTTGGAGCTTGGTGACAAGCCCTTGATCATTCGTACCGGACTTCTCGCAAATCAAGCGAATGCATCGGTCGTTGCCCAAATGGGTGATACCGTGGTTCTTGGGAACTGCACCGTGAGTGCCAAACCCCGAGATGCCATCGATTTTCTTCCCCTTCAGGTGGTCTATCAGGAGAAATTTTACGCGGGGGGGAGGATTGCGGGGAGCCGTTTCCGCAAGCGCGAGGGGCGTCCGTCGGATAATTACGTCCTCCTCGGCCGCATGGTGGACCGGGGGCTGCGGCCCATGTTCCCCAAGGGGCTCTACAATGATATTCAGATTTTCTGCACGGTCCTCTCGTATGACTTCGAGCATGAGCACGATGTCATTGCCGCGAATGCAGCGAACCTCGCGACCGCGCTCTCCGACTGCCCCTGCGATGGGCCGCTCGGTTCTGTGTGTGTTGGAATGATTGGAGGAGAACTTGTCCTCAATCCTTCGCGCGAAGCGCGAACAAAAAGTGATTTCGATCTCTTTCTTACAGCTTCCATTGACCGTGTCGTGATGATTGAAGCTGGGGCCAATCAAGTGCCGGAGGCGGAGGTTCTCCGCGCCATCGAGTTTGGGAAGAAATGGGCGCAGAAGATCGCACGGTTTTTCGCCGACATTCAGAAGGAGGTGGGGAAGGAGAAATTTGCCGTTACGCCGCCATTCATGCATGAGGAGGCCGCCGCATATCTCCGGGAGTGGGCACTCCCCGCTATCACCAAAGCGATCCGTACCCCTATGGAAAAGCTTGAGCGGCGTTCCCTGTTCAATCGTCTCATGGGGGAGGCCGAGACGAAGCTCATTGAAAAATTCGGTAACGGACCCGAATCCACGCTCGAATCGCTCTACGAGCACGGCGCCTATCTGGTGGACAAAATCATTAAGGAGGAAATGCGGCGTCTCATTCTCGAGGAAGGCGTGCGCATGAGTGGACGAAAAGTTGATGAAATACGTCCGCTCTCTGTCATGCTCGATCCGCTTCCCAAGCGCGTCCACGGATCCGCGCTCTTTCAGCGCGGGGAAACGCAGGCGCTCACGACCTGCACGCTCGGCGCTCCCGGCGACAAGCAACTCGTCGAGGGAATGGAAGGGGAGTCGGAGCTGCGCTACATGCACCACTACAATTTCCCGCCGTTCTCGGTAGGGGAGACGAACAATCGCTTATTTGTAGGCAATCGTGAGATTGGGCACGGGAACCTCGCACAACGCGCGCTTGAGCCCGTGCTTCCGAAAGAGGAAACGTTCCCGTACACCATCCGCACCGTCACGGAAATTCTCGAGAGCAACGGCTCTTCCTCGATGGCGGCGAGCTGCGGCTCCACGCTCGCGCTCATGGCGGCAGGCGTCCCGATCAGTGCGCCCGTATCGGGCATTGCCCTTGGGCTCGTATCGGACGAGGCGAAGGGAAAGTACGTGATTCTCAGTGATCTCCAGGACGAGGAAGACTTTGGCGGCGACATGGACTTCAAGGTGACAGGAACGGCGAAAGGGATTACGGCGATCCAGATGGACATCAAGATCAAAGGGCTGCCGGACGCCGTTTTTGCGGAGGCTCTCGAGCGCGCACACACGGGCCGCGCGCATATCCTCGCGGTCATGCTCCAAGCTATACCCGAGCCGCGCAAGGAGTTGAGCCCCTACGCGCCGCGGATCGAGACGGTGACGGTCCATCCCGAGGATATTCGTCTGGTCATTGGCAAGGGAGGTGAGATGATCCAAAAAATCACGAAGGAACTCGGCGTTGAGATTGATATTGAAGACAGTGGTTGTATCTTCATCACGTCGGTCAACGGCGATGCAATGCAGAAAGCAAAGGAGTGGATTCAGGGGATCGTGGCGAAGCCGGAGGTGGGGAAGGTGTATGCCTGCAAAGTCGTGCGCATCATTCCCGGCGTGGGGGCGATTGTGGAGTTTCTCCGTGGGAAAGATGCCATGATCCACATTTCCGAACTCCAGTGGCAGCGGACGGAGAATGTGGAGGATGTGTTGCAGATGGGGCAGGAGCTGGAGGCGAAGTGTGTCGAGTTCGACGCGGTGGAAGGAAAAACACGTTTCTCTCTGAAGCAGATGTCCGCTCCCCCTGCGGGCTTCGTCGCCCCGTCCCGCGGGCCTCGTCCGTTTGGGGGGCCTCCGCGTCCGGGCGGGAGGTTTCAGCGACGATGAACGTATCTATTTTTTCAGGCCAGGCATTCTTGCCTGGCCGTTCTGCCCGCAGGCAAGAATGCCTGCGCTGAGGGGGGGATCACCGGTGTTTTCTCCCTCGATATAATTTCCCTTCGGAAGCATTCCGTAGCATCAGCTGCTCGATGCGCTCCATGCGTGTTTCCTGCCTGTTGGATACCAGCTTCGCGACGAGGATGGCGAAGATGGCGAATGCCGTGACGCTCTCGGTGGCTGCGACGACACGGGAAAAACCGAGCGGAGTAATGTCACCATATCCGACCGTTGTCGCGGTGATGACACTGAAGTAGAGGCTGTTCCAGAATTGTTCATGAGGGGTGAGGTTCGCGATGGTCGTGAGGCCATGCACCGGGGAGGAACCGACAATGAAGTAGAGCCCCGTACTGCCGAGGATCACGCCGATCCAGAGGAAGGCGAGCGTTTCGTAGGAGAGCGCATTCACGCGTTCTATGAGGAGATGGAGGAGCGTGTGATTTTGTTTCGGCATCCTCCTATTGTACGCTTTTTTTGTCTGTTTTGGGAGCTTTCGTTTGTATTCCCTTTCCAGTCAGGAGAGAGGGAGTTTTCAACTATTTCCCTCTCCCTTTGGGAGAGGGCAGGGTGAGGGCGTTCTAGGCGTGCTCTTCTCCGGGGACTTGGTCGTTGGCGGGGGTCCTTCAGATTTTCTTTTCTGCGGCTGGCGACTATCCGTCTTATAGAAGCCGCTGCCGCGGAAGTGGATGCCCATCGGCGGCGTAATGACTTTCTCCGCGGTCCTGTTCCCGCACCGTGGGCATGGCGGAAGTCCATCTGTTTCGAATGGCACAGTGGCCTCAAAAACATCGTCGCATGCCGTGCAGTGAAAATCGTACCGTGGCATAGGAATGGCTTCCGTATCCTATACGGTATGGATACGCGTTGACAATCATAGTATGCTCCCGACGTGTCACTCCCCGTTTTTTCCTCAGCACAGGAAGAGGTGGATTTCTACCGGGCGTGGGATACGCAAATGCGTGTGCACCACATGGATGATAGCGAGTAGAATACGTCCAGCCTTGGCCCCATCGTCTAGTGGTTAGGACAGCGGGTTTTCAATCCGTGAACCGGGGTTCGACTCCCCGTGGGGCTGCCAATTACGAAATCGCCGGTTTTGGAGCATTACGCGCCAGCCCTTCGCGGCTTGCGGCCGCAGTGTTTGTCCTTTGAGAAGAACGTTCGAGCCGATCGTTTTGAGAAATGCGCGAAATTCCTGCGGATCATCCTGTGAAAGCAGTTTTTTGGCTTGGCAACTGCACATAATGAACTCCCGCATCGGTTCGAGCCACTCATTGCCGTTTCGTTCGCTGTCTCGGATTCTCTGGTCGAGGTCTGCTTTTCGCTGGAAAAGCTTGTTCTTCTTCTGGACATATTCCCCGGCCTCGATCATTCCCTCCAGCTTCATGTCGAGGAGCTTCTCCAGTTTCCGCTTAGCACCTCCGGCTGCGGCGGCTGAAATTTTGGGGGCACCAGCCGCCGCAGCTCCGACGACTGGCCGTTTCGGAAAACCGCCAAAGAACCCGGAAAACGATCGTCTCGAACGTTCTTCGGTCCGCCAAACGCAAACTTTTTCTTCATGATGCTAATCATAGTATGTAGAACTATAGTATGCAACCTTCTAAATTTTATACGTGTCATCCTTGCGAAAAAACTTCGGGAAGAAGATTAGGCAATTACGCCAAGAGAAAGGCTGGTCCCAAGAAGAATTGGGCGAGAAAGCCAAATTACACCGAACGTATATCGGAATGATCGAAAGAGCCGAGAAGAACATTACGCTGGCAAACATCGAGAAGCTCTCCAAAGCACTTAGTGTCCCTCTTTCTTCGTTTTTCAAAGATGCAGATCGTTAATACCTATTCGTTTAAGAATGGCAAAGAGTTCATTCAAGGCAAGCATCCGCGCGAGCTCGGAGAAGTGATTGATGCTATTAAGCATCTTGATGCAGCTGCATGCCTTACAAAAGAAAGCAGTGAAAAGACCATGAAAGGGAAGTTGCTTTTTTCTCCAAGAGATATGAATGATGGACTCAAGGTAGCATTACACAAAAATGGTTGGACAAAAAAGGCGAGTGGAAAGCGCAAAAAATATGCAGAGCCGCGACACGCATTTGGCAAAGGAAGATTCAGAGAAATGGATGGGATCAAAAATACAGTAGGGCTGGAAATCCAATTCGGAAAGTACGCCTTCATGGGGTACGACATATTCTCAAAAATGATCATCTTCAAGAATCTTGGATATATCGAATGCGGCATTGAAGTGGTTCCCAGTGCAGAGCTTGTCAAAGAGATGTCTACTGGTGTGTCATCTTTTGATCAACTACTTGTAGACCTAGAACACCGTGGGGAAAGCAACATCGACATTCCTGTTTACATCATAGGTATCGGACTTACTTCCTCTGAGAAAAGTAAGTGTCAGGAGTTGCGAGGGCTCTTCAAAAACGATCGAAAGACAGCTCGGAAATCTATCAAGCTACGAAAATACAACGGTGCCCGTCCTGGCCCCAAATAGGTTTTCCCTTGCCTGTTCAAACTCCTCAGGAATCTGTGCTAATTTGGTATTTTCAGTTGGCCTGTAGACAGGTTTACCCATCTCTCTCTTCTGAAGAGTACCATTTGCGGCTTCCGCGATACGTTCTTTTGCAACATCTAAATACTCTTTCATAATATCTGATCCAAATCCCCTTCTATTATGAAGAACGGCTGCACAGATAGCACTGCCAGCACCAAGGTATGGATCAAGCACAATGTCACTTTCGTTCGTCATGGAAAGAACCAATCTTTCAATCAGCTCAATGGGGAATTGGCATGGATGGATCGTTTTTTCCGGATGATTATTTTTCACATTAGGTATCTCCCATACATCAGCAGGATTCTTTCCAAGTGGATTGCATGAAAGCTGGCCGTGATTTCCATTCTGCTTATAGTTCCTTTTACCAGGATACTTCTGTGGCACTCTCACTGGATCAAGGTTGAATGTGTAGTTATCATTTTTTGTAAACCAGACAATGGTTTCATGCCTGCCAGAGAAACGCTTAGTGCAATGAAGGCCATGCCCAAAATGCCAAACAATTCTGTTTCTTAGTTTTAAACCTAGCTTCTTCCCAATTTGATAAATCAGCGCGTCCAGAGGAAACACTTCCCCATCTTTTGCAATGTGGTTGCCAACCTGCCAGCAAATACTTCCATCATCGGCTAGTACCCTGACACATTCTCTTATTGTCTCCTCCTGTGCTGCTAAATATGTTTCTAAATCCTGCCTTTTTTCGTACTCCTTCCCAATATTATATGGAGGTGAAGTGACAACAAGCTTTACAGATTTTTCTGGGAGAGATCGCATCAATTCCAAGCGGTCCCCGTGGTAGAGCACAACATCAGAATCACGCTCATAGTGTGGGGTAATCTTTAATTTACTGCCGATGAGTGATTGCTGGGGATTCATTTGTGAGAAGTAGTGCCTACTTTAGTATTCTTCCACCGGAAATGCAAAAATCTTGTGATGCAGGGCAACTAAGAATGTGTTGGTGTACAATTGTACACCTCATTGTGCGGTGACAAGGACACTCCGAAATGACGCAGGAACAACTAGTTTGTGCAATTGTTGTTTGAGCTTGTCTGCTTTTGCAGAATCGAATTCGTCTATCCAAACTATGCGTCCTTCAATGTGGGCTTGGGCCTTAGCTGTATCTAAAAATTCTCGATCAAATGCTGCGTTCAAGTCTTCTAAGCCGTATTTTACAAGCACATGAATCATTTTTTCTGTTTGTTTGATGAATCCACCAGCTGGGCGCAGTTCATCTCCGTTAATTACGACACCAGTCACTTCTTGGACGCTCACCCCACGTTCACCGCAGTGATACTTATCAGTATTTAATCGGAAACCGTGTCGTCGGCATTTCTCTGCGATACGCTTCACAAGCGGCTCGGGTGATTTGTCACTGGAAATTGCAATATCGTCGATCCAAACCGTAAACGTTGCATCCTGTTCAGAAAGCAACGGACGCAATTCCTCGATAATCGGTGTCAGCACCTGAATCGACAGCAGGGGGCTGGTGTTGAAGCCCTGCGGCAACCGATTATCGATCATTACAAGCTTGGTCAGAAGTTCGCTCGTCTCTCTGTAGCAGCCGTGCCGCCGAAGAACCTCGAATACCTGATTGGCCGTCACCGATGGGAAAAAGTTCTGAATATCGAGATTCATCACGAAGCGTTTGTTGGTGTGCTTGCTGGCGTTGTCTTTTACAGAACGGCCTGGAACTCCGCCGTAGCATTCTGGAGGAACTGGCAGTGTGCGCAGTACAGCATTGAACTTCCGTAAGAAGTGCCCCAATGGATCGTGTGGTATGCAAATCTCGCGTTCCTTCGTGCCGGTATTAAGCATCCTCTTTTGGAAATACCTGTCCCTGTTTTCGCATAAAGTTTGTAGGAACTTCTTGTCCCGTAGGTGCAGTCTATTCACGACATCATTCTCAGACCGAAGATTTAGCCTCGTGTCGTTCATTGCGCTTCATAATGAGTAAAAGCAATTCATCCAGGTACTCGTTCATTCGTTTCAACAGAGACCGCTCCTTACGTGTTGCCGTTCTGTCGAGGTCTTTCTCGTTCCACGAAAAAAGATAGGAAGGCACGTTGTACTCCTCGCAGAGAGCATCAAGCAGTTCAGCCGTGAGTTCCTTTTTGCCACTTTCGATTAACGAAAGGTAACAGGCCGAAATGCCGAGATTTTCTGCAACCTGAGTCTGTTTGCGTCCGAGACTTTCACGCAGAAGCCGGAGAAGGCGGTACTTGGTCATGCGCATGATAGAAAAGGGGAAACAAAGGGTTAATCCCGGATGTTACGAAGGAAGTTGATTGTCGCCTTGACGAGGATTGCTACGATCTTCATCAGCGTCACGATGTTCTTGGAGAACAAAGCGACATGGCACATATCTCCTTCGATTCTTCGTAACACCCGGGCGAGTCGTTGGGGGCGTTCCTGAAGAGAAGTAGTAGGCTTGTTGGGATGTCTGATATCCATGGTAGTGGGGGTATGAAATTAAAGTTTCCTACAATTCCAATGACCAGGGTCGTACATCCATGCTCGGCAGATGATCGAACCCCCGAAAACGACTCATAGGCCGAGCAGGACTAACCCTGTGTGGTCGCGTCTTCAATCTTCCTCAACTCTTTTTCTAATTTCTAAGAGTCATACTGAGAACAATTGATCAAACCATCAGCGTAAGCACAAAGGGTTAATCCCGTTGGTGCGCTGCTAATCTTTTCTCAGTCCTTCCCCTTGCCCCCGCGACGAGCGGCTCGGCTTCGCTTGGCATCACTGCCCCGTTGTTTCTGCCTTCTACTACTTCGTTGTGAAGGAACGGTCCTCCTCATGGGAGGCTCAGTGGAAAGTAGACTATCTGTTCTTTACCTAGGAGTAAATATATTTACTCTTTACAAGATGATGAATTGTTTCCCATTTATGCTTTTGTCAGAGAACACCTTGAAATTACCCGAAACGGCCGGTTGTCGCCGAGGAGCTGCGGCGGCTGGTGCCCCCAAAATTTCAGCCGCCGCAGCCGGGATTACTAAAATCTGTTCGAATTTTTGCGAACGCAGCCTGCCACATGAGGATGCTATGTTTCCCCGATGCCGAGGGTCCGTTTCACGATGAAGCCGATGCCGAAGTTGAGCGTTGCCACGCCGAGACTGATCGCAGCCATTTCTAAGAATCGACGCCTGAAGGGAGTTCCTCTTGCTACCGAGGCATAGAATGTAAAGAGGAAAATAATGAGTACCGCGATGGCAAGTGTTGCAATCAGCGCCATCAGCGCGCTCTGTAGGACGAAGTATGGCGTAATGAGCAGTACGACGGTCACGATGTAGGAAATACCCGTCATGGTTCCGGCATGCAGCGGATTCTTTCCCGCCTCTTCGCGGGTGGAAAGGTACTCCGCTGCGGACATGGAGAGCGCGGCGGCAATGCCGGTGATGAGGCCGACGAGTGCGATGGTATCCGTATCTCCGAGCGCGAGGGTTAGGCCCGCGAGCGCCCCTGTCAGTTCGACTAAGGCATCGTTCAATCCCAGGACGAACGAACTGACGTACTGGAGACGTTTTTCGTCGATCAATCCGATCAATTCGCTCTCGTGCTGCTGTTCATCTTCGATGATGGCGGCAGCCTGCGGATCCGCGGTGATGATTTCCCTATAGAAGTCCTGCGCCAATGCCTCCCCCTTTTCCATGAGTCGCAGAGTGAAACTTAAGCCGAAGATCGTTCCCAGTAATGAATAGAACCATACCTTTCCGCGGGACGGTTCCATCTTTTCACCGAGGAGTTGCGTCCAGTATGCATGGTGCTCTTTCTCCTGCACAGCTATGCGTTCCAGAATTCCTCGATTCCGAGGATTCTTCGCTCGTGCGGCCATGTTCCGATAGATGTGGTATTCCGTGATTTCATTGCCCGCCGCTTGCGCGATTTTCTCTCGCATGTGCGTATCCATACAACACAGAGTATAGGGATCACTCATTGTTCCCACTGCCAATTCCGTATTTCCGGCATATCCTCGCCATCCTTGGCAATATATTCCGCATGAGCAGCCAGTTTTTCTCGCATCTGGTCGTTGATGGTTGCGGCTCGCTTTCGGTCGAGCGGGAGGCGGTTCACGACATCTTGCACGAGGTGGAAGCGATCGAGATAGTTGCGCACGACCATATCGAACGGCGTGGTGGTGGCGCCCTCTTCTTTGTACCCGCGCACGTGGATATTCTGTGAACTTTTCCGACGGTAGGTCAGGCGGTGAATGAGCCACGGGTAGCCGTGGAATGCGAAGACGATGGGTTTATCCGTCGTGAAGAGCCTGGCGAAGTCCTGCTCGCTGAGTCCGTGGGGGTGCTCTTCCTGTGGCTGCAACGTCATGAGATCCACGACATTGATCACGCGGATTTTCAGGTCCGGAAGCGCGACGCGCAACATCCAAATCGCAGCGAGCGTTTCGAGCGTCGGCACGTCGCCGGCGCAGGCCATGACGACATCAGGGCATCCGCCGGCATCGTTGCTGGCCCAGTCCCAAATCCCTATCCCTGCTGCGCAGTGCTTGATTGCCTGATCCATGGTGAGCCACTGGGGCTGGCTCTGCTTTCCCGCGACGATCACGTTCACGTAGTTGTGACTGCGCAGGCAGTGATCCGTGACCGAGAGCAGTGAATTTGCGTCCGGCGGCAGGTACACGCGGATGACGTCCGCCTTCTTATTCACGACGTGGTCGAGGAACCCCGGATCCTGATGGCTGAACCCGTTGTGGTCCTGGCGCCAGACGTGGGATGTGAGGAGGATGTTCAACGATGCTATGGGCGCGCGCCAGGGAATGCCGCGCGCGACTTTGAGCCACTTCGCATGCTGGTTGAACATGGAATCAATGATGTGGATGAACGCTTCGTAGCAGGAGAAGAAGCCGTGGCGTCCCGTGAGGAGGTACCCTTCCAGCCACCCTTCGCAGAGGTGTTCGCTGAGGACTTCCATCACGCGCCCGTCGGGGGACACATGGTCGTCTCCGGGGATGATCTCCGCAGCGGACATACGATTCGTGACGGCGAACACCGCCCCCCAACGGTTGGATGCCGTCTCATCGGGACTGAAGATGCGGAAGTTCTTCGCATCCTCGTTTTCCTGCATGACGTCCCGGAGGAATGCTCCCTGCGCACCGGTCGCTTCGCCGAGGACGGCGCCCGGCCGCGGCACCCTCACCGCGTACGCGCGGAAATCCGGCAGGCGCAGATCGCGGAGGAGACGTCCTCCGTTGGCATGGGGGTTGGCGCCCATGCGCCTCTCGCCTTTCGGCGCGAGGGACGCATATTCTTTCCGGAGTGTTCCGTGCTCGTCGAACAGCTCCTCGGGGGCATAACTCTTCATCCATTGTTCCAGGAGTGACAGGTGCGCGGCGTCCGTGCGCGGATGTTCCAGGGGAACCTGGTGGGCGCGGTGTGTTCCTTCTATGCGCACTCCGTTGCATTCCCGCGGTCCCGTCCAACCTTTCGGCGTCCGGAGAATCACCATGGGCCACCGCGGGCGCCGGGTGCAGCCTTTTCTTCGTGCATCGGTCTGAATGGCGGCGATCTTGTCGAAGGCCGCATCGAGCGCCGTCGCCATGTTCCGGTGCACCTGTTCCGGTTCCTCCCCGCAAACGATGGAGGGGGCGAAACCGTATCCTTTGAAAAGTTGCAGGAGTTCTTCCTGCGGGATGCGCGCGAGCACGGTTGGCCCGGCGATCTTGTAGCCGTTGAGGTGGAGGATGGGGAGCACCGCTCCGTCGCGCGCGGGGTTGAGGAATTTGTTGCTGTGCCAGCTTGCCGCCAGCGGACCCGTTTCCGCTTCGCCGTCCCCCACAACGCATGCGACGACGAGGTCGGGGTTATCGAAGGCCGCACCGTATGCATGCGCAAGCGCGTAGCCGAGTTCCCCGCCTTCGTGTATGGATCCGGGTGTCTCCGGTGCGATGTGGCTTGGCACGCCGCCGGGGAAAGAAAACTGCCGGAAGAAGTTCTTCATTCCCGTCGCATCCCGCGCAATCTCCGGGTACACCTCGCTGTACGTTCCTTCCAGGTAGACGTTCGCGAGAATAGCAGGTCCTCCATGCCCCGGACCGACGACCATCATCACGCTGACATCCCGTTCCGTAATGATGCGATTCACATGCACGTACAGGAAATTCAATCCCGGCGACGTTCCCCAATGTCCGAGCAGCCGCGGCTTGATGTGCTCCGGTCGTAGGGGGGTGCGGAGCAGGGGGTTATCCAACAGGTAGATTTGCCCCACCGAGAGGTAATTTGCCGCCCGCCAGTAGGCGTGCATGCGCCGGATAAGGTCGGGGGTGAGGGGTCGGGGCATCTTAGACTGGTACGTTATGGAGGAGGTCGTGCGTCCACCGCGCGATCATCACTTCTTCATCGGTGTGCATAACGCGAACGGTGACGGCGTTCTTCTCTGGGGAAATAACGTGGAGATGCTCGGCATTTCTGTGCGCATCGATGGCGATCCCGAGAAAGCCGAGCCCCTCGCACACGCGGGAACGGATGGCGCTCGCCTGTTCTCCGATGCCGCCGCTGAACACGAGTGCGTCGAGGCCGCCGAGCACCGCGCAGTACGCGCCCAGCCAGCATCGGATGCGGTAACAGAAGAGCTCGACCGCTTCCGCCGCCTGTCGGTCGTGCGTCTCTGCCTTCAGGAGATCGCGCATGTCACCGCTCCGTTCCGATACGCCGAGGAGTCCCGATTCCGTATTCACTAGCGCATAGAAAGCATCGGCAGCCATCTTTTCCGTCTTCATCATGTACCACGCAATACCCGGGTCGATGTCTCCGCTCCGCGTACCCATGACGAGGCCGGAGGCCGGGGTGAATCCCATGGTGGTATCGAGGCATTTCCCGCCGCGGACTGCGGCCATGCTTGCGCCATGTCCGAGGTGCGCAAAAATCACTCTCCCGTCCGCCTCTGCTTGGGATTCCCTCCGGAGTTCCTCGAGGAGGTACGCGTAGGAGATGCCGTGGAATCCGTAGCGGCGGATTCCCTTCGCGGCGAATTTCCTCGGCAGAGGAATGCACTGCGCCACGCTGGGCATCTGCGCATGGAACGCGGTGTCGAAGCACGCGATCTGTGGGATGCCGTGGAAGTGGTCTGCCACGTATTCCAGGAGGGACAGTTCGTGCGGGAGGTGTTCCGGGGCGAGGGGCAGGAGACGGCGGAGATCGTCGGAGACGGAACGGTCGATGCGGAGCGGCGCCGTGTACCGGTCGCCGCCGTGCACGATCCGATGCCCGATACCGACGATGTGTTCCATGAGTGCGCGCGTTGCAGATATGTGAAAATGCGTTCCACCGCATCGGCATGGTTCCGGACCGCGCACCGTTCCTCTGTCGTCCGCTCCGTACCGTGGTCTCGGACCGCGAGCGTCGCGTCGTCGTGCCCGATGCGCTCAACCGCTCCCGATAGCAGGCGTTCCAATGCCGTTTCGTCGCGAAAAACGGCGAATTTAATGCTCGAGGAACCGCTGTTGAATGTGAGGATGCGCGTTCGTTGCATGCGTTGCCCAGCATAGACTATTTTGATATAATATAATGGATATATGTCAAATACATACCGACACGCTCTTCTTTGGGTTTCCGTTGTCGCGTTGGTTGCGAGCGCTGTTTTTGCGATCACTCCTGCGGCGAGCCGTGCGCAGCTCACGTGGCAGGGGTCCTATGTAACGACTCCCCGTCCCATAGAGGGAATGCGCCTCATTCAGGGCCATGGCGCGGCCCCCGATATTCTGCCTGCTCCCGCGCGCGACGGCGTTCTCTGGCAATTTGCTCTTGGCATTTTCCTCATTCTGCTCGGCTGCGCGATTCATGCGTTCTTTGCGTCCTCTACAGAAAGGCCGGTGCGCGTGCGGACCGCTCCTCCCCGCCGCCGCGCCGTGGTCTGTTACTGGTACCACATGCGGGTGTAGGGGGCTGCTGAACCGGTCATGCTACAATCGGCGCCCGTGCTCGAGAAGTTTTTCCCCTATCGGCGCCATCGCGTGAATTTCCACGCGCACTCGACCTATTCCGATGGAAGCTGCACGCCGCGGGAGATTGACGCCATTGCCAAAGCCTCGCGGCGAAAGAATGCCCTCATTGGGATTACCGATCACAACAATGTGCGTGCGCATGAAGCGTTTGCCTCTCCTCGGATCATTCCGGGCGTGGAGGTGAAAGTGCAGGAGGGGGGGGTTGATGTCCTTCTCTACGCGGAGCGTGAAAAGCTCATCGCATTCTTCCATGATGTCGTTCGTCCCACACTCGATCCATTCGATCCTCTCTACGGCGCAACGCGGCTGAAGATTCTGGAACTCGTGGGCTCTGCGCATGAAGCGGGCATGAAGATGGTCATCCCCCATTACTATCATACGGAGGGGCTTTCCGTACTCGCCCCGTCCCTCCAGCGGGAAGTCGCGAAATTTCCCGTGGCTATCGAGCTCAACGCTCTCCTCTCGCGGGAGGCAAACAGGAAAGCGAAAGAGTTTGCCCGTGCGGTGCATCGTCCTCTCATTGCTGCGGCGGACAGTCATCGTCCGGACCAGTACCTTGCAGCGTACACATCCATTCCGCTCCGGCGCGACGCGCCGCCGACGGCGGAGAATCTTTTTTGTTCTCTCCATGCGCACCCCAATTTCTGCCGCAAGCATCTGCGGGAGGCAGGACTCTCTACGCGGCTCATGACGGCATGGAATGTTCTCTGCAGCGCAGGACCATTCTCCCTTCTCCGGCAGTACTTTCGTTCGGGGAGTTGATGGTTGTTGGGGAGACTTTGAAAAATGCCAATGTGTCATGGTGAGGTGCGAGGCCGAAGCCGAGCCACGAACCATGACACATTGTCGCCCTTCGTGCCTCGCTCGGCTCGCACCTCAGGGTGACAAGACGTACACTTTTTTCAGAGCTTTTCTACGAGTGCTCAATAGCAGCTTTGAGGAATGCCTCGAACAAGGGGTGCGGGCGGTGCGGGCGGCTTTGGAATTCCGGGTGGAATTGTGTGCCGAGCATGAAGGGATGGTCTTTCAGTTCCACAATCTCTGCGAGGTTCGTTTCCTCCCATATCCCTGAGAAGATGAGTCCCTTTGCCTCCAGCCTCTTTTGGAAGGCATTATTGAATTCGTAGCGGTGGCGGTGACGCTCGGAAACCATGAACGGCCCCTCACCTCCCGCCCGATCCGTACCGCTGATCGGTACGGGCGGGTAACCCTCTCCCGTCCCTCGGCCATGAGCTCGGGGCCGAATGGCGGGGGGAGGGGATTGATAGGCTTGCCATGCTTTGGTGTGTGGGACGATGGAGCATGGGTAGGCGCCGAGACGCAGGGTTCCTCCTTTCTTCGTCCCCTTCGCCTGGCCAGGGAGGAAGTGGACGACGTATTTGCTCTTTTGGATCGCTCCTTTTTCGTCAAATTCCTCGCTCGTGAGGGCGGGATCTTTGAGGGCTGCGCGTGCGAACTCGATCGCGAGGAGCTGCCCGCCGAGGCAGAGGCCGAGATAGGGAATTTTCTTTGTGCGTGCATAACGGATCGCTGCAATTTTCCCCTCGATTCCCCGCGAACCGAATCCGCCAGGAACGACGATACCGTTCGCATTCCTCATGATCGCCCAGGTTTCTTCGTCTTTCTCTTCGAGTTTCTCACTATCAATCCAGAGGATCTCCGCTTTCCGGCCATTTTTCACGGCAGCGGATTTTATCGCTTCGATCACGCTGAGATACGCGTCTTCAAGACCGGTATATTTTCCGACGAGGGCGATCCGGATAACCTTCTTTGCAGCGTCGTGACGTAGGCGGCCTTCCTCCCACTCTGTCATATTGGGCGCGAGGGTCCCAAGACCGAGTTTATCCCCAATAATGCGTGCAATACCGTACTTTTCCAGGTGCAGAGGTACGTCGTAGATGGAGTGGAGGGTTTGGGCGGGGAGGACTGCCTCGCGTGGAACATCGCAGAAGCGGCTGATCTTGTCGAGGAGATCATCAGGAATAGGATAATCGGCGCGGGCGAGAATCATGTCCGGCTGGATGCCGTGGCGGTGGAGTTCCTGGACGGAGTGCTGCGTCGGCTTCGTTTTCAGCTCCTTCGATCCCTTCAGGTATGGCAGGAGCGTGAGGGGAATGTGGAAGAGGCGACCGGGTTCCAGCTCGCTTCGCAGCTGGCGGACAGCTTCCAGGAAAGCCGGGCTTTCGATGTCACCCACCGTCCCCCCGATCTCCACCATGAGAATGTCCGCTCCCATGGCTTCTGCGGCCTGCGCTATTTTCTGCTTGATCGCGTTCGTTATGTGGGGAACCACCTGGATGGTGCCTCCGAGGAAATCCCCGCGCCGTTCCCTGTTGATGGTGTCCTGATAGATCTGACCCGCTGTCACCGTGGAAAGGCGACTCATCGGTTCATCGATGAAGCGTTCGTAGTGCCCAAGGTCTAGGTCGGTCTCCGCTCCGTCGTTCGTCACGAACACTTCCCCGTGCTGGAAGGGGCTCATGGTGCCTGGATCAATATTCAGGTAGGGATCAATCTTCTGGACGAAGACTTTCAGCCCGCAGGCTTTCATAATGGCCCCGATCGCCGATGCGGCAATGCCTTTTCCAAGAGAGCTGCAGACGCCACCGGTGAAGACGATGAAGCGGGGGTGGCGGGAGGGGGGGGTCACGGGATTTTTGACAAGCGCTTCACTCGTTTTACGGAGGAACGGGCAGAGCGAAGGGTTTTGCGTGAGAACTTCTCCGCTTCATGCTTTCCTTTGTCGAAGAGATGATGGATTTCCCCTTCCGCTTTTTGCCATTGCTGCTGCAGGAGGGTCTGCGCGCCGCGGATTTTCTTTTGCACGTGGGCGCTTTCCAGGAAAGAGCGGATATCCTGACCGATGCGCTTGCCGTCTTTCTGGAGGTGGCCGGCCAGGATTTTTCTCGTGGCGTTCGGTCCTTTGGCTTTTGTGAGTTCCTCGCGAAGACGCTGATTGCTCGCGAGGTATCCGAGGACTGCGCCGCCGAGGGTGCTGATAATGAAAGAAAACTTTTTCATGGTGGTGAGTGTAACTTGGGATTTTAGGAAAGTAAATGCCGATGGGCGCGTTTCTCACGATGCCGGTTGGCGAAGCGGTGCGCCTCGTCGCGGAGTCGCATGAGGAGAAAAAGGGCAGGGGAATCATGCGGGAGCGGCACGGGCTTCGGCGAACCGGGGGCAAAGAGCTCTTCTTCGCGTTTTGCGAGGGCAACGACGGGGATCGTACATGCAAAGTTCTTCCATACGTCCAGTGCCGTGGAAAGCTGCCCCTTTCCTCCGTCGATGACGATGAGGTCGGGAGTGCGGGAGAACGACCGGTCGGGTTTCTGCCGGCGCCGCGGCGGTTCCTCTTCCTTGTGCGTGAGATGGCGGAGGCGGCGAGTCAAAACCTCGCAGATGGCGGCGCAATCATCGATGGCGCCCTCCTTCATCGTGCGGATTACGAAGGAGCGGTAGTGGGCGTTTTGCGGTTCTCCGCATCGCAGGACGACCATACTTCCCACCGTTTCCGTTCCGCTGAGGTGACTGATGTCGTATCCCTCGATGCGACGCGGGGGGCGGGGGAGGCGGAGAGCGTTCTGCAGGCCGCGGAGGGCCGCAGACGTATTTTTCTGCCTCTTCTCCCGTTCCTGCGCTTCTTGCCGCGCCTGCTCCGTTGCGTTCTTCTCCGCGAGCTGCAGCAGGCGGTATCGCTGTCCGCGCTTCGGCGCGACGATGCGCACGGAGCTTCCTCGCTGTTCCGTGAGCCACTGCGCGAGGGCGCCTTTTCCTTCCACGTCCATGGGGAGGAGGATCTGCCGCGGGATGTTCCGGTGTTCCCCGTAATACTGGGGCAGGAATTGTTCGAGGACGTGCGCTGGAGCGTCCGCTTGTCCTTCGAGTGTGAAGCGGACGTCCCCAACGATGCGTCCATGTCGTTGGAGGAAGATGACCACATGCGCGCGCCCCGCGCGGAGCGCCACGCCGAAAATATCCCCCTCCTCGTCACTGGCGTCCGCCGCGAGCATGCTGCCGCGCGGTGTCTCCTCCAGCGCCGCGAGCGCATTCCGCATGCTTGCCGCCTTTTCGAATTTTCTCTCCGCCGCCGCTGCGGTCATGCGATTGTGGAGGAGCTTCCGTGCTTCTCCCTGTTCTCCGCGGAGGAAGCGCGCGACTTGTTCCATTCTTCCGCGGTACTCTTCCCGGCGCACCATTCCCGCGCAGAGTCCGCAGCAGCGGCCGATCTGGTATTCGAGGCACGGCACGGCATTCACGAATGCCGTTTCAGGGCACTTATTCAGCATGTCCAGTGACCGTCGGCATGCGCGAGAGTCATAGAGTTCATGGAGCATTGCGAGGATCTGCTCGACGGATTCTCTCGTCAGGTATGGCCCGAAGTACTCGGCGCCGTCCTTTTCCATGCGTCGCACGAGGTCTACGCGAGGGAATGGGTCGTTCATGGCGATGCGGACATAGAGGTAATTCTTTCCGTCTTTCATCAGGACGTTGTATTTCGGCTGCAATTCTTTAATGAGGTTTGTTTCGAGGATGAGTGCCTCGCGTTCGTTCGGCGTGAGCGTCACGTCGACGTCGACCGCGGCATCCAAGAGTGCTCTGCGCCACGGTCCGTCGCTCTTGTGGCTCCGGAGGTAACTCAGCAAACGTTTACGGAGATTGCTGGCCTTCCCGACGTAGAGGACGCTCTTCTTTTGATCCAGCCAGCGGTATACCCCCGGTCCTGTCGGCATGGCGGCGATGCGGCGTTGGAGCCGAGAATGGCTGGCAATCCCCTTACGCACATGGCACAGTGTAGCGACTTCCAATCCCCTTTTATGGTTCTCTCTCTTTTCCTCGAACTCATTGCGCCAGTGATTGCGCTTCTCTGCCTCTCCTATGCATGGGTGTTTTGGTCAGGGGTATCTTTAGCTCCCGATGGTGGTCCTGCCATGATCAAGGTCGCGCGGGCTATTTCCATTGGGGCACATGCGTTCATTCGTCGCCAGTATCGCACGATTGCCATTCTCACTATTCTCGTCTCCGCTCTCATTCTGGCAGTGTACGTGTGGACGGGCGGGGAGGATGGCTGGAGGCGAGGAGGAGAAGTTGCCGGTTCGTTCATGCTCGGCGCCGTGTTGTCGGGAGTTGCCGGAATCGTGAGCATGGTGGTCGCGACGCGTGCGAATATAAAGACCGCGCAAGCAGCGCACGGCGGTCTCAATGCCGCGCTGCAGATGGCGCTCCGTGGGGGAGCAGTTCCCGCCATTGTGATCACCTCCCTCTCGCTCCTCGGCATCAGCGGTCTCTACCTCTTCTATCGCTTCGGATTGGACCGTCCGGCAGCGGAGATTCCCGCGCTCATTGTGGGGTATGGTTTCGGGGCGAGTTTCGTTGCGCTCTTCGCACAGCTGGGAGGAGGGATCTACACCAAGGCGGCGGATGTCGGCGCGGATATCGTTGGGAAGATCGAGGCGGGGATTCCTGAGGACGATCCGCGGAATCCCGCCGTCATCGCCGATCTTGTCGGCGATAACGTCGGCGACTGCGCCGGGCGCGGGGCGGATCTCTTCGAATCTATCTCCGCGGAAAATATCGGTGCGATGATTCTCGGCGTCGCCCTTGTGCCGCTCTTCGGGTTGAAAGGCATTCTTTTTCCACTTGTCCTCCGCGCCATTGGTCTCGTGGCGTCGATTATCGGTGTCTACACCGTACGAGTGAAGGAAGGGGAGTTACCGATGCGTGCACTTATTCGCGGGTATTGGGTGACCGCGATTCTTACCACGTTTGCATTGTACGTAACTACGCGCTGGATGCTCGCTGGTCCCGGAGACTCCTCATTCTGGTTCTTCCTCTCCGGGCTCGTGGGCATTCTTACCAGTGTCGTGTTCGTCTACATTACTGATTACTACACGGGGAAACAGCATCGTCCTGTCCAGGCTATTGCGGAAGCATCGAAGACGGGTCATGCGACCAATATTATTGCTGGGACTGCGGTAGGAATGGAATCGACGGGTTTCACCGTGATCACTGTCTGTGCTGCTCTTTTTTCCTCGTATTGGTGTGGGATCCAGACCGGAATTCCGAGCGGCGGTCTCTACGGAACAGCTGTGGCCACTATAGGCATGCTCTCAGTCGTTGCGTATGTCCTTGCCATGGATATGTTCGGTCCGATTACCGATAATGCGGGTGGTATTGTCGAGATGTCGCATGCTGCGGAATCTGTTCGTCAAGTGACTGATGAGTTGGATGCAACTGGGAATACAACGAAAGCGCTCACGAAGGGGTACGCCGTTGGCTCTGCCGCTCTTGCTGCCTTCCTTCTTTTTTCCGCATATCTTGAGGAGGCCCACCTCTTCTCGGTTGATCTCGCGAGAGTGGAGGTTTTCATTGGAGCATTTCTCGGAGCCATGATCGTCTTCCTTTTTTCCTCGTTTGCCATTCGTGCCGTTGGTCGGGCGGCTGGGGTGATCGTGGAAGAGGTCCGGCGGCAGTTCCGGGAGAAGCCAGGCATCATGGAAGGGAAGGAAGAGCCTGACTATGCCGTTGCGGTGGATATTGCAACGCGTTCGGCGCTCAAGGAAATGGTGCTACCCGGTCTCCTTGCCGTGGTCGGTCCGATTGTGGTGGGGGTTCTCTTCCGTGCGGAGGCGGTTGCGGGGATGCTCATGGTGGGGACCATTGCAGGAGTGATCCTCGCGGCGTATTTCAACAACAGCGGCGGCGCGTGGGACAATGCGAAGAAGTACATCGAGGGAGGTGTGTATGGCGGGAAGCGGAGCTTTGCTCATCAGGCAGCGGTGACAGGAGACACTGTCGGTGATCCGTTCAAGGATACGGCCGGTCCGAGTCTCCACGTGCTCATTAAGCTTTTCTCGACATTGACTCTTGCACTGGCCGCTCTGTTCATTTGAGTCCTCTCGTCTCCGCCATCGTCCTCAACTACCGCACGCCGCAGGAGGCGGTGCGGTGCACCGAGGTGCTGCTCTGTGTGGATGGGCTAGCCGTTTTAGGCCCTGAGGGGCCCTCATGCCCTGAACGGGGGGTGGGGGGCTTGGAGGTGCTGGTTATTGATAACCATTCCTGCGACGACTCCATCGGCGTCATCCGCAACAGGCTTGCACGGTTTCCATCGGTTCACATTCTCGAGTCCCCGCGGAATGTGGGTTATGCCAGAGGGAATGCGCTCGCACTCACGCGCGCAGGAGGAAAATATCTCCTCATCATCAATCCTGACAATACACTGGAGCTCGCCGGTCTCGCGTACATGGTGGCGGCGATGGAGGCAGATCCGACCATCGGCGTCCTCGCGCCGAGACTTCTCCATGAAGACGGCACGGTGCGGGATTCCTACCGCACGTTTCCCAGCGTGACCGACCTCCTCATCAAGCGGACGGTCCTGCGCCGCGCGTTTCCCGGACGCATGCGGCGGTACCTCCAGTGGGACCAGGATCCGCAGGCGGCCCGCGACGTCGATTGGGCGGTGGGGGCGTGCCTCCTCATCCGCCGGTCGCTCCTTGAGGAGATCGGCGCCTTCGATCCTCGGTTCTTCCTCTTCTTCGAGGACATTGACCTCTGCCGGCGTTCGTGGGAAGCGGGGAAGCGCGTTGTCTATTTCCCGCAGGCGACGGCGACGGATCGAAAGCGCCGCTTGAGCGAGGGGGGATTGCTTTCCCTTCTCTGCCACCGCACCGGGCGCGCCCATCTCGCGAGCGCCGCGAAGTACTTCTGGAAATGGCGCGGACATCCGCTTCCGCGGCGTTGACCGCTATCTATTTTTCGCGTACCATAGCGATCCTATGGCTATGATTCCTCTTGCGGTTGCGACCAGGCGGCCGAAGGTCAAAGCAGCGGCCCTCCGTCGTTTGGGCTCTATCCCCTGTGTTCTCTACGGCCAAAAAATGGAGAACACTCTCCTGGAATGTTCGGCGCCTGTGCTCCAGAAAGCCTTTGATCATGCAGGAAAGAGTGCATTGGTGGAATTGAGCATCGATGGGGATGCGGAGAAGGTGGTGCCGGCCCTCTTCCGCGACATCGCGTTCGATCCCGTCACGGATCACTGCATTCATTCGGATTTCTACGCCGTGGATCTCACGAAGGAAGTGGAGGTTCCCATTCCTCTTCGCTTTGAGGGAGTGTCATCTGCCGTGCGCGATCTTGCAGGAGTGCTCGTCGTTCCTCTCGATCATGTGACCGTGCGGTGCCTGCCATCGCATATTCCCGCGGAACTTCCCCTTTCTCTCGATGCTCTCGCACAGTTCGGCGATGTCCTCATGGTGCGTGATATTCCGCTTCCGCCCAATGTCGTGATATTGGAAGGACCAACGGTGGTTATTGCGACGGTGCAGGAGCAGCGAAAAGAGGAGGAAGTGGCCCCACCACCGGTTGTTGCAGAGGGAGCCGCGGAGGGGGCAGTTCCTACCGCAGAAGGAGCGCCTCCTGCAGGTTCTGCGCCGATGGAAGGGACGAAATAGTATGTTCAGGCGTTCTTTTGTCCTCGGCGCGGCATTGGTTGCTCTCAGTGTGAGCATCCTCTTCTTCGTCCGGTTATTCAGCGTGCCTCCTTCTCATCGTCCGCCGATTCCTCCCGTTCCTTCCTCTGTAGAAGCATTACCATCCGGTGGAATTTCGGATTTTCTCTCCCGTTTCGGCTTGGCTCCATGGTCCAAACCATCCATATTCCCTGTTGCCGTCATCATCGAGAACCACGAGGATGCGCGGCCGCATCAGCGTGGACTCTCCGATGCGCTCTTTGTCGGCGAATTCCTCGTGGAGGGATACATCTCCCGCTTCGTCGCATTCTTCGATCGAGAGCATCTCCCGGAGCAGACAGGTCCGGTTCGTTCCCTTCGTCCCTATTTTCTCTCGGTGATAGAACCGTGGGCCTCCGCTCTCCTCTTTGCAGGGGGAAGTCCGGAAGCACTGCAGAATCTTGAGGAAAGTCCTGTGCCGTGGGTGAATGTGCTCGGCGTCGACGATGCTCCATTACGAGATCGTTCCGTTCCCGCGCCGCATAATATGTTCCTGCGGTCGGAACATGTTCGTGCCTTGGTCGGCCATGCCGCGCGGCGGAGGATTGTGTGGCCTCCGTACCGCATCGGTCCTTCCCCTGCGGGGTCGGGAGCTTACGTCATCCATCTCCAATTCTTCAGTCCTCTCCATGATGTCATGTACACGTACGACACGATCCAGGAGGCGTACATCCGTCGCAGCGGGTCTGTGTCGGAACAGGGAAAACCTGCCAATGTGCTCATTCTTGAGGTTCCTATAGTTTCGGAAGGGGAGTACGGGCGTCTAGCAATCAATCCTGATGGTCGTTCTCGAGTGCTCCTCTTCCGTTCCGGCGTTCTCCAACACGGGTTCTGGGAACGCAGTTCCGACGGTCCTTTCCGGTTTTTCATTGCCGATGGCAGTCCTCTCCTTTTCGCCCCCGGTCAGACGTGGATGACGGTGCTGCCGTCTTTGGAAAGAGTGCGGTGGGAATGATGTGTCATGGTAAGGAAGGGTTTTGCAGGTACTTTGGGAGCAATACAGGTTCCACGATGCCAGGGATCTGCGCGAGGAGGGGGAGATCTTCCAGCGCAATTTTCCCGATGTAGAGTTTTCGGAGGTCACCGCCGTTTTTCACAAATTCCTCGATGGCGATGGAACCTCGGAAGTACACGAGTCCTTTCGTGAAGGTTCCCGGTTCCGCGGTGTTGCTGATGCCCCGTTTCACCTGAAGGGTCTTCGTGAGCGCTTTTTCTGGAGAGTATCCGAGTTCTTTCTCGAGGTGCCGCCGTGTGTCCGCAAAGGAATGTCCGAGGGCGAAGGCGACTGCAAGGGTGGTGCGCTGGGCGCTGAAACGTTTTTCATGGTAGGGGGAGAGAAAGCGGTTCTGATTGAAGATCGCGAGACCTTCCTGGGTTTCCAGGCAGTTCGCGCATCCGCGTCGGAACATCTGGAATGGCTGACGCTCTCCATTTTCCGTGGTGAGGGCATGCGTTTCGATTTCGTGAGCGATGAGGGCGGCAATGTGGTCGGGGGCGAAACGGGCGCCGTGGCGGATGTAGATGATTTTTCCTCCGACGGCGCAGTCGGCGATCATGTGTTGCCGTCGTCGGACGGACCACTCATGGAGGCCGCAGGCGGACAAGGCTTCGCTGAGGCGCAGCTCCGTCATCTCTGCCGAGAGGAGAAGATGCGATTTGGTTGGGAGATCGCATGCGGCGCGTCGGTCCATGGATGTTTTGGCAGTGCGCTGGAGCTCCTCTGTCGCCTGTCCAAAGAGTTCCATTGATGCTTCGGTGAATGCCTGCGCGTTTCCGCGGGTGCGGAGGAGCCCGATGTGGGCAAGGAGCTCCTCCTGTTTTTTTTGCAGGAGTATGCCGAGGGGGGAGTCGTCGTAGGCCAGATTCCGCAGCTGCTTTTCCCAGACATCGATATGTTCCGGGAGCGGCGGGTACTGCAGGATGGGGTTCCATGTTCGGTCTTGCTCGCAGTGCGCACGCTCTTCCGAAAGATTTTGCGGTTGCAAGAGGGGGAGGATCGAAAGGTTCCGGTCGATCCGAGCGATCGTGCGGTCCATCATGTGCATATTCCTTCTCGCTGCTCCGCGGAGGAGATCCGGCGGTTCTTTGAACGGGTCAATGAGGAATCCGGCGAGATCTCGGCGTCCAATGACCGCGCGCACTGCGGCATTCGGCATGGGGCCTCTGTGGACAATGGTGTGGATTTTCTTTCCTTTCAGGAAGAATTTTATCCGTTGGGTGTTCGATCCGTCGTCTTTCGTCGGGAGAAGCTCAGGGGAAAAAGTGGTCCATTCCTGCTCTGGGGCGATGGTACAGGGGATTTCCAAATGTGTTTGGTTCCCCGGAATGATGATTGTTTCCCGCGGAGCGATGACGATGCGTCCGTCTTCCGCTTGCGGAGGAAGGCGCTCTTTTTGACCAAAGAGATCCTGGGCGATCCGGACGCCCTGTTCCGGCTTGCGAACGTTCGTGCCTTTAATGCGTTCGAGGCGCCTGCGGAGGGGGGCGAGATTGGCCACTTGTACCATCAAGCCAGCTCGAGCGTTCACTTCTAGAAGGAGCGGACCCTGCTCAGCGTCCATGGTGAGATCGACTGCCAGATAGCCGATGTTGGTGAGTTCTTGGATGCGAGAGGCAATGAGGAGGAGGTTGTGCCATTCGGGTACTCGGATCCCACCGGCGGAACGTCCGTTTGGCAATGTCGGAATAATGCTGTTGTACTGTGCTGCATGGGTGGTGGTTCCGCTTGCGAGATCAATGCCGACGCCGACGCCTCCGAGGTGGACATTCGCTTTCCCGCCGCTTTGCACCGTGGGAATGCGCAGCATGGCCATGACGGGAATGAGGTTGAAGACGATGATGCGGATGTCGGGAAGTCCTGCAGGACGGAAGGGGGCGAAGCACTCGTGCGCAATGAGAAGCTTCTCGAAAAATGCCATGTCCGGTCTTCCATCAATGGAGAATCGTCCGTCGAGGATGTCTTCGATGTGCTCACGGAGGCGTCGTTCGGGGATCGGGTTTTTTCCTTGTTCCAGAAACATGCCGCCGCGTCTTCCCTTGAGGATGAGGATGCCCTCTCCTCCAAATCCTCGGTTGGGTTTGAGAACGCACGTCTCGGGGAGGCTTTGGAAATCAAAGGAGCAGCACTCTTTTCGAGAGGCGATGCGTGCATACACTTTTGCGACGGGAATGCCGCGCGTCGCGAGGAACGCCTTCGTTCGCATCTTATCATCGGCGAGGGCGATGGCTTTGCGCGGATTGAATGGTCTGATGTAGAGGAGGTTCCGGGCATTCAGTCCGAGGATGCCATGGTGAAAAATGATACTCATTCTTCCTGGAGATGGCGGAAGACTTCACGGAAGCGGAAATACTCGATGAGTCGCAGGCCAGTCCATTGACCGAGGAAGGCGTTGATGAGGAGAGTGGTGAGAATGCTCTCCGGATAGGCGAGGATAAGTGATTGGAATGGCGGCCACTGGATGAGGGCGACGCAGAGGATGGCCGCGAGGAGTGTTTCTCCAATGCCGAGACACGCTGCGCGCCAGCCCTCTTCCGTCTTGAGATTGAGAAAGCTTTCCGCGAGCGTCGACATGATGAGGAGAATGAAGATTGTGCCTCGACTCGGCGTGACGCCGAAGAACGCGCCAAGCGCGATGAGGATGAGGAGGGAGAAACTCACGACGGTGAGAATGATGGCGACTTTTGGGATGTAGAGCAGACGCCAGCGGCGCATGCATTCCCGCGTGGCGTAACTTGTTCCGAGAATGAAGAAAAAGAAGAGAAGGCCGACATGCCATCCGAGGGCAATGAAGCTGAGAGCGATGATGGAGGGCGTATAGAGGCCGAAGGTTGTAATGCCGACGACTTGCTTGAGAAACGTGAGGATGGTGGCAATGACCGGGAGCATGAGGAGCAGGAGGACCGTCTCACTGGGAACTCCATGGGTGAGCATGTAGTTCACCAGCGTGGAGAGGGCGTTCCATGGACGGAGGCCCGTGGTGGAGGTGTCGAGCAGAAGCGCGTCGATGTCCCGTTCCTGTATTTCCGTGAAGAACGATTGGAAGTTTTTTGCGGAGAGTATGGGGCCTATCGCCTCTTTGCGCGTGATGAGAATGCGCTCGGGTTTCAGAATGGAAAATGGGCCGCGAGCGGTTCGGGCGAGCGTAGAGATGCTGCGTCCGGTGATGAGCACGATGGATTGTTTCGGGATTCCCGCGAGGATTTCCGGTTCCGTTTGTGCCAGGCGCAGGAGTCCGTTTGGGCCCGTGAGGCCATCGAGCCAGAGGATGATTGTTTCGGCATTCTCGAAGGCGTCTTTTTGGCCGGCGAGGAAGGACGAAAGCTCGTCGGCGGAGCGGATGGGGAGGGCTGGTGTTTGCGGCTGGAGGGAACGCAGCAATGTTCCATTCTCGCGCGCGAATTCTTCGTGGACGTCGAGTTTTTCCTTTGGGATCGCCGCATCGGCCACAAGGACGACTTTTCTCGTGAAGATCGTAGTATCCTGCGTCGTCTCCGCCTCGTACCGTTCATTGTTTCTGCGCACGCGGATGACGAGGCGGAAGGAGAGAGTTCCCGCTCGTTCCGGGGTGTACACCGCTTCGACGGACCGGCTGATGGGCTCTTTCCCTTTCCCAACGTACCAGCGGTATTCCGCCTCCTCTCCTTCGGCGATGCTCCTCGACGCGTCCAGAATAATCGTCCGTCCGAGAGGAATGTCCTTGGGGCCGGTGATCAACGCTTTGGGATACGGGGACTCGGCCAGGGCAACATTCCCTGAGCAATGGAGGAGGACGATCAACAGGAAGGCGCCGCGGATCATGTTCTCATTATAGAGAGCTTTCCGTCGGTTTTCTCCCTGTTTTCCCTCTATTTTTTGGCGCGCAGAGTTCTTTGTAGCGCTTGATTTGCGGTTCGAGTTTTTCGACGCACCGGTCAATCGCTTCTATGGCCGTCGGGTGTCTGGACTCCGCGTGCAGCGTTTTCTCAGGAAGGTAGATGCTGATGAGCACCTTTACGTGGTCTTCCATTTTCTTTGTGTCGCGGCTCATGGCTTCCACGCGGATGCGCGAATCGTCATTTTTCAGCTTTTCGCAGTACGTTACGAGCTTCCCGATTTTTCGTGCCAGGAGAAGAAGCTCGCGGTCGGTATACCGGACGCCCTTTTCGAAATGTTCGATGTGCATGAGGCGAGTATACACGCGTACAATGTCCGTCATGCGACTGTCACGCCTTTTCACGAAAACCGCACGGCAGGCGCCGAACAATGCGGATAGCCTCAATGCGGACCTCCTCGTTCGTGCCGGGTTTGTGCAGCAGACGATGGCAGGGGTCTATAGCTACCTCCCGCTTGGGCTGTGCGTTCTTCGGAAGATTGAAGTGGCGGTGCGGGAGGAGATGAATGCTCTGGGCGCGCAGGAACTCCTTCTCTCTGCGCTTTCTTCTCGGGAGGCATGGGAGCGCTCGGGTCGTTGGGGCACGTTCGATGTTCTCTTCCATGTTCCGGGAGCGGGCGATCAGGAGTATGCGCTCAATCCAACCCATGAAGAGATTGTCGTACCGCTGGTCCGGCATTTCGTTCATTCTCACAGGGATCTCCCGTTTGCCTGCTACCAAATTCAGACGAAGTTCCGCAATGAGCTGCGGGTGAAATCGGGGATTCTCCGGAATCGCGAGTTTCTCATGAAAGATCTTTACTCGTTTCACCAGGACGACGCATGTCTCGAACGGTACTACGAGCGTGTTCAGGAGGCATATGGAAGGGTTTTTGATCGCCTTGGTCTTGCAGAGCGCACGTATCGTACCTTTGCGTCAGGGGGGTCATTCTCCCAATACTCGCACGAGTACCAAGTGCTCCTTCCACAGGGTGAGGATACGATCTACATCAGCGAGGCTGCAGAGGCACGCGGGCGGCGTGTTGCGATCAATAGCGAGATCTACCGGAAGGGGGAGACCGTGTGCCCGGTGACAGGGGGCATGGCTTTCCGTGAGGCATGTGCATCGGAAGCAGCAAATATCTTTAAGCTTGGCACGAAGTTCTCGGTTCCTTTCAAACTTCAGTACACGGATGATGGAGGGCAGAGCCATCCTGTCGTTATGGGATGCTATGGCATTGGGATTTCCCGACTCATGGGCATTATCACGGAAGTATTTGCTGATGATGAAGGATTGCGGTGGCCTCTCTCCATTGCACCGGCAGCGGTGCATATTGTGCCGTTGGCGCGGGAGGTTACGGAGAAGGCGTACAAAGAAGCAGAAGAGCTGCTGGCCCGGCTGGAGGGCCGTGGGATCTGTGCTCTTTTTGATGATCGATTGAATGCCTCTCCCGGGGTGCGCCTCGCCGACGCCGATCTTATCGGCGTCCCTTTCCGGGTTGTCGTGTCAGAGAAGACTTTGCAGAAGAAGAAGCTCGAGGTGAAGAAGAGGCAAGTGGGGGAGACAGAGTGGATGACGGAGAAGGAGCTCATAGCTCTCTGTAACCCCTCTCCCCCGTCACCTCTCCCGCTGCGGCAGGAGAGGGGGGGCTAGGAGGAAGGCGGTTGCTCCATGAAGCGTCGTTGGTACAGCGTGACGGTGTCCGCTATTTTCGCAGCCACATCGCGCGCGTGCGGAATGTATTTCGTCGTGATGTCTTCGCCGATTCCTTCCTTGAGTTGAAAGTGGAGTGCCCCGAAAGGGAAAATATTCCAAAATTGTGTTGCAGCAGTGACGCTCGCGAAGTTCTCGAGGTTCATCGGGGTAATTTTCTGGTGGAAGAGAGAGGATTGATCGGCGATGACCACTTTATCCGTTGTCACGAGGATGAAGTCGAATTTCCAATCGAGGAAGGCTTTGAGGACGGTTGGAAAAGCGAGAAACATCCATGCGGCGACGATTGCGGCGACGATCCACCACGGGGAAATTTCCAACGGGAGATCGATGGCGCGGAGTCCGATGCCGGCGGCGAACAGTGCTACCGTGAGAAAAATTTGATAGACGATGGATAGGAAGAAGAAGAAACCGTGACGGAACACTGTGACAATCTCCTGTTCTCCTGCGGAGAGGAAACGTCGTTTTATTCCATCAATGTCGGTATCGAGAGCGAGAAGGTGCACAGGCGCAGTATAGATGTTTCTGTGGCGTTGTCAGTGCGGCGTTTTCGCGAGGCCGACATTCTCCAATGCCTTGTGCGTGAGCCATGTGATCAGCCAGACCGCGCCTGCGACTTTAAGGCCTTCCAGGAGCAGGCCATCGACGGGAGACGGGTACCACGGGGCTTCCGATGGGTATGGGGCCATGCTCCTACGGTAAATGGAATGGTAACCCCTTGCAATAAGTTTTCACCGTGGTCTTCCACTTGCTCCTGGAAGCTGGAAGCTGGAAGCTGGAAGCTAGAAGAGCTCACTATGCTTCAAAAAGCCTACGATCCGAAGGCCACCGAAGATCGCATCTACAAGATGTGGGAGGAGAGTGGGGTGTTCAGAGCCGATGCGAAGAGTATGAAGGAGGTGTTCATAGTCTCCATGCCGCCGCCGAATGCGACGGGGAATCTCCACCTCGGACATGCGGTGATGCTGGCATTGGAAGATATTTTCATCCGCTTCGCGCGTATGCGGGGCAAGGAGGCTCTCTGGGTTCCGGGGACGGACCACGCGGCGATCGCGACGGAGAATGTTGTCATTCGCATGGTGAAGGAGCAGGGGATGAAGGATCCGCGCAAGGAGCTCGGTCGCGAGGGATTGGTTGAAAAGATTGCGGAGTACGTCGAGAAGAGTCGCGGAACGATCCGGGCGCAGATTCGGAAGATGGGAAGCTCCTGCGACTGGTCGCGTGAGCGGTACACCATGGATCCGCAGTTGAACCGTTGCGTGAATGAAGTCTTCAAGCGGATGTACGACGACGGGCTCATTTACCGTGGACACAGAATCGTGCACTGGGATCCGAAGCTTCAGACGACGGTGAGTGATGACGAAGTTGATTGGAAGGAGGAAGTGGCACCGTTCACCACGTTTCAGTACGGTCCGTTCCACATCTCTACCGCGCGTCCAGAAACGAAGTTCGGCGACAAGTACGTCGTCGTGCATCCCGATGATGAACGGTATAAGGATTACGCACATGGACAGACGTTTGATTGTGAATGGATCAACGGGCCTATCCGTGCGACAGTTATTAAGGATAAAGCCGTTGATCCCGCCTTCGGGACCGGCTGTATGACGATTACGCCGTGGCACGACGCCGCGGATTTTGACATTGCCGAGCGGCATGGATTGGAAAAGGAGCAGATCATCGGTTTCGATGGGAAGCTCCTGCCGATTGCGGGAGAATTTGCCGGACAGACGATTGCGGATGCGCGGCCGAAGATTGTGGAAAAGCTTCAGAAGAAAGGTCTTCTCGTGAAGACCGATCCGTCGTATGTGCATCGTAAAGCGGTCTCTCAGCGCGGTGGCGGGACCATCGAGCCGCAGATCAAGCTCCAATGGTTCATTGATGTGAACCGGTCGGTTGTTCCGTGGAAGGGCAAGACGATGAGTCTCAAAGAGATGATGCACGATGTTGTTCATCATGGGGATATTCGCATCATTCCCGACCGGTTTGGGAAGGTATATTTCCATTGGATCGACAATCTTCGTGACTGGTGCATCAGCCGGCAGATTTGGTGGGGACACCGGGTGCCTGTGTGGTACTGCGTGGGGGATACCGTGTGTTTTCCCCAATGTAAGGAGCCGATTATTTCCGTATTTCCTCCTCCGTACTGCCCGCATTGCAAGTCGAGGAATCTCGAACAAGACCCCGATACTCTCGATACGTGGTTCAGTTCGGCACTCTGGACGTGGAGTACGCTCGTTGATCCAACAGTTGCTCAAGATACCTCACTTTCGCTTGAGCAAATTCTCGAGAGGAGCCCTGACTACAAGCGTTTCCATCCAACGACAGTGATGGAGACGGGGTACGACATTCTCTTTTTCTGGGTGGCACGGATGATTCTCATGACGACGTATGCGACGGGGCAGGTTCCGTTCAAAACGGTCTATCTCCATGGCCTCATCCGTACCCGCGATGGCCAAAAAATGAGCAAATCGCATCCGGAGACGATGATCGATCCGCTCGATATGATTGCGAAGTATGGGGCGGATGCGCTGCGTCTTTCGATGATTGTCGGGCAGGCGCCTGGAGCGGATTCGAAGCTCTACGAGGAGAAGATTGCTGGGTATCGGAATTTCGTGAACAAGCTATGGAATGCGAGCCGCTTCGTGCTGATGAAGTGCGAGGAAAAAGGCGTTGATCCCAGAGAGCTCGATTGGGTGATGACCGACTATTTGGATATTCCCGATGCCGCTCTGTACTGCGAATTGCAAGAGCTAATTCAGGATGTCACAAAGGGGCTCGATGAGTATCGGCTCAGTGAAACTGGAGAGCGGCTCTATAGTTTCGTATGGGACTTTTTCTGTGATTGGTATCTGGAGCTAAGCAAAGGTGCTGTAGTGAATCCTGGTCTGCTCGTTCACGCTTTGCGGACAATACTTATCCTTTTACATCCGTATTGCCCCTTCGTGACCGAAGAAATTTGGTCACACCTTTCTTCCGAGGATCAGATGCTGATCAATGAGGAATGGCCGCGCGCTTACGGTGCGCCGCATTTGAAAAGTGCTCGGAATCAATTCCGGGTGCTGATCGATGTAATCACGATGCTTCGCAAAATCCGGTCTGATCAAGGCATTGAAGCGAGCAGGCCCATGACGGCATTTATCCATTCCAAGAGGCATCGGGTCTTGCTGGAGGAGCATAGCGACCACATTCGTCGTATGGCGCAAGTGGGGTCGCTGACCATTGATGTAAAGCCTGTGAAACATCCTAACTCTGCGAGCGCTTTTTTGTCGGAACTTGAGATTCAGGTTCCTCTTGAGGGGCTCGTTGATCCTGCCGCCATGCGCAAAGAGCGGGATTTTCTTGTGGAGTATATAGGATCACTGGAGGCGAAAATTGCGAACGAAGCGTTCAGAGTGAAAGCTCCTGCATGTGTCGTGGAGGAGATACGAGCGAAGCTTGCCTCGGAAAAGGAGAAATTGTCGAAGATCGAGGAACACTGGTTGGGAGGAACAGCGGGCGATTAATACCGTCGCACCACGCCACGGATGACGCCGGCGATCTGGAGATCTTCGCGTGCATTGAGATCGGGGTACTCGGGGTTCTCCGCTTGGAGGTAGTACTTCCCTTTGTTCTTCTTCAGGCGTTTGAGGGTGAACTCCCCGTCTAGCATGCCGATGACGATGTCGCCGACCTGCGGTTCCCGGCCTTTTTCGGCGACCACGATGTCCCCTTCGAAGATGCCTGCGTTGATCATGCTGTCTCCTTTGACGCGGAGGAGGAAGCTCGAAGTGGGCTTTCGTATGAGGTACTCCTGGATGGAGAGGGATTCCGATGCCTGCTCTTCTGCGGCTGTCGCAAATCCTGCGGCAATGGGCCCGAAAAGCGGGAGAGCTAATGGAAGAACGGCTTTCCTTTCCTCAAAATCGAGGATCTTTATCCGTCCTTTCGGGTCTTTCTCGAGGTGACCCTCACGCGCCAGTGCATTCACCACTTTTGCCACGGCATTTTTACTGCGGACGCCAAAGGCGATCGCGAGATCGGCAAGGGATGGGGAATAACCGCGCTTGTGTTGAAATTCGTTGATGTAGGTAAGAACTGTGCGCTGATGCGGTGTGAGGTTCTTATTGTGAATTGTTACGGTGGCCATAGTTGGCATGATAGGTGGACGAATGTCCACTGTCAACTCCTATTCCAAAATAACATCGAGATCCTTCTTTGTGCTGAGTTCGAGGTAGGTGATGGTCCATACTGTTTGCTTGAAGACGTGGAGGTAGGTGAGGAGGTAACTCACGAAAACTATAGTAATGGTGGTCACCACTGCTGCAATAGTGTAGCTGAGAGCAGAGGGGAGAAAAATGGGGAGGAGGAGGCCGAGACCGATGGCGATCCCGGGAATGAAGAGGATGGTGATGGCGTTCATGGCGATGCGAATGGAAATCATCAGGAGGAGAAGGAGGAGGAACATCACGTGACTGAGGTAGCTCACGATTAACTTAAAGCTTTGTCCCATTGCGCGGAAAATGCTTACTTTTCGAATGACAATTGCTTCTTCCGCGAAACTTGCAAAGAACTGCAGGATGTTGGAAAAAAGGAAGAAGAAAATAATAAAGCCGATAGCAGCAAAGCGCAATCCTTCTGTGCCATACCGGAGGGCAAGAGAGAGAGCGGTGATTGTGGTGGTGATACTGCTGAAGAGGAAGAATTCCTGAATGGCGAAGATTGGCCAGAAGTTATAGAGTGCAAGGACGAGACCTCCGCGAATTTCTTCCTTGCGATAGGATTTTGCCGCCAGTCCGATGACTGCACCGAGACACATCTTTGGGAGGAAGATTTCGATGATCACCATGAGGACGAAGGTGATGATGATTGTGAGGAAGAGCCAGAGTGGTAGCTGTTTGTACAGGATGGCTTCGATGTCGAAGAATCCTGCACCTTCTCCCTCTTTTATATATTTGTATATGAAGTAGATCTGGTAGGAGACAAGTTTTGCTTCCAGAAGTGTTTCCAGGAGCGTTTGAGCGAAGCCCCACCGTCGTAGAGGTGCCTCTTGCAGAGTGATCTGCCAGGCATTGGCGATAATCTCTCGTGGAGTCATGGGCGAGAGGGTGAAAGATCTTGGAGGGGAACAAAGCGATAGTTTTTTCCGATAACAATGCTCATGCCTGTAGTTTCTTTCGTAGGTGCGACCTGTGCGGGAAGAACAGGAAGATTCAGAAGGGAGCTGAGCAACTTTTCCATCTCCCTATTCTCCCCTTCCAGAATGAAGGACTGTTCTTGTTTGGGGAAGGGGGCGTTACTGACGTCGTTGATAGAGAATCCGTACCGGAGAAGTTCGTCTGCGAGAAGGTGCGCGCTGCCCGTGGGGGCGCCAGCGTTGAGGAGGGAGATCGGGAGGTTCGCAAGATGGAGTGAACGCTCGTGGAGGAAGATTCTTGTTAGAACTTTTAATTGTTTCCACGTCACAGGAAATTCGGGGAGAGAGAGTGGAAGGAGCACCGATGCTCCATCGAACTGATCCCGCGGAGGGGCATAGAGGAAACCTCCAGGCTCGAGGATTTCTTCATAGAGACCATTGCGATCGGAGAGATGCATGGAAAGAAAACGAGGAGAATGAAAACCCTTGCCGATTTTTGCGAGGGTGAGGAGTTCACGAATAGAGAGGGTTGTTTCGAGGTTTTTGCTCATGATTTTAAAAAGTGCCAGGAGTTTGTTTGGTTTCGTGAGGAGGCCCATTTTTTGCACATGTTGTTCGAGTGCTTCGAGGAGTAATTGCTGCCGAGCGGATCTGTCAAAATCGCTCGTTGTTGATCTGCTCCGTGCGTACTTAAGTGCGGTTCGGCCATCGAGTAACTGTTGACCTTTGTGAATGGAGAATGTTTCTGTGGTGTAATTTGGTCCGGGGAAAGCAGGATCAGTAATGTCCTCTGGAATATCGATCGGGATTCCTCCGATTGCATCAACTGCTGCGATGAATCCAGTGAAGTTTACTTTGACAACGTGATGGATTTTCGTGGAGAGCACTGTAGAGATTTCGTCTGCAAGCGTGCGGAGAGTTTCCATAGATGCTTCGTGTTCATCCAGTCCCTGGCGTTTCAATGCGTATTTATGATCGCGGTAGAGACTGTTTAAGCGGCCTGATCCCATTTTTTCCGTCCGGAGAAAGTAGAGGTCGCGCGGAAGAGACAAGATGGAAAAGTTTTCTGATTTTCGGTCGAGGCTCACAATCATAATACTGTCGATGAGATCCATTCCATCATGCAGAGCATCACCCTGTCCGAGAAGTAGGAAGTTTGTGTGCCCATAGGCGTCCTCTTCGATTGTTGTGGATCCTGCGGATAGGATTGTGGAGACAGAGAGCGTGCGGAAGGTTTGCAAGAGATTCCAAGCGATCGTGATTAAAAGTGCAGCGCACGCTGTGGCGATGGTGATAGTAGTGATGTGGTGACGATGTTTCTTTTCCTTGCTCTGTCGTTGCCGAAAGAGGAACCACTGGAGTGAGTGGCGTAGAACAGAGAGAAGAGCGCAAAGAACTGCAGACTGTCTTCTGCTGCGCTCTTCTTTTAGTCGGTGTACGGTGAACGGCATGGTGGCTAGTGTACCAAATGATTGTGATCAAAAAAGGACGCAGGGTTGCTGCGTCCTTTGTATTCATGCACGAGGCAAGATTACGCTGATGCACGTTGAGCCTGAAAACAGGCTGTGCAGAGTACGGGTCTTCCTCCTTCTGATTCCGGACGTGGTTTGAAGGGGACCTGACAAGCGTTGCTGCACTTGGCGCAAACGGCGTCATGAAGCGTCCGATCACCACGCTGATCTGATTTGCGGGAAGAGCGGCAGGCCTTGCACCGCTGAGGAGCCTGGAGGTTCCGTTGCGTGTAGAACTCCTGTTCCCCGTCAGTGAACGTGAACGTCGCGCCGCAATCGCGGCAGGTAAGCTGTTGATCAGCCATACAAGTAAGAGAAGGAAGATAAAGCGCTAGTTTCCTTCTCCAGTATTTTAGGACTTCGTCGTGTTGATCGACTCTGGACCATGCGATCTGTTGAAGGACTTCGCGATGGCAGTATGGGGATTGAGCGTCACCTTGTCAAATGTAAATCCTCTTCATTTTAGGCTTACTTTGGCCCCTGCCTCTTCCAACTTCTTCTTTATTTTCTCCGCTTCTTCTTTTGTGACGTTCTCTTTGAGAATCTTTGGGACTCCATCAACTGCGGCTTTCGCTTCCCCAAGGGGAAGGCCGGTGATCTCCCGTACTGTCTTAATGACGGCGATTTTCTGGGTTCCCGCATCAGTAAGCTCTACGGTGAATGCTGTTTTTTCCTCAACTGGATCTGCCCCTTTTGCAGATCCTACTGCTTGGGCAGCAACGACGGGGGAAGAGGAAATACCGTAGGTTTTTTCCATATATTTCACGACGGTGTTCAGCTCAATGACATTGAGCTTCTCGAGGGCAGTGATCACTGTCATCTCTTTCTCTGATAGTGTTTGTGCGTCGGACATAGGAGTGGGGGGGAACGTGGGAAGTAAGAAGTAGGAAGTAAGAATTAAGAATTAGGGAGTGGAGGGGGAAAGTTGCTTCGCACGTTCTTGGAGGGCTATGGCGAAGCTCTGGAGTGGGGAGCTGCAAATGGAGGCAAATTGCTGGAGTGGGGCTTGGCATAGGCCAGCAAATATTTGGAGGAGCGTGAAACGAGGGGGAATTTGCGCAATGGAAACAGTGGCGGGTCCTGCAAAAATATTTCCCTCGAATATGGATCCGATGAGTTGAAATTGCCGGTGTTCCTTTCCGAAAGCGAAAGCCACTCGCGCTCCGGAGAGCGGATCGGCATAATTAAAAATACAGGCAACCGGTCCTGGAAGATCACTCTCTTCAGGGAAAGGATTTTTTAGGTTTTCTGCTGCTCGACGGAGCAATGTTTTCTTAGCCACTTTCATTTCCGCATCCACTTTTTTTAATTGACAGCGCAGACGTGAAATGTTTGCAACCGAGAGGCCGCTGTAGTTGGCAAAGATGATGGAGGAGGCCTGTTTCCATTTTTCCGTGAGGTCTTGTGTGAGTCGTGCCTTCTCTGCGCGAGTGAGAGCCATATGGGGTTTAAAAAAGGTCTCCCTTCCATTTTCGTTCCGTCCGGGAGACCAGCGAGGCACACGGCACGAACCATCAAGCCGGGGCCGGGTGACCGATGCTGTATGCCTCGGGGAGACTGATTTCGGCCTGCGGCCTTGTGCTCCCGGTCTTCGGACGTGAGGACAGTTTAGTGGCTCATTCTCTCTTGTCAAGCGCCGTTTCTGTTATGCTAACATCCTGTGCCTTTTCCCACTTTTGCCCAATCTCCCCGTATCCAACGTGCTTTTCTCACGGCGCGGGAAGCCTACGGAGATGGTCTCCACTGGACCGGCGTCTCGCTCTCCGCGCATGTTCTCGGCGTCCTTCGCGCGCTCCAGCCGTTCGGTCCAGATGAGGATGCCATGATTGCCTGTCTCCTCCATCATCTCCTGCAGGTTCCTTTCTGGAATGCGGAGCGTCTGAAGCGGGAATATGGGGAGAGAGTGCAGGCAATGGTGCGGGGGATTCATCTCCTCTCCCATGTCACTCTCCGGGATCGGCGCCTCCCAGTCGAGCGTCTCCGGGCGATGCTCGTGCGGGTGGCAGACGACATGCGCGTTCTCCTCATCATTCTCTGCGATCGTTGCCATGTGCTCGATGCGCTCCATTCCCTTCCGGCGGCAGAGCAGCGCCGGGTTTGTCAGGACGCCCTCCATCTCTTTGCGCCCGCCGCAGCGCGTCTTGGTATCTTCAGCCTGAAGAATAGGATCGAGTCCCTGGCATTTCCTGTAGTGTATCCGGCGGACGCTGAAAGGATTACGGAGCAACTCACTTCACTCCATTGTCAGTACGGTGCATTCCTTCCTGTGGCGTCCGCCGCACTCCGGGTATTCCTGGAGGAGCAGGGGATGGTTACGAGTGTGGAGGTTCGAGAGAAGCAGCCCTACAGCATTTTTATGAAAATGCGGGCGAAAGGGATGACAGCTGTCTCTGCTGTGTACGATCTCTTCGCTTTCCGGGTGACCGTGCGTTCTCCGGAAGAGTGCTACCAAGTGCTTGGCCATCTCCACAACAGAGGGCATCCGATCCCGAACCGCTTCAAGGACTATCTTGCGTTCCCCAAGCCCAATGGTTATCGCAGTCTCCATACGACGTTAACGCAGCTTCCCTGCGTTCCACCCGGTGTTTTCATTGAAGTCCAGGTGCGGACGGAGGAGATGGCCTATGAGGCGGAGTATGGCGTTGCTTCTCATTGGCAGTACAAGGAGAGTGGTCCGTCGGCGGAGGCAACCCGGCGCGTGCAAAAACTCCTCGCGTGCCAACCGGGTATTTTCGTCCTCACCCCCAAGGGGGACATCGTCGAACTCCCCGATGGTGCGACGCCGCTTGACTTCGCCTTTCAGGTGCATTCGACGCTCGGTCTCTCTTTCCGAGCCGCGCGGGTGAATGGGGTCATTGCCCCTCTCACCCATCACCTCGAGAACGGTGACGTCGTGGAGGTCATCCGCCATCGCGATCCTCGTCCGTCCCCCAGGTGGATGCAGTACCTCCATACTGCGGAAGCCCGCTCAAAGCTCCGGCGTTTCATCGCGGAGCGCGATGCTGTGCGGGATGGTGTTGCTCCTGCACCGTCCCCGCGACATGTACCATCGCTTCGAGCGACCTCCTCCTCCATAGCGTCGGTTTCTGCTCTTCCCTCTCGTCGCCCCTCTGCCCCCCATCATTGCAAGGCGATTCCGGTGACCGTCGGAGGCGGACTCGATTTTCCCCTCTCCTATGCGCTCTGTTGCCATCCTGAGGAGAAGCGAGGTGGGACCATTGCCGGCGTCGTCACCCGCCTTGGGCGTGTGAGGATCCATCATCACGGATGCCGCATGCTCGCGCACGTTCATCCCGATCGCCGCATCGAGGTACAGTGGGATTGGGAGGGGATAGGGGACTAGATGGGGGGGATAGGAGAAGTTCTTCGTAGAGTGACTCTTGCGTATTGTATGAATAGAAGATATACTTACTTTCGTACTTTTCTTCTTACCGTTATGACGCGAAAAATCATCAAGAGCACCTCGCGCGGGCAGATCACTCTTCCAAAGCAATGGCGTCGCGCATTCGGCACAGATGTTTATCTCATTGAAATGCATGACCAATCACTCACCATCAAACCGCTTGACATCGATGTTGCGGCTGGGGAAGAACTACTCTTCGATGCAGAACGGGATAACAACGGGAAGGGGGTCCGTCCCGAAGAAATCATTCGCATTCTCAAGAAAATCCAACATGAACGCGATTGAGAAATTCCTCAGGACACTCTCTACAAAGGAACGAGAAGCCGTACTCCTTGTCATGCAGCAGATTCTGCGGGACTTTCGGAAGATACCAGGGGTGAAGCGACTCCAGGGAAAGCATGATGTGTACCGCGTGCGTATGGGTCCCTATCGCATACTTTTTACGATGCGTAGTAATGGGAAGGCGAACATATTTCGGATAACGCGGAGAAATGAGAAAACATATAGGGGACTTTGAGCATGCTCCCTAATGTCCACACCGCTCGCCGCATCGAGGTGCAGTGGGACGCGGCTGTGGCTGGGGCGAGAGGGTGAGGGGCCATTTTTGGCATCCACGCCTTGCGTCCCCATTCCTTTTATGGAATGATCATCGTTAGTGTTCCTTGAAAGCATCGCAAGGATTCAGGATCAGTGAGGAAAGTACTTTTTTAAGAAAGGTTGGTGGTGTCTCATCCTCGTCGGTCTCGTGACCGTCGTTGGATGTGCTCAGAAGCAGCCAGGCATCGTCTACGATGCCGCTGCGGTCAGCCGCATCCTCGGTCTTCCCTGTGAGAGTAGCGATCCCGTCCCGCAGGCCGAAGCCGGCGAGATCATCATCTACTACGGCGGCTGGGACTTGAAGACACTGTGTCTCAGCCCCGGTGGCAAGAAGCGGATGTGGCCGGACCAGGACGACTGGTACGGGAAGTACGAATGGAAGGCGGAATCCGGCTACTACCGGCTCCTCCTACCCGTCCCGAACTCGAACCGGAGGACTTGGG
>MFYG01000007.1 GCA_001789045.1 Candidatus Peribacteria bacterium RIFCSPLOWO2_12_FULL_55_15 | reverse complement strand
TGCTCTCGATAACGCGAACGCTCCCAATCCGATCGGTCCCGTGACGGTTAAGGTGTTCTCTTGCATCTCCTCTTCCTCTTCCTCTTCCTCATCCTCTTCCTCATCCTCATCCTCTTCCTCATCTTCTTCCTCATCTTCTTCCTCATCTTCTTCCTCATCTTATTCCTCATCCTCTTTCTTTTCCTTTTCCTCATCTTCTTCCTTTTCAGTCTCGAGCGTTAGGTCTTCCTCCTCTTCCGTCTCCTCCCTTTCTGGGGATGTCTGCGAAACGATCTGCGGCGATTGGATTTCGGTTGGCAGCGAAGAATGCGATGATGGGAACACCATGAGTGGCGATGGCTGCTCCGCGATCTGCGGATGGGAGCAGAGATCCTCCATTTCGAGCGCTGGGAGCAGCGCAGTCTCGAGCATATCGAGCGTTGGCAGTGTGAGTAGTGGAATAGGTACAATCTCATTTGCCTGCTGTAATCCAATGACAGGGGCGTGTAATTTGCGCAGCGGTTGCTCTTTTTTTGAGATTGAATATGACTCTATGGGAGAATGTACGGCATCCTGCAGTAGGTCTTCTTCCTCCTCTTCCCCGGTCACAAACACTTACTGCAACCTTGATAAGGCGTGCAAGGTTCGCATGGGTCCAGGGACGAATCAATGCGGGACGGATAGTGATTGTAGGAGGGAGCAGCATCTCGAGTGCTTCATGAATGCCTGTAAATCCTATGACGGTCCGGGACGCGACCTCTGCGCGAACGACGATGACTGCCTGACGGGGCGCGCGGTGTGCATGGGGGACCGTTGCGTACTGGAAGCGGGCAGTGGCAGCAATCAGTGTTCCACAGACAGCGACTGTACGAGGCAAATGCACTTTTCCTGCGTCGCGCGAGGATGCAAGGAGGTCTCCGGAGCCGGAGCGAATCTGTGTGCGGTGGACCGCGATTGTATCTTTACCCACGCGGTCTGCCGTCTCAACCGCTGCGAGGAGGCAGCGGGCATAGGCATTGTCGAGTGCGTATCGGATGCGAATTGCGTGCGGCAGAGCAGCAGATCATCGCAGAGATTTTCCTCATCCGCTTCGTCCTACAATCCAAATCAATCTCTCTCTTCACGTGCCCCCAATCTTCCGCAGTGTGCCGATGCCATCGATAATGATTTGGATACAGCCACCGATGGCTCCGATCCTGGTTGTCACAGCGATTGGGATGCTGGAAATCCAGCGAGCTATGATCCCAGTGACGATGATGAGCGCGATGGACGGGCGGCCTTGTGTGGGAATGGGATCATCGATGACGGAGAAGAGTGCGACCCGCCTTCGCTCATGCAGAACTTCGGACGAGCAGGCGATGGAAACAGGATGGATTTCTACAGCTGCACGAATGACTGCCTCCTTGAGATTGGGATCTGTGGCGATGGGATCGTGCAGACACTTCTGGGAGAGGAGTGTGATATCACTTCCTTTGATCCTGAGGCGCCTTTCTCGTGTAAGGAATGCAAGGTACTCTCTCGTTTCTGCGGAGATGGGAAGGTTGACGTCGGAGAGGAGTGCGACCAGGGGCCGAGGAATAGCGATGCTCCCAATGCAGCATGTAGAGTAAATTGCCACTTTCAACGCTGCTCGGATGGCATCAAAGATTCCTGGGAACTCTGCGATGATGGGAACCGCGTTGGCGGCGACGGCTGCGACCGATTCTGCAACACGGAAGACGCAGCAGCTCCAGTACTCTCATTACCAACCTTGCCCACATTATCCATTCCCTACGCTTTCCTGCCCCCATCATCTGCCCCATCTTCTTCTGCCAAACCAACGCTCGCGCAGCTCCACTCACTGAAAGCTCTTCCATCGAATCAACCAACCGGCCCCGAGATCATCGTCATCATGGCTGCCGGAGCAGCAGGAGGATTGGCGTGGATGCGACGAAAAAAACTTTTACGCTCGGAATGACAGTGCTTCGATGGTCTGGTTTATCGGTAGACGTTTTTGCTTTAGTGAGTCTCTATCGCGCATTGTCACCGTATCCTTCCCTCCCTGCGTGGCGTCCTCACCGAGTGTACCGAAATCGACCGTGATGCATTGCGGGGTGCCGATTTCATCCTGGCGCCGGTAACGTTTTCCGATGCTTCCAGTCACATCGAAGTCGACCGTGAGGTTCGTTTCTTGAACAATTTTTTTATACAGTTCTTTTGCCTTTGCAATGAGGTTTTCCTTCTTGCTTAATGGGAGTACAGCGACGTCAATCGGCGCGAGGATTTGGGGGAGACGGAGGACGGTGCGCGTGGCGTCCGCAACCATATCTTCCGTGTAGGCTTCGAGGAGCAGCGTGAGCACCGTTCGGTCGCAGCCAAAAGAGGGTTCGATAACGTGCGGAATAAATTTCTTTTTCGGATCATCGGGGTCGGTGAAAAGGAGCTCTTCACCGCTGAATTTCTGATGTTGTTGGAGATCGAAATCCGTCCGGTACGCGAGACCGAAGAGCTCCCCCCAACCCCACGGGAATTTGTACTCAATGTCAATCGTGCGTCGACTGTAGTGGCTGAGTTCGTCTTGCGAATGCTCGCGGACGCGCAGACGTTCCTTCGCAATCCCAAGGTCTATGTACCACTGCCAAATGAGATCTTGCCATAGCGTAAATGCTTTCTCCCATCCATTTTCTTCGCAAAAATACTCAATTTCCATCTGCTCGAATTCCCGCGTCCGGAACGTGAAGTTCCCCGGCGTGATTTCGTTGCGGAATGCTTTCCCGATCTGCGCGATCCCGAAGGGGAGCCGCGGCCGCATCGTATTGAGAACATTCTTGAAGTTTACGAAGATGCCCTGGGCGGTCTCTGGGCGGAGGTACACGAGCGATCCCTCTTCCTCAATCACGCCCTGATGGGTTTTGAACATCATATTGAACTTCTTCGCCTCCACCCACTGGAGTTTCCCGCAAGCGGGACAGGGGATCTTCTCTGCGATCAACATCGGTTGGAGTTGGTCGATTGTGAGCACAGCCGCAGCCTCTGCACCGATTTTTTCTTCGAGGAGGTGATCTCCGCGGAAGCGTTGGTGGCAGGACTTACACTCAACGAGCGGATCGGCGAAGCTCGTCACATGACCGCTGGCCTCCCAGACCTTCCGATTCATGAGAATCGATGCATCAAGTCCCCACATGTTCTCGCGCCTCCGAACGAACGTGTCCCACCAGTGGCGCTTGAGGCGGTTCTTGAGCTCCACCCCCAGTGGGCCGTAGTCCCACGTGTTCGCGAGACCGCCGTAGATGTCGCTTCCGGGGAAGATGAACCCCCGGCGTTTGCAGAGGGAAACGAGTTGGTCGAGGGAGGAGGCGGGCATGGCTCGATAAACGTACCATACCTTCTTGCGAGAACGAACCCACAAACGTTACTCTGGCTCCCATGCACGACAAACACAGGGCGACCGACGCGGTTGCTGGACGCGCTCTCTGTGTATGGGAGTGGAATGATTGGCTCACAGTGCTTGCGTGGGGAGCGAGTGTGCTGTTGGCATTCGGTTTTCACGTCCTGATCATGCCTGTGATCGGCAATGTTCGGTACCAATTTGAGGGAAAGGAATTGCACACTGCTCACACGCTGCCGCTCCTTGTGAAGTCAGAGGGATCAAACATCACGATGGATTTCCAGATGGACGTCCTCGCGATTTTCCCAAAAACCTACTTTCTCAAGCCAGACGATTGCTTGAAGGAAGTGAGTGTGAACGGGCAGATAGTCAAAAGCTCCGAACTTGGCGCATGTTTTCATAATCCTGCAAAGAAGGTTCCTCTGGGATCCTTGCTCCATTCCGGACGCAACGATATCCGCGTTGTCATCGAGGATCATGGAGGATTCGGCGGCCTGATTATGGCTCCGTCGCGGACGGATCCTCTCTATCTCAGCAGCATTCTTGCTCTCGTACTGTCTCTCGGATTTTTCCTTCGTTCTGTCTTCCGCTTCGTACCTCTCCTGCGGCCCTATACACGGCTGGGTCTCGTGTGCTACGGCGGGACAGTGCTGCGGATGCTCTATGTCTTCACAACTCCCTATATTCTCCGCGGCCATGATACGGATGCGCACATCGATTACATCCGCTATGTGGTTGATCACCTGAGCATTCCGCCCGCGATCACGGGGTGGGAATACTACCAGCCGCCGCTCTACTACTTTTTCATGGCGTTCTGGGTCAAGCTCAACGGTATTCTCGGATGGACGTTCGATGAGCTCATGTTCAGTGTCCAGCAGTGGTCGCTGTTGTTCTCCACCGCGTCATTCGGTATCGGGCTCTGGATTTTCGCGATGCTCTTCCGGCATCCGGAAGATGAGGGAAAGGTACTCATGGCGGGTGGCATTCTTGCCGTCTATCCCGGCCTCATCTATACCGCTGCCCGCATCAGCAACGATCCGTTGATGCAATTTCTTTCCTACCTCTTCCTCGCCATCCTCATCCGGTGGTGGCGCAGGGGTCGCCTGCAAGATTGGTACGTCCTGACGGTGATTATGGGTCTTGCTCTCCTCACGAAAAACAATGCCTATCTCTTCCTGCCCATTGCGTATGGCTGCATGTTTCTGAAGCGGAAAGTTCCATGGAAAGCGAAAATACGGTTATCGGCGTTGTCCTGCCTCATCCTCGTCGGCATGGTGGGGTGGTACATCGTGGTGCGCGCTCTCGAAACCAATCACTCGGCATCCATCATCGGCAATGTGGCGGGTACCCATTCAGGGCTCCTCTTGCAGAACCAGCCGCTGAATTTCATTGCCTTCCATCCTATCCGGAATCTGCAAATTCCGTTCAATAGCCCCTGGGAAGACGCAGCCGGCCGGCAATTTTTCTGGGATTACTTTTTCCGCTCATCGCTCTTCGGAGAATTTAATTTTGGCCAGACCTTGCGGCCGCTTACCTCGCTCATCGTTCTCTTTGCGGAAGGCATGCTCCTCTGCTTATTCTGGGGGCTGCTGCAGGACATGTATAAACGACTGTACACAATGATACCACTTTCCCTGACAATTAGTCTGCTGTTAGGAGCACAACTTGGCCTGCGCGCAGTGATTTCATTCTCGCCTCTCCAAGACTTCCGCTACGCGACCGTGCTCACGGTGCCCATGAGTTACTACATTGTGCGGGGCATCGACGGCCTCCCATTCTCCCTACGAAAGTATGGCCTTGCCTGCCTCGGAGTCTTCGTCCTCCTGAGTGGCGTCTTTCTCACCGTGCTGTTCTTCCAAGGAGTGTAGAAGAAATCAGCCTCTCATGCGCGGTGATCATTCAGGATTTCCCGGGTGATGTACCGTGGGCGCTGCTTCGTCTCCTCGAAGATGCGTCCCACGTATTCGGCGATAATGCTCATGCAGAAAAGTTGTATGCTGCCGAGGAAGAGCGCGAGAATAAAAATGGTGGTGAGGCCGCGGGGCACATCCGGATAGTAGAAGAAGGTGATGAAGTAGAAGAGTATGCCGATGCAGGAGAGGAGCACAGAGCATCCGGCAAGGAGCGAGACCCATTCCAGTGGAACGTAGGAAAAGGAGAAAATAGCCTTTTTGGCCCATTGCAGGTTCCGGAAAAAGCTGTTCGTCGAGGGGCCCGCGTACCGTTCGGGCCGAACGTACTCGACGCCTGTCTGCCGGAATCCCACCCAGGCACGGAGGCCGCGAAGGAGGCGGTCCCGTTCCGGCAATGCGTTGATCCGCTCCACGACTCTGCGGTCCATGAGGGAGAATTCTCCGGCGTCCAGGGGCATGGACACGTACGAGAGGCGATGGAACAGACGGTAGAACTGGTGGTAGAGCCACATATTGCATTTCCCCATGCTGCGCTCACGCCGCCGTCGGATTCCGTAGACGACGTCGTATCCCTCCTGCCACTTTTTAACGAAGGCGGCGATGAGTTCGGGCGGATCCTGCAGGTCGCCATCGAGGAGAATGACCGCATCGCCCATGGCCTGCACCATGCCGGCGGTGAATGCGGCCTGTGCGCCAAAGTTCCTGGACTGGTTCATGACGGTGAGCCGGGGGTCGGCTGCGGCGATGGCCCGGAGAATGCCCTCGGAGCCGTCGGGACTTGCATCGTTCACATAGATGATTTCGTAGTGCGGCGTAAGGGACTGAAGGGTCTGTGTCAGGCGCCGGTAGAGAGCCTGGATGTTCCCCTCGTCCCGGTAGCACGCCACGACAGCCGACAGCGTCTTCTGCGTGAGGTGGATCATGACTTCAGTATCTTTGCACTGATGGCTGCGAAAAGTCCATCGGAGAGCCGGCGGCTGCAGCGCAGCATCGCCGTGGAGAGGAAGGGGTAGTAGAGCGTCTCCCCACCCGAGGTGATGAAGGAAGCGAGCGCCGTCGCCGCCTTCTTTGGCGCCGGCACCAGCCAGTGCGTCTTCCCTTCCCACATCTCTGTCGCGATGGGTCCGAGGATCGCGAGCGAGAAACGAATGCCCTCAGGGGCGTACCGCAGGCGGAGCGTGCGAAAAGCCATGACGATGCCTGCCTTGCTTGCGGCATACGATGCGGACCGCATGGATGGCCGGAGGGCCACTGTCGAGGCAATCGCGACGAACCGGCCAATGCCGCGTTTGTGGAACAGCGGCTGGAACGCCCCGACGCACGCGAGGGCCCCTCCAAGGTTGACGCGCAGATTCTCGTCGCCGGCATGATGATCGTACGTATCCAGGATATCATTCTGCTGAACTGAGGCATTGAGGACGATGCAATCGGGCTGAAAGTTCGTATGATCCACGTCGTCAGCCCAGCGCGCGATGGCGGAGGCGTCGAGCACATCCACAACCGATGCCCTCCACAGCGTTGCCGGCAGTGTCTGGGACATTCCCCGGAGGATATCCTCGCTGCGCGATACCCCCCAGACCGTGTGCCCTCGTGCAATGAGCTGCTCCGAGAGTGCTTTCCCAATGCCCTTCGATGCCCCCGTAATGCAGATATTCATGGGTGGGATTTTATCCTACACTAGGTTCGTATGGCAGGAATACCTGCAGCACAGGCAGTGGAAGGGCTTCGCGCACTGAGTCGGCAGATGCGTGAGGACGTCTTCACCATCGCATATCGTGCGAAGAGCGGACACCTCGGATCCGCGTTTTCCGTCATCGATCTCCTCGTCTGTCTCTACTTCCACCACCTGCGCCTGAAGCCGGAGAAGCCGGATGATCCCGATAGAGACCGGTTCATTCTCAGCAAAGGCCATGGCTGCTCCGCGCTCTACGCCGTTCTTGCGGAGCGCGGATTCTTCCCGAAGGATGACCTGGCGACATGCACAAAGGACGGGAACCGCTTTCCCGGACACCCCAGTTCCACGCTTACCCCTGGCGTCGAGGCGTCCACGGGCTCGCTTGGACATGGGCTTGGCGTCGGGGTTGGCATGGCATTGGCCGCAAAGCTCGATGAGCGTCCATCGCGGACGGTGGTCATGGTGAGTGATGGGGAGTGCGACGAGGGGTCGACATGGGAAGCGATGCTGGCGGCCAGTCATTGGAAGCTCGGCGGACTCACCTGCATCATCGATTACAATAAGATCCAAAGTTTCGGCCGGGTGAGCGAGATCATGGAGCTTGAGCCGTTCGCAGACAAGTGGCGGGCGTTTGGGTGGCACGTGCAGGAGATTGACGGACACGATCACGAGCAGATTCTGGCTTCTCTCGCGGCGACGTCTTTGGCGGGGAGCCGGCCTCACGCGATCATTGCCCACACGGTGAAAGGCAAAGGAGTTTCCTTCATGGAAGACGCCGTCGGCTGGCACTACTGGACTCCTCAGGAGGAGCATTACAAGCAGGCGATGGCGGAACTCCGTTCTTGCTGAACCCATGCGAACCACATTCGTGAAGACACTGCTGGCCATCGCGAAGCGCGACCCGCGCATCATGCTCCTCACGGGCGATCTCGGTTTCACTGTTTTTGAAGAGTTCAGGGACACTCTTGGACGCCAGTATCTCAACGCGGGAGTCGCTGAACAGAATATGGTCGGGGTCGCCGCGGGCCTTGCTCTCAGCGGCAGGAGGGTCTTTGTGTACTCCATCGTCCCTTTTGTGACGTTCCGTTGTTTCGAGCACATCCGCAATGACGTCTGTTACCACAACCTGCCGGTCTGTATCGTTGGGGTCGGCGGGGGATACAGCTATGGTCACATGGGTTCGACGCATCATGCGCTGGAAGACATTGCAGTCATGAGGAGCTTGCCGAACATGAAGGTGCTCTGCCCCGGCGATCCGCTCGAGACCGAAGCGCTTGTCCATGCAATCGTGGAACAGGATGGTCCTTGCTACCTGCGCCTTGGCAAGGCGGGGGAGCCGACGTTGCACATGGAACCTCTCTCGCTCACGATCGGGCGGGCGATCGAGATGCGATCAGGGCAAGATCTCACGCTCATCGCTTCCGGCACGATGCTGGAGAGAGCTCTGGAGATTGCGGATCGTCTGCAGGGAGGTTTCGTGCGTGCTTCCGTCCTCAGTATGCATACCGTGAAGCCGCTTGATGTGGAGGCGGTGCGGAAGGCGGCGGCGGCGACCCCTCTGCTCGTCACGTTGGAGGAGCACAGCCGGATCGGAGGGCTCGGAAGCGCCGTGGCCGAGGCGCTCTCCTTGGAGGGGTTGGCGGTCCGGCATCTCCTTTGTGCCGCACCCGATGGTTTTGCAACGTATGCAGGGTCACAGGAATACCTGCGTGCCTGTGCAGGGCTCACGGTTCCATCCATCTGCAAACGCATTGAGGAAGTGTGCAGGGTTCCCGCGTAATGCCATGCCAGACACTGTCTGCATTCTCTGCGGTACGAATGACTTTGCGCGAGAGTTGTACCCGCGGAATTTTGCGCCCGAGGATCTCAATCCGGAGGTCTTTTCCGCACGGCGTTCCCCCGATCGTCTGCACGAGAGCATGCTCCGATGTGGGCGATGTGGCCTCGTGTACCCAAAAACCCTTGTCGATCCTCTGCGTCTCGCAGCGCTGTACGCTGCGAGCAGGTATACCTATGCGGAACAGGAAGGCGCCATTCGGAGGACGTACCGGAGGTACCTTCAGCAAGCTCTCCGGCGTCTGCATGGGCAGCCCACATCCTGGTCGTACCTCGATATTGGGTGTGGCAACGGTTTTATGCTCCTCGAGGCCCGGTCGCTGGGCTGCTCCCCTGTGAAAGGTGTTGAGCCCAGTCTCCATGCCGTAGAGTCTGCGCCTGCATCCGTGCGACCGGGGATACGCCATGGTCTTTTCGCGACGTCGCTTTTTTCCCGTGAGCGGTTCGATGTCATCACCTGCTTCCAGACAATCGATCATCTCCAGGATCCGGTGCAATGTGTCCGGGATTGCTTTGCGCTCCTGCGCCCTGGGGGGGTGGCGCTCTTCATCAACCATAACATTGCATCCTGGACTGCGCGCTTGCTTGGTGAACGCTGCCCCATGATTGATATTGAACACACGTACCTGCATACACAGGGGACCATGCGGGCGCTGTTCCGGCGGGCGGGGTTTAATGATATCGACGTCTTCGGCGTCCGGAATGACTATCCCATCGAGTACTGGTTGCATCTGTGCCCATTGCCGCGGCGATGCAAGGCATACATCGGTGGTTTCCTTCGGCTGCTGCGTGGGGAGCAGTGGATTCTGCCATTTCGTGCGGGGAATATCGGACTCATCGCTTCCAAAGCTGTCACGGATTCTCCTCCATCTCCGCTCGGCATGACGGAGACTGTGTCCATTGTCCTTCCCTGCCTCAACGAGGAGGGAAACATTGCCCAAACCGTGGGCGCGGTGCGGGCATGGATGGGAGAGAGAGGGGTAGAGGGGGAGATTATTGTGGTTGATGATGGATCGAGGGATGGGACGGGGGAGATTCTCGAAAAAATGCAGGCGTGTCATGGTGAGCGTAGTCGAACAATGACAGAAGGCGTGTCGTTCCTCGACTACGCTCGGAATGACACAGTACATCTCCGTACCATCACCCATCCGCAGAACCTCGGCTACGGTGCAGCAGTCCGATCGGGATGTGATGCCGCAACGACCGATCTGATTGCCTTTATGGATAGTGATGGGCAATTCGATCCGAGAGATTTTGAGAGGTTATTGCCGTTTCTTAAGGATGGAGGGCAGATGGGATATTCCCTCCCCCCCGGGGGAAGGGTTACCCGCCCGAACGATCCCGTTCGGATCGGGCGGGGGGAGAGGGGGTACGACGTCGTTGTCGGCCGCAGGCGCAAGCGGGCAGATCCATTTCTTCGCAAATGCAACGCAAAGTTCTTCGGATTGCTCTCATGGGTTTTCCTCGGTATTTGGGTGCGTGATGTGAATTGCGCGATGAAAGTGTTCCGGCGGGATGTCTGGCAACGCTGCTGTCCGACAGTGGCAACAGGGGCGCTCTTCAATGCGGAGTTTTTTTATAATCTAAAGCGGGCCGGTATTCGTTGGCATCAAGTGGATGTTGCGCATTACCCGCGCCGTTCGGGAAAGCAGACCGGAGCGAACATGCGGGTGATTTTGCGGACATTGCGGGAGCTTTGGGAATTACGAATTAGGCACCAATGAACAATGTCGATGTGTCATGGTGAGCGTAGTCGAACCATCACATCGACAAGTCATTGTGTCGCCCTTTGTCCCTCGACTACGCTCAGGGTGACACACAATTACCGTACTCCCTGCACAAACATGCTTTCCCGTGGGCAGTGCACGCAGTGGAGTTCCCAGAGGGGGAAGAATGAGCGTCTCTTGAAGGCGTCGTCCGTGATGGGCTCGTAGTAGGCGAGTGGCTTGAAGAAGAGGAAACCGAGGAAGACTGTTACTCCAAGTCCGAGGAAGATTGTGATCTGCCTACTCTCCGTGAGGCGCCACTGGAGAATGTGCCGTAGCTCCAGGAGGGAGAGGCCGAGGAGGAAGAAGCTCACGATGAGCGGGAAGAAGTAGTGGTACGTGTACAGGACGCGGTCGAGGAGGAAGACCCCCCCCATGAAGCCGCAGTGGAGGATGAGGAAGGTGAAGAGCAGTGTTGGATTTTTTAGTTTCTCCTTCAATGGCAGCGTCCAGGATGCGAGGAGGAGGCTCATGGCGAGGAGGACGCCGAGAAGTCCGCCCCACCACACGACGGGGTTGGCCTGAAGGTAGAGGTACTTGTACGCGACGCCGTCCGGCGTTTCCCAGCGGTAATTGATGGAACGACCACCGAAAGGCCAGAGGAAAGCGGGACTTCCGTTTTCGTCGGCCTTACACAGATCGAGCCGCGGGACGCCGCGGGAGTAGTGTCCGACGAACCGCAACGAGTCTCTGAGCATGATCGGGAAGGAACGGGGAGACCGGACGGCATTCCTCTGGAGAATATCTTTGTACTCCGCCGATGCCTGATAGAAACCTTGATCTGGGAGGATGGGGTTGATGCGGGTTCCGAGTGCGAAGTGTGCCTGCCATACCGCGACATAGAGGAGGAGGAACGTGCTTCCGGAAGCCGCCACGAAGCGGAAGATGCGCGGAAAATCCTTGCGCCACTCAAAGAGGAGGACGAGGGGGAGGAGAATGAGGACGAGTCCGAGGACTTTCGTGAGCATGATCATCGCAAAGCCGAGACCAAAGAGGAAAGAGGCGAAGAAGAAGTGTCGCCTTTCGACAGGCTCAAGGTGACATAGTGGCTTTTCCTGCCGTGCCCGAAGCATCAGGAAGGCGAGAAGCGTGAGCGCGCTCCCGAAGAGATAGGGCGACTCGAGCATCGCACCGCGCAGGTGCACAATGAGCGCCGTATCGAAGATGTAGAGGAAGCTCGTGAGGAGTGCGATAATGGGACTCCTGAGGGCGATGGCAAGGGCGAGGAAGAGGATTGGGGCGGTGAGCCAGGCAAGGAGCACGGGGAAGAGCCGGTATCCGGCGAAATTGAAGCCGGGGGGCGGGGCCTTTGCATAATCCGTGCCGATGAACTGGTCATCGCGCTCGTTGAGGTTGAGGAGGGCTTCTCCGGCGGCGATCACGAGCTTTCCCAGCGGCGGATGCGGCTCCATGAAGAAGGTGCGGTTGAGGTATTTCTGGGCGGAGGCGATGTGGTAGTTTTCGTCCCAGAAGAATGCCTGCGGGGTCCAGAATTGCGGGACGTACGCGAGGAAGCTGAGGAGGGTGACGAGGGCGAGACAGAAGAGCGTCTCGCGGCGGGGGGAGGCGGGGGCCGCTGGCATGGGGGAGAGTGTAGCAGTATAATAATCCCTTATGCATGCTCCGGAAGAGTCTCCAAACATTGGGCAACCGAACCGTCGAAAAGCGCTCAAAATTGCCATTGGTGGCATTGGTGCAGTGGCTCTCGGTGGGCTTGCCTACCTCCTGGGTGGGCGGGAGAATGGCGGTATGGAACATCATGATCACGAGGAGTCTCCGGAGGATCGGCAGAGAATGCTCGACAAAATGCTTCAGCAAGCGGCTTCTTTCCGGGAGGATCCAAAGGGGTGGTTTGCGCGGCACCGGGAAGCTCTCCTCATCCAGGGGCCGGCGACCTATGCGGTCGAGTGTGTGGATGAAGGAGATGACCTCGATCGGTTCTTGCCGGGACAGGGGCATGTGCTTCCGAAAAATTTCGATGTGATTTCCGTCCCCGGTTCCGGTGTGAAGTACCCGGGATTTGCAGCGGACCTCCGGATGGTTTCCGCAACGAACCATCTCATGGGTATTACGAGTCATCGAAACTGTGGTGCATGTAATGGGGACGACGCCGTCGCCAGGAATCATGCCGGAGAACTTGCAGCAGAACTGGGTGTTGCCAATCTCGGCCACGTCGAAGAGCTCCAGCGTCCTTCATATCACGTCGCTTTGGGGGCGAATCTTCGGTATACGCGGAAGGTCAGGAATTTGCGATTTGCAGAGGGTGCTCCGCGTTACTTCGATGCCTCCCAGTGGTGCCTTTCCGACCGGGCAGCGCGCATGGAAAACGTTCGGCTGATGTTAGACATCGCCTATAAACATGGTTTCAACAATCTCTTCCTCGAAAAAAACATCCCTTTTGAACTCGTCATTTGGTACGACCCCGAGGATCCCGCCTTCACGAAGGAAGAGGTCGCATCGGAGGTACGAGAGGCTTTCCCTCCAGAGTTGCGCAAGACGAAAGGGCTTCTCAAGCTCACGTTTGTGGAAGTTACATAGGCCATTGTCGCCCTTCGTGACGATCCGCCCGTGTCATGGTGACGGGCGGAACCATCAGGGTGACAATGTCCACCTTTTCAGTCCCCCCCTAATGCCGCCTTGCTCGCGGAGAGTTCGGCGAGTTCCGCGGTGATGCCCGCCTGGCGGGTAATGTTATAGGTGAGCGTGAGATCATCGAGGAGATCCGAAGCGTTCTCCGTGGCGTTGCGCATGGCGACCATCCGCGCGGAATGTTCGGAGGCGACGGCTTCCAGGAGCGCTTGGTAGATCTGCACTTCCGTGAGTTGTGGGAGGATTTGGCGGAGGATGTCGTCTGCGGAGGGCTCGAAGAGGTATTCGGAGACTCTTAATTCTTGATTCTTACTTCCTGATTCTAGGGAGCCTTTCTTGTGGGGGAGGAGGTCATCGAGCATTTCCTTCAGGCTTGTTTTGGAGAAGGGGAGGAGAACTTTGCTAGTGGGTTCCTGGAGGAGGGCGGAAATGAAGTCGGGGTAGAGGAGGACGACGGAATCGCACTGGCCGCCGAGGAAGCTGTCTGTTGCGAGCCGCACGATCGGGAGGATATCGCGGAACTGCGGGTGAGCGCTGAACGCGGGGAAAGCGGCAATGATCGTTTGGCGGTTGCGGAGGAGGAATTGTTGCCCCTTTTTCCCTACTGCGACGAAGGAGAGTTCTGGGGGGGCAGAAATGGCCTGGAGTTTCGCGATGTACTGCATGACCATCCGGAACATCTGCGCAGAGAGGCTCCCGCAGAGGCCGCGATCGGGGGAGAAGAGGATGCCGAGAATGCGTTGCGGTGGCCTCTCTGTGAGAAATGGGTGGAGACCGGGGTTCGCTTCCGCCAGAGTTTCGAGGATCTGCCATGCCGTGAGCGCGTAGCGGCGCAGCTGGACGGCGCTCTGCGTCGCGCGGCGCATTTTGGAGGCGGCGACGAGCTCCATGGCTTTCGTCACCTGCCGCGTCGAACGGATGGCTTTCATCTTGCGCCGGAGATCGCGGAGTCCGCGGGCCATATCATTGTGTCATGGTGACATTGTCTTTCATATCTTTTCGGAGGTACCGGCTTTCCACTGTTCCTTAAAAGTGCCTAGGAGTCGTTTCAAAGTTTCCTCAGCCTCTTTCGGAATATCCGTGGAAAGAGTTTCCAGGAGGTCGTAGTGCTTCGCGCGCAGGAAGCCGAGGAAATCCTTTTCGAACGTCTTCACGTCGGGGACCGGAACATCGTCGAGAAAGCCGTTGACAGCGGCATAGAGGATCGCCACCTGCTCTCCGACGGGGGCCGGTTGGTACTGGTCCTGCTTGAGGATTTCCGTGAGTCGCGCGCCGCGGTCGAGCTGTTTCTTCGTCGCGTCGTCGAGATCGGAGCCGAATTGCGCGAAGATGGCGAGTTCCCGGTACTGCGCAAGGTCGAGACGCAGCTTCCCGGAAACCTTCTTCATCGACTTCCGCTGGGCGGCGGATCCGACGCGGGAAACGGAGAGGCCGACGTTCACCGCGGGGCGGATGCCCTTGTAGAAGAGGTCGCCTTCGAGGTAGATCTGTCCGTCGGTGATGGAGATGACATTCGTCGGGATGTAGGCGGAGACGTCCCCTGCCTGTGTCTCGATGATGGGGAGGGCAGTGAGAGTACCGCCACCGCGCTCGTCACTGAGGCATACCGCGCGTTCGAGGAGGCGGGAGTGGAGGTAGAACACATCGCCGGGGTAGGCCTCGCGTCCGGGGGGGCGGCGGAGGAGAAGGCTGATCTGTCGGTACGCCCACGCGTGTTTACTGAGATCGTCGTAGACACAGAGGACGTCCTTTCCCTGGTCGAGGAAGTACTCACCCATGGCACAGCCAGCGAAAGGCGCGAGGAAGGAGAGGGAAGCAGACTCTGCGGCTGCGGCACTGACCACAATGGTGTAATCCATCGCTCCGTGCTTATTTAGCTCTGCAACGATTTTTGCCACCTTCGCTTCCTTCTGACCGATGGCAACATAGATGCAGATCACGGGGCGATCCGTCGTCTGTGTCTGCTTCTGGTTGATGATCGTATCCAGCGCTACGGCGGTCTTTCCTGTTTGCCGATCGCCGATGATGAGCTCGCGTTGTCCGCGGCCAATGGGAATCATCGCGTCAATGGCTTTAATGCCGGTCTGGAGAGGGACACTCACGGACTTTCTCTCGATGACGCGCGGGGCGATTTTCTCGATGGGATACCGCGTTTTCGTGAGTGGTGGCGAGCCCGAATCCTTCACCTCTCCGAGCGGGGAGACGACGCGGCCTAGGAGCGCTTCTCCAACGGGGACAGAGAGGATCTGTCCAGTGGCTTTCACTGTTTGCCCTTCTCGGACATGCGAGTATTCCCCGAGGATGATGGCCCCAACTGTGTCCTCCTCGAGGTTGAGGGCAACGCCGAAAATTCCTTCGCCAAAATCGATCATCTCCCCGGCGCCGATCCTGGAAAGGCCGTCGAGCTTTGCAATACCATCGCCGACTTCCAATACCTTTCCCACATGTTCATGCTGTACTTCTGCCTGGAAGGTTTTGAGGCGTTCGTCAAGCGCAGAGAGGAGCGAGTCACTCAGTGTCATAGGGGAGAGGGGAGGAGAGGTGACGGTGGAGCACAGCGAGGGAACCACGGATTGAGGCATCGAAACGCTCATCGTTGTACGCAAGGAGCGCGCCGCCGAGGAGACCTTTATCCGCAGATTCCTGCAATTCAACAGGTTTCCCGAGGGCGAGGTGGACGAAGGAGGCGATGGATTCCGCATGCCTTCCTGCATTCCCGGATGGAGTGACGAGAGTGAGGGAGAGCGTCGTAATGTCCTTTACAAGGGAGCGACGGAGGAGACGGAGGAAGATGGCTCTCTTTTGGGGGAGGCCTTTTTGGTCGAGGAGGCGGAGAACTGCGTCTGCGAGAGCATGGAGATCTTTTTTTGGGATGGTCCGTCCTATCTCGATAGTGGCCTGTGCGAGAGCATCGAGGGTCCTCATACAAGGAGAGATGGGAGGGAGCGCTCGATAGAGATGAGAACACGCTCCTGATCGCGAGGAGAGAATTCTCGTTCGAGAATCTTCTCCGTCATCTGGAGGATGGCCGCCGCAAGGGATTTTTGCATGTCCTGAAGGGCATGTGCGCGTTCAGAGCGGAGTTGTTCGCGGCTCTTTGTCAGGAGGTTTTTTGCTTCAATGTCTGCAGCGAGAAGGATTTCTGCCTTGAGACGTTCCGCGTCGTTCTTCGCTTTCTCAAGGAATGTCCCGCATTCCTGGTCGATCTTCCGCATGGCCTCCTGCCGGGCTTTGGCGATTTCCTCTTTCTCATGGGCGATAGTGTCGGCATCTTCCATGGCTTTGCGGATGCGCTCGCGCCGCTCGTCAATGACGCGGAGGAGCGGCCGGTACACGAAGAGGGAGAGGACTGCGAGGAGGATCGTGAAGTTCACGATCTGCGCAAGGAGGAGCTTCCAGTCCACGCCGAGTTTTGTGAGAAGTTCCATAGGGAGCTATGAGCTATGAGCTATGAGCTATGAGCTATGAGCTATGAGCTATGAGCTATGAACGACTCAAAGCTCAGAGCTTCTCAAACGAACTTGATGATCAGTGCAACCACGAGCGAGTAGATGGCGATAGCCTCAGTAAAAGCGATGGCGAGGACTAATGGAGTCTGAATGCGTCCGGCGGCCTCGGGATTGCGGCCGATGGCTTCCATGGCCTTGCTCGCGATCCACCCGATGGAGAATGCGGGGACCATGCTTCCGATGGCCATAACGAGAGCGACGAAGATGTTTTTGTCCCAGGATCCTGCGAGCTGGGCGACGGCGCTGATGGCATCTGCCTGTTCCATAATAGAAGGGGGAAAGTGGGCGGATTCTAGTGGTGGGTCGCTGGGGAAGCAAGGGTTCTGTGGGTCTCATCATGCCCGTGGGTCATCGTTGCCATTTTGAGGAAGACGATCGTGAGGAGAGCGAAGACGAGGCCCTGGATGAAGCCGACGAAGAGTTCGAGGCCAAGGAAGGGGAGGGGGGCGATGTACGGGAGGAGGAAAGAAATGACGACCAGGAGCACTTCCCCTGCGAAGATGTTCCCGAAGAGCCGGAAGGTGAAGGAGATGACTTTCGCGCACTCCGCAATAAGTTCCAGAATGCCGACGAAGCTCATGACGGGATCCCTCCAGGGGGCGACGAAGTATTTGCCGGCGTAGGGGAGGACGCCGAGAGCGGCAATCCCGAAAACCTGGGTCATCGTGACGGCAATGAGAGCGATCGCGAGCGTCATATTCACGTCGGCGTTCATCGAGCGGAAGAGGGGGAGGGGGACGAGATGTCCTTCATGCATTCCTTGGACGGTGATGATGCCGACTCCCGGCAATATCCCCATCCAGTTTGCGATGACAAGGAAGAGGAAGATCGTCGCGACGAGGGGGAAAAATTTTCTGGTTTTTTCGCGGTCCTGGACGACTGAGTCGAAGAAGTCGAAAAGTCCTTCGACGATGAGCTCGATGAAGGCCTGGAACCGTCCGGGAATCATACGATAGTTGGTCAGACGAAGGCGCAGCGCCAGGGCGAAGAACACGAGCATCGCGAGCCAAGCCATGAGCATGGTGTTGCGGAGTTCAAAACCGCCGATGTGACCGATGGTTTCGGAGGCCAGTGTGGGGGCGGTGATTGCGACCATAGGGAGAAGCAGTATACTGGGGCTATGGAGAGTATGCATCCCGATCCAATCCTCGAGCGCGAGGCAGAATGCATTGTGCAGGCAACACGGGGAATGGGGAAGGTACGAGTGAAGGCCTTTCCTTCAGGGAACATCGTGATTCTTGTCCAATCACGCAGGGTAAAGAAAAGAGTGGAAGAGCTCCTGGGTACTCTGAATCTTCGGAGTAAGGTAGAGGTCCTATGTCAGCCCTATCCTTGTGCGGGTTCAGAGACCTGAAATGATTTCCCGTAGTTTCCGGTAGACCCCCACCGCTGAAATTCCCATCGCGAGAGCGAGGCTGGGGAGGATGAACCACGGGGAAGTGCCGAACGTCCGATCGAGGTAGGCCCCACCGAAGCCGAAGAGGACTGCAGGAAGGGCAATGATATAGCCAAGGCTCCACGCGAGGCGGACTGCGAGGAGGAGATCAGCCGCAATGGAACGCTGGACCATGGTGCTCAGTAATGGTACGTGGTTCTGCCAGGCTGCGCGCGCGCAGTCCCGATGCGGTTCGGATTCAATCGGGCAAGCGAGTGCTGCCTGGAGAACCACGAGAGGATCGGTGCCTCCGCACGACCTTCAACCGCGCGAGTTCCCGATCGAGCATCGCGGCAGCCTCAGCAAATTCTTCCGCGTCCGCTCGCTTTTCCTTCAGGAGCTGCTCCGCTTTCTCCTTCGCCTGTCGGACAGCCTCTTCCTCCAGCTCAGTGGCGCGATCAGCCGTGTCCGCGAGGACACGGACATGCGTTCCGTCTACTTCGATCACCCCGCGGGAGACAGCGAAGAGGTGTTCTTCCTCCTTCTGTCGGAGGAGAATGGAGCCCGGCGAGAGGATACTGAGGAGAGGGATATGGTGCGGGAGGATGGTGATTTCCCCTAGGGGAGTGGGGAGGGACACGGCATCGACGTCGCCCTCGAAGACGACGCGGTCTGGGGTGATAAGTTCGAGGGAGAGCACGAGAGAGGTAAGAATTAAGAATTAAGATCTAACTTCTTCGATACTCCCTTTCATGTAGAACGCTTGTTCAGGCGCCTTATCGAACTCTCCATCGAGGATGGCCTTGAAACCTCGTACCGTCTCTTCCCGTTTCACGAATTTTCCCGGAGTTCCCGTGAAGGTTTCGGCAACGAAGAACGGTTGGCTGAGAAATTTCTGGATCTTGCGTGCGCGCTGGACGGAACGTTTATCCTCTTCCGAGAGCTCCTCCATTCCGAGAATGGCAATGATGTCCTGGAGCTCCTTGTACCGCTGGAGCACCTTCTGTACAGCGCGGGCTGTTTGGTAGTGTTCCTCGCCCACAACAGTGGGGGAGAGGATGGTCGATGTAGAATCAAGAGGGTCCACGGCGGGGTAGATACCAAGTTCTACCAGTGACCGTGTGAGGACGATCGAGGAGTCGAGGTGGCCGAACGTCGTCGCGGGGGCAGGGTCGGTGAAGTCGTCTGCCGGGACGTACACCGCCTGTACCGATGTGATGGAGCCGCGTTTCGTTGAAGTGATGCGCTCTTGGACCTGTCCCATTTCGCTGGCAAGTGTTGGCTGGTAGCCAACAGCGGAAGGGATGCGGCCGAGGAGGACAGAGACTTCAGAACCAGCTTGAGTGAAGCGGAAAATGTTGTCGATGAAGAGGAGAACATCACGTCCCTCCTCATCGCGGAAGTACTCTGCCATCGATAATCCTGTGAGTACGACGCGGAGCCGGGGCCCTGGTGGTTCGTTCATTTGTCCGAAGACGAGAGCAGTCTTCGGAAGGACGCCCGATTCCTTCATCTCATAGTAGAGGTCGTTCCCTTCGCGGCTGCGTTCCCCAACCCCTGCAAAGACCGAGTACCCGCCGTGTTCCGCCGCGATATTGCGGATGAGTTCCTTCACAATAACAGTTTTCCCCACACCTGCTCCTCCAAAGAGTCCCACCTTCCCTCCCTTGAGAATCGGGCAGATGAGATCAATGACTTTGATCCCGGTTTCCAGCACCTCTGTCTGTGTCGACTGATCGACGAAAGATGGGGCGGGACGGTGGATTGGGGAGGTGGTCTTCACGTTCAGTGGGGGAAGACCGTCGATGGGTTCCCCGAGCACGTTGAGCATGCGGCCAAGCGTAGCCGGCCCCACAGGAACGCTGATGGGAGCGCCGGTATTGCGTACCTCAGCGCCTCGCCTAAGTCCGTCTGTCGATCCCATTGCAATAGTCCGAACTACTCCGCCACCTTGATGTTGTTGCACTTCGAGAGTGAGAGTGTCATCCCCGACCTTCACATGGAGTGCGGAGAAGAGGGAGGGGAGAGAATCCGCGTGGAACGTACAGTCGACGACTGCACCAATCACCCGGGAGACGGTTCCTGTGGCCATTTGGAACGGAGGAAAAGTAAGGAAATGCTACGGGACAGTACCAGTCCTGCCAAGGGTGTTGTGGGAAGATGGCGTGTGGAAATCAGTACAAAACTATGGTATAATATCCAGATGCTTCCTGAGGTGTTCCCACTCGACTTCTCTCTTACGAGAACTGCTGCAGTCCTCGTGGCGGTGGCTGCATTGGCCGCGTATGACATTTCCCGTCGTATGCATCGGCATCCGTCCCATGCTCTTTTTGCCTGTATCCTTGGGACGATCCTATCGCTCGGGATCCTCGGCATAACGCAATCTTTCCTTGGGGCGATGTCAGCGCCAAAGCCGCACATTCTCGGTCTTGCTGTCCTCCTGGTTGCTCTTCTATGGCGTTCGCTCTTTGGGCCGTGGGAGGTGCAGACGAAAGGCATTCTTCTCGGCGTCTTCCTCTTTTGGATTTCTCTCCACATCATCGCTGATATGGCGCCAGCCGAGCGGTCGGTACGATTCATTGCTACGATTGTGGCGCTAATTCCTGCAATGCTCTGGTGTGTGCTCTTTCTGAAGTATCACAAGGAGCGTATCGGGTTAGTGGCACTCATGTTCTTTTCGGGGATGCTCGCAACCGCCCCCATCCTTTTCTACGATGCGCTCGTCCGGCGGGGGTCGGAGCTGAACTTCTTCGTGTTTGCGTTGAAACCGGAGAGCTTCAATCGCTCTGCGGATCTTTTTGTCTCTGGGGGATTGCTCGGAAATCCGGGACTTAAGGGGACCATTCTCGCAACATTCCTTTCATTCGTCGTCGTTGCGGTGATTGAGGAAGTGAGCAAGTACTGGGTGCTCCGGAAAAGCAGTGAGGGGTTTCCCACAAGCATCGACGATGTCATCCAGTTCGCCATTGTCGTTGCCATCGGTTTTGCCTTTGCCGAGAACGTGCTCAACAGCAATTACTTCATGGGGTTTGTGCGCGAGTACCTCCTGCGTCCCAGCGGCGCTGATATCCTCGGTTTTCTCAGTAATGTCACAGGCCGATCGGTGCTTACGAGCATGGTGCACATCGTGTCCACCGGGGTGCTTGGGTATTTCCTGGGACTTGCGATGTTCGCCGGTCCCTATATTCGTGACGGGCAGCGCCACGGACAGCGTTTCCCTCTGTTCCGTTCCTGCAGTCGGGTACTGCACTTGCCGGAGGAGACGCTCTTTCGGCTTGGGACGCTCACGTGCGGACTGCTCGCGGCAGTCCTCCTCCACAGTGTCTTCAATTTTCTTGTGACACTCCCAGATCTCCTGCCTGGGAACCCACGTACAATTGGGGATATTTTCGGTTCCCCCGCAGGGTCTCCGTTCCATTGGATAGCGCTCCTCCTGTTCCCGTCACTCTTCTACGTCTGCGGTGGTTTTTGGGTTCTCACTGGGCTTTTCCTCCGCCGCGAAAACATACAGGAATTCGGTCATCCTGTACACACGGAGGTGTTCGTGCGGGGATAGAGAGAAACGTAGATTCCCTCTCCCTGCGGGAGCGGGTTAGGGTGAGGGGCTATGGGAGCTTGCTGAACGAGTGGAAGGCAGTAGAATGTGCGGGTTCCTTATGCAAACAATATTCTCCCGCATGATGGGAGTCTTCATCATTGGCATCACGCTCTTATCACCGGCGGGGGTAGGGGCGATAGCAGTAAAAGATGTGCTCCAGGTAGGGGAGAACGCTGTCGTCTCACGCGGAGAATTTTTGCGGAGCGCAGTCATTCTTTCCGGGTTCGATGTAGAGAAGGGAAAGCGCGTTAGGTTGCCCTTTAACCGCCCGGTCCCGCGGAATCTTCTCCCCTACATTCAGGTGGCTCTGAAGCACGGAGCGCTCGAGGCATTTGGAGAGGAGTTCAGAAATGCGCGGGGGATAACGCGTGGCGAAGCGCTGCAGGTTGTCGTGGCGCTCCGCAATCTGAAGCCACGGGTGACTGGCCCACATTTTGGTGATGTTGCAAAAGGGGGGAAGCTGGAAGCGGCAGTGCATATTGCAGTGGAAAGGGGCTGGCTTGATCCTCTGCGCCAAAATATCTTTGGTGTCCAGAGGGCGCTCACAGGAAAGGAAGCGACGCTGCTTCTTCAGCGTGTGCAAGGGGAAGCACCCATTTCGAAGAAGTTCCAGAGGTCAGAGGTACCGGTCGTCCATATCCGTCTCGAAACCGTTCCTGTTGCCGAGATGCCGAGAGAGGACGTGCTTAAGAGTGTCTGGCGCATCATCAACCAGCTCTACCTCTATAAAAAAGAAAAACTGAAGGGGGACGAAGCGGTCTACAGCGCGATTGATGCTCTCGTGAAGTCTCTCAAGGATCCCTACACGATATTCATGCGACCCACTCCCGCGCAGGAGTTCCAGACACAAATTCAGGGCGAGGTGTCGGGGATCGGGGCGCAAGTGGAGTTCATCAATGGTGTTCTTACCATTGTGGCCCCACTCCCTGGATCCCCTGCGAAGAAGGCTGGGTTATTGCCGGGCGATCAGATTCTCGAAGTCGGTGGAGAGACGCTAAATGGATTAGGGTTCCTCGATGCGGTGGGGAAAGTACGAGGACCAAAAGGTTCTATGGCGAAGTTAAAGATCAGTCGCAATGGGAGTGAACTAGAAGTTTCAGTTGAGAGGGATACCGTCCGCGTACCGGAGATCGAACTTTCCTATGTGAAAGATATTGCGGTCGTAAAGCTCGTGCAATTTGGCCAAACCACGGAGAAAGAGTTCCGTTCGCTCATCGAGAAGGTTCGGGATAGTCATCCGCAGGGAATCATTCTGGATATGCGTGATAATCCTGGTGGACTTCTGCATGCTGCGAGTGTGGTTCTGAGCTGTTTTCTCCCTGAGGGGAGCACAGTTGCTTCCATTGCGGCGCTGGATGGGACGTACAATGAGGTGACCGGTCATCCGCCGGTCATTGATCCGGAGACGCGCATGGTCGTTCTTGTGAATAAGGGTTCTGCCAGCGCGTCGGAGATCGTCGCTGGCGCATTACAGGACGCAAAGCGAGCGACAATTATTGGGGAGACGACATTTGGGAAGGGGACGGTGCAGCAGCTCATAGATTTCACCGATCAGTCGAGTCTCAAGCTCACAGTTGCCGAGTGGCTCACGCCGTCTGGTGGCAAGATTGAGGGGAAGGGAATCATCCCTGATATTCTTGTCGAGGGGCAGAGTGACCGGGATGACCAGATGCTACGCGCGCTCGATCTTCTCCGGCGATAGTGATGTCATGGTGAGCGGAGTCGAACCACGAGTACAAATATTGCGCGTATCTCTTCAAGGGTTTTTTGTTGTTGTTCCGCGGAGGAGTTTCCTCATGTACCTCGGAGAGATCGCACACCATTCGTATCCACTCGCTTGCCGTCAATAGCTATTCATTGAAGAGTAGAGCGCCCAATGCGTACGATCACCCCCAATGCCTCTGGATTCTCCTGAAGGATCACAGGATGAAATACAGGAGGGGGGCACAGTAGCCCCGGAGAAAGGTAATGCCAGTGGCGGATTGGATTATGAGCCACGAAGGTATGATGGGGAATTTGTTGAACGATTGATGAAGATTTATAAATCGGGTAGTGGAGTGCAGGAACAACAGAAAACTGGTGAGAGACGTCGGCAATTGTTTGTGCAGCTTTCCCTGACCGATGAACAGTTTATTGCATCATATGAGAGCGTTCGTGATTTTTTGAGGGAAGAGGTCGTAGCATTACTTGTCTCATTACAGAAGAAGGAAGATTCGGAAAAGCTGAAGACGCTGGAACCAAAGTTTCTCGATACCGTGCAGAAGAAAGTAGACGACACACATGTGCCGCTCGGCATTGCTGAACTGAAGCAGTACCATGTCCTTCTTGTCCGTGAGGTGGGTGTGCAAGGCAAAGATCCTGAGCGGATTATCAGAAGTATACATTCTGTTAAAGAAGAGGATGGACACCAGCGTCACATGATCGTTGTGCGTGATGTTGAGTTGGGTTTGCAATTACAGGCGCTCGAGATGGAAAAACCGAAGAGAGTAGAGGAAGCCCTCGAAGGTCGTGTATCGAAGCAGGCGACAGCTCTGAGTACCCTTTTACAAATACGGAAGGACGTCAGTGCTGCCCTGAGAGATATTATGCAGAAGAAGCACGAACAGTCATTTGATCCAGTCGTGACTATGGATGCTTTCTATGCGGAAATTGACATGGAATGCCGGAGCAAACAGGAGCAGCAATTGCCTGAAAAAATTCTCGGTCTCTTCGGGCGTAGCGGGAAGAAGAAACCGTTTTATCTTGAAAAGGAACTCTTCGAGCGACGCCATCAGTGCGGCGCACACATTGAAAGAGATCGCTTTGAATGGGCTCTCGGTATTCTGTGTAGCCAAAAGAAAATTGCATTTTTATCAAGTAAACATGGTGAAGAAGCGATGGTGTGTCGTGATCCTGCAGTGTTTACGTACACGCCTGAAGAATTGGAAAGCGTCCTTGATGCCAGTTTGTATGATCAATTGGGGCATTTTGTTTCTATGGGGGTGGCGACGAGTCCCAATCAGAAGATGAGTGTGGCGTACTTACGTGGCAACGACACTATTCTTGGTATTCCTTCTGAAATTGCTGAACAGATGATGCTTTCCTATGAGAAGGCAGGATGTGTGAAGAAGAAGGAAGGTGGAGGAGATAAACCTGCTGTCTATTCTCTTGATGAAAAAATCTGCCAAGGACGTGCTCCGAGTTCTGCAATGCTTACACGCATGCAACATGTGAAGGATGTTGTCGTGAGAGCGATGGAAGAAAAAAGTTCGCTTGCGAAAAAACTGGTTGACGAAGTGGATTCTCTCTCCGAAGAGACACCGGAAGCGTTCATGAGGAAGTTAAAGGAGTATTATAGAAAATACGACGCAAAGCGTGTGCTCAAACAATTTACAAGTGAGACGGAAGAAGGACGTGAGCCGCTCGTTATGCATTTTACGAATATGCAGCTAGGACATGCGTGTTATGATCCAGAGTTTATGGATGATTTCCTTGCGTACTTGCAAAAAAACGTCTTTTCAAAGAATGAGAAGAAGCACATTCCGACGATGATTGTCATTCACGCTGGGAAGCATGGAAATTACAAATATCAAAGGAAGAAACGGCAACGCCTTGCTGTAACATCGATAGATGTTCAGTATGAATCCGAGAATGAGTTCTTTCGGTTGTGTCTCAAGCTTAAGAAAGAGTATGGCATTACTGTGGTCTACAACATGAGTCACGAAGATGAGCTGTCCATCGAACATTACGCAATGGATACTGCTCTTCGCCTCCTTGAACTGGAACGACAGCGCGAACGCGCCGAACGTGATGCCATGCGTGGTCGCGCGACCAGTGCGACCGGTCCCAGTCTTGTTAGTCAGGCAGCTGGAGCAGGTATCATCAACTATAAGCAAGTTGATCAAGTGCGTCAGACATCACTCTATACCTATTTGCACGAATTTTGGTGGGATGTTGCCTATCCGTATTCCTGTAAGGTGGGGCGTGAACTGGGGTTTGATGAATTTCTTTCTCTCCAGAAGGCATACGATGATTTAGTGGGAGGCAATGAACCGAGTGACGAAATAAAGAGCGTGATCGATGTCACAAAAATTCCCCTACCGGGGAGGCGACTTGAGGATGAAGAGATTATCATTGTAGATGACTATCAGGCACTTTTGAAAAGGAAAGGAGGGGAGGATATCACAATAAGAGGGAGTCGTTCTGTGCGCGGGACAGAGAGCAGCGCTTCCAAAGATCCTCTCGATTCACTTCGTGATCGTGTGGGGCACATGCATGCGAAGCGCAATATTCGCAAGCGTTTGGGTAAAACATCGCGCATCGACGATGAACCGCCGGACGTTTGGGGAACGTTCGACCAAAATCTTTTGAGTGCAGAAATGGTTGGAGGCGATCATGGGAGCCTTATCTACTCCACGCCAACCTTGCGTCGGGGGCGAATGGACTTAAGTTCATTCGCAAAAATTCAGGACGATAATCTCTGGCGCGCGCTCTTCAATCGCAAAGATCCCGTGACGCCGGGAGTGATGGCACTGCGTTTTTCGAAAGACGGGCGGTTTAGTTACGATATCTATAATGAGACGCTCATGGCGCTCTCAGAGGTCTCGAAGCATCGAGCAGCTATTTTTCTTACGTCCGATTGGCAGGTTGGTTCAATAACTGCGCGAACGGAATACCTCATTAAAATGCTCACGATGTTTTGGCACGACATCGCAGCGAAGTATCCAGAAGTTTATGCACTAGCGAACGGTGATGAGAATCATGGATATAATTACATCATGGCCGGACAAGAAGGAGAGCCATTTGGGCTGCCGCAGATTCGTGATCAGAATCGATGGATAACACGTACGAATCGAAATATTCTTTCTTGTGTGCCGAAAGAGAATAAGAGAAATGTAAAAGCGTGGCATATCACGAATGGCAATCATGAAGATAACAAAGCCTTAATGCAGTACGGAACATCACACCAACACCCTCTCGAAGTTGTTCTTGATCTTATGTCCGAAGGGACTTATGAGACGTATTATCATGATTATGAATACAGTAGAGCAAGAAAAGGTGTTGTTTATAAGGGGAGCATGATGACGGAAAAGGTGGCAGGACATAATATTTTTGCGCGACACTATCTTCTCGAGCGTTTTGGGAAAGGCTCCGGTGGAAATCCGGCAAATCAGGGAAGGGATCTGCTTGCAAGTCAGGCGATGCAAATGGCGCTCGTAGATTTTCTTTTATTTTCTCATTTCCACAATCATCGCATGATATGCGTTGGTGATAAACCTGTTATTGGAAATCTTGCCGCTGCAGATCCTTCGTACTATGAGAGCATGCGGGCGTATCTTGATGCTATTGGTTGTACGGTGATCTATCTTGGAGGTAGTTTGCCACCGACAGTAGAGGTGGTTACGAAGAAGGCACTTGATAATTACAAGATGCCCAAAGAAGCTTTCTACGCTGATGAAAACAAGAATATGAGCGGATACGAGACAGATCCGGGTTGGGATCCCGATGAGCATGGCCTCATTAATGCTTTTCTGGAAAAAGGAAAATCGAGTGCGCTCCAAAAGAAAGTTGCTGCGGAGATGTGGGACATTAAAAGACGCATGAGTCAGGGGTATCCAGATGAAGAATAGTGGTGAGGAAACCCATTACGACGATCCCGGGGGTTCTAGGACGGGTTATAAAAGTTCCCCCAAAAAACTCTTCCCATTTCCAAACTTTTCTTCGATCCCAAAATTCTTCGCAATCGTTGCGGCAACGTCGGCATACGTCGTTCGGATGCCGAGGGCGATGGGACTACGCATGCCGGGGTGAAACGCTAGGAGAGGGACGCGCTCACGGGTGTGGTTGGTGTGTAGTGGGCACGAGATCCTTGAGCCGGCTTCGTAGGTAGCGAAGAACGACGGTTTGCGCGCGATCGGAGTACAGGGCGAGTTCCTCCCTGGTGGCGGTGACGCGGCCTCCCATGCGGTCGAGCACGGCGCAGACGTCGGCGGCGGCGATTCCCGCCCGGCCGCAGAATCCTGCGAGCGCGGTCGCTTCCATCTCCGTATTCTTCATGCCGAGGCGCTTCAATTCTTCCGCCCATTCCCGCTGCTCCGCTTTCCCGTACCCCGCGTCCAGGGCGCCGAAGAGGTTGGGTTCCTCCTCGTAGAAGCAATTGGCGGCCAGCGTATCGCCGACAACCACCTCGATGTCGCCCCGCGCGGCGTAGATGCGTTCGCGGAGCGCGGCGTCGAATTCCGTTGGGAATTGGTGCGTTTGTCCCATCCGGTAAATTTCATCGACGGGCTTCAGTGTGCGAGGATGAATGGCGCGGGTGGAGAGGACGACCTGTCCGATCCTGGCGCCGATGCCGCCGGACGTGCCGATTCGGATGTACTCGACGCGATCGAGGATGTCCCGCGTGCTGTTGCCGGCGTAGAAGAGGAGCTTCGTAAGCTCGTGGAGCAGGATCCGGATAGAGCCGATGCCCATGCCGTGCGAGACGGAGAGGACGGGGCCGACTTTGTGCAGAGTGAAGCGCTCGGTTTTTCCGATGGGATGAAGCTTTGTAGGCTCGACGCCAAGTTCCGGGATCTCCGTCGCAATTCTTTCTGCGAAATGCGTCATGCGATCGGCGCTTCCTCCCATGCAGGCGATGCGCACGTCGCCGAAGAGTCCGGCGAGATCCATGTCCTTATCGAAGCCGAGGTGGTACAGAGGATCGCTCTGGAGATGCGCGAGCCGTGGATTGATGCCGTTGGGCAGGGCGTGGGAAAACAGAGGAAGTCTCACACTACATCGCCGAATAGAACTGCTTCTTCTTGTTCTCCGCGCGGAGGCGTTCCCGATGGAGGGCGCGAAGGCGCTGCGCGCGCCGGTTCGGGTGGCGCTGGAGGACCGCACGGGTGCGGAGGAGCTTGATGAGACCGGATTTCTGCACCTGCTTCTTGAAGCGATGCTGCAGCGCGTCGTTCGTTTCCGTTGTTTTCTTGATAGCGTAGATGGCCATGGGCGTAGGTTATAGGTTTTGAGAGGCGACGCCAGCGAGATTCTCGAGGTGCGTGATGCGGTGCTCATGGGAGTCCACTTTCTGCGTCAGTCGTTTCTCGATATTTGTGAGTACTGCCAGAATCTGGTCATCGGCTTCGTAGAGTCTTTCCCATTTATGATCGAGTCTATCCATCCTTCCCGTGAACTCATCCATCCTTCCCGTGAACTCATCCATCCTTCCCGTGAACTCATCCATCCTTCCCGTGAACTCATCCATCCTTCCCGTGAACTCATCCATCATTCTTTCAAAATATTCCTTGAGTGTTCTGATGTCTGCCTTGGTAGCCGGCTGCTGCGCATCGTCCATATCGAAGGCAGTGTAGTGCTGATTGTAAGGGATGCAAGGTGCGAGATTTGCTTTGATTAGGGGATGCGGTTCTACTAGACTGTCCGGGATGCCTGCAGCAAAGGGTGCATACACGGCGGAACACATTCAGGTCCTCGAGGGCCTGGAGCCTGTGCGGAAGCGTCCGGGAATGTACATCGGTTCGACGGACATGCGCGGTCTCCATCATCTCGTCTACGAAATTGTCGACAATGCCATCGACGAGGCGATGGCGGGGTATTGCACGCAGATTACGGTTACTCTCCAGGACGGCGGATCGGTGAATGTGGAAGATAACGGCCGGGGCATTCCCGTGGACATCCACCCCCAGGCGAAGCGCCCGGCGCTGGAAGTCGTACTCACGACGCTCCATGCGGGAGGGAAATTCGGCGGGGACCAGAGCGGCTACAAAGTGTCCGGCGGATTGCACGGGGTCGGTGCATCGGTGGTGAATGCCCTCAGTAGTTGGATGAAGGCGGAAGTACGGCGTGAGGGGAAGGTATACGTGCAAGAGTACCGTCAGGGGAAGCCTGCGCACGATGTTCGTTCGACGGGGAAAACCGAGAAGCACGGCACGACGATCGAGTTCACTCCCGATCCGAAGATTTTCGCGACCATCGAGTGGAGTCTCGACATTATCCTCACGCGTCTCCGCCAGCAGGCATACCTCACGAAGGGCGTCGCGATCGGCGTCATAGATGCCCGCAAGGAGCGTCCGGAGGCGGATAAAAAGTATCCCCGCCTGTACCGTTTCGCATTCGAAGGGGGGATCCGTGCGTATGTGGTGCATCTCAATGAAGAGCAAGAGGCTCTCTCGGAGGCGATTTCTTTTCTCAAGGAGACGCCGGAAGGGGTGGTGGAAGTCGCGCTGCAATACAGCCAATCCTTCCAGGAGTGCGTCTGGAGTTTTGCGAACAACATTCACACGGCGGAAGGCGGCCACCATCTCACGGGATTCAAGACCGCGCTCACGCGGACGATCAATGCGTATGCGCGGCAGTTTCAGCTTCTCAAGGAGAAGGATGAAAATCTGACGGCGGATGACGTGCGGGAAGGTCTCACGGCCGTCGTGTCCGTGCGCATGCGTGATCCGCAGTTTGAAGGTCAGACGAAGAGCAAACTGGGGAACGCCGAGATGAAATCTGCCGTGGAGACGGTGGTGAATTTAGAGCTTGGTCGGTACTTGGAGGAGCATCCGGGGGACGCAAAGCAGATCGTCGCGAAATGTCTCCTCGCGTCGCGCGCCCGTCTCGCCGCCCGCGCCGCCCGCGATAGTGTGATCCGGAAGGGCGCCTTGGAGGGCATGACGCTCCCGGGGAAGCTCGCGGATTGCTCAAGTCGCGATCCCTCCGAGTGCGAAATCTTCATCGTCGAGGGAGAGAGCGCCGGAGGCACGGCGAAGCAGGGCCGCAATCGTAAATTCCAGGCGATCCTCCCGCTGAAGGGGAAGATTCTCAACGTCGAGCAGGCGCGTCTCGATAAGATGCTCGCGAATACAGAAATCAAGGCGCTCATCATTGCGCTCGGGGTCGGAATTGGCGATGTGAAGGATTTCAGTAAGCTCCGGTATCACCGAGTCGTGATCATGACGGACGCCGACGTCGATGGCGCGCACATTCGCACGCTCATCCTCACGCTCTTCTTCCGATACTTTCCGGAACTGATCGATAAGGGGCATCTCTTCATTGCTCAGCCGCCACTCTATCGTCTCCAACGGGGGAAGGATGTACGCCATGTGTTCAGTGATGTGGAGAAGGGAGGTGTATTGAGGGAGTGGGGGATAGGGCGAGGGGCGTTGGAGGCAATAGAGGAGGGGGAAGGGGAGGAGATTGAAGGAAAAGAGGGAAAGGAGACACCACGGAAGGTGGGGGTGCGGGTGCAGCGCTACAAGGGTTTGGGAGAGATGAATGCGGTGCAACTATGGGAGACGACGATGGATCCGGAAAACCGCATTATGCTCCAGGTCACGATGGAAGACGCCGAGAAAGCGAATGCCGTCTTCCAAACTCTCATGGGCGCCGAGGTGGCTCCCCGCCGCAAGTTCATCCAAACCCACGCAAAGACGGTGAAGAATCTGGATGTTTAGTCTTCATCAAATTCCGGTCCCATCTGATCTTTGATGACATACGTATCGAGCTTTGATTTGCCGATGAGACGTAGGACTTCGGGGATGGCGGTTTCATATTGGATCTCTTTCTGTTTTCCCGCTTTCATATCGCGGAGAATGATCGTTCCTTTCTTCGCTTCCAATTTTCCGAGGACCAATGTATAGCGCGCCTCGAACTTGTCCGCGAGGCCCATCTGACTTTTGAGGCTTGCCTCACCGAGGGCGCCTAATGTATGAACCCCATTTTCCTGGAGCTCCGCAATGAGAAGGAGACACTGCTTCTTCGCATCGGGACCAAGTTGCGCGACGAAGACGTCGATGTGATCTTTATTGGGTACGCGGACGCCGGCCTCTTTCATATGCCAGATCATCCGTTCTACGCCTCCGGCAAAACCGACGCCGGGCGTTGGTTGACCTCCGAAGAGTTCCAAAAGTCCGTCGTATCTTCCCCCTCCGCCAACGGCATTTTGCGCTCCCAGAGAGCTGTCCCAGAACTCGAAAACCGTCTGTGTGTAGTAGTCGAGACCGCGAACGAGCAGGGTGTTCTCCGTATAGGGAATATTGAGGATCGTGAGGCACTCAAGGAGAGTTGCGTGATACTGCTTGCTTTCATCACTCAAAAATTGCGAGAGCGTGGGAGCGCTTTTGAGAATGAGTCGTGTGTCCTCCTCCTTCGAATCGAGGAGACGGAGGGGATTTGACTCAAGTCGAATACGATCAATCTCCGGAAAGCGGCTTTCCTTTCCGATGAAGAAATCACGGAGAGCGGCGACATAGGCTTTTCGGCTTTCCGCAGCGCCAATGTTATTGATTTGGAGCGTGAGGCGGGAGAGGATCCGGATATCGCTGAACACTTTCGTAAGGATATGGATAAGTTGCGCATCAAGGCTGGGATCTTTGAGGCCAATAATTTCAAAATCGAACTGATGGAATTGCCGATAGCGGCCTTTCTGTGGACGGTCATAGCGGAAACACTGGCCTATGGCATAGAGTTCCACTGGTTGTGGGAGCTGTTGCATTCCGTGCTCGATGTAGGCTCGGCAGATACCAGCGGTGAACTCGGGTCGCAGGGCATACTCACGTTCTTTTCCTTCCTCATCGCGTTTACCGCTCACGGTAAAGAGCTCCTTCTCGACGATATCCGTATGTGCGCCGATCCCGCGCTCAAAGATGCCACGCTCTTCAAACATCGGAGTATCGATCCGCTTAAACCCCGCTTGTCGTGCCCGGTGCCGCACGGCCTTCTTGATGTACGTCATGTACTGGTGATCCTCGGGGAGGACATCGTGGGTACCTTTGGGGGTACGAAAAAGTGGCTGGGACATTCCTTCTCACTATAGCGGGATATGTTCAGCATTCACATCCCATCGGTATGACGTTACTATGGGTATCGTGGCGGGAGTAGCTCAGTTGGTTAGAGCGTCTGGCTGTGGTCCAGAAGGTCGTGGGTTCAATTCCCATCTCTCGCCCCATGAATCAGAACGCCGAAGGCTTCACGCCTGCGGTCGTTCAGCAGAATTATGCCGAGCACCATTCGGCGTACGGTTCATGGCACAGCCATGCACCACGACTGGTTCCGCAAGACCAACATGCTGTTCCAGGCGGACAATACGATCTTCGTGCTGTTCGAGACGGTCTTTGAAAATGCCCTTGAAGTCATGCACGAGGTTCTCCGCCACGACGTTGAAGTGCTGTACCAGTCTTGTCTCCATTGCCTGTAAGTCTTTCTTCGTTGCCACTGCTTGATCATCCTTTGGCATGTGGGAGGATAGTACTAAAGACTCCACATGAGTGCAATGCCCGCAAGCATTGCAAGAAGTTGAACCAGGGAGCTCTTGGCCTTTGGTTCCTTGTGCAGTTCGGGGATGAGGTCGGAACCGGCAATGTAGAGGAAGTTCCCTGCTGCGAGGGGTAAGAGCATGGTCTCGATTCCTTGCACGCGCCCGTGCAGGAGGAGAATGGCGGCGGCGCCGAGGAATGCCGTCAGCGCAGAGAGAAAGTTCCAAGCCAGCGCTCGGGCGCGGCTGTACCCGCTGTGGAGGAGCACGGCGAAATCGCCGATCTCCTGCGGAATTTCATGCAGGATGACGGCGACGGTCGTCGCGAGGCCGAGTTCGGGAGAGATGAGGTACGCCGCCGCAATCGCCATTCCGTCCGTCATGTTGTGGATGCCGTCCCCCATGAGCATGAGGGTGCCGACGGGACTTCGATGGCGGCAGTCGAGATTGTGACAGTGATGCCAATAGATGAATTTTTCGACAACGAACGACAGGAGAATGCCGAGCAAGACGAGACGAAAAGAGGCGCCAATTTCCGGAAGGATGTGGAGGAAAACGTTCGCGAAGAGCGCGCCCGCGGCGAAACTGACGAGCGAGAGCAGAATCTTTCGAAGGAAAGATTGATGCAGAGAGAGGAGGAAGACTCCCGTGAGCGATGCGAGACTGACGGCGAGAACACTGAAGAATATGTTGACAGGTGCGGTGAACATGAGAGAGGAAATGATGGCAAAAATATAGCATAACAATCAAATTGTGGATATTTCGCGCCGGGTGCATCACATAGTGGCGCCGCTCCTCGGTGGCATGGCGCTTTCCTTAGTCGGAACTGGAGGCGGTGGTGGGGTGGGAGCAGCGATGGGCGTTTTTGAAACTGGCTGCTGGATCATGGGCGATGCTGGTATTGGTTTCGGTGGTGCAGGAGGGGTCGGTGTTGGCAATGGGGCAGTGGGTTTGGGAGATGGTTTGAGTGGTGGAGGAGGTTGGGGGGCAGACGGTTCTGGAGTCTTTGGTGCCTGTTGTAGAGGAGGTGGGATGGGGGCGGGAGAGGGGACAAAGGTGGGTACAGTGAGTACTGTTGGTACTAAAGCGGGAGCATCAGCTGGATTTGGCGTTGGTGATTTGACTGCTGCTGGAGGGGAAGCCGGAGGAGTAACAGGGAGGGCAGGTGGGCTTTTCTTCATCCAGTTCGGTGTACTGGAAGTAGATTTGGGAGGTGTAGTGGGTGTTGGAGGAGAAGGGAATTGGGTGGAGGACGGAGTAGCATTAGTAGTAGTAGTAGTAGTAGGAGGAGGAGATGATGGTTGTGGTTTTGCCGGAGGAGGTGAAGCAGCAATTTTCCTTTTCCACAGACGCTTCTTCACTGTATTGGATGCCCACGCAGCAATAAAGCCGATAGCGGCGAGCCCTGCTGCAACGCCGAGGATTATCAGGGCGGTACGCAAGAAGGATGTATGTGGAGGAGGAATGGGATCAGTGGGAAGCGCAGGGGATGGAAGGCTTATATTTGGGTCTTGGATCAGGGGAGCCTTAAGAGGAATTGCTACCGTGCGCGCAGCAAGCTCCTGTCCTGTCTCCAGGTTCCGGATAGAAAGGTGAACATTGTACGTGCCATACGCTTCGTACTCATGGAGGGGCTGTTCCTCAACACTCTCGGCTCCGTCGCCGAAATCCCAACGGAACATGAGAGGAATAGCTGGGGTGCCAGAATCCTCGAATTTGGGGGAGAAGAGGATGGACTTCGGTCCTTGTTCTTCTATAGAGATTTGCACGCGACTAACGAAGAGGCCGCGTTGTTTTGCATATTCTGCAGTGAGGACAGAAAGCGTTTGGGTAAGTGGCGTGAAATCTGGTGTGTCGGCATGTACCGTGACGTCCCGTTGTTCCAGAGGAGAAGTGAACCAGAGATAGAGTGGCGTTTTAGAAGTCTGAAAGAATGTTCCGTCATTATCGACGTCGTTGGTGAGAATATCGTCATTGTTGGCGTCATTCTGTGAGTCAAGATCAATAGACAGATGGGGCAGGTCATCGCGCAGAGGAGTGAGGAGGAGGAGCGCTTGGTTCGGAGGGAGGATGATGAGGCCATCATCCCGTTTCTCCGGTGTAGTGCGTACCAGGGAATTGTCAGGCGGAGTCTCTTCTGTCGGCGGAGGAGCCTCCGTTTGGAGCTGGGTTTGTCTTGGTTGTACATCGATGATGAAGACGCGCCGAAGCGCCGTTTGTCCAGTAGGATCGCCAACTTCTGCATTCAAGGTAAAGCGTCCCGGATTGATGAGGCGGGTGCTGTAGAACGCATTGCGTCCGACTTCGAGGAAGTTGCGGTCATGGGTCAATATCCAGCTGTAGGTTGCGGAGGGGAACGAATGGATGGGAAGGATTTCAAGGATATTTCCAGTTTGGATCTGGATGGTTTCATTCGGTTTGGTCCCAACTCCGTCATTGAAGAGCTGCGCTGCAGCGATTGCCGAACCGAGGCTTGCGAAAGTGAGGGTGAGTATGAATAGCCGGCGACAATGAGGATGAAGGAGCATCGTTTATCCGAGTTGCTGGATTAATCCGATAATGGCCTTTGCAAAGAGGATGAGGAGGAGACCGACTATAGAGTACAGCACTCCTTTCTTCGCTTTTCCGGCCATCTGTTCGTTACCGATGCTGATGATGAGGAGAACGCCGCAGGCGATGATGGAAACAGCCGCAAGAAGGCCGAGGATGTTCATGACGGCGCTGATGGCATTGAGGATGAAAGGCTGCAATTCACTTTGTGAGACTCCCTGAATATTTTGGGCTGCATCTATTCCTTCCTGCAGTCCTCCACCTTGAAATACTTGTGCGTGGATGCGATTGGGAAGTGTAAGGAGGGTCGGGTAAATGAGAAATGCGGTGAACATAGATGCAATGTGCGTATAACGAAACATTGTAGCAGAAAAACGCAGAAATCTCCAATTTGCATCAGAAGGACGGAAGGGGATAGTGTGCGGATATGTGGCTTCGCCGTGCGGGAGTGTCGGCGCTCCTTGTAACGGATCGGACGAATGTCCGATACTTGACTGGAATTGATATAAGTTCTGGTTTGATATTATTGAAGAATACTGGTGGAACACTTTTTGTGGATGATCGCTACATTGAATGCGTGAACGACGCATGGAGTGGGATGACGGTGCGGCATGTTCGTGAATTGTCCGATGTCCTGCGCCGCGTCCGGCGGTGCGGGTTCGAGGCGGAGCATGTCACGGTCGCCCGGCGCGAAGCCTGGAAAAAGAAATTCCCGCAGACGCTCTTTGTCCCCTGTAATGACGTCATCGAATGCAGGCGGCGTCAGAAGCGACCGGAAGAGCTACGCGCTCTTCGGCGTGCCGAGCGTATGACAGAGGAGATGCTGCGTCGTGTGTCTCCTGCTCTTCGGCGAGGTATGACCGAGCGGGAGCTCGCGTGGAAACTTCATGTATGGGCGCACGATTGCGGCGCTGATGCGCTCGCTTTCGATCCTATCGTGGCATTTGGCTCCAATACGAGCCGGCCACATCATAGTCCGACGAGTCGACGTCTTCGAAAAGGCGATCTTGTGCAGATTGATGTCGGAGCCAGGTTCCGTGGGTACTGCGCGGATCGCAGCATGGTGTATTTCACTGGCGAACCGACGGCGTTGCAGAGGAAAGCAAGTGCGGCAGTTCGGGATGCGCTCGTAAGCGCGAAAGCCGCAGTGCGGGTGGGTGTAGAGAATCGCGCACTCGATCGCCTTGCCCGGCGCATCCTGAAGAGCCATGGGTTTACCGAGGAATTCTGTCATGCGCTTGGTCATGGCGTTGGTCTCGAGGTGCACGAAGGGGTCACTCTTTCAGGAAAAGTCACACGGACAAAGCTTTTGCACAATGAAGTCATCGCCATTGAACCCGGACTCTACTTCCCGGGGCAGTTCGGCATGCGGTTCGAGGAGATGGTGTATGTGGAATGAGGAATGTTGTGCTATAATGACCAGATGCCTTTCCGTCGGATTGTCTTGGTTCTCGCAGGCATTCTCTTCATCCTTCCGTATTCGGCATACGGTGACACTGCTGCAGCGCCGTACGAGCAGGAATTCGTCGCCACGGCATACTACTCTCCTGTTCCGGGACAGTGTTGCTACGTCACGGGCGGTCTTGCGGCGGATCGGGTTGTGAATGGTGTCGGTGTGCGCGCGGCGGACGGGACGGACGTCTATCCGGGAATGGCGGCGGCGCCGGCGGCGTTCCCGTTCGGAACACGCATCGCCGTGCCCGGCCTGGGGGTCATGGAGGTGCACGACCGCGGCGGAGCGATCGTGGAGCTTCCCGGCGGCGTCCACCGGATTGATGTCTGGGCGGGGCACGGGGAGGAGGGCCTTGCGCGGGCACTCGCATTCGGCGTGCAGCGCTTCCGGGGAACGGTGTATCCCGCGGGAGCGCCGCAGCCGCCGGTTGCGCTGGACATTGTGCGGCTGCCGGCGCCGTTTGCGCGGCTGAAGACGTACGCGCGCGCGGAGGGGCTCCTCGGCGCGCGTCCGCACGCGGGTGGGCAGGGATATTCCGTCGTGCTCCTCCAGCAGTACCTGCGTGGACTCGGCTATCTCACGCATCCCGTAACGGGCCTCTTCGGTCCGGCGACGGAGGCGGCGCTGCGGACGTTCCTCTCCGCCATGCGCCTCGATGTCCCGTCAGGCGAACTCACGGAGCGCGCCACGGCGTTCCTTCTTGCGGCGACGAGGAGAAAAGACGGCGCGAGGAACGTCATTCATACGGTCCACAGCGGCAGCTCGCCGCGCGCCGTGCGCGCGGCGCAGAAGGCGCTGCGCCTCCTCGGCTTCTACCGCGGGAGGACGCACGGAACATACGACGACGCGCTGTTCCGGGCGATCCTCGCGTTCCAGCAGGGCGAGCATCTCGTTGGCGCGGCGGACGATCCCGGCGCCGGACGCATCGGACCTCTCACGAAAGCGGCGCTCGAGCGCGAGCGCTTCCGGATCCTCGTCGCGCAGGACGCCGAACATCTCCTCCTCCGTCACCGCATCCGGGAACGCATGCGGGAGAGCGGGGAGAATATCGACCGATTCCTCGCGGAGGGCGACACGGGGTCGGATGTGCGTATCCTCCAGCAATTTCTCACGGAGCGCGGCTTCTTCCCGCGGGAGAAGATCAATGGCGCCTTCGGTCCTCTCACGAAGTCCGCGGTGCTTGTATTCCAGATGGCCGAGGGGCTGGTGCGAAACGCTTTGGACCCCGCCGCAGGCTACGTGGGGCCGGGGACGCTCGCGCGGCTGCAGGACGGGAAAATCCGGGAACTTTACGCGAAGGTGCGGGCGGAAGGGTGGGGCGTTCTCTGAAAAATGCCAATGTGTCGTGGTGAGCGTAGATGACACGAGCTCAGAGTGACACTAGGATGGAGGTGAACATGCGTTTGAATGCTATCGTCCTACTTCTTGCATGTATCCCCCAACTCGTGTGGGCGGAGGGGGAGGGGGTGACGCGTCGTGAAGGATTTTTGATGATCTGGGCCGGGATCAGCCGCGCAGTCACCGATGTCGCAGAGGAGCCCTTCGCCGATGTTCCGGAAGGAAGCGCGGGGTTTGGGGAAATCACGTTTGCAAAAGCACGGGGTGTGCTCGATGGGGACTTATTTCACCCGGAAGAGCCGCTACCCCTGAATGATGCGCTCCTCTGGCTCTTTCGGACGCGGAATGTCGCGGATCCGGAGGTGTTGCGGTCGGATGACCTTCCTCTCCTCGTCCGCCGCTATCCTCTTGTGCCGCCGGAGGAGAATCTGTCGCGCGCCGTTGCCCGGGAAGAGATACTGCGCCTCGCGCAGCAGCTCGATGCGTTCCTTGCCGCGGAAGAGCATCGCGTGAGCCTCTACGCGGAGGACTTCCACGGCGACCACACGGCGTTCGGGGAAATTTTCGACATGCACGCCTTCACCGCTGCGCACCGGACGCTACCGCAGAACACGCTCCTGCGCGTGACGAACGTGGATAATGGAAAGAGCGTGATCGTCCGGATCAACGATCGCGGGCCGTACATCCCCGGCCGCGATCTCGATCTCAGTCTCGCGGCGTTCACGGCGATCGCGCCGCGGTCACAGGGAGTCATCCGTGCTCTGTTCGAGCGGCTGGGCGATAGTGTGGTTATTGGTCCGTGTGGACTTCCCGAGAGATATCAGAAGCGCATTACGCGGGACATCCGGTTCCACCGCGGCGTGCCGCACGCGTTGCCGCTGGGGGAATCTCTGGTGCTCTCCGCGAACCGCCCATTCGTCGTCCGGCGCGTGCGCTATCCCGATGGTACGGTTTGGCGCATCGAGGACTGGGTGCTCGAGAAGGAACGCTTCACCTTCCGGCCTTCCATCGTCGGAACCTATATTTTCCGCATAGGGACACCGTACGGTCGCAGTCGGGATATGCGGATGGAGGTGGTACGGTGCTCGGGAACATCCCCTCTCCCATTGGGAGAGGGTTAGGGTGAGGGGTATAGTGGTGATGTATGGATTTCGGCAAGCTCCGCGACATGTACCGCCTCCAGCGGGAGGCGAAGAAGGTGAAGAAGGAACTCCAACGTGTGCAGGTGGAAGCGGAGGGAAGGTATGTGAAAGTCATCACGAATGCAGAGCAGGAAGTGGTGAGAATCGAGGCGCTCCGTCCGTCGCCATCGGATGCTGATCTCTGTGCGGATATCAAGGATTGTGTCAATAGATGCATGAAGAAAGCGCAGGTCTATGCGGCGGAGAAGATGAAGGGAGTGATGGGGGAGATGGGACTACCTGGCTAACTTCAACACATTTTTTAAAAAGAACAATTGCAGATGTCCGCATGGAACGCGAGCATGCGGGCAGCCCGAAAGGAGGTGGCACATGGTGTGCCATGATCTGCTGAAGAAAGCGGCAACGATTGCCGGGTGCGTCAGCTACCTCGCTGGCGTGGTGAGCCTGGCTCATCACCTTCTGACGCACTGGAATGCGGGGTGGGCGGTCGTCGCCGTCCCCGCGAGCGTCGCTGTCGCGGCCGTCGCCGGGTGGGCGTTCCACCAGGCCGGCAAGTAGGCGAACTCGTCGTGCTCTTGGCGGCACATCCTTGGATGTGCCGCCCTTTTGCTATGCTCTCCTCGTGCGCCGTCTTTTCGTTCTCCTTCTTCTCAGCATTATTGCCGGCGGGTTCCTCTGGTATCGCCATGCACTGGGTCCGGTGGATTCCATGAGCACGGCTGAGCGGCCAGTGAAAATTTCGGATGGAATGTCGGTAGGAGGTATTGCGGATATCCTCGAGGAGAAAGGCATCGTTCGCTCATCGACGGCTTTCCATCTTTTCGTGCGTCTCCGCGGTGTGAGTAAGAACCTGCAAGCGGGGAATTTTGTTCTGAGTCCGGGCATGAGTGCCGCAGAGGTTGTTTGGATTCTCCGAACAGGAAAGGCGCGGGAAATTGCCGTAACGATTCCCGAAGGTTTCACAATCAAAGACATCGATGCGCTTCTTGCGGGGAAAGACCTCATGGAACCCGGGGCGATGCTCGACTGTGCGCGGCGCTGCGATTTTTCCTCCTTCGAGTTCCTTCCTCCCCCAAAAGGGTTGGCACCCCGTGGTGGGCGTCTCGAGGGCTATCTTTTTCCCGATACGTACTATGCGGAGCCTGCGAACTTCGTCCCGAAGTTCTTCCTGGAGCGGATGCTCGGAGAGTTCCGGAAGAAGGTGGCAGAGGGGTTAAAGGATGATTTCAGAAAATCCGAACGTTCATTGCACGAGGTTGTCACGATGGCGTCTCTCATCGAGGAGGAGGCGAAAACCGATGAGGAGCGGCCGGTGATCGCTGGCATCCTGTGGAAGCGCTTCGATGCTTCTACGGGACTCGGCGTCGACGCCGCCGTCCGGTACATCCTCGAAAAGCCCGCGGGTACTCTCACGGCGGAGGACCTCGCGACGCATTCCTCCTACAATCTCCGCAGGTTCCGCGGCCTTCCGCCCGGCCCCATCGCGAACCCCGGCGTCGCAAGCATCCGCGCCGCACTCCGTCCGCAGCCATCGGACTACTGGTACTACCTCCACGGAAAAGACGGAAAGGTGCACTATGCCGTCACAAATGACGAACATAATGCGAATAAAGCACGGTATCTTCGGTAAAATTCCCTCAACCCTCACCCTGCCCTCTCCCTTCAAATGGAGAGGGCGTCCAAGGGAACCACAGCAAAACCGCCACCTATAGTTTCCCACGGGGGACGGTTTGTGTTTGCTGTTACCGCACTGATGCGAGTATCAACGGGTAACATCATCATTATAACACAAATCCGCATCGGAATACAGGGGTTTTTCTGGACTCTTTTCCATGATATAATAAAGAAAAACACCACTATGCTCACAACGCTCCCCACAGGAGATTCCCACTACCATCGTCTGAAGATCGGCGTGATGGGTTCGGCGACCGGTCCGCAGATCGAAGATCCGAAGGCGCGGGAATCGGCAAGGACTCTCGGGCGGGAGATTGCGAAGCGCGGGCATGTGCTCATCAATGGGGCGTGTCCCGGTCTCCCGTATGAGGCGCTCTTGGGGGCGAAGGAGGAGAAGGGGTTCACCGTGGGTATTTCCCCGGCCTTCTCCGAATACGAGCACGTGCACGAGTACGCATCCCCCCATGATAATGACTTCATCGTCTACACGGGAATGGGTTTCATGCAACGGGACATCATCAACATTCGTTCGTCCGATGGAATCGTCATCATCGGCGGCGGCATCGGGACGCTCAATGAATTCACGGTGGCCTACGATGAGGGGCGTCCCATCGGGATTCTTACGAATACGGGTGGAATCAGTAACTCCGTGCCGCACGTCATTGAGGACCTCTGCAAGCGCAAGGTGCCGCCGAACATGGTGTTCGATGACGATCCGGCGAAACTCCTCGATAAACTGGAGACCTCGATCCGCACCTTCCCGCTCCCCATCCACGAGGATGGCCGCGTGCGGGACAAGAGGAATGGGGAGAGGGATTAATCACCCCTCCTTCGTCACCCAGCGAATGGGGGTCCCCTCGAATGCGAAGGTCGAGCGCAGGCGTTTCTCCAGGTAGCGAAGATCGGAGAGAGAAATGCTTTTGAGAGTGTGCGTGAAGAGGATGAAGGTCGGTGGGATGTCCTTTCCTTGAGTGAGGTGCTTCACGGAAGAGAGCTTTGCGGCTACGTCGCCGTGCGCGATGCTCTCATACCAACGGTGGAGTTCTCGCGTGGGAATGCGGCAACGCAAATTGCGGGCGACGACGTCGATCCATGAGAAGAGTTTGCTCAGCCCCGTGCCATTTTTTGCCGAGACGGCGAGGAAGGGGCAGAAGGCGCAGAAGGGAAGCTCCGCAGCAATGCGTTGGAGAGAGGGATCGCGTTCGCCAAAGGGGACCGCGTCGATCTTATTAATGAGGATGATGAGTCCTTTTCCCTCATCGAGTGCGAGCCGCGCGATCCGTTTATCCTGGCGGGTCACGCCTTCTATGGCATCAAGCACGAGGACGGCTACGTCGCCGTCAGCAATAGCCTGAATACTCCGAAGATTTGCGTACCACTCGATGCCACGATCGTCATTCGCTCGACGGCGAATGCCTGCGGTATCGACGAGGGTGTAGGTTTTCCCTTCGCGCTGTACCAGGGTATCCGATGCATCGCGGGTGGTGCCCGGAACTTCAGAGATGAGACGTGGGGAAGTTTTTCGATCTGCGGGAGACATCAGGGCATTCACCAGGGAACTCTTCCCGACATTCGGCTTCCCGATGATGGCGATGCGAGGCACGGCGGACGTGTCTCCTTGGGGAGTTTTTTCAAAATGGAGCTTGCGGAGGTTATCAATAATCGCATGCCGAAGCTTGTCGATCCCGAGGTTGTGGAGGGCCGAGAGAGGGAAAATTTCTTCCGCGATGCCGAATGCGTAGCACGATGGGAGGAGGGAATCTGCGAGATCCTGCCGGTCACACTTCGTGAGGACGAGGAGGACAGGGACGTGGCGCCGCCGCTTCTTTCGGAGAATGTCGACGGTCGCATAGTCACTTCCTGTGAGTTCTTCCTTGGCATCCACGGTGAAGAGGATGAGATCGGCATGGGCAAGGGCAAGGAGCGACTGTGCGGCGACGTCATCCTCGAGGTCGTGATCGGAGGAGCCGCCGCCAATGCCGCCGGTATCGAGGAGGAGGTAATCGAGAGCGGGTGTTTCCACTGTGCGCGCGACCAAGTCGCGGGTTGTCCCGGGGATTTCGCTCACGATCGCCAGGCGTTTCCCGACGAGTCGGTTAAACAGTGTCGATTTGCCCGTATTGGGACGCCCAACGATTGCGACAGTCGGAATGCGAGACATACCATTATTCTGCCCTATTCCTAGCCTAGTTCCCAGTCCCTATATCAGTCCCACCCTTCATCGCTTTCTCTGAAAAATGAGATGTGTTATATCGGACACCAAACCAATATGTCATTGATGGCATCGGCTTGGTAGGCCCCTCGGGTGACCCCTTGGGAGGTCCGGGTTCTTGTGCGAATGGTGTTCCATGCATGTCCATTTCCAACAAGATCCATCTTTTTTACATTGTAATACTGTGAATTGCCCGGAATAGCTTCATACACTAGCTTAAAGCAATGTGCGGCGTGATTACAACTTGAGTCAGGATACTTCTTCGTTCCGTCGGGATTCATTGTCCATAGCTCATTATGGACCATGCGGACAACACATTCCAGCGTATCATCAATCGACATGGTACGACCATTATGACCTGGCCGGGAGCACTGATCTGTAATAACTTTTTTACCATCTTCTGAAATAGGACATGCGTTCCAAAGCAAACCACAAGCTGATATTATATCAAATACTGGCACGTTCACACTGAACTGGTGCCAGCACATCAACCATCGCGCAAGACCTGGTTTTCCTTCACGATAGATTCTGCATCTATAATCTAACAAGGGCGGATCGTCTTTACACTTTTGTGCCTGATTTGCCGCCTGATTCCTATCCAAAATATCCGCCGTAAGAATATTTCCATTCAACCTTGTGCTATTGTCCGTGGCACCACAGCCGCATAATGTTACAGCTAATGGACCATTGTCCCCGCCACCTAAGCAGATTTTGTTGTCTTTGACCAACTCGCCGTCCTTGCACAACGGATTTAACTCTACATGGGTGTGTGAGACGGAGTTAAAGACGGTTTCGGCGACTTCCTTGATCCCGGCCCACATCTTTCCAACGAGCGTTGATGGAGGTTCGATAACAGGAGACACACTGCCATCGGAGAGGTTCTTGCAACACTGCGCAGTATCGTCTTGTAGACAGTTGCCACCGCCGCACTTCGCACTCTTACAGGCTTCAGAGAATGGCTTACCAGGCGGTGTGTTTTCTTTGGTAAAAAAGGTGGTGCCTCCTTCACATTTGGGTATCAGTGATGGCGCAGTGGAACCAGAAGACTTGTACGGATCGCACTTGATGAAAACAGGTTTTTCATCTTTTTTACCAGCAAACGCACATTTCCATGCGTAGAGAGGAGTGGGAGTGGAATCCTCATCCTCATCCTCATCAGTTGGAGTGGGAGTGGGAGTAGGAGTAGCAGTGGGAGTAGGAGTGGGAGTGGAATCCTCATCCTCATCCTCATCCTCATCCTCATCATCATCCTCATCATCATCCTCCTCATCATCATCCTCATCATCATCCTCCTCATCCTCATCCTCATCAGTAGGAGTAGGAGTAGGAGTAGGAGTAGGAGTGGGAGTGGGAGTAGGAGTGGGAGTAGGAGTGGGAGTGGGAGTAGGAGTAGGAGTAGGAGTAGGAGTGGGAGTAGGAGTGGGAGTAGGAGTAGGAGTAGGAGTAGGAGTGGGAGTAGGAGTGGGAGTGGGAGTGGGAGTGGGAGTGGGAGTAGGAGTGGGAGTAGGAGTGGGAGTAGGAGT
>MFYG01000006.1 GCA_001789045.1 Candidatus Peribacteria bacterium RIFCSPLOWO2_12_FULL_55_15 | reverse complement strand
TGATGGAGGTTTTTCTTGCCGCCACCACCGAAGAAGTCTACCATTCACGCATGCCATCGGATCAACAGGCGCCGGCAACGAAGCAGGATATTCAGCAGTTTGTTGAGCATATACAACGTTTGATTGCAGATATGGAACAGCGGCTAACGAAGGAAAGCGAAGAAACACGCCGTCACTTCGACGTTGTGGCAGAAAATCTCCACTACGATTTCAAGGGGGCGCTGAATGACAAAATCCAAAATCATGAAAACCGCATTGTTCACCTCGAAGAACATGTAGGCCTCGCGGCATAAGGAAAACTCCCTCTCCCATCGGGAGAGGGCTTGCGACGGTGTCGTTCGTCGTCGGTAGGAGCGCAGACATTGGTGGCCGCATTGGCAACACTTGTACAACTGACGGCCACGCTGATGCCCGTTTTTCTTGATCCGGAACGACCTACAAACCTTGTCATCTCGCCCACGAGCGTCTTCAACATGGCATTCTCTTTCCGGAGGGCGTTCAATTCGCGCAGGGTGGGTCCGGACGATGCCTTTGCCGAGAGCCACGTAGACCGTCGTCTCATGGATGCCATGTTCCTTGGCGGCTTGCGCCACCGGAATGCCATCATCTTTGATGCGCTTGAGTATTTGCTCCTTGATCTCAGGAGCGATGCAGCGGGATGTACCCATATGGGGGGAAACTAGTCGAGAGTGTGTCCAAGATACGGGGTACCTGCCACCAGCTCATTCCCATTTTGTGTGAAAGATTCCCGGCGTATCGATCCGCTCGTAGCCGTGGGCGCCGAAGAAGTCGCGCTGGGCGGCAGTAAGATTCGCGGGGAGATGGGCTGTGCGGAGCGCGTCGAAGTAGCTGAGGGATGCTCCGAAAGTGGGAAGCGGAATGCCATGCTGTGCGCCGACGGCGACAACGGCGCGCCATCGTTTTTGCGCTGTTTCGCTGAACGCGGCGCCGAGTCGGATTTTTTCATCGTTCTTTCCCGCGAAAATATCCTGGAACGTTTTGAGGAGGACGGAACGGATGATGCACCCGCCACGCCAGATGCGTGCGATCTCTGTGAGGCGAAGGTTCCAGCGCTCTTCCGCGCTCGCGCGCTCGAGGAGGTCAAAGCCCTGTGCGTATGTGCAGATTGTGGCGAGGAGCAGGGCGATGCGGAGGTCTTCCGTGAGATCTTCCCCCTTCCTGATGTTCGCAGTGAAGGGAATCTCGTGACTGCGCCGCACGCGGAGTTCCTTCTGGTTCGAGATGATGCGGGCATCAAGAGCGGCGCCGATCGTTGGAATGGCAACCCCGTAGCGGAGCGCCGCCTCCACGACCCATTTTCCCGTCCCTTTTTGGCTGGCGATATCTTTGATATTGTCGATGAGATTTTGCTTAGTTTCCAGGTCTCTCTTTCGTAAAATCTTGCCGGTGATCTCGAGGAGATAGGAACTGAGGTGCGGATCGGTGTTCCACTCTGCAAAAATTTTTGCGCTCTCCGCGTTGGATTTTTTGCCGATGTCTCTTAGAAGGTGATAGGCCTCCGCAATGAGCTGCATGAGGCCGTACTCGATGCCGTTGTGGACCGTTTTGACGAAGTGGCCCGATCCTCCTGGCCCGATGTACGTGACACATTTTTGATGTTGTTGTGTGTCATCCCGAGCGTAGTCGAGGGGCGCAGCCATTTTTTGGAGGAGAGGTTCGAGGTGGTCGTATGCCTCTTTTGAGCCGCCCGGCATGAGACTGGGGCCGAGGAGGGCGCCTCGTTCGCCACCGCTCACGCCCATGCCGAGGAAATGGATCCCCTTTTTTGTGAGTTCCCGTTGTCGTCGCTCCGTGTCCTTGTAGTGACTGTTTCCGCCATCGATGAGAATATCATTGGGTTGTAGGGACAGGAGATCATGAATGACCTCATCGACGGATTCTCCTGCCTTAACCATAATGAGGATGGCACGGGGTGGTTTGATGGCTTTGAGAATGTCCGTGAGAGTTGTACAGGGAATGAAGCGGCCTTCCTTTCCGTGTGTTTTCATAAATTCCTCCATCTTCTCCTTCGTGCGGTTGTACACCGCGACCGTCGCGCCGTTCCGCGCCGCATTGCGGGCGAGGTTGGCGCCCATGGTTCCTAATCCGATTACTCCAAGCTGCATTATGAGGGGATCATAACTTCTTCCCAACTTTCTTCCAATCTTCTAAAAATTTCTTCAGCCCACTATCGGTGAGAGGGTGATTTGGCAGCTTGAGAAATACTTCATAGGGAATCGTGCAGATGTGGGCGCCGAGCATGGCGGCCTGTGCCACATGGCGCGGGTGGCGGATGGAGGCGACGAGGACTTCGGTATCGAAGTGGTATTGCTCCCAGGCAGTCATGATGTCCTTAATGAGATCCATCCCTTCCTCCCCCGCATCGTCGAGCCGACCGATGAAGGGGCTGATGATATTTGCCCCCGCCTTCGCTGCTAAAATGGCTTGGTTTAGCGAAAAAACAAGTGTCGTATTCGTGCGGATGCCTTTGCTTCGAAAATACTTCAGTGCTTTCAGTCCCTCGGTGGTCATGGGGACTTTCACGACAACATGCTTGTGCCAACGTGCGTATTCCTCGCCTTGTTTCTTCATGCCCGCACAATCTTCCGCCGTCACCTGCGCACTCACGCACGGCACGAGTTCGCACATCGCGAGAACGGCATGCTCGAAAGCGTGTGGTGAGCCTGCCGAACCATCTTTCCATTCTTTAGCAACCAATGTCGGGTTCGTCGTGACGCCATCGAGAATGCCCCAGGAGGCGATTTCCTTCACGTGATCGATATTTGCGGTGTCTATGAACAACTTCATCTCTTCTATTATAGCATGGATTTTAGATGGGATATACTTCCGCTCGTGCCACGTCTGCGACCGGAAGCTCGATCTCTCATTGGCAAAGATTCCAAGGTTGTTCCCATGTCTCTCCAGCGTGTTGCTGCGACATGGAAAAAGTCTGAGACGATCTGGATTGGGCCGGAAGACGCTGTGGAACTTTCCAAGGAAGACCGAGAGGCGTACGAGATTGCGCACAAGATCATGTGCCATCTCTGCGTACAGGCGCCGACGAAGCACCAGTCGGGTCATCCCGGTGGTCCCCTCTCCTCTTTTACGTTCGCGTATGTTCTTGGGAAGGTGCGGGATTCTCATATTGACCAGCCTCTCCGGTATAGCGCTGGCCATCTCTCGCTCCTTGCCTACGGACTCCAGTGGCTCTTCGGCCGCGATGGCGGCGATCCGCGCCTCCGGAGTCCGCAGGCGATCATCGATGCGTTCCGCACGCCGTCTGGCCTCCCCGGTCATGCGGAGGCTGGTATCGGCGATATTCCTTTTGGGGCTGGGCCGCTTGGAAAAGGGGTAAGTAATGCGGTTGGGGTGGCGCTTGGGTTGAAGTATTTACATTCGATCAACCCTTACTCCAACTCTCTCCCTTCCAGCCTTCGCCAAGGCTACGGCCGGCAGGCAAAGGGAGAGAGAGTTCCTTTGGTCGATGTCTTGATGGGGGATGGGGATTGCCAGGAAGGGCAGATCATGGAGGCGTTCCGTCTCGCAGCACGGCTTGGTCTCGATAATTTGGTAGTCCATGGTGACTTCAATGATGTTCAACTCTCCGATCAGCCGTCGAAGACGGTGGCGGCGGATTTTGCCTCCATGGCCGCCGCCACAGGGTGGCGGGTGATTGAGGTGCAGAATGGGAATGATCCGGGGCAGGTGATGGCGGCGCTGAAGAAGGCCGGTGGCAACCATCATCCTAACCTTCTCCCTTCAAAGGGAGAAGGAAGACCGACTTTTATCTGTTACTACACGACGATGGGCTATGGAGTGAAAGTGATGGAAGAGGGGTCGAATACGGGAAAGGAGAATTTCCATGGGACGCCGCTCAAGAAGGAGGTGGCGGAAGCAGCTCTCCGTGAGCTTCCGCCGCTGGAGGAGCTTATGAGGAGATACGAGTTATATCGGCAGCGGGAGAAGAGTCGGCGTGATGGTTCGACTACGCTCACCACGACACGCCGACTTCCCTTCTCCGTCAAAAACCTCAAGTGCTATTCCCGTGTTGTAACTTCCGAGCCGGGGGCGGTGCGAAAGGATTTTGGGGCGGTGCATCTCCTGAATCTCATGAAGGCGGATCCGCGGATCGTCGTTCTCCATGCGGATATTGCGGATTCCGGCGGGTTCGGAAAAGTACATAAGGAGTTTCCCGATCGTGTCATCAATTGCGGTGTGGCGGAGGCGAATATGTACATGATGGCGGCGGGGATGCGGCAAGCGGGTCTCCTCCCCGTGACGTACACGTTTGCGGCGTTCGGGACGAATGAGGCACGGGCGAACGCCCGCCTCATCGACATGAATTCCGCGCACGTTCCCTGCTGCGTATTGCACGATTGCACGCACGCAGGGGTGAGTGTGGGCGAGGATGGCGAGACGCATCAGGAGCAGAATTACCTGAACATTCCCTTCAGCAATACCCAGGTTTGGATGCCGGCGGACAGTAATCAGGGGGCCGCGATGGCGGAGCGCGCGATGGAGCTCATTGCGGGGGGGCACGAGAGCATCTACGTCTTCTCCCCGCGGAGCGGCCATCCGCAGATTCTGCGGGGGGACGGGTCGGTGTTCTATGACAAGGAGTACGTCTTCGAGGGGAAGGCTGATGTGCTGCGTGGTCACGGTGATCTCACGGACGATGTCACGGTGATTGCGACGGGGATCATGGTGCATGCGGCGCTGGAAGCGGTGGAGAGGGAAAAATCCATTCGTCTTCTTAATGTCTCCTGCATCCGTCCCCTTGATGCATCGGCGATCATCCAGGCTGCCCTTGAAACAGCGCACCTCATTGTTGTGGAAGATCACAATACCGAGGGTGGATTGGCATCGCAGGTTGCCGATGTCATTGCCGATTTCCAGCTCCCCTGCTCACTGCGTCGTTTGGGACTGACGCAGTATTTTCCATCAGGGACGGATAAGGATCTCCTTCTTATGGCTGGACTCGATGCAGAGAGTATTGCTGATGCTGTGCAGGATGAGGTCGCAACCGAGGTACGCGGGGGGGAGAATGCGCTCCTTGTTGTCCTTCACCGAATGTCGACGCTGTTGCATCAGAGCCGCTTCGGTGCGAGCGCCAGACTCTATGCCGAGCATCTGCAATCGGAGAAGGGGTACTTGGAGGCGCTGCGGGAGAAATGGAAAAAGCGGTGGTGCGATCCAAAGAAAGCTTCCGACGAATGAGGAGTTGCGGAGTGGGCTTCCTCTCCCACTGGGAGAGGATTGAGGTGAGGGGTGGGGAGATGGAATGGCTGTGGCGGAAGCGGGAGGATTCGAACCTCCGAGACCCTTGCGGGTCTACCTGATTTCAAGTCAGGCCCGTTCGACCACTCTGGCACGCTTCCAATCACATTGTAGCAGTGCGATTACGTCTTGCATTGACAGGTTCTCGGGATATACTTCCCGTCCCCTATTTCTTCCTTCTATGAATATGCGTTTTTTCTTCTCTCTCTTCTGCCTTTTTTTCCTTGCTGCGTGCGGATCAAAGACTGATATTCCCTTTCCAGTTCCTCCATCGGAGGATGCTGAATCGTCCGCAGATTCTTCTGAAATACAGGTTTGGGAACCAAAGGATGAGGTACAGCAGGAGACTGGCAATGTCTCGTATCGTGGTGTTTTGGAGCCTCTTGGGATCAGTCTCTACATGCAGGGGACGCATCGTCTGGCGCTGAAAGATGATCGGTTTGTCCTTCTCGAAGGACCCGCAGTGGATTTGAATGTGTACTTGGGTGAAGAAGTTGAGGTCTTCGGTGCGGCACGTCCTGCGGTCGAAGCGGGGGGGGTCATCATGCGGGTGGAGCGCATCCATCGTACGACAATACGATTGGAGGCATCCTCTGCTGTGTCCGACATTTCTTCTGCCATTCCTTCCTCCATTTCCTTCGTTGCTTCGCTGCCATCTTCCTGGTCTTCTCTTTCTTCGTCTTCCATTTCCCCCCTATCCTCACGATCCGTTTCATCTTCTTTTGCTTCTTCCATGCAGAACGCGTTCGAGCAAGATGCAAAAGTAGCGATGATGGCAAAGGAGAAGTTTACTGCGGAACAATGGACGCAGGAGTACTGTTCTCCTAACGTAGGGTTCTGTGTTCCTATTCATCGCAATTGGTGGTTTAAATCATTTGGGGCCACCGCTTCATCATTGTGGCATGTGGAAGTGAGCGGAGAACTTGTAGAGAACCTTGGGGATGGGGTGCTCCTAGTGAATCTGGTCCAGGGCGATATTGCTACGTCTGGTGCGACAGATCGCGAGGTTCGTATGCATGGGAATTTTGCCGTCGGGTACCGCAACTGGACAGAGAATCGTTATTTTGAAATCAGCGCTCCGATGGATATGAAGGATGCGGTGCAGTACATGACGGATAATCTCAAGTAGAGGTATATTGTCCCCATGCCTCTCTTTTCCTACACGGCAGTGAATGACCGGAAGGAACGCATTAATGGGATGGTAGATGCCATGAGTCTGCAAGCTGGGCGGAATGCTCTCCAGGAATCAGGTTTTTTTGTCGAGGAAATTCATGAGGCAACTCCGATGGAACGCGAGAGTACGAAGCCATGGGAGACCGTTTCGGTGCAGGAGCCTGTCGAGGGACTCGGGACTGAGGGCTTAAGTCACTCAGGGCCGAATGACCAGGTCCCAGTCCCTAGTCCCCAGCACCTAGCACCGAATTACTATCCCCTCCTCGATACCGTCCGCCTCTACGCCGGATGGCTCCTTGCGTGGTACATCCTCGTGATCGCCCTCGGTGCGTACAAGGAGACAAAGCAGCTTCCATTTACCATTCCGCTCATCGAAGGATTGTGGCAATCCGTTCTCATCATTCGTGCTGCTTTTGGTGTGTTTATCTTTCTCATGCTCACGTCCCTTCACCGGTTTTTTGGAAATCGCGCATGGGTCGGTGGCTTGCTTGGCTTACTAGGAGCCTTTCTGTTCTATGTGTTTTTCGTGAATACGTAGGAGAGGTTCTAGGTGTGAGGTTCTAGCTTTCAGGTGTCGTGCTGAGCGTAGTCGAAACGTGGCACGCAATCTTCTGTGTCCCCCTCGACTACGCTCGGGGTGACACAGGGAATTCCCTAACACCTAGAACCTAACACCTAGACTACGACAACCCTAGTTGCTTCCTAATCTCATCTGCTTGAGAGGCATCCTGCTGCTTCACGCCTTCCTGGACCGAGACCGATTGGAGGTCCTTCCAGTCTGCGGCATGCTTCTGCTCGAGCTTCTGCAACTGTGCCAAATGTTTTGGAGAGAGTTCCGAGAACTTCCGCCGCTCCTCCTCGAGGATTTTCTGGAGTTCGTCCACCTGGAATTGCGAGAGCTTCGGTATGGCTTGAATGATCCGCCATTTTTCATCGCGTGTGAGGGAGATGCTCCCCCTGAGAAGCGTGAGGAATTTTTGCTCATCGAATGTGGTGTTTGGGTGGACGGGGATCGCTATGCCATCATTCGTGAGCGCACTCGTAGTGCCGCTAAACCGATAGTTCCCTACCTGTCCAAGAACTTTGATATCCTCGTCGTCGTAGCCAATGTCCTTCGTGGCCACGGTCCCGACAGGGGGTGGTGGTGGACCGCTATCCTGTGGGATTGCTGCATCGTCTCCTCCAGTGCTACCGGCACCGGCAGCAGCTCCCCCTGTGCTGGGAGGTGGAGGGGGCGGAGAGGCGAAGACCTGGCTCGGATCAATCCCTCCCTGGGGCACGGGGTCACCGGGGCGGGGAGGCGGTTTACCTTGAGCCGGGTCGAAGGGTTGCTGACCGGGGGGATGGGGCTGTTTACCCTGAGCCGGGTCGAAGGGCGTTCCGCCGGACTGTGCTGCTTGTGGATCAGGCATGGGAAAATGGGGATGACATAGCTAGTGTAGCGGGATTATTGGAGCCGCAAAGGGATTTTACATGCGCGCAAGGCCGATATGGTCTTCGAGGCGGTCTTTGAAGATGCCATTGAAATCGTGCACGAGGTTTTCCGCAATGACATTCATATGATGTGTGATTACCTCTGCAAACTTCTCGAATTTTGCATCCATCTTCGTATCTATCCTCTTTTCCAATTGATCAATCTTCGTATCCATCTTCGTATCCATCCGTTTCTCCAACTGATCAATCTTCGTATCAATCTTCGCATCCATCCTTTTCTCCAATGTTTGGAGGTCGTCTCGTACCATCTGGATATCCCCCTTGAGGAGCCGGATGTTCCCGTTCATGGTTCGGACGGTCTCCTTCAACATCCAGACGTCCCCCCTTCGTAAAGCCTGGATACCACACTGCTGGATGCCCCCCTTCGTCGCCGATGCTGGTTTTTTCTTACCTGCCATCGTGCCCGATCGTAGCAGGGTCCAAATGGCAAGCAAGGCTGGAGCTCAATGGAATGATCTGGCAGTGGTGTAGGTTAAACACTTGCCGTACTGCCATGGTTACCGGAGTGTGGCTTAGGATTGCGGCGCGTGTTTTTTCAGGGCTCCGGCGACTCATCAGACCCTACTTTTTTTCCGCTGTGTCGGTTGCAGTGAGACGGATCCATACGTCCTTTACCTGTTGCAGGCCATTGGGAGTTTCCATCTTGCGATCCACCACGCGAACCCATTCTCCTTTCTTTCCTTGAAACTTACTGACGAGCAGTTGGCCATTCTTATTCTCCAATAAACCGAAGTAGTCGTGCCCATCATTGCTTTTGTAGGCAACCTTCTGGACTCTCAATTCTTTATTTTTTAAGTTTCCCAAGCCAGCCTTTTACCTTTCCCCAGAACCCTTTTTGCTCCTTTGGAGCAGAGACAGAGGCTGCGGCTGGCCCACTCGGAGCTGCTGCCGCTGGGGCAGGGGCAGCCCCTTTTTTGGCATCTCGCTCCTCTATGAGTTTCTTAACTTTCCCGATTTGCTCTGAAGTGAGTCCAGCGCTTTCCAGGCCCTTCTCCAATACTTTGTCCGGATCTTCCGTTGCTGTCGCCACTTTTTCAGTCACGGTGGGCTTCTCACTGGCATCCTCCCCCGCCGCTTCGCCGCTCTCCAGTGTATTCGGAGTTGCTGCGAGATTTTCCGATTCCGCCGCCGCGGCCGGTGGTTGATTTTTTGGTGCTCCTGCAGCCGGGGCAGCTGGTGGCTTTGGTCGTGCTGGAACGCGGAGGGTGAAGGCTCTTTTCCCATCATGCTCATACGCGAGGAGGTTGTCGTTATTAAGATATATTTTATCATTCCCAACTTTCAATGTAATGATGCCGGACTCATCCATGCCATCATACGTTCCCCGGAGGAGTTTTCCGTCTGGTCTCCTATAGGTCATCGGTTCACCAATGTTCGTGGGCTTATCAGCCGTGGGGAGCTTCCACTCGCGGTACTTGATTTTGTCTGGATGGTCGAATAACTGTGGCTTTCCTTTAGGCTTTCCATTTTTATCGTAGGCCTGCTTTGCGATTTTCCATCGGCCGTCCTCCGTACCGCGTCCGATTTGGAGCGTGACGTACTCACGTTCCCCTTCCTTTGTGAAGCGATACACGCGCGTTCCACCAAATTTTTTAATAAGGGCATTGCGATCTTCCTCGGAAAGTTCTTCCAGTTTCTTGATGAGATTCTCTGCTGCTGGGAGTGTTGGTACTTGTTCTGTTGACTTTTTGTTGAGAGTATCTCCAATGTCTGTCCTGATCTCGTCCTGTCGCCCTGCCAGCCCATATGCTATTATTTTCATCTGTTGTTGCTGCTCTTCTTCGGTAGGCTGCAACTGAAGATTATCAGGGATTATGGAAGACTCTTCTGAGTTCATTGCTGAGTTTGATGTCATTTTTGATGTGTGTATTCCCCTCTATTCTAGCAAAAAATGAGGGGGTTGGGAAGCCTTTTTTCCAACGCCCCTCACCCCGCCCTCTCCCTATGGGAGAGGGTGTTTTTCCCTGCTATGCCGCGAGGCCGACGTGTTGCTCCAGACGCACAATGCGATCTTCATGCTGTTCGATTTTGTCTGGGAGAGCGCCATGCAGAAAGTCATGTTTGATGTTCTCCGCAACAACGTCGAAATAGTGACGTGTCTCTTTTCCTTCTCTCGTTATCCGTTCTGCCATTTCTTTCATTCGTTCTTCCATATCTGCAAACCGTTGCGCTGTTTGTTGGTAGTACTTCCCCATCTGCTCCATGAGGAGGTGAATATCCTGCTTCGTTGCCGGCGCCTGTTGATCCGATGGCATGCGTGAATGGTAGACTTCTTCGGTGGTGGCGGCAAGAAAAACC
>MFYG01000005.1:32959-42673 GCA_001789045.1 Candidatus Peribacteria bacterium RIFCSPLOWO2_12_FULL_55_15 | reverse complement strand
CGTATTGTTACCATTCGACCGGCGACATAGCCTGAGAGGCCGACGAGGACGACAAGCCCACCAAAAGTAAGAATGCGGTCCACACGCTACTTCGCAGGAGTTCCAGGTGATAAAGATGCTTGCTGTTCCATAGAGTATGGTGGAGATTATACACGCAATGCCTCTCTACCTCATGCGCTTCCGGCGGCTCGTGATCCCCCTCATCGTCGCCTTCACCGGCGCCTGTGTTCTCATCATTGAGGTCCTCGCCGTTCGCATTCTTTCGCCATATTTCGGCAATACCATTTACACATTTTCCAGCGTCCTCACGGTGGTTCTCGCTGCGCTCAGCGTCGGCTACTATTGCGGCGGACGCCTCATCGATCGCTCCCCCACGCTCCGCGTATTCTTCGGAGCCATCCTCTTCGCGGGAATCGGCGTTCTCGTGCTTCATGCGCTCGTCACCATCCTCCTCCCCTTCGTGGGATTTCGCCTGAGCCCGATCTCTGGACCCCTCGTCCTCTCCACACTCTTCTTCGGTGCCCCCTGCATCTTCCTCGGCCTCCTTTCCCCCATGGCGGTCCGCCTCCAGAAGGACATCAACGTGCGCGAGGGCATCGGCGGCACCGCGGGGGATATTTTCTGCTTCTCCACCATCGGCAGCATCGCAGGGAGCCTCCTTGCAGGATTTGTCCTTATTCCGGCTTTCGGCATCACCGCCATTCTCATTGCGATCGGGATTGCTCTTATGGCCCTTGGATTTCTTGGACTCTCACTTTCGCGCAAAACGGTTTCTGTACCATTATTCCTTGGTAGCGTTCTTCTCCTGGTCATTGTCGTCTCGGGAGAGCGCTTCGCACGGATTCCTGGCAAAGGAGTGCTCCTTCTGAACGAAGGTCTCTATGAACAGATCGCCGTCGTGGACGGTGATTGGAAGGGGAGACCCGCCCGTTTTCTCCGACAGGATAGCAACCTTTCCTCGGCAGTATTCCTGGATTCCCCCATCGCCGATCTCGTCTTCGACTACACGAAATATTTCGCCGTTCACAAGATTCTCAAGCCAAACATTCATCGTGCGCTCTTCCTCGGTGCCGGAGCCTATACCCTCCCCCGCCTTCTCCTCCAAGAACTACCCACCTCCGAAGTGCATGTGACAGAAATTGAACCCACTCTTCCCACAATCGCTCACGCCTATTTCGACCTTCCATCCGATTCCCCTATCCAAACCCACACTGCCGACGCGCGGCGTTTCCTCTACGATTCCGAAACCCCCTACGATCTCATCTATGGCGACGCGTACGCCTCCGGTTTCATAGTTCCACCACACCTCCTCACGGAAGAATTCTTCCGACTCGTTCGGAGTAAGCTCTCCGCTGACGGCATCTTCATCGGAAACTTCTTCGGCAATCTCACGGACACGGCGCCCTCTTTCGTGATGTCTGCGATGCGCACCTTCCGTTCCGTCTTTCAGAGCAGCACATTCTTCGCCGTGACCGACCGTGATTCTCTCGAACCCCAACACATCGCCTTCGTCGGGCAGAATGGCACGATGAATACGGATTTTTGCTCTGTAAAACTCCGGAGTTCCTCCGATCGACTTCTCTCGTCTCTCTGTGAAAAAATCATCGATGTCTCTCCAAAAATCCTCGCGGCTTTCCCCCTCCTCACCGACGATTACGCACCGGCGGAATACCTTACGGGACTGACGCTTAAAAAGATGATGCGGGGGATATAGGCCGAGAGGCTGGGAGATGGAACGTCCATCCCTTTCCAATGTTGTAGTGCTTCACAAACCCAACTGGTACCTCCAGAGCATACTGCGCCTCGGCGGCTGATGAGTAGAGAGGACAGGGATCTTTGTCACACTGCTCCATGGTTGTTGTGGAGACGAATTGCCCTTCGGCATCGAAGAAGAGAATATCGAGCGGGACCATCGTGTTTTTCATCCAAAAACTGAGCGTCTGCGGCTCCTCAAAAACGAAGAGCATCCCCTGACCTGCGGGGAGTTTCTCGCGGAACATGAGACCGCGGGAACGTTCTGTAGGATCATCCGCAATCTCGATGCGGAGATCAATGCGCTCGCCGGTAGTGGAAATGAGTGTGAGTGGGTGGAGATTGTCTGGTTGCTGAGTGCAAGCAGTAAGGAGGATGACGAGAACGAGCGGGGAGAGGGAAAATGACCAAGGCGCTCTCCCACTCATATTCCGCGAAGGGAATCAATCGCCTTCCGCCGGTTTTTTGCGCCGAAGATCGCGCTCCCCGCGACGAGATTGTTCGCTCCCGCCTCGCGGCAACACTTGGCAGTCTCTGTAATGATACCCCCATCCATCTGGATCATGAGTGCGGGAAAGCGCTTCCGAAGCTCTCGCACTTTTGAGAGCACGTCATGGAGAAATTCCTGCCCGCCAAAGCCCGGCTCCACGGACATAATGAGAACGAGGTCGATTTTTTTGAGGATATCGTCGATCGCTGCGACGGGTGTTGCCGGATTGAGCGCAATTCCGGCGGTGGCCCCCCCGTCATGTATCGCCGCAACGAGCGCTTCCCGGGTAGCATGATCCGTCGCCTCCGCATGGAACGTAATGTGCACGGCCTTGAGAGCGAGGAATTCCTCCAGCCGGTCCTCGGGGTTCTCCACCATAAGATGGATGTCGAGGGGGAGTTTTGTTGTGAGATGCCGGATCACGGGAGCCCCAAAACTGAGATTGGGGACGAAATGTCCGTCCATGACATCCACTTGAAGCCAGTCGGCATACGGCTCGACGGAGTTCACCTCGTCTTGAAGATGGGCAAGATCACAGGAGAGGATGGAGGGGGTAATGAGGCACGATTTCGATGCAGCCATGCGCCCATACTAGCGCGTTTCCAAATCATCGACTCTCTTTTTGTGTCGTCCTCCTTCGAACGCGGTCGCCAGAAACACATCAACCATCACTAGAGCGAGTTTGGCAGTAATGAAGCGCGCGCCGATGCTCAAAACATTCGCGTCATTGTGTGCACGGGCAAGGCGCGCAATTTCCTCCGAATATCCCACCGCAGCGCGGATGCCCCACACTTTGTTTGCCGCCATAGCCTCGCCATTCCCACTTCCTCCAAAGACGATTCCCGGAATATCTTCCTTCAGAACAACTTCGCAACCTTTCCGGATGATCGGAGGGTAGTCATTGCCTTCGACAAATGGCCCGCTGACATCGATGACTTCCGCTCCTTTCCCCTCGAGGTATTTCATGATTTCCTCCTTTAGGACAAAACCAGCATGATCAGCGGCGAGGACAACGCGTTTCACTTCCACAGGCCAATGCTACACTTCACTGCGATGCGTCGGAAGCTTATTGCTGCAAATTGGAAGATGTATTCCCCGCCCGAGGGATGGGATGCCGCTGATTCTCCCTACAAACCCGATGTCGGAGCCGACATCGTCATTTTTCCGAGCTTTCTCGATGTCCGCAGGCTTATGGATGCGAAGTTGGTCGTTGGTGGACAGGGCGGGCGGGCGGAGCCGCATGGCGCTTTCACGGGGGACGTGAGCATGGCAATGTTGAAGGGCGCAGGCTGCCAGTACGTCCTTTGCGGCCACAGCGAGCGCAGGAAGTACTACAAGGAAACGGACGCTGCGATTGCCGAACAGGTGACTGCAGCAATCGAGTGCGGCCTCCATCCTATCTTGTGTGTCGGGGAAACCAAGAAAGAACATGATGCAGGCAAAGCTAAAGCAGCCGTTAAAAAACAATTACAAGCCATTCCTCTCTCTTCCTACTTCCTACTTCCTACTTCCTACTCCCTCTCCATTGCCTATGAGCCCATCTGGGCCATCGGCACGGGAGTGAATGCCCTGCCCGACGATGCGCAGGCAATGCACATGTCCATCCGCTCGCTCCTCCCGAAAGAGTCCAGGGAATCCACCAGAATCATCTACGGCGGCTCTGTGACCGATCTCAACGCCGCAGATTTCCTCGCCCATCCTGATGTTGATGGTCTGCTCGTGGGGGGTGCTTCCCTGGAACCAAAGCGGTTTCAGAGCATTGTCGCTGCGGCATTAGAGATTTGAGGTGATGGTGGCCCCTCACCCTGCCCTCTCCCCCTCCTTCGCTACAGCTACGGCGGGCAGGCGCGGGGAGAGGGAACGTACTCCCCTCTAGAGGTGACCGAAAATCCCGCGCCGAACGAGTACTTTCCCCCCCTCAACAACAGGAAAGACCGTTGCCGCAAGCAACGCGAGAATTCCCCATTCGCCGATGGAGAGCGGGACAGTTTTGAAGATGTCCCGTAGAGCCGGAATAGCAACAACAGCGACCAGCGGTACGATCCCTACAAGTACGGAGAGATTGAGCCAAATATTTCGGAACATTCCCTCCCACACGGGCCGGTGATCGGAGCGGAAGATGTAGGACTTGAAGAGTTCGAGGAAGATAAGGGTAACAAAAACCATCGTCATCGCCCGGGGGAGATCGACGCCGCGCCGGAGAAGCACTGTAAAGAGTCCAATGTGGAGTATGGTGGACCAGGTACCGCCGAGCACCATGAGAGAGACGACGGGCCGCGTGAAAATGCTGCGCCGCTGGTCGCGCGGCCTCTGCAACATGAGATCTTTCTCTGGAGGATCCACGGAGAGCGCAATCGCCGGCAGGCCATCGGTGACGAGGTTGATGAAGAGAAGTTGAAGCGCGGTGAGCGGGAGGGGGAGACCGAAGAGCGTACTCCCCACAACGATGCCAATTTCCCCGAGGTTCGCGGAGAGGAGGTACATGAGGTACTTCTTGATGTTTCCAAATATCCCGCGACCCTCCTCCACTGCAGCGACAATGGAGGCGAAGTTGTCGTCGGTGAGTGTCATGTCCGCCGCTTCCTTCGTCACATCCGTTCCCGTAATCCCCATCGCGACGCCGATGTCCGCCTTCTTGAGCGCCGGCGCATCGTTGACGCCGTCCCCCGTCATCGCGACGACATGCTGCCCCTGTTCCTGGAGCGCAGTAATGAGCCGGAGCTTGTGCTCCGGCGACACGCGCGCGTAGACCTGGATACTAGGAACCTCCCGCCGGAAGCGCTCCTCATCCATCGCATCGATCTCTTTTCCCGTGAGCACACGACCACCCGGGGAAAGAATCCCGAGTTCCCGCGCAATCGCCTCCGCGGTGAGTGGATGATCCCCGGTGACCATGATGACGCGAATGCCGGCGTTCCCGCACTTCGCTACCGCTTCCTTCGCTTCAGTGCGCGGTGGATCGATCATCCCGACGAGACCGAGGAAGGTCATTCCATGTTCTGAATCCTCTCCCCCCTCTCCTGCCGCAGCCAATAACCCCCCTCCCCCTTTGCGAAGGGGGAGGGGGGTATTGGTAGCTCCCACTTCCTTCTTCGCCACCCCAAGAACTCTGAGCGCCTGCGATGCCATACTTTTGGCTCTCTCGAGGTACTCCGCTTTCTCCTCCGCACCGATCCGACACGCGTCGAGGATCACCTCCGGCGCGCCTTTGGCGTACGCGATGCGCTTACCGTCAACCTCGTGCACCGTCGTCATTCGCTTCGTTTCGGAGCTGAAGGGAACTTCATCCACACGGGGGTATTGCTTATCTATTTCCTCTTTCCTGATCCCCGCTTTCGCCGCAGCGACGACGAGCCCGCCTTCCGTGGGATCCCCCCGGATTTTCCACTGTTCCTCCTCCTGCACGAGGTGGGCATCGTTGCAGAGGGTTGCGGCTGTGAGAAGATCACGGAGACTGTCGCACTTCGACGGGCTCAGTGTGACATGCTCTTTGCCATCCACAACAAATTCCCCTTTCGGCTCATACCCCGCCCCCGTGACATCGATCGTGGCACCGTCGACGACAATTTTCCGGACCGTCATCTCATCCCGTGTGAGCGTCCCCGTCTTGTCGGAACAAATGACGGACGTGCTCCCCAGAGTCTCCACTGCGGGCAGACGACGGATGAGCGCGTGACGTTTCACCATGCGCTGCACGCCGATTGCAAGCGAAATAGTGACGACGGCGGGGAGAGCTTCCGGCACCACCGCCACCGCCAATGCGACGCCGAAGATGAGGATTTCGAGAAATGGTTGCCCCCGCAGGAATCCCGCTCCGACAATCATCGCCACAATCACCAGCGCCCCGCGCGCGAGGAGGCCTCCCACGTGATCCAAGTTCTTCTGGAGCGGCGTCCGTTGTTCTTGAACACTCTGCAGCATCGTGGCAATCTTCCCAAATTCCGTCTGCATGCCGGTCGCGATCACCACTGCCCTCCCGCGTCCGTAGGTCGCGTTCGTCCCCATGTAGACCATATTCTTCCGGTCCCCGATGCCGAGAGCCTCGTCCGGCAAAGGATCCCTCACCTTGTGTACGGGAGTGGATTCCCCTGTGAGCGATGCTTCGGCAACGCGCAGATTCACCGCCTCGAGGAGCCTGCCATCCGCCGGGATTTTGTCACCCGTCGCGAGGAGAACGATGTCTCCCGGAACGAGATCGCGTGCAGCGACTTCCCTTTCCACTCCATCACGGAACACGGTCGCGGTGGGCGCCGCCATCTTCTGGAGCGCTTCCATGGCACGCTCCGCCCGATACTCCTGAATGAACCCGAGCAGCACCGCAAAGAGAACGATGACGGCAATCGCAATGGCATCCAACCCCTCTCCAAGGATGGCGGAAAGAGCGACCGCCACAAGGAGAATGATGATGAGGACATTCTGGAACTGCGCCAGCAGCATCCCGAACCACGTGATACCGCCAGTCTTCTTCAGCTCATTTGGCCCATGCTCCTGCAACCTCTTCTCTGCATCCTCCTGTGATAACCCTTTTCCTCCATCCGTCTGGAGCTCTGTAAGAACATCGGCGGGCGAAAGCATGTGCCACTGCTGTGTACCCACCATACTCACCGTACACACTATACCCCCCGTACCCACATCCCTCCTCCTGTATTCCGAGCCACACCGACAAGTTCCAGCACTGTGAGCTTCGCGCCGATGATCGCCGGATCCAACGCCGTTCGCTCCACGATGTCATCAACTTTCTGCGGCATACTCGTGAGAGCATTCCAGATTTTTCCTTCATGAGCATCCGCTGGCACGTAGTCTGTTGTCTGTCCTGCATCCGAGATCACCATGCCCACTTCACGCAGTACATCAAGAGGATTCATTGCGAGACGCGCATGCCCCTTCGCAATGAGTGCATGAGTTCCTCGCGCGTTTTCATCGAATATCTCTCCGGGAACAGCGAACACTTCTCGGTTGTAGTCGAGAGCGAGGCGTGCGGTAATGATGGCCCCGCTATGCTCTGGAGCCTCGAGCACCACGGTCCCCAAACTCAAACCCGCGATGATGCGATTCCGTTCCGGAAATGTGTTCTTTGTGGGCTCTGTATCGAGCGCGTACTCGGTGAGGAGGAGGCCGCCTCCTTTGAGGATTTGTTCTGCAAGATCACGATGGTGTGCCGGGTAGATCATGCCAAGTCCATGACCAAGCACGGCAATCGTTCGACCATTCGAGCGAATAGTCTCCCTCGCCACCTCCGCATCAATCCCCTGCGCCAGTCCGCTCACGGTCACCACTCCCGCCCGCACGAATGCGCTCGTGAATTCTTGCGCGACGCGCTTGCCGTAGAGGGACATCCTCCGTGTCCCGACCATCGCAATGCACGGCTGATCGCAGATCGAGAGGTCTCCTTTTGTATAGAGAAAAACGGGCGGATCAGGAATCTCCCGCAGAAGCCTGGGATAGGACGGATCATCCATCGTCCACAATGAAACGCCTCGCCGATGTAGCTCCTCTTCGTATCTTTTTAGATCGAACTCTTCCAGACGAATGAGTGTTGTATAGACAGTCTCATCCCGGCACTTGAGGCTTCTCAGCATCTCCTCATCCAGATGCTCCAGTGCCTCATCGAGGCTCGCGTAGACCTTCAGAAGCGCCTCGTAGCGCTTCTTCGTGAGGATATTGAGGACAGACCAGGTAAGGGCAGTACGATAATCCATGACACTCTGCATTGTATCAGTGGACTGTATATGAGGTTGTAGGTTGTAGGTTGTAGGTGGTAGCTTCTTCACCATGCCGCCTTAGCTCAGTGGTAGAGCAACGGTATCGTAAACCGTGGGTCCGGGGTTCAAATCCCCGAGGCGGCTCCACGTACAATCGCTCACAGCTGTGGCACGTGACGCAGTTCGGGGTGTTTTTCATGCTTTCCTTTTGTGCTCCGCGTTGTATTTCTTCCAAAGGCGCGCGAGAACACCCGGGCCTTTCAGGAGCTTCCGCACCGGTCCGTGCTCGACGACGCGGCCATCGGCGATGACGTAGGCGTCATCGAACATGGGAAGGAGGTGGAGCTTGTGGATGGAGGAGACGATGCATCGATCGGAGAATTTCTTGAAGAGGTTACGATAGATCTTGATCTCATTCGTCGAATCCACAGAACTCGTCGGTTCATCGAGGAGAATGATATCCGTATCCCGCGCCGCGAAGAAGCCGCGTGCGAGCGCGAGACGCTGCTTCTCTCCGCCACTGAGGTTAACCCCTTTCTCCTCCACATTTGTCTGGAGCCCCTTGGGAAGACGCTTGAGGACAGAGGTAAAGCACGCAAGATCGATATCCTCGAGGACGTCTTCTCTCGTCTGCTTGGTATCCATCGTCACGTTGTACTCAACGGTATTCGCAAAAATTTCCGGATCCTGAGGAATAAGCGTGACGCATGGTGCGAGATGACGGAGACCGTGTTTCAGAAGTCGGCCGTCGCACGTCGCCATCGTGCGACTCGGCGTGTAGAGACCGCGGATGAGCGCCATGATCGTTGACTTCCCACTCCCGCTCTCCCCAACGAGCGCGATTTTTCGTCCACGACGGAGCGTGAGTGCCACATCATGCAAGTGATGTTCCCGGCCTCCCTTCTCCTCATAGGTGAAGTGGAGATCATCAATGTGAATCACCATCCAATCCTTGGGAAGAGTAATACGCGGGGAAGTGGATACCGCCTCTGCCTGGAGTATGTCTTCCGCAGAGCGAAAATCCGCGTACTGGTGGACTGTTGCAGAGTACTTCCACGCGAACGTGTAGAACGCACCTCCAATTTTCTGGAGATAGTCGTAGAGCATGAAGAATGTTCCAGCGAGGAGGACACCACCAGCCTGCAGCGTGCTCAACGCATACCACGCGAGCACGGCCACCGTCATGAGAGAGATGATCGCTGTGGCAAGGAACCACTTCCACTCGTTCACGACGGCCGTCTTTCGGAACAGCGGGAAATACTCCGTGAGCCTGCGCCAAATTTCACTCTGTGTGAGCTTCTCCAGCCGCAGCGTGATGACCGTGGTAATGTTCGTGAGGTAATCGTGGATCGCCGTCGCCGTGTGGTGTTCCTTCGCATTGATTTCTTCGTACCGCGGCATGAGCCATCGATCGAAGAAGAAAATCACCGTGAACGCCACACAACTGATGCCGACCGCGATGAGCGCCGCAATCGGGAGGAGAAACGTGAGCACCACGATGGATCCGACGAGACGCATTGCCATTTCCACGAACTGGAAGCCGTCGGCGACAAACGAACTGAGTGCGCTATGCGCCTTGCGGAGCCTGCTGATCGTCTCCCCTGAATGATGGTTCTTGTGCCATTGGGCCGGAAGGCCGACGACAATCCGATAGAAGTGGTTCACGAACCGCGACTGGACATGGAATGCCGTGTTTTGCTCGAGGATACGGGCTGGGCCGTGGAAAGCCCAGACACCAAACGTCATGAGAGGGAGAAGGAGGAAGTACTG
>MFYG01000005.1:0-32938 GCA_001789045.1 Candidatus Peribacteria bacterium RIFCSPLOWO2_12_FULL_55_15 | reverse complement strand
GCGCCATTGTCCGAATTGGATCATCAAGACTTGCCGCTCCCTGAATGCTATTGAGAAGCTTCCCGATGATGTACGGCTCCGCGAGATTGAAGATATTTGCACACACGAACATCCCAAGGTAGAGCGCCATCGTCCACCGCCGCCCTTCCGCGTAGCGCCAGGAAGCCCGGAGAAGTGTGATAAATGCGCGCATATGTTACGAGAAATATTCCCAGTCGATATACCTCACATCCTCCACTGTCGTATCGACTTCTTCCTGTGGAGAATATTCGTTTTCCTTCCTGCAAGATCCCCAAGTAATCCGCGACGCCACAAGCGTTGGTAGAGCGCTGGATTCTTCTTCCGCAGTTCTCTCACAGAGAGGTCTCCATAATGTTCATGGTAGTAGGCGAGGGGATCACAGATTGCGTGCCCGGGCTGCAAGGGAATCTTCTGTAAGAGCCCCCTTCGCCGGAGAAGGTGGTAGAGCCAGGACTGATGTCGCTGTAATTGACCACGGGTAAGACTCCCGTAGTACTCGTGGTAGTATGCGAGTGGATCCGCCATAGTGCGGTGTTGCCGTTGTGGCACGGTCGAGAGGAGCTCCCGCCGGCGGAGCGTGTGGTAGAGAGATGCGTCCCTGCGCTGGAGTTCACCGCGACTGAGACCACTATAGTACTCGTGGTAATATGCCAGTGGATCGGACATCCGTCGGTACCTCCGCCGTACACCTTTCTGGAGCCCACGTTGCACAGTCACAGCCATAGCAATGCCCTATGCTAACGCTCACACATGACCTTTGCAACACATATATCCCGACACTCATTCCCGTCCGCTCCTGGGCCCGAGGAGCGGAGCAACACGGAGGAGTGAAGCGTCGTATGCCCGTCGCAAGCGTCGTGAGCCACTTCGTTTTACCTGCGTGTGCAGACGAATGCGCTGCCAAAGTGGTTTCTCCACATATGCAGGGACAGGCACACTCCATCCCACCCCATTGTGTACCTCGACGAACTTTCCCCAAAAAGATGGTCGAATGGCAACGGCGTCCGGAAGCCATACTATGATCTCGGACGCGAAGAGTTGTCGTCCATTCACCCGGACTTTTCCCCGCCCTCCTCCAAACCAGTGACCGCGCACCTCGTACTCCTTCCCCGGCAGAAGATTCCCCTTGAAATCCCCTCCCGTCTCTCGATCGATAATCGTCGTCACGCTTGGTACGAGCTCGTAGGAACCAATCAGAACATCATCCCCCCACTTGAGCACTTTCCCACAGCTCATGCCGATGGTATCCGTCCCTGTTATGTTTTTGCACTCCTGTTTTTTCGTATAGAAGCGAAGCTTCACTGTTCCTCGGGGCACAATATCTTCGGGAATCGCAACAATGAGGAGGTGCTGAGACCATTCTTTAATGAGAGAATCCTTCGGATTCATGCACTGTACATCATTTGCATTCGCCTCACTCACGAGACAGACTTCGCGATCTGAAGGATATCCATCCTGAACGCTGTACCTGCCCTTCAGATTCGCACCGACGATGACGATATCTTGTCCAGGCGTCCACGTCGCACGCTTGCCTATCCCGGGGCGCGGCTCAAACCATGCCACGGGTTCCATCTCATCACCCGCATAGGCGAGAAAGGGAAAGAGCAATACACTGACAAAGAGAAACGCCACGAGTGGACGGGAAGAATATGGATGCATGAGAAGAGTATGGAGACTTCCATCGATTGTTTCAAGTATTGTAATTATATATTGTGTTGCGCACGAGGTGTGTTTTATGCATTGCATATAGTATTTCTGTTGCCTTTTTCCACAGACTCTCATAGTCTCAGAACTCCATTCTTCCTCTTTTCTATGTCCATGCCCTCCCGCTTCGCTCTTCTTCCTCTCCCCCTCCTCTTACTCACTGCATGCAATCGCGGCACATCGAACACGACGAATCTCACGATCAAAGGTTCCGACACCGAGGTGCAGCTTGTTTCCAACCTGGCCAAAGCGTTTGCCAGGCACAATACCTCCGCGCACCTCTCAGTTACCGGTGGCGGCAGTGCGACAGGCATCGCGAGCCTCCTCAACGGAGAGATCGACATTGCCAATTCCTCCCGCCCGATGAGTGATGCGGAACGCGCGCAAGCGAGCGAACGGGGAATCGACCTCCAGGAATTCATCCTCGCTCGCGACGGCCTCTCCATCATTCTCCATCCCGAAAATCCCATCACGACACTTTCCATGCAACAGCTCAGCGATATCTACAGCGGACGCGCCACACGGTGGAAGGATATCGGGGGCAGTGATGCGCCGATCGTTCTCTACGGACGCCAGAGTACCTCGGGAACATTCGGCTTCTTTCGGGATACGGTTGTAAAAGACGACTATGCCCAAACGATGCGGAATATGGAGGGCAACCAAGCAATCGTCGATGCTGTGCGGGCAGACGCGAATGGCATTGGCTACGTTGGCGTCGGTTACGTAAAGGACGACCAGGGGAATGTCCGTGACGGCATCAGTGCGATCCTCATATCGCTGAAAAATAGCAATCCTGTCTCTCCTCTAGATCGCGAGGCAGTGAAACGCGGGGATTATCCCATTTCGCGCCCCATCTACCAGTACCTCCCCGCGGTCCCGCCCCGCGGCTCTCCGGCAGAAGCTTTTTTGCGCTTCGAAGCCTCTAGCGACGGGCAGGCAATTGTTGAAGCATCGGGATTCTATGCCATCACTGCGGAAGATGTGCAGCGAAATTCCACCCTCCTCGCGAAGATACACTGATGCTCAAACGCATTCGACAGCGGCTCCCCTTGTCCGAGCACATCGTCCAGTGGTGTCTGATGTGCACTGCATTCTTGACCGTTCTGCTCCTCATCGGCATCTTCCTCTTCCTCTTCCTCAGCAGTCTGCGAGCCTTCCGGGAAATCACCCCTTCCGAATTCCTTCTCGGAAACAGCTGGAATCCCGTCTCGTACCATAGAGCGTCGTGGGGGATCGGGTCGCTCCTCCAAGGAACACTCCTCGTGAGCACGACGGCTCTCCTCTTTGCAGCGCCTCTTGGCCTTTTCACTGCCATCTATCTCTCGGAGATTGCTCGGCCCCTCGTGCGGGAGATCCTCAAACCCACCATCGAAATGATTGCCGGTATCCCCTCTGTCGTTCTCGGACTCCTGGGTCTCCTGTTTTTCGCCCCACTCATCGCGAAAACTTTCCATCTCAGTAATGGGCTCAACGCTCTCACCGCTGGAATTCTTGTTGGCATTGCCGCACTGCCGACCATTGCCAGTGTCTGCGAAGACGCACTATCAGGCGTAACGCGGCGTTATAGGGAGGCGAGTCTTGCCCTCGGCGCGACACGCTGGGCGACCATTCGACGGGTTGTACTCCCTGCAGCACACCACGGTATCGCTGCAGCGATCATGCTGGGGCTTGGCCGGATCATTGGAGAGACCATGATTGTCCTCATGGTGGCTGGCAACAGCCTCGCCCCCCCACGATCCCTCTTCTCTCCGGCGCGTCCCATAACAGCAACAATTGCCATTGAGATCAAGGAGACCATCATCGGCAGTACACACTGGCACAGCCTCTTTGCTCTCGGTCTCATTCTCTTCCTCCTGACATTCCTTGTGAACTTCGTCGCGGATTTCCTCATCCATCGAAGGACTCTATGAGACTCGACCAGCGACTTCACGAACGGCTTGCCATTGGTTGCTGTCGCATGAGTGCTCTGCTCACTGTCTCCATACTTGCCGCTGTTCTGCTCCTGCTCATTTTTTCCGGTATCCGCGTAATGAATCTCCACTTCCTCACTGCTGATTGGCAGCACATGGACATCGCGCGGGGGGGCATTTTTCCGGCCATTTTTGGTTCCCTCGCGCTCGGCATCGGCGTGATCACCGTGAGCTTCCCCCTCGGTCTGGCAACAGCAGTCTTCCTGACAGAATACAGGCCACACGCGCTCTGGAAACGGACTGTGCAGCTTGCCATTCGCAATCTCGCGGGCGTCCCTTCCGTCGTGTACGGGCTCTTTGGACTGGCTGTCTTCGTGCAGACGTTGGCTTTTGGCATGTCCCTCCTCTCCGCCATTCTCACCCTCTCCATCATGACCCTCCCGTGGGTGATCACCGCAGCAATCGAAGCATTGGAAGCAGTCCCCCTGCACTTTCGGGAAAGCAGCCTGGTCCTCGGATCCACACACCTCCAGACGACGTGGCACATCGTCCTCCCGTCTGCCATTCCCGGCAGTATCACCGGCGGCATCATTGGCATCGCACGAGCTCTCGGGGAAACCGCCCCCCTCATCCTCGTCGGAGCCACCTTCTACCTCTCACACCTACCACGATCATTGTTCGACCCCTTCATGGCACTGCCATACCACACGTTCATCCTCGCTACACAACACTCAAGTCCGCTGGCCGCAGCGTACGCTGCTGGTACGGCACTCGTCCTCTTCAGCCTCACGGTGCTCTTGAGCGTTGGCGCCATTCTTGCCCGTTTTTGGTTCCGTAAAAAGAAAGATTGGTAGCATAGTCACATCCCCTTTACCCCATGGCCGCTTCCCCTATCCTCGCCGTCCGACACCTCAATGTCTGGTACGGCAACCAGCAGGTACTGGGTGACGTAACACTGGACTTTGCGCCCCATCACATCACCGCACTCATCGGTGCTTCGGGAAGCGGAAAATCTACGTTCCTTCGCTCCGTCAATCGCATGCTCGATACCATCCACAACGCCCGCATAGATGGAGAGATTGTCTTCCGACAACACAACATCCTTCAAAAAGATACCGACGTGATTGCGCTGCGACGCAGCATCGGGATGGTCTTTCAAAACCCAACGCCCTTCCCGAAGTCCATCTTCGATAATATCGCCTACGGACTCGAAATCCAGGGAATGGAACGACCGCGACGGCCATGGTTTGGATCGTCAAGATTATCCTCGACAGAGCTTGAACGCAGCCATCATCCCATGGACATCGCCGTTCTCCGGAGCCTGAGAGAAGCGGCGCTCTGGGAGGAAGTGAAGGATCGCCTACACCATTCAGCTTTCCGTCTCTCGGGCGGCCAGCAGCAACGCCTGTGCATTGCCCGGGCTCTCGCCGTACAACCGTCCGTTCTCCTCCTCGATGAACCATGTTCGGAGTTGGACCCCATCTCCACCCACCATATTGAACAGACGCTGCTTCGCCTGCGTGATCACCTCACGATTGTCATCGTGACGCACAATCTCCACCAAGCCCGGCGCATTGCCGATACCACGTGCTTCTTCCACGCCGGCGCCCTCCTGGAACACGGACCGACCCAAACACTTTTTACCTCCCCCCAAGAGTCTCTCACCCGCGACTACGTCCATGGCCGCTTCGGCTAATGCTCCCCTATTCTCTTCCCATCTGCCGCAGCGCCTCGCGGCCTGCGGCATTCTTCGGATCCTGCTGGAGGACCGCGCGGAACAATGGATTTGCCGGCATCCACGGTGCATATTTCTGCCAGGGGGCAGATTCCCGACATGGTGAGCGTCCATGACCGTCCGAAAGTGGAACGCACAACCCGCTACGTGATGCTCTGCAAACTCTCCGCTCCATCTGCAGAAGAAGCGTGGAGGAAGTTTGCGCGACGCTTCAACCAACTACCCGAATCTCTACGCCAGAGTCTCACGTACGATCGGGGAAATTCCTCACACCCAACGAGGTTTTTACTTCCTACCTCAGTGTTGCACTTGGAAGTTGAGAGCGGGCATCAATCACGAGTGGTTTCGGAGTCTCGTGAAGCCATTGTTCGAGATCCTCTGGATTGAACGGCTCCGGCGTATCTGTTGCCATGGGAGGAATCATACCATTTAATCTTCCAGAAATGCCCGGAGGAGAATGGCATCATCGGATTTGGCGTATGTCAGCATTCTATCCATGCTCCTTTTAGCAATTTGTCGTACCCGCTCACGGCTCAGCTTGTAGATATCCGCGATTTCCTGGAGTTTCATCTTCTCAATGTTTCTTTTGTAAAAAATGTCCCGATATCGGACGGGCAAAACATGGAGGGCTCGTTCGAGCGCTGCACGGAGAGCAGTGTGGTGGGCGGCAATGGGAACATCCTCCTCGCGCGATGGGACGAGTTCCCCAAGAGTGAATGTTTCGCCAGCGCTGTGGGGAAATACGGTCTCCAGACTGAGGGGGGCGCGCATGGCGGCACGGGCGGCGCGGTTGATCTCGGTGAGCGCCGGGGAAATTGTTTTTTCATTACGGAGTTGACCTTGAAGGTTGAACGGAATGTGGACAAGGTGTTGTTTCTGAAGCGCGCGTGTGATTGCCTGTTTGATCCACCCCATTGCGTATGTGCCAAACTTCCAGCCAAGTCGTGGTTCGAATTTCTGGACAGCTCGCAGGAGTCCCATATTTCCTTCCTGGATGAGATCGAGTAATGGGAGACCGCATCCGCTGTACTGTTTGGCGATGGAGATCACGAGTCTGAGATTATGTTCACTGAGTTCCACCTCTTTTTCTTTCATGGCTGCTTCTTTTTCTTCCATATCGACGCAGTGTGCCAGCAGGCTGGACGGAGAATTGAGTGAGATCGTTTTGACGTCGTCCGTGGATTTCTCTTCGAGAATCCTTCGTATTTCCATTGGGATTTTTGCAAGGATTTTTGTAGTGATAGGCGTCTCTTCAAGGAGTGTATAGATCTTCATCATTTGTCGTGCGCTGTGTGACTTTGCGGGATCAAGGAGCGCATTGAGGGTTTTAAGATTCATGGGGAGACGCTGGCGGAGGCGCTCTTGTTGTTCATTTGGGTAGTCGATCTGTTTTCCGCGGTGATCGATGCGGCGTATATCGAGAGCTCGGACGATGAGGTGGCGGCCGTCTTGGACTTCTGAGAGAATCTCGAGAGCGCGTTTGGCGCCGTAAGGGGAGGTGAGGACGCTCCGGCGAAACGCCGTGCGTTTCTCGAGAATATCCATGGCCAATTCTCGCTCTTTCTCACGAGAGAGGAGGGGAAAATCCCCTATTTGTCTGAGGTAGATCACGAGAGAATCGGAAGGATTGCCGTTCATGTCTGGTTCTTCCAGAAGATGCATTGAGATACTTATATCACCATTTTTTAAAATAGCAAGTACATAATCACTGCACAAAGAAGCGCAAAAACGTGTCCCGGAGGCTGAATATGGCAATGAGTAGGAAGATGTCCCTCACCCCTCCGATGATCGTGAGCGTAAGAATTTCGGAGGAGAATTCCCTGCCGAGAAACACGAGGATACCGAGGGAGAGTCCGCTGATGACGAGGATATTGAGGAGTGACAGGAAGAGACGGAGGGGAAAAGTGAGAAACGTGAGGAAAGGGCAGATAAGGAGGTCAATAGCGGTGAGGAGGAAGCCGATAATGAGGATGGCTGGGAGTCCTCCTGTGAGGAGGAAGAGTTGTGCCGCATACTCCGTCAGTCCCCAGATAAAGAGCAGGTTGCAGAGGAGCCGGAGGAGAATGCGAGAGGGGGGGGACATACGATCGTTATTCGTTTCGCCAGGCCGCACTCTCTTGCCCGAAAAATCCGAACCGTTTCGGTCTGCGCTCGTGCGGCCTGGCGAAACGGGTATTGGTCATTGTGCGTAGGAGAAGCGGATGGTGATTTTCTGTCCAGCGAGATCGACAGCATGCGATGTTCCATTGGAGACTTTACCGAAGATTGCATGTGTTTCCTTCGCGATGAGATCGCCGTATTCTCGGACGACACCATCTATACCCTCGATGTTGAGCACGATGTGGTCGGAGATTTTGAGTCCAGCCTCCTTCCGCAGACGCTGGATTGCGCGGATGAGATCGCGGGCGAGACCCTTTTGTCGCAGAGCATCCGTCATGTGCGTGTTGACACGCACAACGACGCCTCCTTCTCCCTGTACCTGTTCTCCGTCTCTCCCCTGGTAGACGATATGGACTTCTTCGGGTGTGAGGAGTTCATCGAGGATGCGGAACGACCCGTCGTCTCGCTCTTCAAACTCTCCGCGTTTCCCAGCAGCGATCACGTCTTGCACACGGGCTCCAAGGCGCGGGCCGGCTCTGCGAGCATCGACGAACGCGATGCGTTCTCCGAGCATCCCGGGATCGGCAAGGAGGGAAATGGATTCGACATTCAGCTCTTGCTCGAGGAGGAGGATATCCTCGCGCGAGAGAGTTTCCAGAGGGAGGAGAGCTGGAGGAATGGCAATGTGCGCAGAGGTAAGGGGCTGGCGGAGTTTTATGCCAGCCTCGGACCGTGCGCGGAGCCCCAGGGAGACGATGCGACGAAATGTGCGCGTTTTCTGGAGAAGCGCGTGTTCTTCGGAGGAGAGAGCGCGGGGATTTGGCCAATCAGTGAGATGGACAGAGTTGTACTCCTCCGGGACGAGGTTCCGATAGATCGTTTCCGCAATAAAGGGACAGAAGGGTGCGAGGAGGCGCACGATGGTGAGGAGGACGTCGTGGAGCGTCGCGAGCGCTGCGCTCTGTTCCTCGTGGTCGACCTCTTCTCTCCCTCCCTGCCCACCACGGCAGTCGCGACTGCCGTGGCCGGCGAACCTCCGACGCGAAAGGCGGATGTACCAATTCGTCAGAGCGTCGATCGTTGCATGGAGCTCATTGCACGTTGCGGAGAGATTGTACCGATCGAGTTCCTCTGTCATGCGGTTGGTGATGTCCTGAATTTCTGCGCGAATCCACTGGTCAAGGGGGTGAGAGGAGTGGGCGGATGCGGAGGGGGGATCGAAGTGCGCGAGGTTCGCGTAGGTCACGAAGAAGCCGTACGCGTTCCAGAGGGGGAGGATGACTGCGCGCACGGTCTCTTCGACGAGCTTTTCCGAGAAGCGCAGGTCCTCCGCGCGGACGGCTGGCGATTGCATCATGGCGAAGCGGATCGCATCCGCGCCGTGCCGTTCCGCGAGCGCCGTGGGATCCGGGTAGTTTTTGAGGCGCTTGCTCATCTTCTTTCCGTCTGCTGCAAGGACAATCCCATTCACAATGCAGTGGCGGAAGGCAGGGCGTTTGAAGAGAGCAGTGGAGAGAACCATCAAAGTATAGAACCACCCGCGGGTCTGATCGATGCCTTCTGCGATGAAGTCGGCAGGGAATCCTTCCTTCACCGCGTACGGCATCGCTCCCGACTCGAACCAACAATCGAGGACATCGGGAATGCGGCGGAAGGTCCTTCCGTCGCGGTCTTTCCAGGTTATAGTGTCCACGGTCTCACGGTGGAGATCGAGTTCTGCCTTCGTCTCGTGGTCCCAGAAGAACGTGCGCGTGGAGGCGTACAACGGGTATGGTTGCCGCGAAATCTTGATGGGGTCTTCCCGCGTGAAAAAATGGATGATGTTCTGGATGGGGTCTACGTGGGAGACGAGGATGATATGCGCCCCACGGTGACGGGGGAGGATATCCGCAAAGAAGGAGGCGATGCGCACCTGCACCTGCGCCCACATCTCCACACCGGCGGCCTGCGCGATGTGCGCGGGATTTTTGGGATCGAGTGCGGGGTTGCGGCGCGCAGTACGGAGGAACGAGCGTTCGTCGAGGCCGATGGATTTTCCCTCATAGGTGCCGAATGCGCTCTCGCGCAGCCGCTCATCGACGGTGACGGAAACGCCGGCGATTTGGCCGATGATCGCGGCCGTCTCCCGCGTACGGGCGAGGGGGGAGGCGTAGATGGCGGCGATTTCTTCCGCGTGAAACGCCAACGCCGCCGCGGCGGCTTGCCGCTTTCCCTCTGCCGTAAGGCTCGTCCCCGGAACCTCCCCCTGGTATATCTCCCGGAGATTTCCCTCGCTCTCCCCGTGCCGCAGCACCGTCACCTTCGTGAAGCGCTCGGGGCAATACTTCATGAGATCATCGCGGGAGCCGATGACGACAATATCGTCACTGCAGCGCCAGATGGGCAGTGGTGTTCCCCAATATCTCTGTCGGCTGATCGCCCAGTCCCGCGCGCCATCGAGCCACTTGCCGAAGCGTCCGTCGCGCAGGTGCGCGGGCACCCACTCCGTTTCCTTGTTCGCCGTGAGAAGGTCTTCTTTGATCTTCCCGACGTTCACGAACCACGAACTCGTCGCGTAATTGAGGAGCGGCGTGTCGCACCGCCAGCAGTGGGGATAGCTGTGGCGGACAGTTTCTTTGGAGAACACGCGTCCTTTCTTTTCCAAATATTCCACGATTTTCCCGTCGGTCTTCAGAGGATCGTCTTTTGGCTTCACTTCCCATCCTGCGAAGTCCGTCACCGCGTTGGTGAAGCGGCCATCCATCGTGACGTGCTGGAGGAGGGGTGGTGTCACACTGAGCGTAGTCGAAGTGCGAAACGCCCTCTCCCATACCTTGTAATCGTCTTCCCCAAACCCTGGCGCGATGTGGACGATGCCCGTGCCTTCGTCGGTCGTCACAAAATCTGCAGCGACGATGCGGAAGGAACGTGTTTCCCCCTCGAAGTACGGAAACACCGGCTCATACCTCTTCCCCACGAGTTCCTGCGACGTGAACGGTTTGCCGATGATCTCGTAGTCTCTCCCGGTGAATATCCTCTCCACGCACTTCTTCGCGACGATGTAGTCATACCACTCGCACTGCACGCGCACGTACTGCGCCCGTGGCTTCACGGCGAGGAACTGGTTCCCGGGGAGTGTCCACGGCGTCGTCGTCCATGCGAGGAGATACACCCTCTCCCTTTGAAGGGAGAGGAACTTCACCACCACACCGAGATCCGTCACTTCCTTATATCCCTGCGTCACCTCGAAATTACTGAGAGGAGTCACGCACCGTGGGCAGACGTGCATTGGTTTATGCCCTTCCTCAATGAGTTTCTTTTCCCAGAGCTCTTTGAAGACCCACCAGATGGATTCCATGTAATCGGGGTCCATCGTCCGGTAGTCCCAGTCCATGTCGACCCACCGTCCCATGCGCTCGACCGTCGTCCTCCATTCATTCGTGTACCGCTGCACCGCCGAGCGGCAGAGAGCATTGAACTTCGCGATGCCCATCGTCTCGATGTCCTTCTTCCCCTTGATGCCATGTTCCTTCTCGATTTCGTACTCGATGGGGAGGCCGTGGCAATCCCACCCGAAGCGCCGCTCGACATGCTTTCCGCGCATCGTCTGGTAGCGCGGAATCACGTCCTTGATGGTTCCCGCGAGGAGGTGGCCGTAGTGGGGGAGGCCTGTGGCGAAAGGAGGGCCGTCATAGAAGCGGAATACCGTACGTCCACGGCGTGCGCGGATGCTCCGACGGAAGATGTCTTCCTTCTTCCAATACGCAAGGATGCCGCGCTCAAGCGCAGGGAAGGATTGCTTGGGATCAACGGGATCGAAAGGCACGCATCGGGGGGAACGCAGTGGAGAGTATAGAGGAAGTATTGCTGAGCTTTGCATATCACCATGACGAATGGTCGTTGGCCAGTTGCTCAAAACTTTGGCTTTCCTTTGCTAAGAAGAACGGTAGAATGCTCGATTGATATGTATGATAAAGAGCAAGAATTTCTCGCAGCGATCCGCTACGTTCCCTCGACGGAACGTGATGGTGTCGAGCGAGCATTGCAGCAGGTAAAGACATGGCACGAGGGGCAGTTCCGACATTCCGGGGATCCGTATGTCGTTCACCCGATCGCCACGGCGCTCTTTCTTGCGAAGTTGGAATGCGGTGGGGCAACGCTGATTGCCGGTCTTCTTCACGATGTAGTAGAGGATGGATGTACCACCTTTGACGAGGTGGAGCGGTTATTTGGGAATGAGGTGCGACGTTTGGTCGATGCCGTGACCAAGCTAACAAAGTTGCGGTATGAAGGGAAGCGATCGGAGCGGCAGATTGCGTCACTCCGGAAAATGCTGCTCGCGGCGAGCGACGATCTCAGGGTTATTTTCATTAAAATTGCGGACCGTCTCCATAATATCGAAACCATCGGGGCACTGTCGTCAGACAAGCAGGAGCGCATCGCGAGCGAGACGCTGGAGATTTACGTGCCGTTTGCGCGCATGGTGGGCTTGTGGGATACAAAGAGGCGATTCGAGGAAATTTGCTTCCCCATTGCATTCCCTCTAGAAGCACGGCAGTGGCGCGAGCGCATCGCGCGCCGGCGCGAGGAGCTTTTACCGTGGCGGCTCTCTGCAATCGCGCGCATACGAAAGGTCACGCAGGCGCCGACAGAAGTGCATCTCATCCTCATGACTGATTACGAGCTCTACCGGAAGTTTGGAGGCAACCCTCTTCGCTTGCGCGATGCGGGAAGTATCGATTCGGTGCAGGTTCTGCCGGAGGATCCAAATGCGGACGCGCGCGCGTGCTACGAGATTCTCGGCGATATCCATCAACATTTCCACGTCAATCCCACTGCCTTCCGTGATTTTGTGAGCCAGCCGCTCCCGAACGGATACCGGGCGCTGCACACGAAGCTCTTCATCGCGCACGATCACCAGGTCCTTCTCCGTATGCAGACGAAGTCCATGCACGAGTATGCGACGATGCGGAAGATGTCCGCGTGGATGGGGGATAGAGAGAACGCGCTCGCGAAAGTGCTGCATGCTCTCAGCGCTCGCGAGGAGAAGCCGGAGGAGTATTTACAGGATCTCAAGGAGAATGTTCTCAAGGAAATGATCAATGTTGTCACTCCTTCGGGAGAGATTGTGACGCTCCCACGCGGGGCGACGGGGATCGATCTTGCGGCAGCGCTCGATACGTCATTCATCACGCACCTTGCGGCGATGCGGGTGAATGGCGTGCAGCGCGAAGTGACCGGAGAGCTTCACGACGGCGATACGGTCGAGCTGCTTTTTACGGATGTGGATGGAAATGGTCGCGATGCGCTCTGGCGGCAGCGCGCGAAAACGATCGCTGCGAAGGAAGATCTCCGGCGGATGGCGAATGGCATCTCTCCGGATAAACTGGAGGAAGAGGGGAAATTCCTCCTCGTCCATGAGTGCGGGAAGCATCTCTTGCCGCTTTCGTGGCTTTTCCGTTTTTCCTTTTTACAACGGGAGCTTGTCGGGCGACTGAAGCAGGAGGATTTTAGGAATCTTCTCGAGCAGATTGGCGCAGGGATCGTTTCGGTGGACCGCGTTGCTCTGGAGTACCGAGCGCTTCTCGAAGATCCTACAGGTTTTCTCTTACATCTCCTCGTTCGCTGCCACTGTATCCGGTGTCCTCGTCCTCTCGTGCCGGGGACAATGGTCACGGTCGATGTCACCCTCACCGATCGACCGGGTGTGCTCCATGCGATGACCCGATGTTTTGCGGAACGAGGGGTGAACATCGTGGGCACGAATACGTACGAGGTATCGAAAGGAATTGTCTGTGACCGGTTAGGCGTTGAGGTGAAGGATGTTCAGGAGTTTAGCGATCTCTACGATGCGCTCTTGCAAGTGCCGGGAGTGCAGGGGATTCGGCGGATACGGTAGTTTAATCCAACCGTACCTCACTTTTCAGGAGCAGAATTTCGGGAGGGGCGAAGAGGCGGGCGCGGGGGAAGCTCTCCCCGAGGCCGCGGGTGATGGCGAGGGTGGAGTCGTCGTCGATGCGGAAAAGTCCCTGGTCGTACTGCTTGCCCAGGCGCGTCGGGATGCGAGGGATGGCCCCAATCCACGGGAGACGGATTTGCCCTCCGTGCGTATGTCCTGAAGTAATGAGGTGCGCCTGGTGGCTCTTCAGATTGAGGGCGATGTCAGGATTGTGTGAGAGGAGGATCGTCGCAGTCCTTGGTGGAATTCCTTTCAGGACAGCTTCGATGTTGTCTGTTCCTGCCCAGAGCTCCGTCAATCCTGCGATGGCGAGTCGCTCGGCGCCGAGGGAAATTGTGCGTGAAGTATTCTGGAGAACGGAGATGTCCATGTCTTCGAGAACAGCAGCGATGGTATCGGTCCGGTCATCTGTGCGCCGAGGAGTATTGAGCAGTGTGAGCATATGTCCCGTATCGTGATTCCCAAGGACGGCAAAGGTACCGAGCGTAGCGCGGAGACGGGCGAGGGGGGCGAGGGCCGAAAGAGATGAGTCATCGTCGTAGAGAAAATCCCCTGCGAGGAGGATGACATCTGGGAAGAGGGTGTTGGCCTTCTCGACGGTACGCTCCAGGAATCGTTTCCCCTTGTACGGACCGACGTGAAAATCAGAGAGTACAACAATCCGCAGGGGTTGCTTCAATGGGAGGCGGATATCGCGCTCGGTGACGGTGATACGTTGCGGCTCGATGAAGGAGCCGTAGATAATGAGGAGGAAACCGACGCAACCGAGGAAACCGACGCAACCGATGAGGATACTGGCGATGATGGAAGATGAGTGATTGCGACGGATCCAGATGAGTGTGACAATCGTGATGCTGCAGAAGAGTGCGAGGAGAATGGCAATCGCGAAATCCCAGAGGATGGGAGGAGTGACGAGGAGGAATGGTGGGAGTGAGTTCACACACAGAGTGTATGGCATTCCCTCTCCATGCGGGAGAGGGCCAGGGTGAGGGGTCAGGGAGAGGAAGACTTCGCAAGTACCTTCTTCAAGTACTGTCCCGTGTAGCTCTTCTTCTCCTTCGCCACATCCTCCGGCGTGCCCTGCGCGACGATGCGGCCGCCGCCGTTGCCACCATCAGGGCCGAGGTCGAGGATGTAATCCACCGACTTCAGAACGTCCATGTTGTGTTCGATGACGAGCACCGTGTTCCCGAGGCTCACGAGACGCTGGAGGACATCGAGGAGACGCCGGATGTCATCGAAATGAAGGCCGGTCGTCGGCTCGTCGAGGATGTAGAACGTCCGTCCCGTTGCGCGCTTGAGGAGCTCGGTCGCGAGCTTCACGCGCTGGGCCTCGCCGCCGCTTAATGTTGTCGCGCTCTGTCCAAGGTGGAGGTACCCGAGACCAACATCGTCGAGCGTTTGGAGTTTTTTTCTGATAATGGGAACCTTTGCAAAAAAGTCCATAGCCTCGGTGACAGTCATTTCGAGAATATCGGCGATATTTTTTCCTTTATGCGTCACTTCGAGCGTTTCCCGGTTATATCGTCTCCCATGGCAGACCTCGCAGGTGACGTAAACATCAGAAAGGAAGTGCATTTCGATGCGTTTCATTCCGTCTCCTTCGCAGTCCTCGCAGCGGCCGCCTTTGACGTTGAAGCTGAAACGTCCGGATTTGTAGCCGCGAAGTCTTGCTTCGGGGGAGAGGGTGAAGAGATCGCGAATATCGGTGAAGATCCCGCTGTAGGTGATGGGGTTACTGCGCGGGGTACGACCTATTGGGGATTGATCGATGACGATGGTTTTATCGAGATGCTCGAGCCCAGTGATCTTACCGATGTCCTGTGGTTTTTGGTGGGCATTATTGAGAATGCGGAGAAGCTCGGGGGCCAAAATGCCGTGGATGAGGCTGCTTTTCCCGGACCCGGAAACTCCGGATATTCCCATGAAGGTGCCCAGCGGCAGGCGGACGGTAATGTGCTTTAGATTGTGGTGGTGGGCGTCGTGGATGGTAATGAACCGTCCATTGCCTGACCGGCGCTTCTCTGGCACGGCGAGGGATTTCTTCCCGCTGAGATACTGTCCCGTGACGGAATCGGGGTTTTGTAAGAGTGTCGCGGCAGTTCCCTGAGCGATGATCTCTCCGCCGTATTTCCCGGCCCCCGGGCCGATCTCCAGGAGGTAATCCGCGGCATGCATCGTTTCCTCATCGTGCTCGACGACGATGACCGTGTTTCCGATATCACGCAGGTGTTTCATCGTTTGGATGAGGCGGGCATTGTCTTTCTGGTGGAGACCGATCGATGGCTCATCAAGGACATAGAGCACGCCCTGGAGCGCGGAGCCGATTTGCGTGGCGAGACGGATGCGCTGCGCCTCCCCGCCAGATAAAGTGTTTGCGGACCGCGAGAGCGTGAGGTAGGTGAGGCCGACATTGCGTAGGAAGGAGAGGCGCGCGAGGATCTCGGAAAGAATTTTCCTGGCGATGGTGTGGTGGTAGGGAGAGAGTGCCAGTCCCTCGAAGAATTCCCGTGCCTCATCAATGCTGCAGTCGGTCGCTTCCACGATATTCTTCGTACCGACGGTGACGGCAAGGATTTCTTTCTTCAGTCGTTTCCCATGGCAGTCCGGGCAGTGGAGGGAAAGCATGTATTCCTCGATCTGGCTCTTGATGTAACTGCTCTCCGTCTCACGGTGACGGCGTTCGAGATTAGGGATGACTCCCTCGTACGTCATCTGGTACGGTTTGCCATAAGATTCAGGAGCAAGGGAAACTGAGAGGGGAGCGCTGTGACCATGGAGGATAATGTTGCGGTGGTCTACGGAGAGATCATGCCAGGGGGCATGGAGGCGAAAGCCGATGCTGGCGCTGAGGGCTTCGAGGAGTTGCATCATGTACGTCATGCGACCGGCAGACGTCGCCCAGGGGTGAATGGCTCCTTCGCTGATGGAGAGCTCTGTGTTAGGGATAACCGCCGCCTCATCGATTTGGAGGATTTGACCGAGGCCGTGACACGTTCCACAGGCTCCGTGAGGGGAATTGAAGGAGAAGGCGCGCGGTTCCAATGGGGGAATGGTTGCCTCTGGATGTTCCGGACAGACGAAATTCTCCGCGAAGCGGTATTCCTCCAGAGTCTCGGTATCAAGAACCACGAGCGTTCCCTCTCCTTTTTTTAAGCAGAGTTCAACGGAATCAGCGAGTCGGGTACGATGTGGACTTGTCGTCCCATCCGCGGAGAGGAGATCGCGAATGACCAATCGGTCGACGACAATAGCGACAGTATGGTGTTTCTTGGGATCGAGGGAGATTTCCTCATCGATCGTCACAATCGTCCCATCAATGCGCAGGCGGACGAACCCTTCGCGACGTATGGCTTCGAGAAGCCGTGCGTGCTCTCCTTTGCGCTGGGAAACGATGGGGGCGAGGAGGGCGATTTTCTTTCCCTCGGGCATACGCGCAATCGTCTCCGTGATTTCACTCGCGGACTGTTTCTTGAGTGTCTTCAAACAGATGCTGCAGTGCACCTGTCCGACTTTTGCCCAGAGGAGCCGCATGTAATCGTAGATTTCCGTCACGGTGCCCACAGTAGAGCGAGGGTTCCGCGTTGAGGTTTTTTGGTCAATGCTGATCGCTGGACTGAGCCCATCGATGGAGTCGACGTCGGGCTTCTCCATCTGCGCGATGAATTGCCGAGCGTAGGCGGAGAGGCTTTCGACGTAGCGCCGCTGCCCCTCGGCAAAAATCGTGTCGAATGCGAGGGAGGATTTTCCAGAGCCAGAGAGCCCCGTGATCACCGTGAGGGTGTTGCGTGGAATCGTGACATCCACGTTCTTCAGGTTATGCACCCGTGCGCCTTTAACAATAATGCTGTCCATACAAAACGTGGCCCTGGTGAGGGCCGGAGGCCGCGAGCCTACCGGTTTTTTCTCCGCCTGTCCAGGGATTGGCTCTCCCTCTCACGAGCCCATCACCTCAATCCTCTCCCGTGGGGAGAGGAGGATATACGGAATTCCCCTTGCAGATCGTCCGGATTCTCCGCAGGGCGGTATTGTGGGAAAAAAACGCGCGGCGTATTATGTGGCACGATCATGTTTTCATTGACGCCAAGTCGGATCGGGATTATCGGGATTTTTTCCCTCCTCTTTTCGCAGTCCGTTTTGCTTGTAGGCAGGGCTGCGGTTTTCCCCGATGTGCCCGATGGGCACATGTATCAGGAGGAGATTGAATTTCTCGTCGGTATGCAGGTGATTAATGGTAATCCTGATGGAACATTCTTACCTTTAAGGAACGTGAACCGCGTAGAGATGTTGAAGATGCTCTACCGCGTGGCGGAGAAAACGCCAGATCCTGCAGGTCGGCTCTGTTTTCCAGATGTCCAGCCGGGAAGCTGGTACGAGCCCTATGTGTGCGATGCGGCGCAGCATCGCTACGTCGAGGGATACAGTGATAGAACGTTCCGTCCCGATCGGCCGGTGACTCGAGTGGAGGCGATCAAGATGATCACGACTGTTCTCGGTATTCCTGTTCCGGAACTCACAGAGAGATCCCGTGACGTTGTGAAATTCGTGGATGTCTCCCTGTCTGCGTGGTACACGAAATATTTGTATCTTGCATTTGCGCGAGGGATTCTCCCGATAGAGGGACAGGACGGTCCTCGTTTCTTCCCCGACCGGTCGCTTTTCCGGGGAGAAGCCGCGGCATATATCTACCAGGCGCTGCATTTACACGAAGAAGAAAAATCGACGGATGACGTTCCATCCTCTTCATCGCAAGCATCGTCGGATATTACAGCCGAGGAAGAGATGAGTTCATCTTGGAAGCAGCAGGAATCCAGCAAGAGTGCAACAGCCGGTCATCTCGTGAGAGATATCCGTCTTCCTTTAAAGAAGGAAGAGGGGGTATTTTCCGGAAAGCAGGCAGTGCTTTACCGTTTCACTCTTGTGGAGAATCATGTCCTTCGTTTGAAGATGAGTCTTGTCATCGGACAGCCGGGGAATGTGACCTGTCGCCTGTACCGCCTGGATGAGCAAGGATTCTCCATGGAATACTATTTAGGATTTGAGGAGCAGGGGAATTGCATGATGCGGGTCGCTCTTGCTCCCGGATCCTATCAATGGGAAGTGCGACCATCAGAGCGCGATACGGCGTACAGCGCAGAGATAGTCGATGTGGTTGGTGATGGAAACGATGGATTCCGTGAGGCGAAAACGCTGGGGAAGGCGGCTCCTCGTGTGGGAGTTTTGGAAGTTGGGGATACAGCGGACTGGTACAAATTTACGGTGCCAAGTGAGGGAGACATGACATTGCAGGTTGCGAGCGTGGAAGTTGTAAGCTGCCTCGTCTATCCCATGAGCGATGTCGACTTGTACGGTTTCTCTGGTCCGCAGTGTAATGATTTATATCGATACCCAACGGGGACGTATTATATTGGAGTGGGAAGACAGGCGTGGAAGTCGAGTAGCGCGAAGTACACCGTGCAATGGAAGTAAGGTGAGTGCAGTACGAGTTACTTCACAGAGAAACAATTCTTTTATAGAATTCATGACTGTATTTATCTTTTCCCCCTTAGGTCTATGGTGAAGAAGAAAAAGAGTGCGTCGAGGAAGCGTGTAAAGCGCGTAGTGAGGACGAAGCACAAGAAGAGCAGAAGGTAAGAGTGCGCAACTCTGATAACCCCCATGCTCCGTTGCGTGGGGGTTTCTGTGCTCTTAATCTAATCTCTATCTACTCCAAGCCGTTGCGTCGGCGGAGCTGGAGGTTCGTCCATCCGCCGGTTCCGTCCGGCTGGAAATCGTTGCTTTTGAGCGGGTTTCCATCGTAGGGCGATCGCGGGCGGAAGACGGTGTCATTCTCCTGTTTTCCCAGAAAGTCGCAGAGGAATGCGATAACCAGGAAAGCTAGAAGAGCGAACATCAAGATGGCGAAGACGGTTGCCGACAGGCCTTCAACCATGAGAATCTCCTTTCAGAAAGAACAGAGCACAGGACAAACATTATACATGAACACGTAAAAATGTCAAGGAAAAAGCGCACTGCGCTCGACGGGCCAACTGAGCTACGGGAGTATTGATGAGATGGTGTGTCTGGCAAGTACCCCAAACTTAAAACACATTGCTTGAAAGAAGGAATTGTTTTGTCTGGTACTGCAAGGCGTAGGTTTGGGGAGGCATCTTGAGAGCGGTATGGATGCGGGAAGTGTTGTAGATGTGGAGGAGACGGTATATCTCGTAGATGAGTTCTCCGAGGGAATTGAACAAAAGCGGACTGGCTGGCTCGAACCTATGGCGGAATGGATAAAAGAGGCAGGAAACCTGCCTGAAATCGCACGGGAGAGCAACCTTTTTGCGAAAAAGGTTGCTGCCAAAGAAATCTTTGGCTCGAACCTCGTCTTGGCCAACCGCGAGGCGCGCCTGCGCGCGCCGAGCGAAGAGGATTTGTCGGGGGGAAATGCTTGGGCGGCGCTGTGCGCCGCCAACGAAAAAGTCGGTCAATTTTCTGAAAGTCAGATTGTGGTGCCCGCGGCAGGAATTGAACCCACGACCTCCTGGTCCGAAGCCAGGCGCTCTATCCAACTGAGCTACGCGGGCACCATTCGACAGTGTATCGCACGCGGAATAATCGCGCTGTGTTCCTTTATCACGCCCCGGCTGGCCGGGGCTAGGCCAACTGAGCTACGCGGGCACCATGAAGAAGTGTAACGTAGAGGGAAGAATCGTGCCTGTTCCGTAGCAAAAAAGCGGCATTTCCTCTATAATGAGGGAGATTCTCAAAATAAACCTATGATGCAACGAAAAATATTCGCATGGGCGCTTGGAATCGTCGCAGTGGCATCGATTACTAGTGGGGCAGCCCAGCTCCTTCCAGGTCAAAAGGTTTTTACGGTGGCTGTGCGAAAAGATGAAGGACGGAGCATTCCAACCTGTAAAGAACTTGGCCGATGTAAGGGTGAGCAGCGACTGATGCTCAAGTCGAAGAATGAACGAACCATTGGGCGTCTCGTGCAGTGGGGGTGCAAGGTTCGGCATCGGATGCGTGATCAAACTACTATCCGTTGTCCAGAGGGTCGTACGTACCTGGGATTACGATCGGAGCGATTCTTTCGTTCTAATGATCTCTTTTCTGCAGAGCAAATCGGTGCAGTCTCCGTCCACGCGCGGGGGGTCACGGGGCAAGGGGTGAAGATTGCCATTCTCGATAGCGGCGTCGATACCGATCATGCGGAACTTGCCGGGAAAGTTCTGGCGTATCGTAATTTCACCGATGACGGACCGGAGGATGCAATCGGTCACGGGACCCATGTTGCGGGCATTGCGATGGGGAGGGGGGCGCAGGGCATCGACGACGGAGGGCGTGCGAACCGCGTGCTCGGTATTGCTCCGGATGCGGAACTCATTGTTGCGAAGGTCTGCGGGAACGACGGATGGTGCGCCGAGGGCGCCATTATGGAAGCGATGGAATGGGCGGTGGCTCAGGGGGCAGACGTCATGAACCTGAGTCTCGGCGGAGGGGCGTTCCTTGAACACTGTGATGGAGACCCGTTGGCGGCGAAGTTGAATTGGGCTGTCGATCAGGGCGTTACCGTGGTTGCTGCATCTGGGAATGGTGGGGAGCTCGGGGAGGGGGTTGCTGTTCCCGCATGCGGATCGAAGGTGATTGCTGTTGGAGCTGTTGATGCGAGTGATGCGGTGCAACCATGGTCAAGCTACGGTCGTCCCATCGATCTCGTGGCTCCGGGACTAAGTATCCTCTCTTCTCTTTCCTGCCAGTCTGTGCAGACTTGCCCGGAGGCCGGGTATGGGAAAGCATCAGGAACCTCCATGGCAGCGCCGCATGTCGCAGGAGCGGTAGCCCTTCTTCTTCAGCTTGATTCAACAATCACCCCTGTACAGGCGTACAGCATTCTCACGGAAACGGCGAAAGATATCGGGTCTGCAGGATTCGATACGAAGGCGGGGTTTGGACGGGTCGATATCGACGCAGCGGTGATGCTCGTGAGTGATCAGGACAGGGATGGGTATCGTATTCCAGAGGATTGCAATGACAGCGATGCTGCGGTGTATCCGGGTCGGGGAGAAGTGTGTAATAGCAAAGACGATAATTGCGATGGTCGCATAGATGAAGGGTGGGATCAGGATGCAGATGGAGTCACAAGTTGTGGCGGGGACTGTAACGATGCCGATGCTTTCATCTCCCCTCGTGCGGAGGAGACGTGCAATGAGCGTGATGACAACTGTAACAAGATCGTGGATGAAAATTGTCCGATTCCCGGAAAGAGTTCGAGTAGTTTTTCGAATAGTTCTTCGAGTGCGTCATCGTCCGAAGTGGGTAATGGGCGTTTCAGTCATCAGAAGGAGAATGTCGTCGGCGTCCGCGTGCGAGTGGAAATGGAGATCCGTGTTGCGAAAGAGGCGTACGTCCGTGCCTGGACGAGGATCGACGCGGAGACCCGGGTAGGGAAGATTGTCAATGATGAGGCAAAAATTATGCTTAGTGAAGCATACAGTCTTCTCCTGAGAGCGGAGGATGCCTTCCTTTCCGGTGATCTACAGAATGCGTTTGATCTTGCGCAGGAAGTGAAGCGCATGGCAAACCAGGCACAGAGTGGGCATTATTTTAAGGACGCAAAAGATGGAAAGGATTCAAAGCGTGACGACAACCTTTCCGACAGTGCAGGAGTACGAAGGGAAGCGCAAGGAGATATGCGGGCAGGCGACATGAGGGCGAAGGGGGAAATGAAGGTGGAAGTTGGAGTGGGACATGGGAAGGGGAGGGGGAAATGATGGCTGGGGATAGTGGACGACTTCCGAACCGCAAACTGGCTAGAATTGGTCAAATATCCATTAAAGCAAACTCACCAAAGCGCAGAGTTTTAAGTGGAAAAAATTGGCTCCCCGGGCTGGATTCGAACCAGCAACCTTCGCGTTAACAGCGCGCCGCTCTACCGTTGAGCTACCGGGGACCGATGGATACGAGGAACATGTTACCCTCTCTTTCGCAGCAGAACGATTTCCCTTCCGACGTACTGATCGGGTCGTCGGTAGATGAGTGTGCAACGGACAGGAGAGGTATGGATGGTCTCGGGAGGTAGGACAGCTTCGAGACCGAGTTTCTCCACTTCCTTCCATATTTTTTCCAGGAATAGCGGGCCGGCGCTGAGGTACCAGACAGGCCATGTGCAGACGATGGGGATTCCAGGGGAAGAGGAAGTGACATTCCGAAGGAAAGCGATCTGGAGTTTTTCGTTCTCTGTGCGAAGTTTTTGCGCTTCCTGTTTTGTGGGGCGATTGCGGAGAGAAGGTCCAAGACTCGTCTCAGTGACAATGATGGAGGGGCCGGTGCGAAATCGCTCCCCCCGGAGGGAGGAGAAGTCTGGTGGTTTCAATGCATTGTGTTTCATAACCGCGCTCGGGATCTTTGCCGCGGGAATCGTAAATGTTCGACGAAGCCACTCGATGTTTCGCTTGCACGCGTCAACAGCTTTTTGTGAGGAATCACTCGCAATGACCATCCAACCGCGGAGCAGACATTCCACAGGAAGAACGCCGCTACCACAAAAGGGATCCCAAACGATTGGAGCTGGGAGCTGGGAGCTGGGAGCGGGCATCCCCTTTTCCATCTTCTGACCGCTACCTGCTACCTGCTTCCCGCTCTGAAGGAACCACCATCCGAAGTTCAGCATCACCTGCGCCAGTTTTGGTGGGAGGATGCCGGCACGGAGATCCCGTGCGGGTTTGCCGATGTCGCGTTTGGCGTAGCTCGTGGGATTTTGGGCGGCAATAGTTTTCCCAAGCCAGAGGCGTTTTTCATCAGGAATGAGGACCAGCTCGATACCATGACGCCCCTCGAGGATACCGCTATCACGGAGCAGCGCTGTGTGGGCAGGCAGCCGTTCATTGCCGATGTACCGACAAGATCGTCCGGCGCCGCGGAGCACATCTTTACATTCCCGGTAGAGCGTGCGAATACGTCCTGGCGGCAGCCCGACACACCGGAGTCCGAAGGTCACTTTTCCTTTTACAGAGGAAACGGCATCCAGGAGAATCTGCGGAACGGTCTGAAGCGATGCGCTCCCGCCGTGGATTTCCTCAGCCAGGAGGACAGTTCCACCAAGAGTTGCGAGGTGCGAAGAAGAAATATCCGTTTGGGACTCAAAGATGGCAACGCCACTGTCCACCATCCGCTGGAGACGGAAGGATGGGAAAGTGGCGCGAAGCTCAGCAAGACTTACTTGCGGCTGATGCCCGAGGAACGCGGCGTAGGAAGGCACGGCGTGGAGTATAGCGGGTCATGCGGATCTCTACGAGGGTTTTGGAGCGTCTCATGGAGGAGGAGGACCGTGAGGAGAATGACGAGGGGGATGAGGTGGATGACGCCGCGGGCGTAGCCCGTTTGCTTGATGGCTTCGGTGGCGAGGGGAGTGAACGTGAAGAGAGCGATCTGCAGCACGTACGCGAGGAGGAAGGAAACCGAGAGAGGGAGGAGAGGAAAGGTGAAGGCACGGCGCCATTGCCAGAGGAGGAGAGAGGCGAAGAGCGGGAAGAGGAGGAGCCAGTTTCCCTCGAAGATGGTATTCGAAACGATGGCGCGGAGGCTCATTGGATTCCACGAAAATTCGAGGATGTTGGGAAGCCCCTTTGCATTCCCGAAACTGAAACCGTGCATCCACTTGAAGAAGAGCCATGGGAGGAGGACGGAGGAGGTGATGACGAGCATAAACAGGCTGGCGCGGATCACGTCGCGACGATGGAGAATGCTCTGACGGGCGAGAGAAAAAATGGCGAGGGCGAGGGCGAGGGCGAGGGCGGGGAAGTAGAGGACGAGGCCTTCGTTCTTTGTGAAGGGGAGAAGGGCGATGGAGAGGGACGCAAGGAGAAGGAAACGGAGACTCCTCACGCTGTCTGGCAATCGGAGGGCACGGAGGAGGAAGCAGGCAGCGGCGCCAATGTGGGCGGCGAGGAACATATCAGCGTAGGGATTCGTCGCATGGAGGAGAGGGAGGGGGAGACTCCCGAAGATGTAGAGACCGAGGAGGCCAAACCAGAGTCCAATGGTCGCGCGCACGGTGCCGAAGAGGAGAGCGAGAAGGGCGAGGTACCACACAATGTGGATGCTATTCACGAGGGGTTCAGACCAAGAGTCTGCGAGGATGGCAAGCCATGCTTTCGTCATGGAAACAGTGGGGGGGTAGGCGTACGTACCGCCATCGGTCGGTTGTGGATCTCCCGGGAATCCAAGGACAAGTTCCTGATGATGGAAGATGAGTTTCCCGCGCATGTTCCAGTTGTCGATGGCGTCATCGACGTAGAGGGGAGTGAGGAGGAACGTAGCGCTGGCGGCGATGATCTTGATGCTGGTCCAAATGAGGAGGACACAGAGGAGAAACCGGGCTGCACTCGCTTGCCCGACAAATCCGAACCGTGTCGGTCTGCGCTCCGTGCAGACCGGTTTCTCACTGTGCTGGTCTGCGCTCGAGCAGAATGGTTCAGAGCGTCTGTGCCTCCGTTGACGCAGGAGATTTGAGGCGGCGAGGAGGGAAGCGAAGGTAATCTGGACAGCGAGGAATCCCCAAAAGTCGAGACGGATGAAACCGAGGATGTGCGCGAGGAAGGTCACGTACATCGTTCCTGTGAGTCCGATGATGAAACCGGCGGCCCACCGTTCCAGGTGGGAGAGGACAGGGATTGTTCCCTCGATGGCCCGCAGCAGGAGCCAACCGCTGATGGTCGGGAGGGCGACGCCGAGGGTGAGGAAGAGAAGTGACATAGAGGGGTAGGGCGAGGGTGAGGAGCTATGGGGAAGTGGCAGAGCCAGTGACTTCAAAGAGGAAGGCGTCTTTCCCGAACCGTTGCACGATGATGCCGGGTCCGGCGAGGAAGATATCTCCGAGGAAGAGCTCTCCTCGAGGGCTTATCCGTGCATCGTCTCGAAAAGCGACGAGCCAATGGCGGAGGCGTGAACGTTGTTCCTCCGGGTCGCTTGGGGAGAGGGGTCGTATGGGATAGGTGAAGTAGCGCATGAGGCTCCCGAATGGTGCTCCGCGTGGTCCAACGAAACCATACTTGGGTGAAGTGATAAGAAGAGGAATGGATTCCTCGGCAATGGCATTAAAATTTTCGAAGACGCGGAAGCGCCGTTCGCTTGGAGGCTTGAGGAGGAAGGTCTCCCAGTCGGTTTTGACGTAGGAGAGGAGCTCGAGTCCCATCCGTACGTCGAAGAGGAGCCAGAAACCGACGAACATAGTGCCGAAGAGAACGGATGCCGATCGACAGGTGGAGGTTTTCCATCCGCGTCGGAAACAAAAGAAAAGGCAGAGGACGCCGAGGGGGAGGAGCAGGGAGAGGAACACGCGTGAGACCGACCATCCGACGGGGGGAATGCTCGTGAAGAGCTGCTCCTGCCACACAGGATTCCATCCGATGATGGGTCCCCAGAGGAAGTTGATTGCGTACGGGCGGAAGGTGTCGAATGTCCAGAAGCTCCGGAATGCTGCGGCAGCCTTTTCCCACAGGGACCACCGGGTGAAGGTGATATTCTGCAGAATGAAGGAGGAGTTTTTTGGGAGAGCAAAACCGATACGGTCGGTCGTCGGATCCCATTGGGGGTACCGGGGGAGGTTGAGGACGATTGTTTGTGGCCCATCGATGCTCTGAAGGACGAGAGGGAGCTCGACCATATGTCCTCTCGGCGCATCCCGCCGATGCCAGAGGAAAACGATCTCCGTCCGCGCGGGGGAGATGACCGTGAGAGAGAGCGTTTCAATGGGGTGACGGAGGTCGCGGGTCGTGTGCAAAATGGAACAGCGCTCCGTTGTGGCCGCGAGGGCAAACCCCTCCGGCGTTTGCTGCGCGGAGAGACACGGACCTTGTTCCCATATGCCGGGGATCCCCTGCCGGAAATCGAGAACAGTTACCTGTTTGGCAGAGGAAACGGTGGGAGAAAGGAGCAGGATGATGCCGAGAGCGATAGGGCGGAGAGACATCATGCAGTGTCCCTATGCTACCGTACCTGCAATGTGGTGCTACATGGGCATCAGTGTCGTCCTCATCCTCACGGCGACAGTCTATTGGCCGATACTCCAGAGCGAGTATGTCGCGTATGACGACGGGCTCCTCATTGTCGATAACGTCAAAGCACGTGGAGTGACCTGGGAAAATGTGAAACAGGCATTCACGACGTACGATCCTGAGCTCTACATTCCGCTCACGCTCCTCACGGAGCAGATCGAGTACACGATCGTCGGTCGGTGGAATCCTGCCATGAGTCATGGGATCAGCCTCATCCTGCATACGCTGAATGCGGTGCTCGTATGGTGGCTGATGGGGCTCTTCCTGAAAGCATATCATGCCAGGCATCGTGTCATCCCGAGCGTAGTCGAGGGACGAAGTGCGGCATGCGATCACGAATTGGTTCCTCTCATCATCGCATTGCTCTGGGCAGTCCATCCTCTCAACCTTACGTCTCGTTCCTCTTCGGTCTCCTCGCAAAGGTCTCGATCGCACCCCTGCCTGTCATTCTGCTCCTCGCACCATCATTCCTGAACGTTGCCCGCAGGGGAGATGGGGGCATCATCGATCTCGTGATCGCCTCCGACCGCTATATGTACCTCCCATCGCTCGTGCTTATCCTCTTTGCGGGTTATGTGTTGCGGTCTCCATCTTCTGCAGGATGATCCTGCGTCCGCCCGCCCGCACGGGGAAGCTTGGCAGGTCCCCTCTCCCTATGGGAGAGGGCTAGGGTGAGGGGTGGGACAGGAAGTGCTCCGCGGTCACCAATTGAAAGTTCCCCGCAGGGGGGTTCGGCATAATCGTGATAGCGTTCTCATGGAGCGTGTAATCCTGCCCCGATGGGACGCCGAGGCCGGGGTACTTGTATTTCTTCATGAGGGAGTTCAAGGCGTCGATCAATTTTGTAAAACCCTTGGCACTCTCGCGATCCCGAGGGTGGTCGCGACCGTAGCGGTTCCCATTATGATCGAAGCCGAACGTATCCTGTGCCTTAGCGTGGAATTCCCCTTCAGCATCACGTTCAACCCACACGCAGATCGCGTGCTGCGGGATGAAGACGACGTGAGCGTTCTTCCCCTGGCGACGGAGGATGTCACGCGCGAGGAAGGCGTAGTCGTCACAATCGCCACGCATGTAGTAGGCGCCGGTCTTCTCGAGTTCCTCGGTCCTCTGCAGCGTTTCCTCAGCCGTTTGCCACTCATCTCCAACATCATAGGCATACCGGAGGAATTGCTCGAAGAAAACGGCAAGCTTTTCCTCGGTGTCGAGTTTTTGCGCGAGCATGTCGAGGTACTGCCCTGTGGTGAGCGTCGGATTCTTCGCCTTCTCGTCCCGGTAGAGGCCGAAGCGTTCCCCCTTTGCATCCACCATGCCCCGCTGGCGTTTTGCGGGGTTGCCGCGCGCCACGTCCTCGTAGAGGAGGCTGCCCCCTTCACCGAAGTATGCGAAGGCGTCGCTCCGTTGATCGAGGACGGCGTGCGTGTTTCCGTTGCGCCAGAAGTCCGTCTGCCGCTGGAGGACGAGTTTGCCATCCTTCGGCGCTTGCTCCTGTACACGGCGGACCTGTCCTCCCGGAAAGTACTGCGAGAGCGTCTCTTGCGTAACGTTGCCCGACGGGTCGTACTCCGTCTCCTGCGTGAGGACATCATCCTCGTACGTCTGGCGCCGGAAGAGGAGGCCGGAGCCGTTCCGCTCTTCGCGGGTGAAGTTTTTGGGAGAGAGGTGGCTGCTCTGTTCGATGATCGTGAAGCCATGCACGGCATCCCGCAGATGACGCGTATGGGCGCCCGCCCGCAGCGTCTGCTCCTGATCGCGATGTTCCGCGAGTTCGCGGACAGTGGCATCGTACCGGTTCAGGAAGACATCCTCCGCTTCCATGTCCGGCTGGATGGCAATCCACCGTTCCCAGGCATCGAGATGGGCGTGGAAGCGGGGAAGGAGTGCACCACGCGCGTCGGTTCCCGCCTGTTTCCATGGCGCGACGACCGCATTCCACCCCTGGGCAAACTCGTTCCGGCGCTGCTGCCAATAGTACCAATTGTCAGACTCCATGCGCCGGGTGAGATCGTCGTAGACCGCGCGCATGCGCCCGTTGTGGACTTCGATGCGCGCGTTGATCGCGTCGTGCTGCGCCTGGGCGAGGGCGGCGAGGCTGCGGAGGGCGTCCTTCCACCGCATTTCCGCTCCGCTCCGCTCCGATTCCTCCGCCGGATCCATGGTGAAGACGTTGCGGGTCGTTGCTATTGCCGGCTGCGCGCGGCCATCCGCGCCTGTCGTGAAGAGGAAGCGCGCGCCGCCGAGGGCTTCCATCGTTCCGTTGCGCGGCGCAATGCCGCGCGCATGCAGCAGCGCCGATGTCGCGGTGGCGTGACGGAGGAACCGCTCGAGCGTCTGGACGGAGACCGGATGAGAGAGGATGACCGTGCGTCCATCGAAGCGTATTTCCGTAATTGCCCCATCCTCGGCGATGGCGCCGTCGATGGGTATATCCCCGAAGCGGCAGGTGAAGTGCCCGCGTTCGATGCGCAGGTCCGCGATCTCGGCATCGGAGGCAAGGGCGGATACGTTCGTCGCGGAGGAAAGCCGCACATCGCTGCGGGCCGGCAGTTCATGGGCGACGTCAGGGCGGGGTTTGTCAGGAGGGGTAAGCGCTGCGAGAGCGGTGATGGCGGCCGCGACGGTTTCGAGCCTGCCGTGGATGATCTGGTTCGGGGAAGGAGAAGTTTTCTCCCGCTCCTTTCTCGCTTCAAGCGGCGTCATAACTCCTCAGGAAAGAGGAGGAGAGGAAGGAAGTCAATTCCTCTTAACAAAAGTTATGTTATCTTTACATTTCCCGTGCAACATCGATCTCTGCCGGTCCACCGGTAACGACGGCCTTTATCCGACGCACGCCAGCGGCAACACTTTCCTCTTTCTGAATGTTGAACGCGCCGATCATGCCGGTTCTTGATACGTGCGGTCCTCCACAAATTTCTCGCGAGAAAACAGTTTTCTTTGTGTCATCACCAACGACGTACACCTTTACTTGGCTGCCGTACCGCTCGTCGAAGACGCCAACGGCGCCCTCCCTCTTTGCACCCTCGACTGTGGTGAGGTGATAGGCCACCGGGAGATCGGCCTCGATTACTTCGTTGACGAGACGTTCCACTTCTGCGATCTGCTCCTGTGTCATTTTCTCTGAGTGGTTGAAGTCGAAACGCAGCCGTTCTGCAGTGATGTTGCTGCCCTTCTGTTGCACGTGCTGTCCAAGAACTTTGCGAAGCGCCGCATTGAGCAGGTGAGTCGCGGTGTGGAGCTTTGTCGTTTCGGCGGAGTGATCAGCAAGGCCACCAGTGAACTTCTTCTCCGCTCCGGCACGCGAAAGTTCCTGATGCTCTTCGAAGGCTTTCGCGAAACCGGCTTCATCGACGCTCAGTCCCTGCTCGGCAGCAAGTTCCTTCGTGAGTTCAATGGGGAAACCGTACGTATCGTAGAGATGAAAGGCAGTGTGGCCGTCAAAGTGGGTGACTGTGTCATCCTGAGGGGCGCGCCACGCCTGCACGCCGTCACGAAGGGTCGACACAGTCTTCGTAAAATGTCTCAGCCCTTCCTGGAGCGTTTTTCCGAATTGCTCCTCCTCCCGCCGGAGTATTGAACAAATTTTTTGTTCATTTGTGCGGAGTGAACCGTAGACATGGCCGTGTTGCGCAATCACTTCCTTTGCGACAGTGGGAGTAAAGGAGCCACTGTGCTCTATACCAATGGCTCGCGCTGAACGGATTGCCCGTCGTATGAGTCGGCGGAGGACGTAGCTGCGATCAACATTGGATGGCTCAATGCCATCAGCGATGATGAACGTCGCTGCTCGTAGATGGTCAACGATAATGCGGGCGTGTCTCAATCGTTGTATATCGCCCCAGAGGTCTTCTCGCAAAACACGTTTGAGGATAGGTAACATTTCATCGGTCTCATACACACTCTCCACCCCTTGCAGCACCTGCGCGACGCGCTCCAGTCCCATCCCCGTATCCACATTCCTCTGCCGCAGCGGCTCGAATGTTCCATCTTCCCTTTTGTTGTACTCCATAAACACGTCATTCCAAATCTCCAGCCAATTCACCTCGTCATTCGCCGGATTGCTCCCCGGGGGAGGAAATTCAGAGGGGCCGATCCAATAGAACATCTCCGTGTCGGGGCCGCATGGTCCCGTGTGTCCTGCCGGTCCCCACCAGTTCTTTGCCTTCGTGAGGAAGCCGATACGTTCGTTGGGAATACCCAAGGATTCCCAGATTCTTGCAGACTCATTGTCGCATGGGGCATCAGTATCTCCGGCGAAACACGTGATGGCGAGTTTGTTCTTTGGAAGTTCCAACACCTCAGTGAGGAATTGAAAACTCATGCGGATTGCTCCTTCTTTGAAGTATGCCCCAAAGCTCCAGTTGCCGAGCATCTCGAAGAAGGTGAGGTGACTGCTATCCCCAACCTCATCAATATCCTGCGTCCGCACGCAGTGTTGGCAATTGACGAGACAGCTGCCACTCGGGTGTTTTTCCCCAAGGAGGTACGGCACAAGGGGGTGCATCCCCGCTGTCGTAAAGAGAACCGTCGGATCGTTCTCCGGAATGAGGCTGGCCCCAGGGATTTCTACATGTCCGTGCTTCTTCACGAAGAAGTCAATGTATGCGCGCCGGAGTGCGTCGGTGGAAAGTGATCGCATGAAACAAAAACTCGCAGCAATCTTACAAGCGAATCGCTCATATCTAAAACCTAACACCTACGCCGCCATCACCAGCGCCCCTTCCTTGATGGGCCGAGCGACCTTGATGCCGACGGCATCTCCCTTTTTGGCTTTTGCAACACTTGCGCGGTCGATTTGCATGGAGGCAATGGGCTGAGCGAATTCTTCTTCCCCCCGTTTGAAGAGGACAATGTCGCCGACCTTGAGGCCTTTTTTTAACTCAATAATCGCAACCCCCAGACGGTCATAGTAATGGACGACTTTCCCAAGTGGTTTTGGCTTTGCTACACGAGGCATACCGTCCCCACCGTACTCTCATCCCTGGGGGAGGTTGCAAGGAAAAAACCCTTGCAAATAGTTAAGAAATCTTTTCATAATACGAGGAAACATAGGCCATAGGGTCATCTTGAAGGGCAAAAAAAACGATTGGTATTGTTTGGGCAATGACGATGACGTAGGATGTGCGCATATGCTAATCATGCTTCTTCTTTCCATCGCAAGTTTGCTCTTCAGCTCGCCACGCATCGGTCATGCAGAAGAAATTGGGAATCCATGCAAGGGACTTCGTGCAAAGGGATTAGTGCTATGTTGGAAAAAGATGGACCCCCAGCGTGCGCGGGGAGATCATGATACGTTCCACCGAGAGCAGAACGCCGTCCATTTGAAGTGGCATCAGGAACACCGTGGTTTAACGGACGCGCAGGTGACACTCGATCATCAGAAGTTCCATCATGACACGGTGCGGAAGCATCAGGAGTTCCACCGAAGTGCGAAGACGCAGGGAGATACAGAGAAGAAAGAGATGGTAACCCCGGCACAGTCTCGCGATGTGAAGGCGGCGCCGAACAGAGGGCTTTCGAAGAAGCGCCAACTGCGACGGGGGAAGTAGGTCTCCTGCAGCCCATTTTGTGGTACACTATGGGTAGTTCTGTGGCAGCAACGGCCCATCATGTAAGTCCTTCGGCTCGCTCCTTCGGAGCTTGCTCAGGACAATGGATATTGGGCCTCGCGCTACGCACGTAGTGCTTGCGCTCGGCTCCAATTCACCAATGGGGATGAAAGGCTTCGACAGCGTGATACTGGATGCGTTATGTCTCTGTCTGGGATGGCAACGGTTCCCACTACCCACTGTTGCAAACGACAACTGCCAAAAACAGTGTCATGGCAAAGGCTCTCGAGACGATGGATGTCTTTAACCGGACTCCTGCTCTCGTGCCGGCATTTGCCTAAGTTCGCACTTTCTGCGGACACGTCACTCCTCTGATTCTCGCTACGGGGATGTGACGCCATCAGCGAGGTGGATTCCTGCGTGATGTGACAGGAATCGACATACAGCATCGACCCTCCCTGCCATTCTTCGTCCGCTTCTTATGGCATGGTGATTCGAAACGGACATGACAGTACGGATACCGCGTTCACACGTTGGACCCGGGTTCAATTCCCGGCATCTCCACCAGCTTCGATTTTTCAACACCAACCATGCCAGAAAGCGCAAAGAGAAGCGACAAACTGGCGGTTTCAAAGCTCACAGCACTCTTCTTGATCTTGCCGATGTTCTCACCAATGCGGAGCTTCTCGTTTCCGAGGTCTTCGATTTTCGCCTCGTAGCCACTGATGACGGGAACCAATGAAAAAGGTGGACATTTTGTCACCCTGAGCGTAGTCGAAGGGCGACACAATGGCTTGCCGGTGTGATGGTTCGTCTACGCTCACCATGACATATCGGAGTTTTTCATTGGTTCCCTAACCCTGAAAAAGCCCCAGTTTTCTGACCCCAGATTCAATATTCTTGTTCAAATAGCCTGATACATAGTGAAAAAGGGCGATAGA
>MFYG01000004.1 GCA_001789045.1 Candidatus Peribacteria bacterium RIFCSPLOWO2_12_FULL_55_15 | reverse complement strand
CTACTCCTACTCCCACTGCTACTCCTACTCCCACTGCTACTCCTACTCATACTCCCACTGCTACTCCTACTCCCACTGCTACTCCTACTCCCACTGCTACTCCTACTCCCACTCCCACTCCCACTCCTACTCCAACTGATGAGGATGAGGATGAGGATTCCACTCCCACTCCCACTCCCACTCCTACTCCTACTCCCACTGCTACTCCTACTCCCACTCCTACTCCTACTCCCACTCCGCGCTGGCCAAATCTCTGGTGTGACCGGAGACTCACTACGGAAGCCGCTTCCTGTAGTATCCGTGATCCCAACAATCCGGAACAGACTTCATTACTCGGAACCGTGATGTTCGTGCCTCCGTTCTACAGCGTGAACCCTCTGGATGCGAATGGAGAATATACCGTCGATGCGATAGGGGAAGCTGACGGCGTGGAATGCGAATCTGCCTGCGAACGCCAACGGAACATGGGCCTCTGTTGTAGCCTCACGTTGGACGACTGCGTGACCATATCCGTGTATGATTGCGATCAGAGGATAATAATACCATTCACTGTTGTCAGATTCAGATGATTCATAGTATGCTTATCTCCGTGCGGACAGTGATTGTCATCGTCAGTCTTGCAAGTCTCACGGCGTCCGTGAGTCTTTCACTCTTGGCACTTACTCAACCATATCAACCTATGCCCAACGAACAGTCGAAAGCCAAATACTTGTTATGTAGCAAGGAAATGAGCAAGTGCTGGGACACATGTGGGAAGACGGCAAGTGTGAGTGTTTGCTTAACCAAATGTGGGAAGGGGATGATGCATGATACACCGTGCGGACTCAAATGTCAAGAAAAATATGATGCGTGTTATTCCTTATGTTATCCAAAGTTCAATAAGTGTTTTCCCACCATCTGCGGCAATGGCAAAATCGAATACTACATCGAAAAATGCGATGACGGGAATACGACAAAAGGCGACGGGTGCATGACTAACTGCCTCGTCGAATATGGGTGGCATTGCAGCGGCTCCCCTAGCGTCTGCAACCCTGACGTCTGCGGCAACGGCGAATGCGAAGGAAGCGAGTGGGTGATATGTCCCGAATGCGCCGCCGACGGGCATTGCCCTTGCTCGCTTTCTTCTTGCCCGCAGGATTGTGGTGGACCATTATACAATGTGGAGAAGGCCAAGGCAGTAGTATGCGGCGACGGCAAATGCGATGGCGGAGAGAGTTTTAAAACCTGTCCAAAAGATTGCGGCGAACCCGGCTTTTGCTATCAAGGAACCGATGTGGCCGAGCGGCCTGGGAACTGTGTCCAAACTACCAAAATGGCGTGTGTGCAGGGGGGGCGAGGCATGTTTGGAATCTGGTTCGGCAGCGTCGAAGCAGAGTGCATGAGGTTTGTGCGTTTTGAGAAAGGCCGCTACCCCCAAAAACAAGCAGTATGCGGCGACGGCAAATGCGATGGCGGAGAGAGTTTGAAAACCTGTCCAAAAGATTGCGGCGAGGTAAAAGACGAGTCCGATGTTGGGTCGTTGAAGCAGAACATTGCCGGTATCAAAGAACAGATTCTCAAACTGACGGAGAGGCTGGAACAACTCATAAAATTCCTCGCGGGGGGGCATTAGAAGGAAGGAATACATTAGAGAGGAGGAATATGCTCCTTCTGCACTCTACGACTGTGCTGGTAAGCCGGAGCGTGCGTGCTGGCCATTTGCGATAATGTGCGGAACGTTTGTGGAAGGCAGGGATAGAGGTACACCAGTTGAGATTGCAAAGTGCCCTGACGGTAGCGTTGTTTATAGACGCTGCGATAGGAGTACATTTAATGCAACGGTTAATGCTTGCAAATGACATTTTGATGGGAAGCGCTTTTAAGATACAAAATGAATAAGGGCATCGTAGTACGTCTGAAAATACGGTGGGATGGGGAGTCCGTAGCTTAAGGGCGCGACAAGCAGAAAGGCGGTCATGATCAAAAGAAGTAAGGCCGCATAAAAGGTGGCAAAAGAGCGGCTGGTTAAGCGGTTTTGAAGCGCTCTCATAATGAGACGGTCCAGAACGAGAACCGCGATGAGTATCGCAAAGACGAGTGAAGAGAGATAGTGATAAATAAAAGTCACGCGCGAGATCAGGATGAAGGGCAGGAGATTGGCAAAGTAGCCAGCGAAGAGAAAATAGATTTCCGGCGTGAGCCGCCCGCGGATTGTTCTCAATGTGATAAGAATAAATGACAGCGCGATCGCGGCCGAGGTCAGCCACCAAATAAAAGGGTTGCCCATAAGATAGATTTTGGCGGTTGCGCCCTCGGTCGATTTTGTCCAGTAATAAACCGCTTTCCGGTCAAAGGGCCACTCGTACCAGCGGCTGCCGTCCGGGTGGTAGGCCGTAGTTCCTGAATGGTAGTTGTACATGGCGACGTTCAGTTCACTGAATTTACCAAAGAAAGAAAGAGGTTCAGCCGTGTCGGCGGCGTTGATCCTGTTGCCGATCAAAGTTTTATGAAAAGCCGAGCTCATAAAAGCGTCGCCGGGGCCGGACTTGGGCAGAAGCGCGAAATGAAATGTAAATGGCAGGATATAAATCAATCCGGCAATCGCGATAAAGAGCGCGGATTTGAGGAGAAACTTTTTAAAGCGCAGATCCTTGAGAAATGTTATGAAGACGAAGAGTAAAATGAGCCCGAAGAAAGACGCGCCGGTAAATTTGATGCCGGCGGCGAGTCCGGCAAAGCAGGCTGCGAGTCCGTAATAGATGAGGTATTTGTTGCCAGAGGTTTTTTCCGAGTGCAGATAACAGCAGAGCGCGGCAAATCCGAAAGAGAGAAGGAAAAGATTAAGCAGGATGAATCTGGATTCAATAAGGAGAGCGTTGTCAAAGAGCGCGAGAAAACCTCCTAAAAACGCCGCTGGCCGGGAAAAATTCAGGGCCAGGCCAATCCAGTAGACAATGGCCACGAAAAGTACTCCAAAAAGCGCCGGCAGAAACCGCAGAATGACGATGGATCTCACGTCAATAACTTCGCCAATATGGTCAAAATCAGAGCCGGGCTGGAAGCCGAACAGCTTGGCCGCGCCGGCGAGCATGAGCTTGCCAAGAGGCGGATGCACGTCAAAATAGTATTCTTGGGTAAAGTAAGCTGAGACGTATTTGCCAAAATGGACTTCATCAAAGACCGCCTCGACCGGATAGCCGAGATTCCAAAATCTGGTGAGGACGGCAAGGAAAAGGAGCAGAAAAAGAGGCCTCGAGAAATTCATATTGCTGTTTTCTCCATGTACACCTTTCGTGCCTTCGCCCCATCGGTCGGTCCGATGAGGTTTTTGCGTTCCATGATGTCGAGGAGCTTTGCAGCGCGGGCGTAACCGACACTCAGGCGACGTTGCAGAAGACTGGCGGAGGCCTTTCCAGTTTCCCGCACCACGTTGATTGCATCGAAGAATAAGTCATCTCCACCATCATCATCTGCATCCAGATCAATGTTTGCGCTCGCCACGCGCCTGCCTGCCGGAGGGGCAGGGGACTCGTCGTCGGCGAGCGAAGAGCGGTCGGCGTCTTCTTCCTCCGCAATACCTATTTGCTCCGTAATCTTTCCACCACCGGCAATCTTCACTGCATTGATAACTCGTCCAACTTCTTTTGTCGATACGTAGATCCCCTGGATACGCATGGGTTTTGGTGTTGTTGCAGTTAAGTAAAGCATGTCCCCTTTTCCAAGGAGATCTTCCGCGCCGATAGAATCAATAATCGTCCGTGAATCGACGGCGCTGACCGTGCGGAAGGCAATGCGGGTGGGGACATTGGCCTTAATGAGGCCTGTGATGACGTCGACGCTGGGACGCTGGGTGGCGATGACGAGGTGCATGCCGACGGCGCGGGCCATCTGTGCGATCCTAGTGATCATCATTTCCGTGTCGCGCCGGAACTGTCGCATCATGAGATCAGCGAGTTCGTCGATGACGATGACAATGCGAGCGAGCATGTCCTCCTCGCGCGTTTGCTTTTCATTGAATTCATCGATATTGCGCACGCTTATTGCGGAGAAGCAGCGCAGTCGACGGCCCATTTCAGCTACGGCCCATCGGAAGGCCTGTAATGCTTTTTCCGCCTCCGTGATGACGGGGGTGAGGAGATGGGGAATGCCATCGTAGGGCATTAACTCCACGCGCTTCGGATCAATGAGGATGAGCTTGAGTTCATGGGGGGCATTCTGAAAGAGGAGGGCCATGAGAAAAGTATTCATGCAGACGGATTTCCCGGAACCAGTGGCGCCGGCGATAAGAAGATGTGGCATAGCATCAAGATTTGCCACCACGGCGTCTCCCGAGACGTCCCGTCCAAGGGGGAGCGTGAGAGGGGACGAGGACTGCGAGAATGAAGGGCTTTCCAACATCTCCTTGAGATGCACGGTCGTGCGCACGGCATTCGGCATCTCAATGCCAACGAGGGATTTTCCTGGAATTGGCGCCTCGATCCGTAAGCTTTGCGCTGCGAGAGCGAGGGAAAGATCATCTTTAAGACTTCCGATGCGGCTGAGTTTGACGCCTTCTGCAGGTTGTAAAGTGAACTGCGTCACCGTGGGGCCGGGATGTGCATCCCGCACAGTGACGTCAATCTCGAATTCCCGAAGCTTTTCTTCAATGAGTCGGGCTTGTTGCTTCAATTCCTCATCGTTGATCATGAGTTGGCTCTCAGCCGCTTCCAGGAGATCGTACGTGGGGAATGTCCATTCTTCATACCGCGTATCCTTCATCTGGAGAATCTGCGTTGCCTGTGCAAGTGTTCTGGCGCGGAGTTGTTCTTGGAGAGCTTTCTCCGTTTGGTCCTGGACGAGGCTTTTTGCAAAGACCGGACGAACAATATTGAGTTCCGGAGGTTTGTGTTCCTGTTCGACGAGGTCGGTGGCAGAGTCGTTCTCCTCTGTGTCCAGGGGAGAAACTCCCCGAGACTTACGCTGAACTTTCAGGCGATTTCGGAACGCCTGGAGTACTAAAAAGATCCTGAGAGGATCAGGCTCGAAGGCCAAAAGAATGCCGGCGAGGAGGACAGTGGAGAGGACAACAATGCCTACCGTTCGACTTGCGAAAAGAATGAATGGAAGACTCACCATGAAGCCCATGGCTCCTGCGAGCTCATCGCGCCGGGTGCCAATATCTTCCAAAGGCGCTCCAATGTGCATGAGGCCGAGGAAAGCGAATGCGGACAATGTAAGACCGAGGAGGCGTTTCCGCGGCCACCGTGGGGTGGGCAGCGACCAGTGGAGGATGCCCAAGATGGTAAAGAGTATTGGGAAGAGGATGGCCCATCGTCCCGCAAAGAATGTAAGGATTCGCTGGATGGCTTTCCCCAGAGGGCCGGCTTCTTGTCGAAGGGCGAGTGCGAGGAGAATGCCGATAAGGAGGTTTGCAATGCCGCTCAGGGACTTTAAAGTGCGCGGATGTAGATCGAGTCCTCGAGATGATCTCTTGTGTCGGAGCCGACGTCTGGGGCGTGGCATTGGTTGGAGTATACTCCTCCCGATGGAGAAGATCCTCATTTTCGGCGCGCGTGGATATCTCGGTGTGGCATTTCGAGAGGTGTATCCGGAAGCAATGTGCCCAGGAACAGATATTGCAGATGCACATGCCATTGTAGACGTCCTCGACCGTGAAAAACCGGATATTGTGATGAATGTTGCCGGGAAGACCGGGCGTCCGAATATCGATTGGTGTGAGACGCATAAGGAGGAGACGCTTTGCAGTAATCTCACAGGGCCGCTTATTCTTCTCGAGGAGTGTCGGAAGCGTGGCATCTACTGGGTGCATATGAGTTCGGGGTGTATTTATGAAGGTGTGGGACCGACAGATTCCCTCCCCCATGGGGGGATGGCTGGGGAGAGGGGGTCTACGATTGGCTTCACCGAAGAAGACTCTCCCAACTTCTTCGGCAGCTTCTATTCCCGCGTCAAAGGTTGGTGCGATCAAATTCTCCGCGAGTTCACGGACACCGTCGACGGGCGAGGTGGGATTCTGATTCTGCGTCTCCGCATGCCATTCGATGGTTCTCTGAACGAGCGGAACCTCCTCATGAAACTACGGAAGTACGCGAAGGTTCTCGATGTCCAGAATTCCATCACCTATCTCCCGGATTTCCTGGAAGCGGCGAAGATCCTCATCGACCGTCGCCGGACGGGCATCTTCAACATCGTGAATCCGGGAATAATATCACCCTACGAGATCATGATGATGCAGTGGAAAATGCAGTGTCACCAGAACCTCACCATGACACCCTGCGAGCCACGAAGGGCGACACTGCCCGAACGCCTTACACTTGCCGATCTCTCCTCCGTCGTCCGCGCCGCGCGGAGCAACTGCATCCTCTCGACGGAGAAGCTGCAGAGAGAGGGGATTACTCTGCCGGATGTCCACGAACGCGTGGAGGAGGCTTTCCATAGCATTTCTCTCGTCGCCGGGGAGCTTGCGTGAAATGGCGGAACGTCGTACACTTGCTTTCCCCCATTCTACGGTGGAATGTGGGAGCCGATCTTTTACAGGAGAGCAACATGGTGGTTTGGTGCGTTGTAGTAACGGCTGTGGTCGCGTCAGCCATTGCGCTTTGGGTCGGTGTAGGAATTGGCTACGCCGATGGCTGGGAGAGAGGGAGGGCTTCGTATTGGTCGACAGTCGCCTCTCTTCCCATCGGAGAACGAATGCATTGCTATGGCTGCTTCAAGATGGAGAATGGGTGGATTGGTGCCGTGACGGATGATCAGAAGGTCAGTCTTTGGTTCATCCGCACGGAACAAGAACTTCCCAAAAGGTTTGTTCTCCTCATAGAAGAGGGAGAAAGAAAAATCACGGAGCTGCCGTGATAGGGATCGGTGCCCCCCCCGCGGACGCGGGGGGGCTTGTTCAATGATCGTACGTTTTTCCTGCTAGGATAGCCGCACGCATGGAATGCCGCCGTACAGAATGGGTGCTCGTAGATGGAGCGCCCTCATCGGGGAAGACAACCGTCATTCAGGCGTTGCATCGCAGGGGGTATCGCATCGTCCCCGAAGTCGGCCGGGCGTACGTCGAGCTCGAACTTGCGCGGGGGCGGACGCTCGGGGATATCCGGGGTAACGAGGAACGCTTTCAGCGTGCGCTGATAGCGTTCTACGTGGAGCAGTTCCGGAGATTGGACGCCGCGCAATCGGTCATTCTCGACGGAGGGTTCCCCCACGCGCAGGCATATATCGAACTCAACGCCACGCCGAACATGCCGGACATCCTCGCGCTCTGCCGCCCATTCCACTTCAAGAAGGTGTTTCTCTGCGATCCTCTTCCGTTCGAGGAGGATCACGTGCGCACCGAAGACGCCGCAAAGGCGGCGTTCCTCGACCGGCGGATTGAGGAAATCTATCGGGAGCTGGGATACGAGCCGTTGCGGATTCCCGCAATGATCGTCGAAGAGCGCGCGGCGTATGTCTTGGACAATCTTCCTTCGGCGGAAGCGCATCGTATTGCGCATACACCAGCCATCGCGGCAGTCTTGCCATAAATTTCCCATCTCTAGTCCATGTGTTCCGCTCTTCGCCATCCAGCTCTCACTGGCGCGACGAATCCGAACAGCGTCGCGCAAGCGTTCGAGCAGAATGACTCAGAGCTTTACAGAGGTTGTTACAGGTGAGGCCCCTCTGAGTCCGAGGGGGAACGATGTACACTAATAATGATGTGGAAGAGCCTTCCAAAGCCATTTTTGGCCTTGGCGCCGATGGATGACGTCACCGATGTCTGCTTTCGGCAGGTCGTCGCGGAAGAGGGGCGGCCCGATGTCTTCTTCACGGAATTCGTCAACGTCGACGCGCTCTGCTCCGCGGGACGCGAGGCGCAGAGCCGCCGTCTCCTGTACACGGAGGACCAGCGCCCCATCGTCGTCCAGATATGGGGAAAGGAGCCGGAGCACTTCCGAAAAGTTGCCGCAGAGTTGGTAGCGATGGGATTCGATGGGATCGACATCAATATGGGGTGTCCCGATCGCACCGTTTTGAAGAATGGTCTTTGCAGTGCGCTCATTGAGGATCATGCCCGCGCAACGGAGATCATTGCAGCGGTGAAGGAGGGGTCCTCCCTGCCCCTCAGCATCAAAACCCGCCTCGGCATCCGAAAAGTCGTCACCGAAGACTGGATCGGCTTTCTCCTCGAACAGGATCTTGATGCCATCACGATCCACGCGCGGACCGTGAAGGAGATGTCGAAGGCGCCGGCTCGGTGGGAGGAAATCCGCAGGGCGGTGGATATTCGCGATGCGATGAAGCGCGATACGGTCATCATCGGCAACGGCGATGTGGCGTCGCGCGCGCAGGCGCTCGACTATGCGGAGCGCTACGGCTGCGACGGCGTCATGATCGGCCGCGGCGTCTTCCGCAACCTCTGGATTTTTCATCCGGAGAAGTGCGATACGGAACTATCGTTCCAGGAGCGTCTCCGCGTGCTTCGTCGCCACGTCGAACTCTACCGCGATAAGTGGGGGGAGACTCGGTCATTCGCAATCCTCAAGAAGTTCATCAAGGTGTACGTTGCGGGGTTCCCGGGAGCGGCAGAAATGCGCAAAGAATGTATGGACACACAATCGTATGGGGAACTTCTCGAGAAAGTGACTCACTCTTCCATAGGGACGGGCATTCCCACAAACTGACGCGTCCGCAGTAAGTCTTTCATAGTGGCCGTAAGATCTTCGTCGAGGGCGTCGATACGCTCCATTAACCGATTTTCGAGTGTCACAATGGCGACAGCATTCTCTTGGATACTTTTGGTGTTGGCAACAATACTTTTGGTGTTGGCAACAATACTTTTGGTGTTGGCAGCAATACCTTTAGTATTTGCCAGAGTGCCTGCAGTGAGACGCTGTTCCATGTGTTGCATGTGGATGATGACGTCGCGGAGTGTCACGCCGGGTGCACGCTTCTTCATGGTATGCTTAGAGTAGTGGGTCGGTACCGAAGCGGTCAAACGGGCCAGACTGTAAATCTGGTGGCTTACGCCTTCGAAGGTTCGAATCCTTCCCGGCCCACCATCCTTCGCGGAGCGGAGGATGCCATCCGTTAACTAGTGCGGCGGTGGTTGGTCTTTACCCTGCGGGCTACGCTGTTGCATTTTTATGTGCCGGAAGAGGAAGACGAAGGTGATGAGGATGAGGATGACAAGGATGGCGAAAATGGTTTGGAAGACGAGGGAGAGGATACGAGAGAAGCTCGTGAGTGTCTGACCGGAATCCTGGACATGGTCGATGGCGCGCCGCGTTGCCACTTCGATGGTGCCAGAGTTGAGGAGAGGGAGAACCGGAGGAATGAGTTCTGGTACATTGCCAGTGGAAGTCGTTCCTATTCCTGTGTTGTGGAAAGGTTTCATTTCTTCTCCGTTGCTCCGATGGAGATCGAGTATTCCGGTAATAGGGAAATTCTGCGAAAAGGAGATGGAGACGCGGAGAGAATCCGGTTTGTACGATCCATTTCCCTGGAATGAGGTAGTGTTGTGGACGCCACTGAAGGTGAAATCCTGTGCTGTTCCTCCGATCGTGAGTGGGAGGGAAGAGGCCTGATCGTCGTAGGTTCCGGAGACTTCGAGAATCTCCCCATTTTTTACGGCATGTGCGTCGGCGGTTTTCTCTAAGATTCTGCTGTGAACAGAGAGGAGGGGATCTGTTTGGGAACTGTGAATGGTAAGATCTACAGTATTGTCCTCTTGTTTGCACTGAAATATGCGCTTCTCCTCGTTGCCCCATACTGCACAGCTCAGTGGAAATTGGATGCCTAGAGCTTCAACAGAGCCTTGCCACTGTTCGTGTTCTTCTGGTGGTTCCAAAATGTTCTGCGAGGAAGCATTTTCTGTCGCGTGCGTACGACTGGGTGCGTGGAAGAAGAGAAGGCTACTGAGGAGCAGCAATGTATAACGCATACAGCACTATCGTAGCACACCCAACCGCATTCCCCCTCTCCCTGTGGGAGATGGTTGGTTGAGGGGCATTCCAAATGGGTCATGTCGTAGGCACCATCGAATGTGTGGATTGGAGGTTATTCCTGCACCACTCGTGGATGGCCTCATCGCGACGCTTGCGGACGGCGTGGAGATCATCGATGAGCTTTCTCGTGTGTTTCCGTAGCGCGGCGATCTGCTTTTTTTCGAATGCGCGGGCCGCTTCGTTGCGGCTTGCGCGCTGTTCTTTCGTGAGGGACGGGCAGGCGCGGAAGTGCTCTTCCAACTGGGTGGCGATGCTGGCGCGGAGAGCAAGCTTCTGACGCTCCAGAGCGAGCTGGAGGGGGATGATTTCCTCGTTCTGCACGAAGCGCATATTGGTTTCCAAAAGATCCTCTTCGAGAGTTTGCGGGGGGTCGGGCATTGCCAGGAGGTCGCGGATGATCCGCGCCCCCGCTTCTTCGGGAGATTCTTCCCGTGGCGGGGACTTGAGACGTTCCATGACCAGTCAGGATAACGGAAGAGAGGTGTGAAGTAAAGTTAACAGTGCGGAGAGCGGAGGATGCGGCGCGTGAGGAAGAGAACGACGGCGAGCGCCGCGAGGAAGGATACGCCGAGGGGGATGCCCGTTTCCGGGTTCCGGAATGGCTTGGCGCCGGATGATGATTGCCCGAACGTTCCACTGGTTTGCTTCCATTCAGGATCGATTTTTGACACTGGAGGATGCCTGGGAGATGTGACAGATGTCTCCGCCACAAATGGATTGTGCGGGAGGGCAGGCGATGGAGGATAGGCAAGCTTTTCCTCGATACGCACAGTGCCGGACATTGTAGGATCCGTCAGGGAAACGTACTGGTATTTCCCCGGAGAACTCTCATCGGGAATGATTGTACGGAACTCTTCCTCCGGGAAGATCGCAGTGGAGTACAGGAGTCCGTCAGTGGTTAGGAGAGTATCGGAGGAGAGGATATGAGGTTTGGTGTCCACATTCTTCCAGGTGATCGTAGCGCTAGGGGAGATGGTGACAGATGCTGGCTCGAACCCCACAGTGGTGATGCGAATGACCATGGATGATTCCGTGAGTTGCCCTGTGATGGTATGAACATTCTGCACGAGAATGATACCGAGAATTATAGCAAGGGAGACACCGAGGATTGCTGCAGAGCGGCGGGAATAGGGAGCGTGACTGATGCGAATGCGAACCGCCTCTTTTTTGAGGGGAGGCGGTTGTGAGGCATCCGTGCTCTGCCAGTGCGGATGGATGATAATCACAGATGTTTGGAGGCAATGCATTGTCGACGGCAGGCGAGGGCAGTCCCCACACATGCAGAACCAAGGACGACAATGAGAAAGATGGACGATGTACCGGTGCGACCGGCGAGCGAGCGCTGGGGGTGTTTGCTCGTGCTTTCCAGTTCCACGATGCTCCCACGCAAGGGGGCGCTTGATGATCCGGGATTTCCGACGGTGATCGTCACTTCTTGATCGAATGCCGTTTCCGTCTGTGTGTCCGAGACGCCCCGTATGGCAAAGAAATACTGTCTGTCCAGGGGGAGGGAACGGAGAGTCATCGACGTCGTTGCACTATCCATGCTCCGGCGTTGCATGTACTCCCCAGGAACCGTTCCGTAGTACAGGTTGTATCCGATGAGTTTGGAAGAGGGGAGGGGATCCCATGCGAGAAAGATGGAGCTCCCTTCGGTCGTCGCGCGAAGGTTATGTATCCGGAGAATGGTGAAGACTTCTGATGGTTGATCGATTTGTGGGGCTTGGATGGGAAAGGGAGATGTAGTTGCCTCGGGTTCTAAATCCTGCGCTTGGAGGAGACGGACCTGCAGTTGTCCCAGAGATGAGGAGTTGAGGACGCTTTGCTCGAGGGGGCCGGAGCCACGAAAGATATTGGTGTGGTTTTCCGGCATGGGTCCCGCATCGTAGAAACTCAATGTTGTGCTCGAACTCGGCGTAGAGATGACACGCATTTGTATCCGTGCAACGACAATTATGTCTTCCGTTTGTCCTTCGGTATCGGCGCTCGCACTTATTTTCACGTACCCTTCTTTATGAGAGAAATCGGCTTCTCCGGGAGAGGGGAGTGGGAAAGCATCAGCGAGTGAGAGCGTTATTCCTTCGAGAATAGTAGGATCATAGGCAATCCAGGCACGGACTCGGTTGATCTCATGGCGCATGGGGTTCCAGATGATGAGATCCATGTCGAGTGTCTCTCCGGTATTGATCATCGGAGTTTCCTGTGTGATTGGATCGCGTGTTTGGAAGAGAGTGCATCGAGATTCCTCCTGTTCGCAATGTGGCCGGAGCAAAAGCATCGGCCCAGTCTCCTGTGCCGTCATGGGTGACGGGAGAAGGAAGAGGAGAAGGAGAACGGGTCCTGTGAGGACCCATCTAGAGGGCAGCCAGGGTTTGGAGGAGATGAATTGCATCATCGATGGTCAATTGCCCGTCAGTATTGGGATCCACTCTCAGGTGGTGCGCGGTTGTTTGTGTATTACCGCGGACGATCTCGAGGATTTCAATGACATCCTGGATATTGACTGTGGAATCGTCATTCATATCTCCTTCTCGTGCGGGGCCGTCAGCCTGGAGAGAGGCAATGGGTGCGATATCTCCTGCGGTATGAATGCCGAGCGCAAATGATGCAACAACGCAGAGACTGCCGAGAGTTGCAACCCGAATGCCGCGGAAGATCCGTTGTGATTTTGTATGCATTTCCAATTATTATAGCTATGATCGCACGATCCTGCAACGGGAAGAGAATTGCAAGTGTACTATATTTATGTTCTGAATATTGCTCAATTTCAAACACCCTCTTCCCAACGCCTGCCAGCCGTCCTGCCCATCGAAGCTCGTAGAGAGCAGTGGGGAGCCTTGGCGAAGGAGGAGGAGGGTGGAGGGCATGGTGGGGTGTATGATCCAAGTTATGAGTGTGCCAGCGGCCACGGCAAAGAACATCGTCTGTTTTACAGGGGAGAACTCATTTGCGCTCTGCGAGGAACAGCGGCGGTGGAGAGAACGATTTCGAGAGAAATATGACGACCACAATTTCCTCGTTCTCGAAGGGGCGGAGCTTACCGTTCGCGCGCTTCTCGATGAAGTCGGGGTTTCCCCATTCCTTGCCGAACGACGCCTGGTATTCATTCGAGGGATTCCGCGTTTCTCCAAGGAGGAGATGGAAACCGTTCTCGCGCACAGTCACCACGATGTCATTCTTGTTTTTATCGCTGGAGCGCCCGATCGACGTCTCGGTGGGGTCAAGGTGCTTATGAAGCTGGCGACCATCCGTCAATTTCCACTGCTCCGTGGGGTGAAGCTTATGGAATGGATGCGGACAATCTCCGCAGATGCAGGTCTAAAAATAGAAGAGGATGCCCTCCGTGCACTTGTCGAATGCATTGGAGAAGATCAGGAAGTTCTTTACCATGAATTGAAAAAGCTCAATCTATTTGTAGGAACCGGCACCATTAGTCGCCACCATGTTTGGACGCTCGCGGTGGCGAACTCTGACGAAGGAATGATTTGGCATCTTGGAGAACTGATTGGGGGGAGAGATCCTCACAATGCTCTCGTGTATATTCATGAACTTCTCGAGCGGGGGGAAGATCCTTTCCGTCTATGGAATACTCTCCTTTGGATGCTTCGCTCCTTCCTTCAGGTATCCATGTTGCGTGCAGAAGGGATTTGTGAGCGAGAAATTATCCGGCACGTCGTTCTACGTCCGCAGATGATGCAAGCGTGTCTCACTGTAGCGCGATCGACGAATATTCTCCGTCTGCGAGAAGTGCTGCGGCACGCACTCGACGCTGATCGTAACATCAAAACAGGAGAGTATCGCGCAAGCGAAACGGAACCAGGAGAACGCCTTGCGCTCATTGATCAACTTGTTCTCCGTATTGCGGAGGCGGCGGGTCCCTCACCATGACCCTCTCCCAATTGGAGAGGGAATTACGAAACCCGGAGGATTTCGTAGTGCGCGGTTCCGGCGGGAGTTGGAATCGCAACGGTATCCCCGCGGCATTTCAGGAGAATGGCTTTCCCGATGGGAGATTCGTTGCTGATTTTTTGGGAGAACGGATCGGCCTCGGTGACCCCGACGATCGTGTAAGTTTCCGGTTCATCATCGGAAGTGATATTACGGATGGTGACACTGGAACCGATGTTTACCTCATTACCATGCTTTATGTGTGAGCCTTCGGCAATGAGTTTTGCGCTCTTGATCTTCTGTTCGAGCTCAATAATGCGTCCTTCGACGAATGCCTGATAGTTTTTCGCTTCTTCGTACTCGGAATTCTCGGAGAGATCACCGTAGGATATTGCTTCTTTGAGGCGGAGAGCCACCTCCTTTCTACTGATTGTTCTGAGTTCCTGGAGTTCCTCTTTAAGCTTGCGTAAACCCTCTTTTGTGACAAAAGTTTGTTCGCCGTTGTTGGAATACATTGCGGCGCTGCCGCCGGAAGAAGAATTATTCATGAGCATAGAGTGTAGCGCTCGTCTCGTGTGACCTCAAGGCCAAGAAGAGCCGGCCATGGGAGGAGCGGGAGGGAGCAGGGTTTTTCGCGAATAATGGCCTCAATGAGACGTTTGACGAGCTGGACGTTCGTCAGGAGTGGGATGCCGCTGTCCGCGGCGAGACGGCGGAGCGCATAGCCGTCCGTGCGATCCTGGCTCAGTGGGTGGAGGGGGATATTGATGATGAGGTCGAAACGGCGGTTCTTGATGTAGTCCGTGATATTCGGTTGGCTGGGTTCGGAAATTTTGTAGACTAGTGCGGAAGGAATATCCCTATCATTGAGGAAGGCATGGGTGTTCTGTGTTGCGAAGAGTGCGTAACCGGCGGCAGCGAGGAGGCTGATACTCGGAAAGAGTTCTAATTTATCCTCCAGTGTACCAATGGTGAAGAGGATGTTTTTTTGTGGAAGACGAAAGGATGTGGATAGGAGAGCCGTCAAGAGGGCCTGCTCCGCATTGTGTCCGAAACATCCCACCTCTCCCGTACTTGCCATTTCAACGCCGAGCCGCGAATCTGCTCCATGCAATCTCCCGAAACTGAACTGCGGAGCTTTGACAGCGACGATATCAAGATCGATCGTCTGGTACCTGCGATTGCGCGGAGCGACGCCGATGAGCGCTTGCGTCGCGAGTTTGGCAAAATTCACTCCGGTGACTTTGCTCACGAAGGGGAATGTCCGGCTGGCGCGCAGATTGCATTCAATGACTTTGAGGTGGTTCTCTTTTGCGAGGAATTGGATATTGAAGGGGCCGGAAATGTGCAGGGCATTCGCTATTGTTGTACTGATCCCTTTCATCTGTCGGAGCGTCTCGACGGTGACCCGTTGGGGGGGGAGAACGATGGTGGCGTCGCCGGAGTGAACGCCGGCGTGTTCGATGTGTTCGCCAATGGCGTATGCGAGGAGTTGGCCGTCCTCGGCGATGCCATCGAACTCGATCTCTTTTGCCAAATTCTCAAACTTGGAGATAACGACGGGGGCGTCTCTGCTCACGCGGGCTGCGTGTTCAATGTAAGAGAGGAGATCGTTGCTGGAGTACACGACTGTCATGGCTGATCCCGAGAGGACGTAGCTTGGACGAACGATGACGGGGTACCCGACACGCTCTGCAAAGGCGCTTGCAGAGAGAAGATCTGAGCATTCTTGCCATGCAGGTTGATCAATGCCAAGGGCGTCGAGGAGAGCGCTGAACTTATGACGGTCTTCTGCCCGATCAATGTTGATTGGGTCAGTTCCGAGAATTGCTAATCCTGCGTGTGCGAGTTTCGGGGCAAGGGAATTCGGGATTTGTCCCCCCATGGATACGACGATCCCCATGGGAGAGAAGAGGGCGGCGATATCACGCACCCGTTCTTCGGTGAGCTCTTCGAAGAAGAGCGTGGAGCATTCATCGTAGTCGGTACTGACGGTTTCGGGGTTGCTGTTGATCATGGCCACGTAATACCCTTGGTGTTCCAATTCGTGCGCAGCTTGCACGCAGCACCAGTCGAATTCAACGGAGGAGCCGATGGAGTAGGGGCCGCTTCCGAGGACAATGACCCGTTGCTGGTTGGCTCGTTGGCTCGCTGCTCGATCCCCCCTCTCCCAGCGGGAGAGGGCCGGGGTGAGGGGCTCTCCTGGGTTTCCTGTGTCAAAATCGACATCATCCTCCGTCCCATGGTACGTCAGGTACAGATAATTCGTCTGTGCCGGGAACTCTCCCGCAAGGGTATCAATCTGCTTCATGGAAGGGCGAATGCCAGCTTCCTCACGCCATGCACGGACGTCATCGGGTGTGTGAGAGCAGAGGGCGGCAATGCTCGCATCGGAAAATCCTGCACGTTTCGCTCGGAGGAATTGTTCCCTCTCCAAGCGGGAGAGGGTAAGGGTGAGGGGCTTTCCCCCCTCCACTACAGCAGAGGGGGAGGGAAAAATAGCAGCGATCTCCTCCCCGACGCGGACACAGTACTGAATACGCTCCAAAAACCAGCGGTCGATCTTGGTCATGGTAGCCATCTGTTCCGCACCCCATCCCTGTGTAAATGCTTCAGCGATGGCGAAAAGCCGTTGTGGGGTGGGACAGGTGAGCGCGTTCGCGAGGTCGGAGAAATGGAAAGGATGAGGGAAGAGCCCATCCGCGCCGACGTTGAGCATGCGCACGGCTTTTTGGAGTGCCTCCTCAAAGGTGCGTCCAATGGCCATAACTTCTCCGACCGATTTCATCTCACTCGTGATGAGATGTGACACATGAGGGAATTTCTGGAGATCCCAGCGCGGCATCTTTACGGCGACGTAATCGAGTGCGGGTTCAAAATCCGCGCACGTTGTGCGCGTGATCGTATTCGGGAGCTCTTCGAGGGTGCGTCCGAGAGCGAGTTTCGCGGCGACGAATGCAAGCGGATACCCAGTTGCTTTCGACGCGAGTGCGGAGCTCCGCGAGAGCCGCGCATTCACTTCGATCACTTGGTAGGCGCGCGAGCGCGTGTCGAGAGCGTATTGGATATTGCACTCTCCGACGATGCCAAAGTGGCGGACGACACGGAGAGCGACGTTCCGCAGCAGATGGTACTCTTGGTTATCGAGCGTCTGGCTGGGGGCGACAACGATGGATTCTCCTGTATGGATACCAAGAGGATCGACGTTTTCCATATTGCAGACGGTGATGCAATTGTCTGCGGCATCCCGGACAACTTCATACTCAATTTCCTTCCAACCGGTGAGGTCTTCCTCAATGAGGACGGTGGGGGATTCTGTGAAGGTGAGCGCGAGGAGATCATGCAGAGCAGTATGGGAAATTGCCCGCCCACTTCCTTTCCCGCCGAGCGCAAAAGATCTACGCGCAATGACTGGGTATCCGAGTGTCTCTGCTGCGCGAAGCGCGTCATTCATACTCTGACAACAGAAGGATCGCGGCGTTGGCACGCCGATGGATGCCAGCGCTTCCTTAAAGAGGGCACGATCCTCTGTCCGGCGAATAGCATCGATGCTCGTCCCAAGCACCGTGATCCCCTCCCGTGCGAGGACGCCGGACTCCGCAAGCGCAAGGCCGCAATTGAGCGCGGTCTGTCCGCCGAAACTGAGAGCAATCGCGTCCGGTTTTTCTTGGTGAATCACCCGCTCGACGAATGCGGGAGTGATGGGGACGAAGTAGACTGTATCGGCAAGACCCCAGCTCGTCTGGTTCGTCGCGATATTCGGGTTCACGAGAATCACGCGCTTTCCCTCTTCCTTGAACGCTTTGATCGCCTGGCTTCCCGAGTAATCGAATTCCCCCGCCTCGCCGATCTTGAGGGCGCCGGAGCCGAGGAGGAGGATCGTACGGATATCGGAAAAATTGTCCCCTTGGCCCGTGGGGCCACTGGGGGTGGCGGTGCAGTAGTCGCGCATGTCCGGCAGAGACTAGCGGTCTCTCTGGAGGAAGGCAATGCAGAGTTCCCTCTCCCCGCGGTCGGGGTTCAAGGTGAGGGGAGCAGTTCCCTCTCCCTCAGCACCCGATCCATAATGGCGATCCCCGCGTCGATCTCTTCCTTCGTAACATTGAGGGAGGGGATGACCCGGACGGCGCTCGGGCCGCACCCGAGGAGGAGGAGTCCGCTCTCGAAGCAGCGGTGGACGAACGCGTCGCGCAAAGTCGGCGCCTGCTCCCGCGTCGAGCGGTCGCCGACAAATTCGACGCCGACCATGAGACCCATGCCGCGGACATCGCCGATCGTTCGGTGTCTCTGGAGGAGGGAGAGGAGTTGCCTCCGGAGGTAGATCCCCATTGCCTGACAGTGTTCCAATACTCCTTTCTCTGTGAGTTCTTCGATAACCGCAAGGGCCGCACGGCACGCGACGGGGTTCCCGCCGAAGGTGGAGGCGTGCGCACCGGGCCCCCAGCTGTCCATGATCTCCGCCTTCGCGATCGTCGCGCCGAGCGGGAGTCCGTTCGCGATGCCCTTCGCGAGGGTGATGATGTCCGGCTCGATGCCGTAGTGCTCCATGCAGAACATTTTCCCGGTCCGGCCCATGCCCGTCTGCACCTCGTCGGCGATGAAGAGGATGCCGTGCTCCTCGCACAGGCGCTTGAGCTTCTGCATGTACCACAACGGCGGCACGAGGTAGCCGCCCTCGCCCTGGATCGGTTCCATGATGACGGAAGAGAAGAGCTTCGGGTCTTTCTCGCGGAAGAGTGTGGTTGCGAGTGTATCAAGATGGTCGATGTCTTTCTCCTGGTACGTATTGGGGTAGGGGATGTGCTCGACGCCGGAGATGACCTTGAACCACTGTCGCTGGCGGTGGCCGCTGGCGGTGTAGGCGAGAGAGCCGGCAGTCCGCCCATGGAACGCGCCGTAGAATGCCAACGAATGCGGGCGCTGCCCGCGGAAGTAGTGCTGTGCGAGCTTGATTGCGCACTCGACCGCCTCCGTGCCGGAGTTGCTGAGGAGCACCTTCTTTGGCGTGGCGCCGGGGGCGAGGGTGGCCAGCCGCTCGCAGAGCTCGCTATATTCGGGGTGCGTGAAGTCCGCGTTGGACATGTGGAGGAGCCGGTCCACTTGATCGTGGATGGCGGCGTTGATGCGGTCGTGACAGTGACCGAGGTTCGTCACGGCGATGCCCGTCGTGAAGTCGAGGTAGCGGTTGCCGTCGACGTCCCAGACGTGCGCGCCCTTCGCATGATGCACGACGAGCGGATACGCTTTCGGGAGAGAAGGGGAGACGTACTGCGCCTCGCGCGCGAGAATGCGCTGCGCCTCCGGTCCCGGAGGAGAGATGATGATGTGCGGTTCCGGCGTGTGCATAGGCGGCGCATTGAACGCGTCGGTCGGTGCGGTGTCAAGCAGTAATGATCACCGAAGAACAATTTTGCGGAGGAGGAAAGTCAATGTGGTTGTCGGAAACGCCGATAAAATGCAGAATCACTTCCGATGCGCGCAGCAATCGGCTGTCGCAGGTCATACTTTCCCCCTCTCTGTATGCGTTCACGTTCTTGTATTGATGCCAAGTTTCTCCTGAGCGCCGTGACGATCCTCGCGATGCTCGCTCCGGATCTCGCGTTCGCGGAACTGGCGAGGAACCTGTACTGGCGTGGAAAGTGCAGTAACGACTGGAACAACGCCTGTAACTGGGCGGTGGATGAAAATACCACGGATGCCAATGGTCCCGTGCCATCGGGTACAGGCGCTGATATCGTTATCTTCACAAAGAATAATTGGACGACACAGACTGGCGGCACTGTCTTGATAAGGACCCCCGTGAACGTTGCGTCGTTCATCATTGCCCCGAGCTTCACCGGGAAAATCCTCACCGGAACGTCGAGCATCCTCATCGGCAGTAAGAGCGGTGGATTGCGCATGGGGAGCGGACGTCTTCAGATTGGCACCGGCACGGTCTTCTCCTCCTCGGGGAGCATTACGATGTCGGGGGGAATCCTCAGTAACTCCCGGAAGGATAACAGGATGCGCCTCTCCGGCAGTCTCCTCCATCAGGGAGGGGCACTGAGTTATTCGGGAACGATCCTGTTTAACAATAATCATGCGGACCAGACGCTGCGCATTACCGATAACAGAACGGTCTCCGCGACGTACAAGTACGCGAAGGCGACGCTCTCCGGCGTCTCGCTCAATAATACGGCCGGTACGACGGTGGATGATCTCTCCTTCTCGGGAGCGACACTGTTCCTCCGAAGCATCACCGTCGATCGGGGAAACCTCGACCTGACGAAGTATGGCGTCAATCTCTCGCTCAGCGGGTCCATGGTCATTGCGAGCCATGCACAGGCGGGCTTCTCTGCGGGTGCTCAAACCCTGACGATCTCGGGGAGTATCGAAAGGGGGACATCGGGCTACTTCGCCCTCTCCGGTGGAACGCTCGTCCTCAACGGAAGCAACCGGAAGCAACATATTGCTGCGAACAACACAAAAGTCACCGACTTCACGGTCACGAAGACCAGTAGCGGCATCCTCGCCGACAATGTCACGGTCCTTGGCACTCTGACCGTCAACACCGGGTCCACCCTTGCCTTTGGCGCAAACACTCTCTACGCCACCGGCTCTTCAATCGTGAACTACGGAAAGATCTATGAGCAGACGGGGAAGATCTACCACACAGGATCCAATTTTGTCGTCGGCAACAGCAGTTACAGCCGTATTGACCTCTTCCGTGAGGGAGATTCTGTCTACTTCACCATGAATGATCTCGATGAGAACATTGACGGGACGGTCGCGGACACCCTGACCATCGCCGTGACGCTTGCGAGAGACGGTACCGTCGTCGATACGGAGACCGTGACTCTCACGGAAACCGCGAAGGAGTCGGGGATTTTCCGTGGCAGTGTAACGACGAAGAACCAGGCAGCATCGAGCGAGAACGGCTACCTCGACTACACGAAGGACGCGAACATCGCTGCGGTCTACACTGATGCGCAGGACGGTCTGAAGAATTCCCAGGGCGCAACGTACCAGGTTGCGGGAGGGTCATCCACGGCCAGTGGTGGAGGCAGTGGAAGTGGGGGGGGAGGTGGTCGTCGCTCGTCTCCATCTTCTCCCGTGCAGGGGCCAAAGAAAACACCGCCACCGGTGCGGAGAGTCATGAAAGAAACCGTTAAGAAGAAAACGGTGAAAGAGCAGCGCCTGGAACGAGCGAAGAAAAAGAAGAGGGTGAAGAAGGTGCTGAAGACCAAGGCGCAACTGAAGGCGGAAGCCAAGGCGAAGGCCAAAGCCCGTGCGGACGCGCGGAAGAAGGCAGCCAAAAAGAGGAAGTAATCCCGGAAGGTAAAAGGGGCCCCGCGCGGGGCCCCTTTTCTTGTGTCACCCTGAGCGTAGTCGAAGGGCGACACAATGACTTGCCGATGTGATGGTTCGTCTACGCTCACCATGACACATCAGCATTGTTCAGAGATTCCCTAAACATGCTGCCGCTGGTGTTGTCTCATGCGAGGATGGGAGTTGAGGAGGAGCACGCTGCCAATGATGAGAACTGCTCCGATGCCGTGGGCGATATGTAGGGGTTCACTGAGATACGCATGAGCGAAGAGAAGTGCCAAAATGGTACTCAGAGGGAGTGTGAGGTAGATGATCGTGAGCGGCAGCCTCTCCACCGCTTGGTAGAAGCCAAGGACACTTAAGAAACGCGAAAGGAAAGCGAAGCTGATGAGAACAGGAAGAAGCGAGATGGGCATGTGCCGGAGCTCCGTAATGAAGGAATGCTGGAGGAATGGAGAGACAATGAAGAAGAGGAGGATAGCGGCAGACGAGCGAAAGAAGAGGATGAACTCCGGTGGGATATTAAGGAGGCGTTTTTTGAAGATGATGCTCGCAATACTGAAGCAGAGGCCGCCGAGTACGATGAATGCATCGCCAGGGTTCAAGTGGAAACCGCCATTGATGTCCCGGAGAAGGACGACAGTGACCCCACTGAGCATGAGGATAGCCGATGCGAGGTATCTCCCCCGGAAGCGCTCGTTGAGGAGAGTGACGGCGAAGAGAATAGTGAAGAATGTTTCTGTTTTTCCGATGAGCTCGGCATTCACCGCTTCCGTGGTCCTGAGTCCCATATACAAGAGTCCGAGGCCTGCGATGACAAGAGTGCTAAAGAGAAGGAGGGAGAGGGTCGAGCGCCTCTTGAGGGAAAGAAACTGCCAAAGCATTGGGAGGAATCCATAGGAGAGGAGGACAAAGATGACGATGGAAATCTCTCCGACAAAGAGCATGGAAAGTGGAGAGAAGATGGCGGAGAGTTGCCGAGCGAAGACGGAGAATGTTGAGCCGCCAAGGATCGTGAGAGAGAGGAAGAAATATCCTTGCAAAGGTCGGGCAATGTGAGAGAGCATAGAGTTTGGTGTTTCTTGCTATTATAGCATGAAATTCGTTTGGTGCCGCTGGCAGGATTTGAACCTACACGCCCGGTTACAGGGCAGGGGATTTTAAGTCCCCCGTGTCTACCATTCCACCACAGCGGCCAAGGAGCACATAAAGTATACCTGGTGCTACCGCGCAGTCTTACCACAAATTCCTGAGCCATCCAGCTCTTGCTTGCCCGACAAATCCGAACCGTGTCGGTCTGCGCTCGAGCAGAATGGCTCAGGAATTTAAATAGGTAACATCCCCGATGGTGTCTTCGGGGCATTCGCTGGAGCGGCATGCTGACCGACCGTCATTGGTATGCCGGTCAGAGGATCGAGTTCCTGCGCCGTGAGGACGAGGCGGCGGAGTGTCGTCCCGACAGGGACGCAAGTCATGAGTGTGGCGATGCGTCGATCGAGAGGTTGGTCGAGGATACCAACGTCTGTCGGCTTTACTTCCCTCTTCTCCTGAATGACATAGCGGTGACGATCTCCGCCGTAGTAGATCCAGAACTCCTCGCCGATTTTCAGAGTGGGAAGGCGCGCAAAGACAGATTTGTACTTTCCTTGTGACCAGGGATAGTACGAACTATGTCCGGTGACAAAAAAATTTCCTGCTTGCCCGGGACGCGCTGTTCCTGGATAATGAACTGTTCCGTTCTCCAGGGAAGTCTGAATATCCTTTTCAAGACGTGTCCAGTCTTCTGCGAGCAGCGCATCATTCTGGGGGATGACAATGGGGACATTGAGCCCAAGGGACGGGATGAGGAGGCGGTTTTCCGGCGGGCCAATGGGGGGGAGAAACTGCGCGAGATCGGTGTCCACATTCCGGGTGGTCTTTTGGGAGAGAGTCTCTGCCGCCTGTAGAACAGGCAGGCGATCACCGAGAAGAGCGAGGGGATCTGCCATCGCTACGGCAATTTTCCCAAAGCTCTGATAGTTGAGTGTTAGGAAGAGGATGGCAAAAATACTTGCAAACGTCATTCCGAAACGAAGAGAATCGGCAAGGAAGAGCTTTCCGCGACTATAGTGTTGGGGAATACCCTTTCGTCCCGGTACCCATACTGGTTGGCAGAGGAAAGCAAGGAGAATAGACGTTCCTTTAACAGCGAAAGAATACATTCTCTGTGTTATTCCACGGATGTCATATAATGTCCAGCGATACTGCAGCGCGCTTTCGGAAAAGATCGATCCAAAAAAAGCGAGAAGCGCCGTCCACGGCAGAGAGATGGCAGACACTGAGGGGACTGCCTGATTCGTGTGGTGTTCTTCTCCGCTCAAGAGGATGACATTGCCGACGGAGTCGTACCGTATGCGGGGGTTCTGGTGAGACATAGCTATCTAGCTATTTTACCATAAAAGCACACATGTGGGAACCATCGCTGCGCTCATGTTGCCTGGCTCGTGTTGTCTATTACCCCTCCTCCGACAATCTCTTCCCCTTGATAGAGCACGATGTGCTGGCCTGGAGCATGAGGAGGTTGTGGGGCAGAGAACTGGAATATTCCTTCCATTCCTTGATAGTGGAATTCTCCTGATCTTTTTGGAGAAAGAGAGCGGGTACGACAGGTGAAAGAGATGGCACGGTCTTGTGGTGGTTGCCATGAGACCCAACGAATATCCGTGATATGTATGGCAGAAATCTTTTCTGTTCCCTGCTCGGCGACGACGAGCGTATTGTTTGAACAATTTTTTTGTACAATCTCAAGAGGGATTTTGAGACCCCCAATACCCAGACCTCTCCGTTGACCAACCGTATACATGGGTAAACCTTTATGCGTTCCAACGATCGTACCATCGCGTCGTGTAATGCTGCCTTCCTGAAGCTTGTCCTGAAGATGCCGTTTGAGGAATGCAGAAGGAGTCTTCTCTGGGAAAAAACAGAGATCCTGACTTTCACGATAGCTCGAACGCTCAAAGGGAATCGAGTAGTGCTCTGCTAGCGCATATACCTCATGTTTGTGCATTGTGCCGAGAGGGAAGAGCACACGGGAGAGTTGTTCCTGTGTGAGTCCGTAGAGGTAGTAGCTCTGATCTTTTGCTTTATCGATTGCTTCGAGGAGGTGATATTGGGTGTCACGCCCCCTTTTCACCCTTGCATAGTGTCCCGTCGCAATTTTCTCGCACCCGAGTTCATCTGCGATCTCGAGGAGCTTTCCAAATTTGATGGTTCGATTGCAGCGGACACATGGGTTTGGAGTCAGCCCTTTTTGATAATCGTTGAGAAATGGATCCACCACCTCTCTTTTGAATTCCTCTTCCAGATCTCTGATGTGGTATGGAATGCCGAGTGTGGACGCAACAGACTTTGCCCGCGCCGCCGTCTGCGCATTGCAACATTTCGATGGGAGGATTTGGGCCATCGCTGGTGCAAGGGGGTCACTCCAGAGCGTGAAGCGCACGCCGACGAGCTCATGCCCATGTTCTTTGAGGAGATGGGCAACGACACTCGAATCGATCCCGCCGGACATGGCGAGGAGAATCCGCATGGACGCATTGTAATGGAGATATTCCCTCTCCCACCGTGAGAGGGTAGGGTGAGGGGCATGAAATCCTCCCCCCGAGACGTTTTCCTCTATCTCCTCCTCATGATCACCCTTTACGTGAGTGTGGGGAGCTTCACGGCGCTCCTCTTCCAGTACATCAATGTCCTCTTCCCAGACTCTCTCGAGTATGGGCAGGGAGCACTGGATATCATCCGACGTTCGACGGCAGCGCTCATCATTCTGTTTCCTGTCTATCTCTTCATCGCGCTGCTCCTCAATCGTGATGTTGCGCGCGATTCCGGGAAGGCGGAACTCAGTGTACGAAAGTGGCTTCTCTCGCTCACGCTTTTCCTCGCAGCGCTTGCCATCATCGGCGATCTCGTGACGGTTCTCTACCATTTTCTGAGCGGCGAGCTCTCGGTGCGGTTCATCCTCAAAGCCATCAGTGTTCTTGGCATGGCAGGCGCAGTATTTGGATACTATCTCTGGGATATTCGGGAGTGGAAACGTGGTCATCTCCGCCAGGCCGGTTTCGTAGCATGGACGTCGGGAGCGATTGTTGGCGCCTGCATCATTGCAGGATTCTTCATTGCAGGCTCTCCGTGGCGTCAGCGCAGTGTCCGCTTCGATGAGCGACGCGTGAACGATCTTCAAATGATTCAGGGAGAAATTCTCCGCCACTGGCAAATGAAAGGGGCATTGTCCGAGAATCTCGATGCGCTGCGCGATACGATTTCCGGTTTCCTGCCGCCATCGGATCCAGAAACGGGAGCATCGTACGAGTACCACACGACGGGAAAACTTGCATTTGAACTATGTGCAGTCTTTGCTGTTCCAAGTCGCACGCAGGAAATGTCCCGCACTCGCCCAATTGCTCCCTATCCGCACGATCCCTATTCCCAAAACTGGGAACATTCCGAAGGACGAACGTGCTTTACTCGTACCATCGACCCCGAACTTTACCCAAAGGAGCCTAAACCTCCCCCTCTTCCTAACCCTCTCCCCGAGGGGGAGGGGATGTAGAATAGTCGCCATGATCGAAAAAGCACACGCACTGGCGGCAGAGTATGAAGAATTACAGAAAAACCTCCAGGATCCCAGCGTGCATGCGGATGTGAAAAAACTGAAGGAGTTTGGCAAACGTCTCAAGGAACTGGAGCCGGTCGTTCGATGCCTGCGAGAGTACGAGAAACAGGAGAAGATTCTCCTGGAGTCGAGAGGAGTGACCGATCAGGAACTTAAGGAAATGGCAGCGCAGGAAGCGTATGTGGCAGAGCTCCGCATGAAGGAACTGGAGACGGAAATGCAGAGGCTCCTCCATCCCAAAGACCCATTGGCTAATCGTCCTACGATCCTCGAGGTCAGGGCCGGAGCGGGAGGAGAGGAGGCCTCGCTCTTTGCGACAGAGCTTCTTCGGATGTACCTGCGCTACAGCGAAGGGCAGGGATGGACGACAGAACTCCTCAGTAAAACCGATGCGGATGTGGGTGGAATTAAGGAGGCGATTGTGCGGATCGTGGGGGAAGGCGCGTATGGCAAATTGAAGCTCGAAGGAGGCGTACACCGCGTGCAGCGTATTCCCGTGACTGAAACGAAAGGTCGCATTCATACATCTGCAGCTACAGTGGCCGTTCTCCCCGAAGCGGAGGAGGTCGACGTCCTGATAAGGACGGAGGATCTGCGCATCGATACATTCCGCTCCGGAGGAGCGGGAGGGCAACATGTGAATAAGACAGAGAGCGCGATTCGTATTACACATGTTCCAACGGGAGTGGTTGTAACATGCCAGTCCGAGCGAAGCCAAATCCAAAATAGGGCCAGGGCGCTCGATCTCCTTCGGACAAAACTTCTTGCGCAAAAGCAAGAAGAACAGGCCAAAACGCATGGGGCGCTCCGCTCACAACAAGTAAAATCCGGCGACCGGGGCGATAAGGTCCGCACCTACAACTTCCCGCAGGATCGTGTCACGGATCATCGTATCAACGAGAGCTTCCACAATCTTCCCTCTATTTTGGAAGGGAATATCAGTCCGCTCCTCGATGCCCTTGCAACGAGAAAGATGGATCTGGAATAGAAGGAACCACTGCAAAAGATGGGTTCTAGAGAGGCTTCACACGATCTCCCGCTTCTCCGGTTCCAGCGGTGCTGCCACAGGCACTTCTTCTGAGGGACTCACATCACGTGGTAAGCTCACCTCCTCACTCGTCCGTGTTTCCGGAAGAAAACGTAGGAGCGGGAGCGGGAGGAAGCTACTGAGAACTGCAATCCACATGACTGTATCAAGATGCGCATAATTCCCAGGGAGTTCGTCAGTAGCCCCACGGACGTCGAAGAACGTGCTGAGGGCCGCTCCTCCGAGGTCCGACACGGCGAGGCCGATATTCATCAGGCTGGCGAGGACGGCGAACATCGTCGCTTCGATGCCTTTGGGGCAAATACGCGCGACGAGGACGAGGAGCGGGAGGAAGCCGATTTCCGCAAGGGGCGCGGAAATGAGGGTATCGGCCATCGCGAAGAGCTTGGGACTCACGCCGAGCCACTCGTACCAACCGTAGATGAGACCGAAGGTGGGGAGACTGAGGACCACGCTTGCCATAATGATCCAGAAGAAGATCGTGCGGAGCGGCAGAGAGAGGAGGAACTTGCGGAACACGAACACGCCGGCAATGCCTGTGGCATGGCTGATGAGGGAGAGGCGGCCGAAGAATTCCGGGTTGAAGTGCAACTCATCGATGAGGAAGTAATTGAAGGCGCTGCCGCTGCTCGGCGTCGCGCGCCAGAGGAAGAGGAAAAATGCGGACCAAAGGAGCGCCGGTGTGAGAGAGGAGCGGAAACTCCGCCACGTCTTGCGGAAACTGAACATCCGTACTTCTTCGGGTAATTCGGTGATGATCAGCGCGAACATGCAGGTGAGGAGGGGAAGGAAACCCGTCACGAAGAAGACGTTGCGCGCGCCGATCCACGTGACGAGGATGCCGGAGGCGTAGGAGACGATGAGAGCACCGATGAGGAGCGACGCGCGGCAGATGCTTTGGAGGCGTCCAGCCTCTTTCTGCGTTCTGCTCCTCTCCGCGACGATGCCGTCCACAATGACGTCGGCGAGGGCGAAGCCGGCGGCGGAAATGAGGAGAGCGGCAGCGGCTCCGGCGAACCCTTCCACCCATGTGGCAAGGGAGAAATAGCCGACGGCTCCGAGAATGCCGGCGAGGAAGAGGTAGGGCTTCCGACGGAGATGCCACAGCGGCAGACGATCCGAGAGGAGACCGTAGAGTGGTTTAATGCTCCAGGGGATGATGCCGAGAGAGCCGAGGATCTGCACCTGCGGAATGGTGAGGTGGAGATCGTCCTTGAATGCAAAAGTGCTGGCCACGCCCGCGAGTGTCGTTGCACCCGCGATAAAATATACGAACGGTATGAGAATACTGGTCAAATCGCGTCGCATATGGCGTATATAGCCTACTCCTAAAAAACAATAAGAGTATCATACTATCTCCTTATGGAGACTACACGAGAGTGGGAGTTTGAGGGGCACAGAGAAGCAGCCGAGGCCGTGAACCCCGAGGTCTGCATCGTATGTCATCCCGGCGAGGTTGTTGGGTGGGAAAGGTTTTGCGGTGAAGAGGAATACCAGTGGAACGCCATTGCGCTTGATGGATACGTGGCGGACACATCGAATTTTGCGCGCAGTCCTTCGGGTATCATCAAAGTGAATTTCGATCATCATCAGAAGCGCCGCCTCGATCTCCATAGCACCTGTGGTCAAGTCCTCATCCACATTACACATGGGCTAATGGGGAACTTCCGGGGAAAGAGTGTCCATGTATACGTGAATGACGCAGACCCCGATACAATTCTCTCAGTGTGGCTTCTAAACAATCACCGTCGTGTTGAAGGAGTGTGCTACGAGCCGCGCATCAGCGAACTTGTCCACGCAGAAGACCTTCTCGACGCGACAGCAGGAGCATATCCGTTTGACGTGCAGAGTCCGCTCCTACGAAAAATGGCCTACATGTTCGATCCTTATGTGCAACGACGTTTGCGCAATAATCTTCATGCGCTCTCGTCGGAGGAAATGCATGGTCTCATCGAAGAATGCTGCCATCGCATTGATTGGTATCTCAAACATGATACAACTGCTCCAGAACTCGAACTCGACACACGTTATGAGCCTATTCCTGGAGGAGGAGGACCAGGATGGGCCATGATCAAGGAAATCGGTTACTGGGCACGCACGCGTCTTTTCAACGAAGGTATTCGCTCGTTTGTCTCCGTGCGAGATATCGGCGATGGAACCTTCGTCTATTCGCTCGGAAAAATGTCACCGTATGAACCATTTCCTCTTGAAGATTTCTACAGTGATTGCAACCAGGAGGATGGCATCCCCCCGGGGGATCCTGACCGCTGGAATGGCGGCGATACGATCGGAGGGCCTCCACGGAAGCGCCGCACGCGCATCACTCCAGTGCGCCTGACGCACATCATCAATGAGCGGCTGCAGAAGTTTGGAATTCCTTAAGAGTAGGGATTTCCGATGGATCGGAGCGGAGATGGTGGAGAAGAGCCGTGCGCTCTGCGAGGAGTTTCTGTGTGCCGATGTCTGCCCGAAACCGCACCGGCCCTTGTACCTTCTCACAGAGGGATTGCGTAGCGCTTTCTGCCTTCGCAAGCGTGTCTCCAATGCCGACAATGCCGAGCGTGCGTGAGGAGCCGAGGCGCAGAGTGCCATCAGTATTCTCCGTGACATCCCCGTAGTAGACGCGTGTTATTCCCTCTCCCCGCGCCTGCCCGCCGGAGCCTTGGCGAAGGTGGGGGAGAGGGCTAGGGTGAGGGGCTACCAATGGCAAGGTAATCACACAACCATTTTGTTTCTTATCCACCGGATACCCCTCCGGCACCACGTACTTGCACACGGTGGCTTTCGGAGCGAAGCGAACGATGTCTTCCGTGAGTTCCCCCGAGAGAATCGCCTGGCAAATAGCGACGAAATCGGAATCGAGGATGGAAAGGACATTCAGCGCCTCGGGATCACCAAATCGCGCGTTGAACTCAATGACCTTCACGCCGTTTTTGGTGACCATATACCCGCCATAGAGGATGCCTCTGTACCCCCCTCCCCTGCCGCAGCGGGGGAGGGGGAGGGGAAGGGGGAGAGGGGCATTGTGCAGGGCACACTCTCTGTACAACGCCTCCGCCACCAGCTGATTAATCTCCTTCGCCCGCGCGCTGTCCGCCGGCGTGAGAAAGGGCAGGGAATGATCCGGCATGGAGTAGGAGCCCATCCCTCCGGTATTCGGCCCGATGTCGCCCTCATAGGCGCGCTTGTGGTCTTGGACGAGTGGCATGTGGCAAACGCGCGTGCCGGAGACGAAGGACATGAGGCTGAGTTCGCACCCGATGAGTTTTTCCTCTATGACGACCTGTCCGCACTCTTCGATGCATTGGAGTGCGTAGGCGACGCCTTCATCGATGGATGCGAGGTGCTCTCCAGAAACCTTCACACCCTTGCCGCCCTTCAGTGCATCGTATTTCACGACGTAATTTCCATGGAGATCGTCCTCAATAAAGCGGTGGATTTCCATCCGTATACCCCCCTCTCCTACCGCAGTGGGAGAGGGGACGGGGGAGAGGGGAGAGGAAAACACACGGAACCGTGGCGACGCATCGATCCCATATTTCCGCAGAAGCTCCCGCGCGAACCCTTTACTCGACTCAATGCTCGCAAACGACTTCGTCGGGGCAACAGTCGGTACCCCTATCTCCTCCAGCGCATCGGCGAGGCCGGCGCCGATGGGATCGTCCGGCCCGATGATCGCGAAATCCGGTCGCCACCGCTTCGCATGGGCAAGGACAGTGGAAAAATCCATGATGTCCACCACTTCCTGCGCGGCGGCGATGCGGCGGATGCCGGGGTTCCGCGTCGTGCATAGGGAGAAAATATCCGGCTTCTGCGGACTGCGTGCCAGCGATTCCGCAATTGCATGCCCGCGGGCCGAAGATGTGACGAGGAGAATTTTCATAGGGTGAGGGGCTACACCAACATCTCCTGCCGCTCTTCCTCTTCCCCGTACTCCGGGAGAGATCGGTCGGTCGAGCGTTTCCCCCCAAGTTCCCGGAGGAGCTCCGGTGTCACTTCGGGAGTCGGATAGACGCCAGAGAAGTACCCGTCGCTGAAGCGTGTAATGGCGGGATTCCCGTACCGTACCGCCCGCCGAACGTCGTCCAGCGTTCCGTAGAAGAGCGCGTCGGCGCCGATGTGTTCCCGAATCTCTTCCGGTGTTTTCCCTGTGGCGATGAGCTCGTCGAACGTCGGCATGTCGATGCCGTAGACGTCGGGACTGATGATGGGCGGCGCGACGGAGGCGTAGTACACGTTCTTCGCCCCCGCTTCGCGGGCCATGGCGACGATTTTTCTGCTCGTGTTGCCACGCACGATGGAATCGTCGACGAGGAGGACAGAATTGCCGCGGAATTCCAAGTCGATCGGGTGGAGCTTGAAGCGGAGGCTCCGTTGCCGCATGTGCTGCCCCGGCATGATGAAGGTGCGGCCGATGTAGCGGTTTTTGATGAACCCCTCGCGGTAGCGGATGTGAAGAGCATCGGCGACGCCCGCCGCCATAGGGCGCCCCGTATCGGGAATGGGGATCACCGAATCGATATGCATGTCACCCTGAGCTCGTCGAAGGGCGCTTTTAATGTGCTCCGCGAGGTACTCCCCCATGCGCACGCGCGCTTTATACACGTTCACGCCATCGAGCGTCGAATCCGGCATGGAGAGGTAGATCCACTCGAAGATGCAGGGAGAGAGCGTACCTTCCACGCATTGGCGCGCATGCAGTGTTCCGTTGTGGTCGATGAATATCCCTTCCCCCGGCTGTACGTCGCGGAGGAAGGCGAAGCCGAGTGCTTGCATCGCCGTATTTTCCGAAGCGACCATATACTCGATGCCGCCAGCGGTTTTCCGTGTGCCGATTTGGAGGGGCCGGATGCCGTAGGGATCGCGGAATGCCACGATGCCCCCGCAGGGATGGCCTCCGATGAGGGCGACGACGGAGTACGCGCCGGTGCATCTGTGCATCACGCGTTGAACAGCCCCAAACACGTTGTCCGGCGTGAGGACGCGTGGGCATTCCTGCAGGAGGGCGACGGAGAAGACATTGAGGAGCACCTCGGAATCGGATTGCGTGGTGAGGTGGCGGTACTCTTTCTGGAGGAGTTCCTTCCGGAGCATCTCCGCATTCGTGAGGTTGCCGTTGTGCGCGAGGGCGATGCCGAAGGGGATGTTGACGAAGAACGGTTGTGCCTCGAATTCGCTGTCACAGCCAGCCGTTGGGTAACGGACGTGGCCGATGCCCATTGTTCCCCGGAGTCGCAAAAGGGACTTGAGATGGAACACTTCCCGCACGAGACCATTCCCTTTCTTGAGATGAAACTGCTCGTCGTACGTCATGATTCCGGCGGCATCCTGCCCGCGGTGCTGGAGGAGGAGGAGACCGTCGTAGAGGTCCTGGATGACGTCGTTCGTGCCGGCAACGGCAATCACCCCGCACATGGCGAGTGAGTAGTGGGTAGTTGCCGTTCCTTTGCCCGCACACAATTCCGGATGAGGCTCGCGACGGTCATCGGGCCGACGCCGCCCGGGACGGGGGTAATTGCGGAGGCAACCTCTTTCACCGCATCAAAATCGACGTCGCCAACCAACCCCCCCTCTCTTCTATTCATGCCAACATCAATCACCACCGCCCCAGGCTTCACCATATCTTTCGTGATAAATTTTGGTTTTCCTACAGCCACAATGAGAATATCTGCGAGGCACGAGTAACGAGAAACAAGCGACGTTTTACTGTGGCACATCGTCACCGTCGCGTCCCTATTGAGCAGCATCATCCCAAGCGGCTTCCCGACGATGTTGCTCCTGCCGACGATGACCGCGTGTTTTCCGGCGATGGGAATCTTGTAGTATTCGAAGAGGGTGATGATACCGGCGGGGGTTGCAGGAGGGAGGTGCTCAAACTCCGTGCCGAGGAACATTTTACCGAGGTTGTACGCGGTGAAGCCGTCGATGTCCTTCTGCGGGTGGAGGGCGCGGTGGATGAGGGGAAGTGTGTGCTGGAGGTGAGGGGGGAGGGGGAGCTGGACGATGATGCCATGCACGTCCATATTTGCATTCAATCTCTCGATTGCTTCCAGAAGCTCCTGGAATGATATGGAAAAGGGGAGTTGTTTGTGCTCGCATCGCATACCGACTTTTTGGCAGGCCGAGAGCTTTCTTTGGATGTAGACGGTACTCACCGCCTCTTCGCCCACCTGCAGAATGACCAACTGGGGACTGAGTTCCTGTATTTTTGGCCGGAGCGATGCGAGGAGAGCATCGGCGGGTTCTTTGCCGGAGAGGAGACGGGCTGGCATGGGGACATCCTATCCTGTAGAATACAGAGATGACATCCATGGATTCTCCAATTCGCTCGAGGACAGATGTGGCATTCCTACGAAGAACGCGGGGGGAAATAGAGGCACATCTGGAGAATCTTGAGAGATGGACCGAGCTCATGCGGAGCATGACACGCCCTATTCCGCGAGAAAATGGGAAGTTTGGTCAGGATCCTCTCGGAAAAGGACTGTTAGCAGGAATCCCAACGGAGGAAGTCGACGCCGCTCTCGCTGATACAGGGCCACAGGCGCGTCTTCGGACACTTCTTCAGGAGATCGATCAGAGAATCGCTATGCTGACATCGGAACGGTCCTCTCCTGAAGAACCTTCTGTACAGCCGCAAAAACCAGCGGCATAACGTCGTCTTTTGAGCCTGATGTATCGATAACCTGTCCATAGGGATCTTCTGTGAGGAGTTTTTGATAGACGCGGTGAACACGCTCCTGAAAAGAAGAAGATTCAAGGGCATCCCGTGTTTGTCTCTGGGAAAGGCGCTGGAGACAAACGGACAATGGAGGTAAAAGGTACAACGTCGCGTCTGGTTGTATAAAATTTTTGTTCAATTCGCGGAGCCAGAGAGAGTCGACTCCCGCCGCTTCTCCGTACGCAAGAGTCGAGGGAATATACCGATCACAAATGACCATCTTCCCTGTCTGGAGAGCCGGCTCAAGCGTTTCCGCACAATGCAGAGAACGGTCGGCGGTGAAGAGCAGTTGGAGAGAGGTGGGGGGAAGGGGAAGATGCCCGGTGATATGCCGTCGGATTTCTCTGCCGATGGGGCAGTCCGTTGGCTCCGCGGTATGTAAAACATCATATCCATTCTTTTGCAAGCTGGCAGTGAGCACGGAACTGTGAAACGTTGTTCCGCTGCCATCGGGTCCTTCAAGGACGATGAAGATACCGTGTTTTCCCATGCAACGCCACTCACCCTACCTGCCGGCCGTAGCCTTGGCAAAGGCTGGCCCCCTCCCGCGATGAGAGGAAAGTATGGTATAATTCCCTGTTACAGACACATCAATGTTCTCCCTCATTTTTCATCCTCTCCTTCTCCTCCGCGTCCTTGGGATGTTCATCCTGTGGTATGTCTGGGAGATGCCAGCGGGCATTGTTCGAATGTACGCGGCCTATGCGCTGGCGCTTGGGGAGATTTTTTCTTTCCGTTTTCTCTTACGAACCCTCTTTTCCATTTGGAAAGGCATTTCCGAAGAGTATTCCACCAAGAAGGGAATCCATATTGACCAAATCTTTGGGACATTCTGCCTGAATACATTTTCCAGAGTGATCGGTGGTATCTTCCGCATTTTAGCAATTCTTCTCGGGATCAGCGTCCAATTGCTGTGTCTGACACTCTTCATCATCGCCATCGTTGCCTGGATTGCGTATCCGATCGGCGTGTACTTCGGCATGCGTTTCCTCTTCCAGACCTTTCTCCCCTAATGGCCGTCGCCTCCTTTCATCTCACGGCAACAAAACAGTACATCGGACTCTCGCTCCGGCGCCTCATAGAGGGGCCCGTGGGCTGGGTGGTCTTTTTGGCGCTTCTCTGGAAGCCTGTGCGTCATTTTATGGAGCGTGGGGACATGGATCCATTGGGAGTCTCTGTCGTGCTCCTCGTATCGTTCCTCTGCATTATCCACAACTTCCTGAAGACGAAATTCGAGAATGACAGTGCCACGCCATTCAATCGCACCAATCTCGCCGGCATGCTCTCCGTATGCATGGTGCGCGCATTGCGGCATCGACGGAATCCTAGTGCTCACCAATTCCTCGTGGCATCTCTGCGCTCCGAACGCGCACGGTTCATTCTCCAAGAAATAGGGCTGAATGCCGCGGAAATTCTCCAGCAACACCAAAGCTCACAGGAGCCGTTTGATCTCATTCTCTGGATGCAGGAGGCCGTTATCGAGGCTAGCGCATTCGGTGAGGAACGTGTGGATGCCAATATCGTCTTCCTGCTCCTCTTCCGCAAGGAGCCACTCCTTCAGGCTCTCCTCGATCGGGCCGATATTGCCATGAAAGATCTCGAAAACACGGTGCACTGGGAAGTATTCCACAATCGTACGATCCACAAACCCCACTCTCTCAGTCCGCAGAGTCTCGTCCGTGCAGTGGGGACCATCGGACGATCGTGGGTTATGGGATACACGCACGATCTCGATAGGATCACAACGGATATTTCGGAACATCTGCGGTCGAGGAGAACGCCCATTGTCGTTCTCAATACTCCGGAGATCGAAACCATACAGCGGGTGATCTACCGATCCACGCAGCACAATATCCTTGTATTAGGGAAGGTGGGGGCGGGGAAGCGCACGCTCGTCGAGAACTTTGCGCGGAAGCTCCGCCAGGATGAGCGGAGGAATAACATTCCCTTCACAAGGGTGCTCTGGCTCCGCACAGAACTCCTCCTATCGGGAACGACAAACCCCGACGCTTTCCTTCTCAATGCCCTTGCCCACGCACAGAGGGCGGGGCACTTCATTCTCGTTCTTCCCGATGTTGGGGCGTTATTTCGAGCGGCGAATGCGAATCTCAAAGCAGTGGTAGTGCAGTTTCTTCAGGCGAAGAACGTCAATGTCCTCGGCATTGTCGATGCACAGGACTATCACACCATCATCAAAGCGGAACCCACTGTTGACAGTCTCTTCGAGAAGATCGCCGTAGAAGAGGCAACAGAAGAGGAGACCATGAGTGTCCTCATGGAGCAGTATTTCTCCATCGAGCGCAAGGGGGTCGCTGTCACCTACAAAGCCTTCAAGACCATCGTGGAACTTTCGCAGCGTTACATCGGTAAGGGGGCGTTCCCCGGGAAGGCAGTGGAGGTATTGGAAGATGCGATCCTTGCGGCGGTCCGCCAAGGCGAGAAGTGCATAACGGAGCAGCACGTTCGTGAAGTGATCTCACTCAAGGCGCATATGAACGTGCAGAAGGTGACGGAGGGGGAGCGAGAGAAGCTCCTCGAGCTTGAGGATGCCTTAAAAGGAAAAATTGTCGGTCAGGAGGAGGCCATTCACGCTCTGGCCAATGCGCTGAAGCGAGGACGGCTTGACGTCGGTGTGCGAAAGCGCCCCATTGGAACATTCCTGTTCCTTGGACCGACAGGCGTGGGAAAGACAGAAACCGCGAAGGTACTGGCAGAAATATATTTTGGCTCCGTCGATCGCATCGTGCGTATTGATATGAATGAATTTGTGACAGAAGAATCAGTCTATGAGATCATCGGTTCCCCCGACCCGGGTAAACAGCATGCGGAAGGATTCCTCACGAAGAAAATCCAGGATCAGCCGTTCTCACTCGTTCTCCTCGATGAGATCGAGAAAGCGCATCCCAAAGTACTCAATCTCTTTCTGCAGATTCTTGATGAAGGACAGCTAATGGATGGCTTGGGCGTGAAGACGGATTTTCGTAATACGATTATCATTGCCACATCGAATGCCGGAGCGCTTTTCATCCGCGATTTCTTCAAGGCACAGGAGAATGCGCCGGAGCAACATCCTCAATTTCGACAGCAACTCATCGATGAAATTCTCAAGCAGAAGCTCTTCTCGCCGGAGTTCATGAACCGTTTCGATGATATCATTCTCTACTTCCCTCTGACGCGAGAGCAGGCCTTGCAGCTTGCCATCCTCATGCTCGATGGGTTTATCCGAGACTTCAGTGAGAAGAAGGGGATCAACATCGTTCTGGAAGAAGAGGGAGTAGCGGCACTTGCGGAGAAAGGCTACAGCATCGAATTCGGCGCTCGGGAAATGCGGCGAGTCATCATGGAGAAATTGGAAACTTACCTTGCCAATTACCTCCTGAAGAATACCGTCCATCGCGGGGAGACGATTACAGTACGGAAGGCGGATTTGGAGCTGTAAGCGTTTTCCCTCCCCAGGGAGGATGATTGGCAAAAACCAGGCATTGTGAGCGAACTTCAGGGACTCATTTGAAAAATCCTGCGTTCTCTCGAACGACAGGATTTACGGTAGTTTTCCCCCTCTCCTCAATCCTCTCCCTATGGGAGAGGAGGATTGCTAGAAATCCTCTCCGCCCATTCCCCCGCCTCCCGGCATGTGGGGCATAGCGGATTCCTTCTTCGGGATTTCCGTCACGGCAACTTCGAGCGTGAGGAACATCGCGGCGACCGAGGCGGCATTTTCGAGGGCCGAGCGCGTGACCTTTTTCGGATCGATGACCATGGCTTTAACCAGGTCTTCGTAGACACCAGTGAGCGCGTTGTAACCTTCATTCCCCTTGCAAGTATTCTGTACTTTTTCTACAACGACCTTCCCAACGACTCCAGCATTATTCGCAATGTGTTCTGTGGGGGCAGAAAGGGCAATCTTCACAACTTCAATCCCAATCCGCTCATCCTCGGTATCCCCATGAAGCGTTTCCAATGCCTCAAGCGCTCGGATGTAGGCAGTTCCACCACCGGGCACAATGCCTTCTTCTCCTGCGGCGCGCGTTGCGGAGAGGGCGTCTTCCACGCGATGCTGCTTCTCCTTTTGCTCCACTTCCGTTGCGGCACCCACTTTAATAATGGCAACACCACCACTGAGCTTCGCCAGGCGTTCCTGGAGCTTTTCGCGGTCAAACTCTGATTTCGTTGTCTCAAGATTTGCTTTAATCTGGTTCACGCGCGCCTCGATTTCCTCCTTCTGACCGCCTCCGTCCACAATGGTACACGTGTCCTTGGTCACGACGACTTTTCGCGCTGTGCCGAGATCATCAACCGTTGCATTCTCGAGCTTCAGGCCAACCTCCTCCGAAATGACACGGCCTCCAGTAAGAGCCGCAATATCCTTGAGGATGTCCTTCCGTCGATCTCCGAAGGCTGGTGCTTTAACGGCCACAGCGGAGAATGTTCCGCGGATCTTGTTCACAACAAGGGTCGCAAGAGCCTCTCCTTCCACGTTCTCTGCAATGATAACAATGTCCTTGCGCCCCTTTTGAACGAGACCCTCAAGGAGAGGAAGGATTTCCTGGATAGAACCGATTTTCTTATCGGTAATCAGAAGGTATGGCTTCTCAAATACCGCTTCCATACGGCCGGTATCTGTCACGAAGTACGGAGAAATGTATCCCTGATCGAACTGCATCCCTTCGACATATTCTTGCTCAATGCCAAGGGTCTCCCCTTTATCGACAGTCACGACACCCTCCTTCCCTACCTTTTCAATGACTTCGGCAATCGTTTTGCCAATGCCATCATCTTGGGCGGAAATCGAGGCAACAGCCGCGTACTCCTCTTTTTTGCTGACGATCATTTTCTGCTTCTCCAGATGATCAGTAACGGCCTTCACAGCCTTCATCATGCCATTTTTGATACCAATGGCATTTGAACCTGCACTAAGGTGTCGGATTCCTTCCTCCATCATGGCATGAGCAAGGACAGTGGCTGTCGTTGTTCCATCACCGGCGGCGTCATTCGTTCTCTCTGCAGCCTGTTTCACGAGCTGTGCACCCATGTTCTCGAATGTGTCTTCCAGCTCGATTTCTTTTGCAACAGACACACCGTCTTTTGTCACAACGGGACCACCGTATTTTTTCTCAATAATGACATTGCGGCCTTTGGGGCCGAGCGTCGCTCGGACAGCTTCCGTGAGCTTGGTTACTCCACGGAAGACCTTGGACCGGGCATCGGAACCGAAGAGAAGTTGCTTTGCTGGCATAATCGTAAGGGGTAGGGGATAGGGAAATTACTTCACAATGGCGAGAACGGAGTCGAGGTGCAGAACTTTGACCTCGACATCTTTACCGTTCTTATCTTTGAGTTTCACATCATCGCCGGCGTACTTCCCGAAGAGCACCTTGTCGCCGACTTTAAGGAATTGACCGGGGTCTGCACAATCTTTTCCAACACCACCTTTCCCAATAGACAGAACAAGGCCTTCCTGAGGCTTCTCTCCGCGGGCAGTATCGGGAATGACAATGCCTGAGGCTGTAACCTGCTCTGCCTCCAGTGGGAGGACAACAACACGATCCCCGATGGGATCGAGCGTAACAGTGAGTTGCGGAAGCTGAGACATAAAAGAAAATTTGGAAACAATTATCAAACGGCATTCTAGAGTGATAAATAGGGCTGTCAAGGGGGTGGCTCAGCATATCTCAATCTCCATGAGTTGCTGCTATTTTGCCAGGCTTCGCTTGCGAGCTCCGCCGCGGCATCCGGTTTATCGAGGTAACAATCGCGGCGTAGTCTCGGCTGCGTAGCGCAGCAGGACGAAGCCGGATGGTGCCGAAGAGAGGACTCGAACCTCCACGGGATTGCTCCCACTAGCTCCTGAAGCTAGCGCGTCTGCCATTTCGCCACTTCGGCCTATGATGGAGCATACAAGATCTGTGGTATGCTGCCGACTCTATGAGAATACTCATGATTAGTACTATGATTTTCCTCCCTATTCTAGGAGCCTGTACGAAGAAAGATTCAGCAGAGAAAACCATTAGAAAAGAAGTCTTTGTGACAGCCATGCCTGTCGGTGGAGAAGTGAATGATCCTGATCACGGTCGCGAAACATGGCTTGCCGTAGGCCCAGTTGAAGGAACAGAGGGGAGTCCAGCAAATGGAGTAGGAACAGCGCATTACTTCGAGGATGGAACATTTATCCTCGGAATGCAGGTGAATATTGCTCCACCGGAGGATGGTTTCTTCTACGAAGCATGGCTCGTGAAAGAAGGCGAAAACGATGTGAGTCTGGGGCATCTAACGAATCCATCCGGTGATGCGCGACACCAACTCCGCTTCATGGCGGAGGAGGATTACCGAGATCGTGCGACTATTGCAATTACCCGGGAACCCGATGACGGCAACCCGGAATCGGGGATCGTGGTCGCGCGAGCAGTATTAACAAAGCGGCAGAGGTGAAAAAATGCACCCTCTCCCTGTGGGAGAGGGCAGGGTAAGGAGCCGCTAGAGCAGGATGCCCAATGTGACGAAGACAATCAGGAATACATGTGTCACGATGAGCGACGTGGGGAGCCGCACTGTTGTGAGCCGAACGTGGCGTAATGTTGAATGCAAGGCCAAAAGTGCAGCAGTGTACAGATGACATATATGTTGTCGAGTGTTTATTGAATACCAAAAGTAGTCGCACGTTTCGGCTTGTCCCGCACCGTCGCGTAGCGTCTGGTGTGGGACTTTCCAGCCTGCCCATCCGAAGCTCGACCTGTCCTCCATAGCCTTTGCGGCGGAGGAAGAGCGAAGGAGGGTCGTTCTTTTGCGATGCGCTTGACAGAGAACTTAGGAAGGCGCACTTTGAAACCATGATATTCACAAGGGTCGGTTTCAATCCAAGGAAACAAAGGCGTATGAAAAAACCATTCCTTCCCATTGGAATCGTGGCTCTGGGAGTGGTGTTGGGACAAGGGGTGGCCGCTCAGGGTTTTGGCTTTGAAAGGAATATGCAACATAGACAAAGCGCTGACGCAGAAAGCGTGGAGAGTTGCATGCTCTCGTGCAGCGATATGCTGGCTGGCTGGCTTGAAATGAATCCGGACTCCAAAAACTATGCCAGTCAGCGGGAGAAGATAGAGGCAAAAGCCCAGCAATGCCTTGGCATGAATGAGCTTGCCGGATTCCCATTCAGTGAAGAGGAAGTTCTTGCAAGCTGTGGCTTGTCTACGCCGCATTGTGTAGAGGTTTCTGAAGAAGAGGTTCGCTCCGGATCGTGTACGGATGTCTCCTTAATAGAGGAGATGAATCTTCCCCAGTGTTGTACCGAGCAGGGGCCAGGCGGCATAGATTGTGGAGCAGACCAAGAATGGGTAGTGGGGATTGCTGCCTTTCCTGTGTGCTACATTCCGGGTTCGTAATCCGGGGGCTTGAGAACAAAAAGCCGATCCACGACACGGCAATTATCCCGACTACGACGGGCAATTGCAGGTGTTTCGATGGAAAGAGCTTGTCTCTCTTCACTCTCCGAGGATTTCCGAGCGTAGAGGACGTAGCGATTACCCATGAGAGAATCATAACAGAAAAGAAAAGGGGGCTGGCCTAGGAAATGCTAGTAGAGTCTGAGGATTTTCCGCAAGGAGGAGAGCATTTCTCTGGATGTGCGACAGTTAAACCTCCATTCGCACTC
>MFYG01000003.1 GCA_001789045.1 Candidatus Peribacteria bacterium RIFCSPLOWO2_12_FULL_55_15 | reverse complement strand
GGTTTAACTGTCGCACATCCAGAGAAATGCTCTCCTCCTTGCGGAAAATCCTCAGACTCTACTAGCATTTCCTAGGCCAGCCCCATAATCTGTCATGTCTGCATATTACCATGAGTCAATTCCTAGCTGTCAAGGGATAGTCACCAAAAATATTGTGTCAATGTCATTGAAAGTGGCTCCTACACCGGTGCCAGCCTCCCATCCATGTCGAAGACCTCCGTCACTTGAACCCCGAACGCGGCGGCAATTTTCAGCGCGAGGAGGACGGAGGGATTCGTGTCCCCCCGCTCAATACTCATGATTGTCTGCCGACTGACGCCTGTCCGGAGCGCAAGTTCCTCCTGCGTCATCGAGCGATCAAAACGGAGACGCCTGATAGAATTACGGAGAATAACAGTCGTAGACATAAGTGCGCTGGATTATGGGCGGACGCATTTTACGGATGCTCTCCCAACATGCAAGGGTTTTTGCTACCGTCGCTTACATTATGGAATTTCTGAACATCTTCACCGCCCTCCTCCATTTCGATACCATCCTGCACGGCGTGATTCTCCACTACGGTCTCTGGACGTATACTCTCCTCTTTCTCATCGTTTTTGCGGAAACAGGACTTGTGGTGACCCCTTTTCTTCCTGGGGATTCTCTCCTCTTTGCCGCAGGAACATTCGCCGGTCTTGGCGCACTCAACCCTTGGATTCTTGCGATCCTCCTCTCTGCCGCTGCAGTGATTGGAGACTCTGTGAACTACGCATGTGGTCGACACATTGGACCACGGGTCTTCCGTTCTGAAACGCATCTTCTCTTTAAACGAGAATACCTCGACCGGACGCGAGAGTTCTTTCGTATACACGGCGCAAAAACGATTGTCTTCGCTCGCTTTGTGCCCATTCTCCGAACATTCGCCCCATTCGTCGCCGGAGTCGGGCACATGCCCTACCGACAATTCTTCATGTACAACGTTGCAGGAGGAGTCCTCTGGGTGTTCCTCTTCGTTTTCGGCGGAGTCCTCTTCGGGAATATCCCTGTCGTCCGCGAGAATTTCACCCTCGTCATCCTCGGCATCATTGGGGTATCGCTCCTGCCGGGAATTGTGGAGTGGCTGAAACACAGAAAAAGAGCGACTACCTCATAACTATCTCCTTCGCGCCAGTGTTCCCTGCTTTCGCATAGAGAAGACGCATCGTACAATCTCTTTCATGAGTCCCTCGCCGCTGCACGGAATTTTCTCGGCACTTGGACAAGAACGCGGTGAAAGAGACCCCACCCCTGTTGTCGGTCATATCACCATCGATATCTACGAACAGGATAACTACTACATCATCAAATCTCCTCTCGCTGGCATCCACACCGGGGACATCGACATTGAGATCAGCGACAATGTGGTGACGATCCGTGGTACGCGCCGCCAGGTCGATACTATTTTGGAGCAGCACTACCATCTTCAGGAATGTTTTTGGGGAGAATTCAGCCGTTCCGTCACTCTCCCGTGCAGCATTGATCCTCGCCGCGTCAAAGCGACATTCAATAAGGAGTGTGTCCTCAAAATTATCATTCCAAAGGAAGAGCGCGTCAAAGTAGTGCGGATTAACGCGGAATGAGTTTGCGCACTTTTTCTCTTACCTCACACATGGAACGGATGACCGCGCCGGTATCATCGCCAAACCATGCGCTGATGATGGCAACATTGGTGTCTTCTTTCAAAATCGCACCGAGATTGCGATAGGCTCGCCGAACCTTTCGCATCTCGTCCTTCTTCCGTCGCCATTCCTTCGGATTAGCGATCGCCCACAGGAGAACCTGGACATTATCATAGGCCGGATAGACGACTTTCACCTTTTCCACTTCCAACTTGCTGGGAGAACGCATACGGGCGCAGAGGATACGGATGTTCGTTTTTCTGTCAATATTTTATACTAATGAAATTCTTTGTCAAATTCCCCAAACTACCGTTACACTGCCCTCATGCGTCTTACGCAGGCAATTCTGCCCGTTGCAGGCCTTGGAACACGTTTCCTTCCATGGACAAAAGTGATCCCGAAGGAGCTCTTGCCGCTGAGAAACAGGCCGATGATTGCGTTCCTCGTGGACGAGTGTCTGGGAAACGGCATCACCGATATCTGCTTCGTCATCAGCCACGGAAAGGAACTCATCCCCCAGTATTTTACGAAAGACCTTGCCCTCGAGGCGCTCCTCGCAAAAAGAGGAAAGGTTGATGCACTCCAAGAACTTTGCCGCTATGCGGAGGTGCGCTTCACAACAATCTATCAAGAGGAACAACTCGGGGATGGACATGCCGTCCTCCAGGCGCAGACATGGGTGCAGAGTACCCCCGTGGCCGTCTTGTTCGGCGATGACCTCATCGTAGGAAAAGCGACGGGGCTTCAACAGCTCATGTCTGCATACACCGGACTTCCGGAAGACTCCATCCTCCTTTGCCTCGAGGATGTCCCCCGCGAATACGTGCGGAAATACGGCATTGTTGGTATTGATGAACGTGCAACGCAAGGACGATTGAAGAAAGTCACACATCTCATCGAGAAGCCATCGCCCGAAGAGGCTCCTTCTACGTTCGGCATCGTTGGGAAGTACATCATTCCCCGTTCGACGTTCAGTGCTCTGACAAGGATTGTGGAAGAGATGGGGGGACCAGCTGGCAAGGAAATTCGCCTCGTCGATGCTTTCCTCCAACAGTTACCCACCACTCAAATCTACGGCTATGCAGTAGAAGGAAAGCGCATCGATACGGGGACGCCGGAGGGATACCGGGAAGCTGTGCGAATTATGGGATAGACTTCCAGCATGTCACGAAGTATTGCGAAGTTCCTCCTCAGTGTTGGCGGCATCGGTTTCCTTCCCAAGGGGTCGTGGATGACGGCCACCGTTGCCGGTTTCCTGCTGCCGTGGTTTTTTGCCGCTTCTTCCGTTCCTTTCGCGCTCCGCGCGGCCGTGTTTCTCGCCACGATCCCCATTCTTCTCCTGATGGGCGGATTAGCGATCCCCCTCGTCCGCGCCGGGAAAAAACACGACCACGAGTGGATCGTCCTCGATGAAGTACTCGGCGTGCTCATCGCGGCGTCCCCTTTCCTTTTCTTCCCGCAGGACGCAGTACATCCCATCGTCGCCGGCGTGGTCACGACGGGTGTCTACGGCTTCTTCGACAGCCTGAAGCCGCTGGGGATTCAGCGCATCGACGATGCGGAGCACATTTCCATAACCGTCATGCTCGATGACGTCGTGGCTGGGGTGTATGCGGCGGGGGTGATTTTCGTTGGGATCACCATCTCTCTTTGAAGGGATATGGCAGGGTAAGGGTTGCACACCTACCGAAACATCCCGAGCTCTCTCCGCAAAAGATCAACTTCGTCCCGCAGGTCCGCCGCCTTTTCGAACTCCAGGCTCTCCGCAGCAATGGCCATCTGTTCCTCGAGTTCCTTCATAAGACGGAGCTTCTCGTCCTTCGGAATTTTCGTGTGATCGTGGCGGGGACGACGGAGTTCCAATTTCCGCTCCTCCTCGGAAATATCGTGGACCGCTTTCTCGATCGATTTCGGCGTAATGCCGTGCTTCCGGTTATACGCTTCCTGAATTGTCCGCCGGCGGTTCGTCACCTCGAGCGCCCCGCGCATCGCAACCGTCTCATGGTCTGCATACAGCGTCACGTGCCCATGTACGTTGCGCGCGGCACGACCGATTGTCTGGATGAGAGCATCGCGGGAACGGAGAAATCCCTGCTTATCAGCATCCAGAATTGCGATAAAGCTGACCTCCGGAAGATCGAGCCCCTCCCGAAGCAGATTAATGCCGACCAAAACATCGATCTCGCCCGTGCGAAGTTTCCGAAGAATCTCTATACGCTCGAGGGTTTCGACGTCACTATGGAGATACCGCACCTTGTACTGGCGCTCCTGGAAGAACTTCGTGAGATCTTCCGCGAGGCGTTTCGTGAGCGTTGTCACGAGGGAACGCTCTTTCCGATCGATCGTCGCATCGATTTCACGACGAATATCATCCACCTGTCCCTTCGTCTGTTTCACTATGATGAGCGGATCGAGGAGTCCTGTGGGACGGATAATCTGCTCTGTCATCCATGCCTTCGGCGTGTGTTCCCATTCGTACTTCGCTGGTGTCGCCGAGATATAGATACGCTGATGGGTGCGATCAGAGAACTCTGGAAATGTGAGAGGACGATTATCGTGCGCCGATGGCAACCGGAAGCCATAATCAATGAGCGTCTGCTTCCGGCTGCGATTCCCCTCATGCATCCCTCCAATTTGAGGAATGGTCATGTGCGATTCATCGATGATGCAAAGAAGATCCCGCGGGAAGTAGTCCAGAAGGGTGGACGGTGGCTGTCCCGCGAGACCGGCGTTTCCGAAGTACCGCGTGTAGTTCTCAATCCCCATGCAGTACCCTGTTTCACGAAGCATCTCGACGTCATACTCCGTCCGCTGACGCAGCCGCTCGGCCTTCGTGTTCTCGCCTTTCTTCAGAAGTTCTGCTTCTCTTTCTTTCAACTCCGCAAGAATCCCCTCACAGGCATGTTCGATCTTCTCCTTCGACGTCACATTGTGCGATGCGGGGAAGATGACGACTTCCTGTAGTTCGCGGATGATTTCTCCGGTGAAACTGTCCACCTCCTGCAGATTCTCCACTTCATCGAATGGCATCTCCATGCGAATGACCGTATCCGCACTCGGCGGGAAAATTTCCACGGTGTCCCCGAGAACGTGGACCATCCCATGCTTGAACTCGAGATGTGAGCGCCGGTACTGGATGTCGGTGAGACGCCGGAGGAGCGTGTCGCGCTGAATGTGTATGCCGCGCTCGAGTTTGATCGCCAGTGCTTCGTAATCTTCAACATTCCCGAGCCCGTAGATGCAGGAGACGGATGCTACGATGAGCGTATCGCGCCGCGTGAGGAGATTCATCGTCGCAGCATGGCGGTACTTCTCGATCTCCGCATTTATGGAGGCATCTTTCTCGATGTACGTATCCGTATGGGGAATGTATGCCTCCGGTTGGTAGTAGTCGTAGTAGGAGACGAAGTACGAGATGGCGTTCTCCGGAAAAAATTGCTGGAACTCGCTGCAGAGCTGAGCTGCAAGTGTTTTATTGTGTGCGATCACAATGGTTGGCCGCTGAACTGCTGCGATGACATTCGCCATGGTGAAGGTCTTCCCCGTCCCCGTGGCCCCAAGGAGCGTTTGGTGCTGTTCCCCATTTTTTACACCCTCGATGAGTTTTGCAATGGCCTTCGGCTGGTCGCCCGTAGGCTCGAATGGGGAAACGAGACGGAAAGGATTCTCTGAAGGCATGACAAGAGAGTATACTCTCCTTCTCATGATCGATCTCGATGACCTTCGCAGACGGCCGGATATCTATAAAAAAGCGGTGAAGGACAAAGGAATTGACGTATCGGTCGATGGGTTCCTGAAGCTCGATATACTGCGGCAAGAGGCTCTTCAGCGTACGGAAGAGGATCGCGCGAAGAAGAACAGCGTCTCGAAGCGCATTCCTGTGATGAAGGGAAAAGAGAAGGAGACTGCGCTTGCGGAGATGAAGGCTCTCTCCGGCAACCTCAAAACGAGAGAAGATGAACTGCAGACAATAGAGAATTCCTGGCTAGAAATGCAGCTCCTTCTTCCTTCTCTTCCACTCGATCGCGTTCCACGAGGGAAGGATGAGAATGGGAATCGGGAGGTGAAGAAATGGGGTGACCCTTCGACTACGCTCAGGGTGACACCCGCTCAACTTAAGGATCACGTGGCCATTGGAGAGGCTCTCGATATCATCGACATTCCCCGTGGCGTGAAGGTAGCGGGAGCGCGCAGTTACTTCCTCAAAGGAGATGGCGCTCGCTTGGAGCTCGCGCTCCTCCAGTTCACGATTGATCATCTCCTGAAGAAGAAATGGACACTGTTCGCTCCTCCACTCATGGCCACACGAGAATGCCTTGTGGGAACCGGGTTTTTCCCCGGCGCCGAAGAGCAGATGTATGTTGTGGACAAAGACCGTTATCTTATTGGCACATCGGAGGTTTCGGTCTGCAGTTATCACAAAGATGAAGTGCTCGATGTCGCAGAACTCCCAAAGCGCTACTGCGGCTTTTCTACATGCTTCCGGCGCGAGGCTGGTACGTATGGGAAGGACACGAAGGGCCTCTACCGCGTCCACCAGTTCCAGAAAGTCGAGCAGGTCGTCCTCTGCGAGGCGGATGAAGAAAAGGCAATGGTGCTCTTCGAGGAAATCCGGACGAATGCCGAGGAGGTTCTCCATGCGCTGGAGCTCCCGTACCGCGTGATGGACATCTGCACGGGCGAGATGGGGCGGGGGAAGGTCTTCATGCAGGATATTGAAACGTGGATGCCGAGTAGAAATGCGTACGGCGAAACGCACTCGTGCTCCTACCTCGGCGACTTCCAGGCGCGGCGGCTCAATATTAAGTACATCGCAGAGAACGGTGAGAAAAAGTTTGTCCACACTCTCAATAACACCTGCATTGCTTCACCTCGCATCCTCATCCCCTTGCTCGAGATCTACCAGAACAAGGATGGGACGATGACAATCCCGAAAGTGTTACGACCGTACATGGGAGGACAAGAGCGCATGATCCCGGTATCCTCATAACATGCTCCTCGTCATTGTGGGTCCTCAAAGCATTGGGAAGGACGCTCTGATTACGGAGTTCCTCAACCGCCATCCCGCGTGGCGCTACATGGCCGTCGAGGAATCCGCGACAGCGGAATTCGTCCCCGAGGACGGGGAAGAAGAGTCGTCCATCGACCTCGACATGACGGAGTTCTACGTGAACATCGCGTGCCAGTGCGCGCAGGAGCTTCGGAAGGAGGACCTCCATCTCGTCGCCTCCTGCGCACGCATCCCCCTCCCCCTCCAGCAATTCATCCGGGAGGAGATGGGGCCGGAATTCGTGGCCGCGCACATCGGGCATGAGGAGGAATTGCCGCAGTCCGAGCGTTCTCTTTACCACTGCACCGTCAATTCGTCCACGAAGACCCTCAAGGAAACACTCACGATCCTCGATCGGTTAGTGGGGAGGAAGAGGAGATGAATCAACGATAGCATCGTCTGTTTTGGACATTGACATTTTTACTATGGGATATTAATGTAATCTAAGTCAGATTGTTTCTTCACATACGAAAGGAAGGTAGGGGAAAAAGATGAAGACGAGAAGTTGGATGGATGGCCCCGCGACCGAAGTTGTCACGGTGGGGTTTATTGCGACAGCAATCTCCGCCCCCCTTCTGGGAAGCCTTTTCCTTCTACAAGGAATGCCAGGTTCTCTGGCTCTCCTCTGTGGGGCAGCGGTCCCTCTGCTCATGTGGAATGTTCTGTGGATATGGACATTTCGATTGAGGTGGTGGATGTGGAGGCAGATATGGCCCGATGTCCTTGCCTACAACATTGGATATGTTGCAGGAGGGGCAGTCGCCCTCCTCTTGTCATTCTTGACACGGGGATTCTGACCAATAGAACTGGGCTGCTTGTAAAAGTAGTCCGGTTCGCCATACTCAAGAAAGAGGGGCGCGCTATGCTCTTCCTGTGCACATTTTCTTTACCCGCTTCCCCCTCGAAAGCACCTACGGTGGCGCCGAGGTACAGACGCTGAGTCTCATGAAAGGACTGCGGGAGCGGGGGCATGAGGTGGCATTCCTTGGCTCCTGCCAAGTTCTCCTTGAAAAAGCTATCAGCTATCAGCTATCAGCTATCAGGTTGGACATTGGACCGCCACCGGTGACGAAGTGGGGGGCAGTGAGTTTTTTGTGGAGGAAGTTTGGGATGCGAAGAAAACTCCAAAGTAATTTTCAATTACCCGACGCCATTTGCATGCTTTCTCTCACGGAAAAGTTGTTGCTCACTGAGTGGGCCCTTCGGCAGGGCATCCGCGTCTTCTGGATCGAGCACGACCGCATCGGACGGTGGCTCCGGTGGAACCCGTGGCTCCCGAAGTTACGGCGACTGAGCAGGCTTGCAACAACCGTTGTCGTCTCGGATCTTAGTAAGAGAATCTACGTTGAGAAACTCGGATGGAATCCGGAAAATATTGTTGTGATCCCGAATGGGATTGATCTCCAAAAAATGGGAACTAGGGACTGGGAACTAGGAACTGGGTATATGACAGACACATCGATAAACGTCCCAGGTCCCAGGTCCCAGGTCCCATTTCTCCACATCGGTACCATCGCCCGCCTCTCGCCGGAAAAAGGCGTCGATCTCCTCATTGAGGCAATCAAAGACCTCCCAAACGTCCATCTCACCATCGTCGGCACCGGTCGTGATGAGCACCGAATACAACAACTAATTGACGCCGCAAACTCAATAACTCAAGAACCTAATAACCTAATAACTTTGCTCCAGTCCGTTCCCGACATCGCCGCCTTCTACCGATCATTAGATATATTTGTTCTCCCATCCCGCGACCACGACCCCTGCCCACTGGCACCCATCGAAGCCATGGCCTGCGGAATCCCTGTGATCATGACCGATGCGTGCGGCACGGCGGAGTACGTGGAGAATGAAAAAGAAGCCATCGTCGTCCCTGCTGGATCGAGTGGAGCTCTTCGGAAAACAATTCTCCGCCTCCGGAACGATGCCGATCTCCGTCACCGCCTTGCTGCACGCGGTCCGGAGATTGTCGCAGAGAAGTTTTCGATGGGACGGATGGTGGATCAGTATGGAAAATTATTTTTCTGACATACTGTCCTCCATGTTCCTCTTTGCCTGGCCGCGGCTTGCGCCGCTCGTTCTTCTCGCGTTCCTCCCCCTCTCCATCCTCTGGAAGGGAGGGAAAACACTGGAGACAACGTGGCTCCTCGTCGCCGTGGCGTGGTTCTGCACTCTCGCGTACTGGAGCAGAAGGAAGGAAGAAGCAGACGCGTCGGCACTGGTTCCCTTGCGCCTGTGGGTTCCTCTCATGCTCTTCCTTTGCTGGACATTCATTTCCTACATCACGTCGTCCGTGGGGAACTACGGACTCGATGAAGTCCTGCGTGACTCGTCCCTCATCCTCCTCTTCCTCTGGATGCTGCGGGAATCGTCGCGCGATGCTTACGGCGCTCCTCTCGCGCTCCGTTGTTTCCAGATACTCATCGTCAGCGTTGTGGTCGCAGCTTTCCTCGGCATCCTCGTGTACATCTTCCAACCCGTTCCACGCTTCGTTGGAAGCTTCTTCGACTGGCGCTTTCACACCGACTATTGGCCGAACGCATGGGCAGAACTCGTACTGATGGTGTGGCCTATTGCGTGGACGCGGTGTCACCCTTCGACTACGCTCAGGGTGACACCGCGTGTCATGGTGAGCGTAGTCGAACCATGGACACGTAATGCTGTTCTCTGGAATCTCGCTAGCTTCACGGGGGCCGGACTCCTCCTTGCATCACTCTTCCTCAGTTACTCCCGCGCAGCGTATGTCGCATTTGGATTACAAGTGGCTCTTTGGTGTTTCATCCGATGGAGACTGGAGGGCAGTATACGAAGGGCGGTGTGGAACAGACCATCACTGGGACGCACCATGGCGACACTCTGCATCACTGTAGGAATGGTCCTGAGTTTCAATGCGCTTCGCGCGCAATTTTCTCCGGTGCAATCGACGGTCGAGAAAATCACATTCACTGCTGCGGAGGGAACATCATCCATCACCGAGCGAGCGCAGTTCTGGAAACAGGCATGGGATCTTATGTGGGAACGCCCCCTATTCGGCTTTGGTCCTTACAGCTTCCGATTCGTCCAGACCCGGCTCCAGGAAGGAGTGTTCGCAACCTCCGATCACGCCCACAACATCTTACTGAAGTACGCTCTGGAACGCGGCTTACCTGCAGCAGTGCTTTTTATAGTGTTCCTCCTAACCATCGTCATCCCCGCCCTGCGTACACTTGCACAGGGCACTTCCTCTCCTCCTCCTCTCCTCCTCCCTCTCACCCTCTCCATCACTGGTGTTCTTTTCCACCTCCTCCTCGACTTCAACATGCAATTCGTTGGTGTTGCCCTCCCATTCTGGCTCCTCTTCGCGCTCCTCTATCGGAAAGTTCTCCAGTTCTCTTCTCTCCAACCAGCAGAATCTCTGCAACCTCCACTCTCTCCCACACTCCTACGCTTCTCGGAGCTATCCCTCGCAACGACTCTCATGCTCCTTGCGCTCTTCGAAGGACGCTTTCTCCTTATCTCCTCCATCGGCCGCCATGCAGAAGCACGCGGAGACATTGCGACAGCGCTCACATGGTATGAGGGTGCCCGCGTCGAGATGTTCAGCCGAGATTTACACCTCAGCCGCGCTCACCTTTCCCTTCTTCAGGAGAAACCAAAGAATGCCCTCCGCGCCCTCGACGACTACTTCCATGTAAATCGATACGATGCACGGGCATGGAAACTCTTTGGAGATACCCAGATGCTCCTCAATGACCTCCAAGCAGCACGCAGTGCGTACGAGGAAGCCTACCGACTCGGGAAATGGAACCATCTCGGAGCCCTCCGCGGCCTCATCGACGCCCTCCGCGCACAGGGGCAAAAGGAGATCATCGCACAGCGACGAGTGGAATTTGACACTCTCCTCTCCGCCTACCTCGAGGCCATCGAACGGAACACGCACTTCATCGCACTCACTCCTAATGTAGAGGAATTTCTCGCCGTGACGGGTACGCTCGCCGAACTCTTCCCAACAGATGCCCCCCGGTACCAGGCGATGGGGGCGCGAGCGGACCGCCATGCCCGCGAAGAGCGAGAACGCATTTCTGCAAGGCCCCCTGGGAGACTATGGTGAAGAGGTTGTTATACTTCCCCGGTGTTCACATACGCCCTTCTCGCTGCAGCATCCCTTTCATTGCTTGTAACACGCGGTGGGGAGGTGCAAACGCTCAGTCCTCCCATCGACGCCCTCAGTGTCACATTGCCCAATAGTTCCGCGACGGCGGAGGTTCGCGGCTGGGACGGAACAGCATGGACGGCGTGGTTTCCATTGGCTGTCGAGGAGGAGTTCGATCCACTGCTGCGGGAATCGAATCTCGTGATCTTCCCACGCCCCGTTTCTCGCATTGTATTTCGTGGTGGAAAGGCGCTCGCATTCCACCCAATCCGCGTTGCGAAAGATCCCGTTCATACCCTTGTCGCTTCCCGCTTCCCTCTTCCCGCTCGCCGTATTCTCTCACGCGAGGAATGGGGCGCGGATTATACCTTCCTCTTTGCAGGTGAAAAGACGCGCCGCTCCGACGTTGCTCCTGAACGCGCAATAGATACGATTGAGAATGGTAATGGCATCCTTCCGGAACGCCTACGCGAGTGTGAAGAGTGGCAACGACAGTACCCGGGGGAATTTCGCTCTTCACACACGGTGCGTTCCGATGCGAACTGGCAAGCCTATCGATGGCCGCTCCAGTACTCCAAATCCGTCAAGCTCCTCGTTGTCCACCACACTGCACAGAATGTCACGGGAGATGAGCGGCCACCGCTCGAGCGTGTGCGGGCACTCTATGCCTATCATGCAAATAACCGAGGTTGGGGTGACATCGGGTACCACTACCTCATTGATGAACGCGGACAGATCTACGAAGGGCGTACCGGTGGGAAAGGAGTCATTGGTGGTCACGCGTACTGTTGGAACACCGGCACTATGAGTATCGCACTGCTTGGGAACTTCGATGGTGAACAGCCACCGCAGGTGCAAATGCAGAGTCTCCAGTGGCTCCTCTCTGACCTCGCACAGACATACGACATCGATCTCGGCTCCTCTGTGCGCATACACGGGAAAAGCTTTCCAGCAATTGTGGGGCATAAAGACCTCCTCTCGACCGACTGTCCCGGCTACTACGTCCGGGAAACGCTCGCGCAAGTTCGCGAGCACGTGTGGAAGGGGGACCTCCTCGCAACGATCCGGTTCCCGGCAATACTCACCGCGCGCCGCGCAGACACGCCGCGCTCGCGCTCTTCCCCCCTCGTGCCCACGAGTTCTGCGCCGCTCCTCACTCCCACCGGCGTCACACAACTCCAGGGACGGCCCGGAATGGTCCTCCCTCTCAGCATGCAGTACCGCGGCGGACAAGCGCCAACACCGCAACTCGCACGCATTGCCGATGTAGAGGCCGACCAGGGCATCTTCCTCTGGCAGGAACGGGGGAAGCGCTTTGTTCCCGTCCGAAACTCTCTCCAACTTCCGAAAAAACTCGGCGCACGGGCAACTGTGCAACTGCGTCTCAATGTGCAGTTTCCGATGAAAAGCGGCGAATACCGGCTGCAGATCGGACCGGTACGGTACACGCTGCTGGCGACGGGGAAACGGGCCACTATGAAACAGCAACAGGCAGTGCCGCTTCCACAAATGTCAAAAACCCCTCTCCATTCCCCTCACCATGAGTCCCGACCGCGGGGAGAGGTGGCCCCCCTCCTTCGTCCTCCCCCGTGGGGGGAGGTGGCCCCTCACCCCCCGCCCGATCCGAACGGGATCGTTCGGGCGGGTAACCCTCTCCCCACGGGAGAGGGAAACAGCATCCGCATCCGCCTCACATTCTCCGATGACACCGCCGTCGTGCTCGTACCGGAGGGGACAACGGTAAACGGGAACGACATCGATGTCCGTGAAGTGCTCCTTGCGGAGCGCGACGGCCAGTGCGCGGCGCAGGCACGGGGAAAGAGCATTGCGACGGGCGTCGTGCGCCTCCTCTCCGCCGGTCCAGTCGCGTTCGCGAGCAAGGACGGCGCGCTCCGCCGCTACAGCGGTACCCTCGAGTGTCGGGTCTTGGATTCCGCGCTCGTGCTCATCAATGAACTTCCTCTCGAGGATTACCTTCTCGGCCTCGCCGAGGAGCCGGATACAGAGCCCCATGAAAAGCAGAAGGCCTTCGCCATCGCCGCGCGTTCGTATGCCGCTCACTACATGGACGATGGAAACCGCCCCGGTAGTACGTCCTTGGGGACGACTACAGGGTACAAAAAATTTCCCGGGATGCCCTATGATGGATCCGATGATCCGGCGGTCTTCCAGGCATACGAAGGTCTGACGTTCGCAGAGAAAAATCCCGATTGGGTCCGCGCTGTGCGGGAGACGGCGGGGAAAGTGCTCACAAAGAACGAGGATATTCTCCGCGCCGCATATTTCAGTAGCGACGACGGGCGGACACGATCGCCCGCGGAAGCCGGATGGACGGACTTCCCCCACGCGGAGGCCTTCGGGAGCAAGCCAGACCCGTGGTGCCGAGGACTTCCGAACGCCGGGCACGGCGTGGGTATGTCCGGCTGCGGTGCGAGGGGGCAGGCGGAGGAGTGGAAAAGTGCAGAGGAAATTTTGCGGTATTACTACCCGGGAACGGTGATACAGGAACGAGGAACTGGGAACTAGGTACTGGAACATTGTTCCTCATTGCAGCTCCGGTCTATCTCGGAAATACGCAAGCGACTCCGGATTCGCGAGTGCATCGGCATTTTTCACCTCTGATCCACAGATTGCATTTCGGATGGCGCTTAAGGAAAGCTTGCCGTTGTGCGTCCGGGGGAGGGCCGGGACGGCGCAGATCACGGCGGGGACGTGGTGCGGGGATGCGCCGGAGCGGATTTGAGCACGGATGCGATGTTGCACATCCTCCGTGAGCTCTCGCCCCTCCCTGAGGACGATGAAGAGGATGACACGCTCGCCGTCCGCCATCCGGTGCCCCACGGCGGCCGCTTCCAGAACTTCCAGGATTTTTTCTGCCTGGACAGTGACCTCCGCGGGGCCGATGCGCACGCCGCCGGGCTTGAGCGTGTCGTCGGAGCGTCCGTGAATGATTATCCCGCCGGAGGGCGTGCGTTCCGCTTCATCGCCGTGGCGCCAGACTGCCGGTCCGTACTTCGCGAAGTATGCCTTGATGCGCTTCTCATCATCCGGATCGTTCCAAAATCGAACGGGCTGCGACGGGAAGGGCGCCGTGCAGACAAGCTCGCCCTTCGCGCCCGGCGGGAGCGGACGCCCCTCCTCGTCGAAGACGTCCACCGCGCAGCCGAAACTCCTCGTCTGCAGTTCCTCCCGTCGGACAGGTTTCGTCGGGTCGCCCGTCGCGAATGCGCCGAGAATGTCCGTGCCGCCGGACGTCGACGTAAGCTGCACCGTCGGGTGAACATGTTCGTACACGTAGTCGAATTGCGAGCCATACAGCGTCGAGCCCGTGGAGAGGATCGTGCGCAGTGCGGAGAGATCGTGCGTCGCACGGGGGCGCAGGCCAATTTTCTCAATCGACGCAAGATACCGCGCGCTTGTCCCGAAGACGGTCATGCGCTCCTTCTCTGCGACGTCGAAGAGGACGCGGCCGTCCCGCGCGAGCGGGTCGCCGTCGTAGAGGACGACCTTCGCCCCCGTCCCGAGCGCGCACGCGAGCGAATTCCACATCATCCAACTCGTTGTCGTGTGGAAGAAGAACGTGTCGCGCTCCGTGAGATCGGCGTGGAGCATGTGCTGCTTGAGCTGGTTGAGGAGCGTCCCGCCGGAGCCATGGACAACACATTTAGGCTTCCCCTCGGTACCCGAAGAAAAGAGGATGAAGAGTGGATGATTGAACGGGAGGCGGTCGTAGGAGAGCACACCAGATTCCAGTGTGTCATGCTGAGCGTAGTCGAAGCACGACACAGAGTATTGCCCCTCGACTACGCTCGGGGTGACACCCTGCACATACGGAACAACAATCGTATGCTCGATCGAGGGAATCCGCTGTCGGATTTCCTGCGCTTTTGGAAGTGCGTCATGCGCTTTCCCGCGGTAGAGGTGCCCGTCGGCGGCGATGAGGACTTTGGGGGCCAGTTGTCCGAAGCGGTCGACGACGGTGTCGGCCCCGAATTCCGGCGATATGGAGGACCAGATGGCGCCGCGCGCCGTCGTCGCGAGCATGGCGCTGATCGTCTCCGGAATATTCGGCATGTACGCGACCACGCGGTCGCCCTGCTGCACACCGCAGTCATCGATCAGCCGACTGAACCGTATCGCTTCCCGTTTCAGCTCTCCAAAAGTGATGTGCCGCTCCCGCCCGTCTTCAGAGAAGAATGCGATCGCCTCGCGCTCCGGAGTTTCCTCCGCGTGGCGCAGGATGTTCTCCGCAAAATTGAGGCGCACGTCCGGAAACCACCGTGCATCGATCATGCGTTGTGCAGGAGAGGCATACGTCAGCGCCCTCCGGTCGTCCCCAACGTAGAAGATGTTCGAGAACCGGAGGAACGAACGCCAGAACTCCTCCGGCTTTTCGATCGACCATTCATATAGGCGTTCGATGGACGGCGCGTCGTTCCCGTACCGCTCCACGAGGAAGCGCACGAACGCCGCAATGTTCGACTGCGCAACTTGTTCCGGTGTTGGTTCCCATAAAATCCGCCGTGGATCCTGCATCACATCGGCATATTCCTGTCGACACTCACGTGTCATGGTGAGAAAATTTTTTCTCAGGGTGACATGAGATGCACTCTTTTCTGGACGCGGCTCTTCCATAGAAAAAGCACGTAATCGTAATCCACAACACTCACTCTGTCTTCTCAAAAATCGTCGCGATGCCCTGGCCGCCGCCGATACACATGGCCACGAGCCCGAACTGCGCGCGGCGGTCTTCCATGAGGCTGATGAGCGTGGCTGCGATGCGCGCGCCGCTCGCGCCGAGCGGGTGACCAAGCGCGATGGCGCCGCCACGGATGTTGACCTTCGCAGGATCAAGCCCAAGCTCCCGCATCACTACGAGCGCCTGCGCCGCGAAGGCCTCGTTCAGCTCGATCACGTCGATATCCGCGAGCGTAAGCCCCGCCCGCTCCAGCGCCCTGCGCACCGCCGGAACGGGACCCAGCCCCATGACAAAGGGGTCAACACCCGCAACGGCCGCGGAGCGGATAGAAGCTTTCGGCTTGAGGCCAAGTTCCTTCGCCTTTTCACTCGACATCAGGAGCGCCGCCGCTGCGCCGACGCTCGTCTGGCTGCTGTTCCACGCCGTGACGGTGCCGCCGTTTTTCACGAACGCCGGCTGCAGCGCGCCGAGGGCTTCCATGGTCGTATCGCGGCGTATGCCCTGGTCTTGCGTGACGACGATTGGTTTCCCTTCCGTATCTTTGCCACGCATAGGGACGATTTCCCGCTGGAATGCTCCGGTAT
>MFYG01000002.1 GCA_001789045.1 Candidatus Peribacteria bacterium RIFCSPLOWO2_12_FULL_55_15 | reverse complement strand
GAGGACTTGGGACGAACAACTCCGGCACCTGGCCAGAATCGACACCGCCTGGAAGCCCGCGCCGGTCTGCGTCGCCGCCACGGCTCTGCTTATCCATCTGACGGAGACCGGCAACGATCTTCTCGAGGACAACTGGTGCCGCTGCACGGAAGTGCTCCCGGATGGCGGCCACGCCGTACTCAGCGTCAGCGGGGGTCGCGTGCGCGTCCGCAGCTACTGGGTTGACAGCCCGTACGACGACGTGTTCCTCGGGGCCGCCCGGAAAGTTCCCTGACTTGTCTCTTGAAGCCCTTGAGGCTTCTTGAATTCTTGCCACCCCGCAGCGCTTGCGCTGCGGGGGTTTTGTAGTTCATTCCAGGAACATCGCGAGGAGTTTCTGCATGCGCCGTTGCCAGCGAAAACGCTCGTAACTTTCGTCTCCCGGCGTGTAGAGGGGAGCGAGGCGGGCGCGTTCAACATGGGGGAGACTCCGAAGGAGTTCCGCGATGCCTTTTGTGAGTTCATCATCAGAGACAGCGATGTTGTGTTCTTGGAGGAGGGCATCGATCCCGAAGCGGAGGCGGAGGCGACGTTCTGCTCCTTGCCGCATATCTGTGCGGACTGTTTCTTCTGACTTCTTCGTGCGTTTCAGCCACTCGGCGAAGGAGAGGTTCTGGGTGCGGAGGTTCTCTTGCAGGGAGCCGAGCATCTGCCGTTCCTCGTCTTCGAGGAGCTCCTGTGCGAGATCGATGTCGATTCCACTCTGGACTTGCTCGAAGAATGCTTCCTCCCGCCGCTTCTGTTCGGCCTGTTCCTTCTGGCGCTTCAGCGCCTCTGTGATCGATGTTCGGAGATGCTCGAGTGAGGGGATACCCCATTGTTTTTGGGTGACCGCATCGGTCCATTCTGCAATGGCGTGTTCCTTCTTGAGGGTATCCAGTGTTTTGGTGATTTCTTCGTTTGTGACAATGATCTCTTTCTTTTTGATGCGGAGGGCGTCCTGTCCGCGAAATTTTACCGCTGGCTTCTCGACGATGATGATCGAGAGGGTGATCGGTGTATGGGACGTGAGCTCGATCTTAGGATGGATGATGGGTGTGAGTTTCTGTTCCTTCAGGAGTTTTGGGAGATGTTCTTGGAGGAAGGCATGGATAATATGCTCCGTCAGTGCTTCTGGTTTGGTTTGCACTTTGATGATTTCCAATGGGGTATGTCCTGTCCGGAATCCCTTCACCTGCGATTTTTTTGCCATGCGTTCCAGGGCTCCGTGTTCCAGGGCAGAGCGCTCTGGGTCGGCTATAGTAAATGTGCAGCGCGTGCGCGCATGTGATAGCTTTTCGATGACGGGAGGCGCGTCGCCCATGTGGGATTAGGATTTCTCTTTCCTACAGACTAGGAGCGGTATGGCGACGAAGAAGGAAGAATACGTTCCTATGATAGTGCCGACGATGAGTGTGAGAACGAACCAGCGAATACTCTCTGCACCGAAGAAGAATAAAGCAAAGAGCATGATCATCACCCCTGTTCCGGTATTGATTGTCCGTGTCATGGTTTGCCGTATGCTTTGCTCAGCAAGAGCGCTGAAATCTTCTCGGTGTGTGTCGAGGAAAATGTTGTCGCGAATGCGGTCGAACACCACGATCGTATCGTTCACTGAATATCCTATGATGCTGAGGAGGCCGGCAACAAAGAGGAGGTCCATTTCAAAGGAGGTAAAACGACTGATGATCGTGAAAATTCCCAGAGTGATCAGTGTGTCGTGGAAAGTGGCGATCATGGCGCTGATGGCGAATGTCCATGGACTGAGGCGATGCGTGATTTTCCTGAAGGCGAAGGCGAGGTAAATGATGATGGCCACCGCCGCGACAGCTATTGCCCAGAGAGCACGGATGCGGAGACTCCGTCCGACCGTTGGTCCGATTGTGGTGAATTGGAGTTCAGGACTCGGGCCCAGTTGCTTTTCTATCTGTTCTCCGATGGCACGGTGTTCTTCATTTCCAAGTACACGGGAACGGATAAGGATACTGCCGTTTCGTGTAGAGGTAATGGAGGTGTTTTCTGGGAGGATTGTAGCAAGGTCTTCCTTTGTCTTGCCATCTGGAAGCTGGATTTCCATGAGGGTACCTCCGGTGAATTCCACACTCAGGCGTGGGCCAGGGTAGAGAAGTAGGACACAGGATCCGATGGCGAGGGCCAGTGAGCATGGGAGTAGGACGCGAGATGCCCCGATGAACGACATAGTGCGGATGTTAGCGGATTTTCTTTTGGAGTTCTATAGCGGCCGTGAAGGTTGGGTTGATCTTCAGAGCCTGTTCCAGCGCCCGGTTCGTTTCATCATTTCTCCCTGTTTCTGAGGCGGTCCATCCGAGGAGGTAGAGGACGCGTGCGTCGTTGGGCCAGCGTTCTGCCCCTTTGGTGGCAAGCGCATATCCTTCTTCTTTCTGTTCCACGCGGAGGGCAAACTGAATAGCATCTTCGAGATCATCTCTGCGTGCTTCCGGGAGACGGAGGAGAGCGCTGTACTGTTCCAGCGCGAGCGAGATTTCTCCCATGGCGTCTGCTTCGCGAGCGATGCGGCGACGAATCTCGTGTTCCGGCGTGAAACCATTCCTGAGACTGTATTGGAAGAAGGTGAGAGCGCTGCGATGATTTCCTAGTGTTCCATATGTTCTGGCAAGGAAGTATTGGATTTCCGGTTTCTCCGGATCGAGCGCGTACGCTCGTTCAAGAGAGATCAGCGCTTGCTCGGTTCGTTCGGTCGTGAGTTCGCAATATCCTTGGACAATCCATGCATCACGGTAGTCATCTTGTTTCTGGGTAACGCTTGCGAGGATGGGGAGAGCGATTTCACATTCCTGTACCTGCGCAAGGGCGCGAGAGAGGAGAGTGAGAAGATGAATAGAGGGGCTTTCAGGGAAGAGCGCATATTCCTCGTACGCCGCCTGAAGGGTTTTTGCATAGGAGCGGAGGATCGGTTCCCATCCCGCACTCGTTTCATCAAGCTCAGCTTTCGCTTTTTCATGATTGCCCATAATGATGGCGAGGAGGGCGCTCAGATAGTGTGCTTGTGGAGAATCAGGGATCACCTCGAGGCGTTCGGCAAGTTTTTGCAATTCGCCAGTACGCAGGAGAACGATCCCTTCGAGGAGCGTGATATCTTCACTGCGGACGTTTTCCTGACGGAGTTGATCAATCGTTTGGCGCACTCCGCGGAGATTTCGGCGTTGTAATTGAGCCTGGGCGAGTTTACGCAAGGCGGGCACTCCTCCTCCTTCCTTCACAGATGATGTGTATTCGCGCTCTGCGGAGGCCCATTCTCCCTGTATAGCGAATAGATCCCCTTGTCGGATGGAGATGAGTGCCCGTGTTCTTGGATCAGTATCAGGAGGTTCCGTGGATGGTGCAGTGCCATTGGGAGTTTGGGGTTCCTCTTGTTGGAGGTTTTGTTGATATTGAAGGAGAGAGGCCGTGCTCTTCTTCAGTTCCCACCAGAGTCCTCCGAGGATACACACGGTGAGAAGGAGGGCGCTTGCAATTGGGATGACAAAACGGGCGGAGGCTTGCATGGTGCTCAGCCTAGCAGAGGAGGATTCCCCTATCGACTAGGTGTGGACCGCTGGTGTCAGTTCGCCATCTTCTCCTTCATCGGCAGGTTGTTTGAAGATTCCCTTTGCTGATCTTTCGGCGATATGTCGGGGTATAACTGCATCCACCGCTCCCCAATGTGCTTCTTGTGATTTTGGAAGGAGGATGACAATCTGATCCCCAACCTCAGCGCGGTAGAATGTGACAGAGGCTAGGAGGACCCGGTACGTTTTTCCCTCAGCAAGAATCTTATATTGCCCATCTTCCTGGATGAGGACGCCTCTTACCGTTTGCCGTTCCAGGGGGGCAATTTGCTTGTAAATGAATTTTCCCTCGTCGGTAATGATGAGTTTCATGCCGTCGCCTTCCACGAGTTTGCTCTTTGATGCATAGTTTGCAGGCACGGGGTAGGTGTTCCCGTCCGCGTCGACCATGTTCTGTCCGTCGAAGACCCCCTCAACAATCTTTCCATCCACCTTCCCACCGAGGCGATTTGCGTTCAGCATGTGGCGTTCGTGGGCCGGATCGGCAATACCCGTTGTATCCCGCAGCATGGCCTGGGCTGTTTTTAACGATGAAATTGCGCTTTCGATAAGCTCTTGCATGTGGATGAGATGGTCGTTCGTCACATCATTAACGTACCGGCACGCATGGGCATTAGGCAAGTCTTTTCCCTCAATCTAGACCATGCGGTATTGTGTGTGCATTGCTTGGAGGAAGGCGATGGTTTTCTGCGTACTACGGCGATGTCGTATGTAGAGGATGGTCCCAGCTAAAGTCAGTATGATGGCGAACCATCCTATGATTGGTGGGAAGCCGGAGTCACTGGTTTTTGGTGGCTGTGGAACGTTGGGTCTCAGGGGGATCGGTTCTGTTGGCATTGGCCGAAACCCAGTTCCTTTCGGTGTTCCTGTACCGAGCGCAGCAAGGTCGTTCAGAATCTCTCCAGTGAGATTCACAGGGGTAAGGCGGAGGTGGTATGTAATGTCATTGATGAGGTCGTGGAGTGTAAAACTGCGGAGAGCTCCGTTCAGCGTGCGCTGTTCTATGAAGTTGTTCGGCGTTGTTCCATACTCGAGGATGAATGACGAGATGGGGAGAGAATCCGGGATGTTCGGCCATTCGAGGAGAAGACCGCTGTCCTCTTCTGTCACGTTCAATGTCAGTCCGATGATATCCACTTTTGCCGGTGTGCTTTTTTCTATACTTTCCCCATCTCCTTTCACCGCTGTTAGGGAGAAGTAGTACGTCTTTCCTGGGAGGAGACCGGAGACTGTGGCGCGTGTGGTGGGGCGTCCGGTATTGAGTGAATAGAGAGCCTGAAGAGGATCTTCTCCAACATAAATGCGATATCCATCGACATCGTCTGGTACGGGATCCCACTCGAGCGTTGCCGCGGTACCGTTGGCTTTTCCACGGACATTCTCCACTTTCGAGAGAGGCTTTGGAACAACGGTGAGCATACTTCGTAGTTCTGTACTGTTCCCTGCCTCGTCTTCCGCACTGAAAAGCGGTTGATAATTTCCGATGTTCGGAGCGGTAAACAGTGACTGGTATGTTCCTGCAGTCGATGTTTCTTCTAGAGAGATGGTTGTCGGGTCACCTTCCGGTGTTTCCGTAAGACGCATGTGGAAGTTTTTCAGATGCGGTTCTGCGATGGCAATGACCAGGACGCCCGTTTGCGGGTTCGGTTTTTCCGGAGAGAATGCAATGCTTGTGATTTCCGGTGGCGCTGTGTCCAGGATGAGCATGATTGGGCCAGAATCCGCAGACCCTTCCTCCGGTTTCTGTTGGACGCGAATGGTGAATTCTCGGCGTGATTGGTCCAGTTTTACAGGGATGCGGAACGTCCCATCTGCCGCCGTTTCTCCGGCGACGTCTTCTTTTCCACCGAGTGCGCGGATATTAATGAGAGGAGGGCCTTTTCCTTCGAGCGTTATTGCGGTGTGGTTAATAAACTGATTATCCACGTGGGATGTGATTTCGATATCGCGTTTTCTCTGTCCTATTCCTGAATCAACGACAGTTATTTTTGCCTCCCCTTTCACGGTTGGGTTTTCACTTGTCTCAACAGTGAGCGTGTGTTCTCCTGGACTGTAGAAGCGCAGTGCCAATGTGAATTGGCGGAATCCCTGGTCGCGTTCCTCAAACTGATACTCCCCGTAATTTAGACGCTGCATGACGGGAACGGTCGCTTCAGGATCCGTCGTCGTGAATATAATCTTCCCAAGATAGCTCCTCACCGTCCTTCCCATGCGGTCAAGCGCCCGTACAGTGACCCTTTGTGCTTCCTTTTCCACTTGCAACATCGGCGGTTCCACCTTGACTTCAAATTCCACGACGACGCTTTCGAATTCCTCGCTGACCTGTGCGGAAAGCGCTTGGTATCCTCGGGATGTTCCTGTCCATGTTGGGATCGCCGTTACAGCGATGGTGCTTTTAATGGTTGCACTATTGAGGAGATCCATTGCTCGCAGTAGCATGTCTCCGGCTTCTTCTGCGCGGACAGTGAACTCTTGTATGCCCTCGCGATTCGTCTCGCGTTCCACTGGGGTAATGTGATCCTGCGATCGGCTCGATATAAGCGCGATTGGGCGACCGGCAAGGGCGTTCCCGTAACGGTCCATCAAGTGGACGCGTACTTGGAGCATATCTCGGCCATCTGCCGTGATCGTGCGACGCGCAGCGGTTATTGTTGATTGCAGTGGATCCACTGTCTCTGGGAGTACCGTGAACTGCGAACGGATCGCGTTATCCATGACAGGAACGGAAACGTCATATTCTCCCGCACGTTCAAGATATTCTCCGCGAATCCGCACGTTTGCTGATCCTTCATGATCGGTCGTTGTCTCGAGTGTTCGGCGGTTCTCTGCGTCGCTCACAACATGGACAGGAATGGTGGAATCCGGAGGGAAACCTCGAAGCATCACTTCCGTGCTGAGTCCAGCGACGGTGTCACGGGTATCGATGCTCGTGGCAATCGCTCTTTCCGGAAGGCTCAGGAATGCAAGGATGCCGATAGCGAGAAGGACGCGGCGCTCCATAAATCTCTATAGTATAGCCTGTTTCTCCTCTTGCCTCAATTCGCCACTAGGATATTTCGCAATATTTTTTGTGTGCGTCCACATCCGTTTTCCTTCTCTTTTCTTCTCCTTGTATCATGGCTCCATGCGTTTTCGACGGTTTTTCGGCATTACCCTCCTTGGGGGGTCGTTGCTCCTCGCTGGCTGCGCTGGCGGGAAAGAAGAGCTTTCCTGCCGCGAACAGTATTGGGACGGGGTGTTTGGGACCTGCCTGCCATCGGGATGGAAGTCCGTCGAGCCCGTGGGTCTCCGCGCGCGCGGGGTGCCGGAAGAGGTTATTGCCGTGTTCCAGGCAGATCAATTTGCATCGAATCAGATTCCCACGGTGATGGTGACGAAGGAACCTCTCGTGCGTGATTGGGATGCCGCTTCATACAGTGATGCGAGTATAAAATCGGTGCAGACACTCTCGGAGTTTTCCGTTCTCGATGAGCGGGATGTCACAGTGGATGGTGCGAAAATTCGTTTACACACGTTCTCCGCCCAGCCAATCCCGGAAGAGCCGGCGAAGCGGTTTTACCAGCTGAGCACGGTGGTGCGGAAGGTCGGTTACACGGTGACCGCAACGCTCCCTCTCTCGCCGGAGCGCGATCTTGAGAAACAAGTACTTTTCATCTTGAATGGGGTGACATTCCGGTCGGAGGAGTAGGTGCGGAGGTTGTAGGGAGTAGGTTGTAGGTTGTAGGTGTGCATGTTCCCTCTCCCCGCGGGAGAGGGTAGGGTGAGGGGCACAATGTTGGTGCCGTAGCCAAGCAGTAAGGCAGGGGTCTGCAAAACCCCCATGCGTGGGTGCGATTCCCACCGGCACCTCCATTAACTAAACACCAACATATCCGGCCAGAAGATGAGGAGGAAGCCGAGGACGTACATGAGGAGACCGCCGAAGATGAGGGTGAAGCGGCGGTACTTCGTCGTGAGGCCGGTCGCGTGGAGCGTGTAGACCGCGATCGCGAAAATGATGACGTCATCGATCATGTAGAGCAGGATGTAGAGGGCGAGGTAGCCGTACCTCGCGAGGTGACTTACGTCGTTGAAGGCGAGAATCTGCGTGAAGATTGCCGGGAGTCCCGCCGTGCAGACGAGTTCGATCATGTTCACGGAGATTGCGAGGATGGAGACCCCGAGGATCATCATGGGCCATTGCGCCATTTGTGTTATCTGCCTCATGCGTTCGATGATTTTCTGGCGTCGTGCGTTACCGGTGACTTGGCAGACATTGGGATCCTTCCCAAACGCTTCGAAGAGGTAAAAGCCGCCTGCGCCGATGGCGATGGCCCCAATGATCTTCTGGACCCAGAGATTATAGCCGATGACGAGGAACACGTTGAGCCACGCGGCGATGAAGATGTAGTAGATCACTCCGCTCACGAAGAGGAACGTTCCGCCGATGACCCATACTTTCCGCATGTCGTTCGTCCCGATGAGGAGCGTGAGGAGGGTGATGAGCACCCACATCGCGCACGGATTGAAGCCGTCGAGGAAGCCGAGGAGCACGGAGAGCGCGGGGAGCGAGAGCGTGAGGAGGTCCACTTTCCCGAACACCCAGAGATCGAAAACGTATTTGCCCGTATCCGCTTCGCAGTTCTCGGTGCAGACGCCCGCCGCGCTTGTGACGGGAACATCCTTCGCCGTTTGCAGGAACATTGTGAAAGGGAGGCAGCCGTCGAGTCTGGCGCGGCACGTTTCGTACTGTTTTTGGAGATATGTCCCCGTCGTCTCGTGCGTCTCGTAGCCTTGCGTGATGTTGCCGTCGATGATGATCGTGGGGACGCCCTGCTGGAGGTAGGGGGCGACGTTCTGGATTTCCTCGAAGAGCTCCGGCGTCCCGATGTCGGTGATCTCGCGGTACTCCACGTTCCATCCCCGTTCATTCGCGAGTTCCTCGAATTTGGCGCAGTGCGGGCAGCCGTCCCGGACGATTGCGACGATGTCGGCTCCGGGCGTGGAGAGGTACCGGCCTTCCGGCACGACGCCGCGGAATGCGCGTTCGGGGAGGTAGAGTGAAAGGAGGACTGCCGGGACGAACGCGAGGAGGAGCCAGGTCGAGAGGCGATGCATAATGGAAGAAAGATGCTCTTCGCATTATACCGCGTCCGCCCCCGGCTGGCCAGCTAAACGGCCCCTCACCCTGCCCTCTCCCAATGGGAGAGGGCATTTGGTAGTATGTTGGGTGTGGGGGCTGTAGCTCAGCTGGCTAGAGCACCTGCTTTGCAAGCAGGGGGTCACGAGTTCGAATCTCGTCAGCTCCACCAAGTACGACTTTCGGGGCTGGCGCGCAAAACGCGCCACCCTATTTTGGCTTCGTATTGCACCGCATTCTCTTTCAAAGCCCAGTTCAAGCCGGCTTGCTTAAGAAATGTTGGGATTTCCTTGAGATTTTCTGTGTGAAGCAGACTTTTGGCTTCCTTGCTGCGTAAAATCATTTGCCGACACGGTTCTAGCCACTCACAGTGGTTCCGTTCAGCACGGGCGATTTTCTGGTCAAGATCGACCTTCTGAGAAACGAGTTTGTTCTTTTTTCCGATGTATTCGTCATTGGGAATCGCTGAAAAATCCCTCTTCTAGGCTTCTGTAGTGGTTCCCTGGCTCTTTTTCTCCTTGCCAGTGGTGGCAATTTTCTGCGGGGTAGTACGTGTGGGACCGGATTTCCCGGTGTTAAGGCATGGCATCCCCTTGGGAGGAGATGTCTGCGTGCGATGTACACGTTGGAGAGCATGCAGAGTCCGAGGAAGTAGGCGGTGTTCTTCGTGAGTCCGATGTACCGGGTCTTCATCACGTGGAACCGGTTCTTGATGATGTTGTAGGGGTGCTCGACGAAGGAACGCACACGAGACTTCTTCTTCTTGTTCTTCCTGCTCTTCGCCGTTTCAATAACGGTGGCGTCTTCCAGTGTGCCTTTCTTCACGAGTAGACCTCTCTCCTCCAGGAACGTGTTCACTGCTTGGAAGAGCTGCTCCTGCGCGCCGTGCAGAAATTCGAGCCGCGCTTCGGATGGAAATTCAGCACCTACGCCACATGGTTGATCCGCCAGTCGTTCACCCGCGCGCTTGCCGACACCGGCACCACCGTGCGCGTCCCCGTGCATGTCCGCGGCAAGGCGCAGAGAGCGTCCTTCGCAGAACAGGAATACATCGCGACCCATGGAGAAGAACCGCCCATAAGTCTCCTGGAGAAAATCTCCGGCGAGGGCCGGTGGGCGCTTGCCGCGGCGGCTGCTGCATCCCGTCCCACGTTGAGCATAGACACACCGCTCGAAGGAAAAGGCGACGAAGCCGTGACGGTCTCCGACCTCATCCAAACGCCCAACGGACATGCCGCGCCTGGCGGAATTTCTCTAAAGCTGCAGCTGCCCTCACCCCTTGCTTGCCGGCAGTAGCCTTGGCGAAGGCTGGAAGGGAGAGGAGTGTTTCGCCATGGTGCTATACTCCTTCCCATGGATCTTGAGCAGTGGCTGAACGAGACTCCCGACCCGCTCGTGATCGACGTTGAGCCGATCCGGATGTGCAGTGAATCAGTCGAGATCATTGATTCTGAGGTCCGCCGCATCATCGAGAAAACGCTGGACCACCTCCGCGCGACCCTCCCCGCCATGCCGGTCGGCAGGCACATCCGCCTCGTCACGCTCCGCAAGCTCCCGGGAACAATCTTCCTCCAGTCGCGCGCGACGCCGTGGGGAATGGGCGCGGCATGTCTCTACCGCGGCCTGCGCAACCTCCTGGTTTCCACACTCAATGCGAATGGCATTCCGGCGGAGCGCGTTCCGCAGGACATCAAAGAGCCGGAGTCGCCGCGCAACCTCTCCTCCGTCCTCTCCGTGGACATTGTCGCAGAAGACGACGCGGAATCCACGGTGGTGCTCGCTCCGCCGGATGCGGAAATCGACGAGGAAGCGGAGGAGCCGCCGCCCGGTTCGCTCGCCTTCTGCGAGCGGAGCGAATTCCACATCTACGGAACGAAGTGGAAGAATCCCTCCAAAGCCCCGTCCCCGCCGTGGAAGATACCCGACGTTGATTTTACGAAGGACGACGCTTAGGATGGAATTATGAAAAAGTCCTTCTCCTTTCTCCTCCTCTCCCTCCTCCTCGGAACATTGGGCGGAACCGCCGCCGCACTCGGCGTCCTGCGCTGGCGCTCCCATGACCCCTCTTCCCTCATCGCGGATTTTTACAACATCGAGAACGCCGTGCATGTGAGTCCGCACAGCATACGGGGAAAAATGGACAGAGGCAGTTCGGATTACCTCCTCGTCGATCTCCGCAGCCGGCAGGAATACGACAAAGAGCACATCGTCGGCGCAGTGAGCATCCCCGCCTACGCCGATCCCGATACCTCTGCCTACGGCGATGTGGATCGCATCGTCGGCGCATTCCGCGCGTTGCCGAAGGAGAAGGACGTGATCGTCTACTGCTACTCCATGCCCTGCATGACGGGGAGGAAGATCGGCAAGATGCTCGCGGAGCACGGCGTGTACGTGAAGCACCTGGGCATCGGATGGAACGAGTGGCGGCACTTCTGGACGCTCTGGAACCACGAGCACGAGTGGAGCGCAACGAAAGCGGAGGAGTACATCGCCAAGGGGCCTGAGCCAGGTTCGCCGAAACTCTCCGATACCATCTCCCCCTGCATCGAAGGGGAGTTCGGCTGTTGAGCGACGTAAGGGGGCAGATTCTTCGATGCCTGAAAAGGGTTTCTCGGCGGTTCTGGGTGGGGTGTGAGATCCTGCTTACATTGAGCTGCCTCACGAACTGCCGCGATATTCCCTCGCCGCAATAAGAACAAAGAATGTCTATCGCCGCGCAACTTCGTGAACTCGAAGAGTACGCAGCAAAAGAGCAGTTACAAATCGTCACGGAAACGGCAGCAGCGTTTCGGCGGCGCGGCGGCTGTGGGGGGTGCGAAGCAAAATCAGCCGCCGCGCCAATGTTCGCGGAAATCGGTTATAATTTTGTCGCCCAGACACCACCATTCTCAATCGAAGGGCTCATCTATTTCGTCACCCGTTCGTATATATCTTTCCTGTGCCCGATTGCGACGATCTCGATGGAGGCACTTTCACGAACCGCGTAGAGAATGCGATAGACGCCGGCTCGATGCATGCGATAACCGGAAAGCGGGCCTCTCAACGGTTTGCCGATGGCCCAATCGTCAAATACATCACGGCATGCAGCGAGGATCGTTCGCCGAAGAGGGCGCGCAATTCTGGCAAGATCGCGCTTAGCAGAGGAGCGGAAGGCCATCTTCACCATAGATCCTTCAGGACTCTCTTCGCGGAGATCAGTTTGTCCTGCTTCGTTCGGCGCTTCATTTCGTCGATGAAACTCTGTTTGAACTCACCTTCTTCCCATTCCAACGCGCGTTCCAAGAGTTGCACAGCCTTCGTTGCCTGGGGGACATCGTCCCGTAGCGATATTTTCTTCAAAAAGACTGCAAGATGTTTGGGGAGTGTGAGGTTGAGACGTTGCTTGGAAGTGGGCATGATGCGAGAAAGAAAAGTGTAACACCAGTGTACCATGAGTGTGTTTTTAGTGCAAGACTGATTTAGAACGCGTTTTGGTTGCGGCTGCCGGGGAGGAGGAAGGTGAGGGGTTTCAGGAAGATGTTGGTCGTACCGGTGATGGTCGCGAGCGACCAGAAGAAGATGAAGATGGCGACGATGACGATGACATTGTAGACGCCGCCGACCTTCTTCATCCACTCGGCTTCCCCGGTGATTTCCCCTACCCGCTCCCGGTACTTTATCAGGAAGAACGATGCGATGATGCCGATGATGGAGAGGGCGTAGCGCATGCCCGTGCGCGGGGAAGCCGCGTCGAATTCCACGTATTCCTGGGCGGAGAGGAGCGCGGGCAGGGAGAAGCCGACGATGAGCTGGAGCATTCTCATTCCATGACGGCGTCGATCTCTTTCTTTATGTCCTCCAGCGATCGCACGCCGATGAAAGTCGAGACAGCCTTGCCATCTTTAAAAAGGATGAATGTAGGGATGCTCATCACATTGAACTTTGCCGGCGTTTCCGTGTTGTCATCGACATTCATCTTTATGATTTTCGCTTTGCCATCGTATGCTGTACTCAGTTCCTCCATGATGTGGAGCATGGATTTGCACGGGCCGCACCACGGAGCCCAGAAATCGACGAGGACGGGAATTTGAGACTTAAGGACTTCTTTATCGAAGTCTGTATCGAGGAGTGGAGTGACCATGGGAGAGAGGGGGACGGAACAGGTGGAGTATACATGCCAACGTTTCGCCAGACAGCGCTCACTTGTCCGATGAATCCGAACCGCATCGGTCTGCGTTCGCACTGTCTGGCTACACTTCTCAGTTTGATAGTATTTCCCTGGTGATCTTTTTTCCCTGCTCGACGGCGGGCTGTCCGTAGGGATCGATCCGGTACAGTTTTCCCAGGAAGACCGTTTCCACCATGAAGAGGAAGAAGAGCTGTCCGAGGTGGGCTTCATCCAGGCGGCTCAGGGAGAGCGTGACGTTGGGGTGTTTTTTCTTCGTGAGCGCGTGGGCGGTGCCCTCTTCGCAGGCGTCGAGAACGTCGCCGAACGTCTTCCCGGCAATGAAGGCGAAGGTGGATTCCACCGTGGTGGGGATTGTGACGCGAGGTTTCTCGAGTTCCCGGATGAAGAGATGCCAGAAGCCCCGGGGGCCTGCGAGCCACTGCTGGAGGAGGGAGTGCTGGTCCCGGGGGCCATTCGCGGCGAGCGGGATGGGGCTTTGGCCTTTTCCCAGACTCTCGGCGATGAGTTGCTGATCCCACGCGGCCATGTGGCGGAGGCGGCTGCCGTACGGCATGACGATGCGGAGGTGTTTTCTTTTCTTCGTGTCGAGGAGGAATTGGACGACGGCCAGCAGCGCCGCCGGGTTTTCTTCCAGGGAGGTTTGCTGGCAGAGCGTATCCATTTCTTTGGCCCCCCGGAGAAAAGAATCGATGTTTCCTCCGCAGAGGCTCATGGGAAGAAGGCCGATGGGGGTGAAGACCGAGAAGCGTCCACCCACGTCCGTGGGAATGGGGAGCATGGGTATGCCCTGCGCGATGCAGAAGCGGCGCAGCGCGCCCTCGGCAGGGTCCGTGATGGCGAGCACATGTTCTTTGGCTTTTCCTTTCCGGTGCTTTCGCAGTTCGTCCCAGAGGTAGAAGAAGAGGCTCATGGATTCCAGGGTGTTGCCGGACTTGCTGGCGATCACCACGAACACCTTCGTCCAGTCGATGGCATGGACGGCGTTTTGGATGGCCGCAGGGTCGGCGGTATCCAGAATGTGGAAGCGTGGGGTTTTTGGAGAGTGAAAGGAGTCGACAACGACGCGCGGGCCGAGGGCCGACCCGCCGATGCCGATCCAGAGAATGTCCTGGCAGTGCGCACTGCTGATGCGTTTTGCACACTCTTTCACGCGCTCACGGAGCGGGCGGTCATATGGATCCATGGACCATGCGTGCTCACCATTTTGACGTTCCTGCAGCCATTCTTCGACGTGGCGTCGTACGGCGGTGCGGAGTTGAGTGCATTCCTGATTGGTGATCCCGTAGGTCGGGGTCAGGAGCTTGGCGAGAGCTGCGGAGATATCGACGTGGAGCACAGGGTGAGGAAGTAGCTTCTTGGGAAGGCTGGGGGTTAGAGGGAGCGGAGGGCGGCGGTGATGCGTTCCTCCGGCGTGCGAAGGTTCTTGGGGAGCTTCGTGAGGACACTGAGAATAGTTGAGTGATCGTATCCGAGTCCTTTCAGTGCCGCGGCGGTATCATCCTCTCCCGCTGATGGATACTGTTCTATTGTTCCATTCGGGCTTACGAAGAGTTCAGGGTGTTTGCTTGCGAGGGATTTCAGTTCGATCGCCAGTTTCTCCGCGCTCTTCTTTCCGACACCCTTCACCATGTGGAGGATCTCGGTGTCTCCTGCAATGGCTTGTGCGAGGAGGTGTGCCGGGCAGCCGCAGAGTTCGAGGGCCAGGCGCGGACCGACGCCGGGGCGCTCGAGGAGTTTTTCGAAGAGTGTCCGCATGTTCTCCTCCAGGAAACCGAAGAGCGCGAGGCGGTCCTCGCGCACGTACGTCGAAATCCAGAGCCGCACCGTGGCGTTGTCCTCGCAACGTTCCCAGACGTTTGCCGGGGTCGTTACCCTGTACCCCACGTTGTGGACGTCCATGGTGACCTCTCCTCCGCAGTGCTTTTTCACTGTGCCGTGGAGGCTGGAGATCATATGGCGGTGATGATAGCACACCGTATTGTCTTCCTAATGTAATGGGCCGACCACGACCACAAATTCTCCTTTCTTCATGATCGCGCTTGCGACGCTTGGGAGATCGGCGATGGTTGCGCGGATGATTTCCTCGTATAGCTTGGTGAGCTCTCGCGCGATGACGACCTTACGGTGTGGCTGATCAGAGAAGGCCTCTGCAAGTTCGTTCAGTGTTCGCTCAATGCGATGGACGGATTCATAGAAGACGATCGTTCGTTCTTCTATAGGCAGAGATCGGAGGAGGGTTTGCCGTCCTTTTTTTATCGGGAGGAATCCGAGGTAGAGGAATTGGTTGATGGGGAGACCCGAGGCAGAGATGGCAGCGAGGAAGGCGGAGGGGCCTGGAATAGTTGTTATATGGAAGTTAGATTTTGTTTCTGTGGAACGTGGCAATACTCGCTTGTCCGATGAATCCGAACCGCATCGGCCTGCGCTTCGTATCGCCCCGTTCCACACTGTATCGGCCTGCGCTCCGCACCACCCGGTTCCACAGAGAGGTTGTGCTATTCGTGAAACAATGGCATAGCCTGGGTCGGAAATGCCGGGTGTGCCGGCGTCACTGACAAGTGCTATATGTTGTCCCTTGGCGAGTCGTTCGAGGATTCCCTCAATTTTTTGGAGGTGTGTGTGGCTGTGGAAGCTGATGAGTTCTTTCTTGGAGAGTCCAAGTTGCTTCAGGAGATTCCCTGTGACCCGTGTATCTTCGCAGACGATGGCATCGCATGTTTTTAGTGTTTCGATGGCTCGGAGTGTGATGTCGCCGAGATTGCCGATTGGGGTGGCTACGATGGAGAGCATAGGGGAGAATGGCGATGGAATTCCCTCCCCCTTTCAAGGGGGAGGGCCAGGGAGAGGGTTTGAAAGAATACAACCCTCACCCTACCCTCTCCCTTCGAAGGGAGAGGGTGTTTTTACGAGATATTCTCACCAGTCTCTGTGTGCGTGTGTTTTTGCGGCCAGTTCCATTTCCCATTGACTTTTACAAAAAGTAAAGTATGGTATCCAAAGTCTAGCTTGCGGTCAGGGATGGACATTGGTTGCCCCTAGCCGTTGTTGGCTGGGCATCCGTTCCTTCGCATATCTAGAGGAGGGTTTGGCACATGGCTTATCAGAGGAATCCACATGAGCGGGATGTTGAACTCACTGCTGTCGAGCGCCGTTTTGTCGGGTACTTCGATGTCCGCAATCAGCAGATTGGGACCGTCCCAGCCCACGAGCGCCAGGCGCAGCTGCCTATTGGGACTGTCTACGAGCAGGAGTACATCCTTTACCAGGACATCTGTCTGGATGATGGTTTTCCATTCTCATCGGAGCAATGTCTCATCGACGAGAATTGGAAGCCAAAAACGTTCCTTTGTGGTCGGGTCGCTACCGATCAAGATGTTGTGATGTTGTTTCCCATGCTGTTCATAGAGAAGCCGCGGTGGCGCCATAGTTCCCTGGTGGTAGCTATGTCCATTGTTGTGGTCAAGCAGACCAATGGCGCTAATGTCGGTATTCCGCTCATGGCCAATGACATCGCTCCTCCGGAAGGGGCCAGTCCCTACGCGGTCGGCGAGTCTCCGGAGGAGCGTATGGCGGCAATGGTCCAGGATGTCTTGGAGGAGGACATTTGTCCCCCATATGATTGCGAGCTCGAGCAAATCCGTAAGGACGCCAAGAATGGCATCTTCGATGAGGTGGATGTCGAAGTAGCCGAATAGGCCGGCCACTCGCGAAGGAAAAAACCGGGCAGTCCTAGGATTGCCCACCGAGACCACCCGTAAGGGTGGTCTCTTTCAAATTCCCTCTACCCGCTGGTAGAGGGAACACTGCCCCTCACCATAACCTTCTCCAAATGGGAGAGGAAAAAAAGCCGACCTTTTTTCTTCGGTGAAAATTGCTATCATTCTTTGGTCTTCCTATGTCTAAAAACGATACAGCGCCGGTGCCGGATGAGAAGCCGGAGGCGTCTTTACAGCCGCCACTCTCCGCTCCCGGAGAAACGCTTTCGACGCTTGGGCGGATCAAGCCGCGGGCGATTGTTGCGGAGATGGAAGAGAGCTACCTCGACTATGCGATGAGCGTGATTGTGAGCCGCGCGCTCCCCGATGCGCGCGACGGGTTGAAGCCCGTCCACCGGAGGATTCTCTATGCGATGCATGAGATGGGCCTGCGTCCCACTGCGAGGTTCCGGAAGTGCGCGGCGGTCGTTGGAGAGGTTCTCGGGAAGTACCATCCCCACGGCGATGCACCGGTCTACGAGGCGCTCGTCCGCATGGCGCAGGTTTTCTCGATGCGCTACCTCCTCGTCGACGGGCAGGGGAACTTCGGGAGCGTCGACGGCGACAGTCCCGCTGCGATGCGGTACACGGAGGCGCGCATGACGAAGATGGCGGAGGAGTTGCTCCAGGATATTGAGAAGGAAACGGTCGATTTCCGGCCGAACTACGATGCATCCAGGCGGGAGCCAGTTGTGCTCCCGAGCAAGATACCGAACCTCCTCCTCAATGGCACGGTTGGCATCGCGGTTGGCATGGCGACGAATATCCCGCCGCATAATCTTTTGGAACTCCTCGATGCGACCGAGCATGTGCTGGCACATCCCGAAGCATCTGTGGAGGATCTCCTCCAGTTCGTGAAGGGGCCGGATTTTCCGACGGGGGGGATCGTCTACGATAAGAAGGCCATTGCGCAGGCCTACCTCACGGGGCGCGGCAGCGTCGTCATCCGCGGGAAGGCGGAGATTGAAGAAATGGACTCCGGGAGGTTCCACATTCGTATTTCGGAAATTCCCTATCAGGTGAACAAATCTGCGCTCGTTGAACGGATGGCGCAGCTTGTTCAGGATAAGGTGATCCAGGGGATTTCCGACATCCGCGACGAGTCGGACCGCGACGGCATCCGCGTCATCGTGGAATTGAAGAGAGACGCCTACCCGCAGAAGGTCTTAAACCAGCTGTTCCACTCCACCGATCTCCAGACGAGCTTCGGCTACAACTGCATTGCGCTCAAGGACGGCATCCAGCCGCACCTCATGAATCTCGCCGAATTCCTGCAGGTCTTCATCGGTCATCGCCGGACGGTCGTGACGCGGCGCGTGACGTTCGATCGCGACCGCGCGAAGGAACGCGCGCACATTCTCGAAGGACTGACGACCGCACTCGATCATATCGATGAGGTGGTCGCCCTCATTAAGAAGAGCGAGACGAAGGACGTTGCGAAGGAACGCCTCATGAAGACGTTCAAGCTCTCGGAGCTTCAGGCGGCGGCCATTCTCGACATGCGGCTCCAGACGCTCGCGGGACTCGAGCGGAAGAAAGTGGAAGACGAGCTCAAAGAAAAAAAGAAGTTCATCGCCGAGTGCGAGGCCATTCTCGTGGATCCGAAGAAGATCGATGCGGTGATCAGCAAGGAGTTCGCGGCGCTACGAGAAGCGTATGGGGATGTGCGCCGGACGAAGGTCGTCGTTGCCCCAGCGGGGGAATTCAGCGCGAAGGACACCATTCCGAATGCACCAATGATTGTCACCCTCACGCGCAGCGGGTACGTGAAGCGCCTCAGTCCCCTCCAGTTCCGTGCGCAGCACCGTGGAGGGAAGGGGGTGAAGGGGGTGGACATGCGGGAGGATGATGAAGTGCTCTCCCTGCTACATGTGATGAATCACGATGATCTCCTCTTCTTCACAAACACGGGGCGTGTTTTCCAGTTGCCGGTTTATGAGTTACCGCAGGCCGGGAGGGTGGCGCGTGGACAGGCAATCGTGAATATTTTGCAACTCAAGCCCGGGGAACGCGTCACGGCTATTCTGCGGGCAGATCTCAAAGATGCGAAATACCTTTTCATGGTTACACACAAGGGGACGGTGAAGCGGACAGATGTGCAGGAATTCCATAATATCCGTCGTTCGGGTCTCATTGCGCAGAAGCTTCCCGAGGGCGATGATCTCCAGTGGGTCGCGACGACGAACTCGGCAAGCGAGATTCTCCTCCTCACTCGGCAAGGGAAGGCGATTCGGTTTAAAGAGGACGATGTGCGGTCGATGGGGAGGGCGGCAGCTGGGGTCCGTGGTATCAAGTTGACCGGGGGAGATCATGTTGTCGAAGCGGCGGCGGTGCGCGATGCGAAGAAGAGCAAACTTCTCGTGGTTATGGAGAACGGTCTTGGAAAGATGTCTTCTGTGGAAGAGTACCGTTTCCAGTGGAGGGGAGGGACAGGGGTAAAAGCTGCACAGTTAACGACGAAAACCGGGAATATTGTTGGAGGATGTGTGCTTGAGGAGGGGGCGGATGGAGATCTTCTCTGTCTCAGTAAGCAGGGACAGGCGATTCGGATGCGTCTTTCAGATATTCCTCTCCAGGGTCGTGCGACCCAAGGTGTCATTGTCATGCGACTCGATGGTGGGGATAAAGTGGCCAGCATGAGCGTCGTGCTCCGCGACGAGGAGGCGGAAAAGGCCGTGGAGGAAGCGGCGCGGGAGGAGTGGGAGGAGGAGGTGGAGGGGATTACTGAGGAGAAGCCCGTGCGGGCGCGGAAGGCGGCGGCGAAGGTGTAGAGGTGTTGCGCTTGTGGCCGTTTTCTTCTATGTTTCTTTTATGAAGAAAGACGTCCATCCTGAGTTCTATCCGAAGGCGAAGACCACCTGTACGACGTGCGGGAGTGTGTTTGCGATTCCCAATACCACAAAGGAACAGACTGTCGAGACATGTCGCAATTGCCATCCGGTGTACACGGGGAAGCAGCAGAAGGAGCGGCGTGGAGGGCGCATCGAACGCTTCCGGAAGCGCAGTGAGGCTGCGAAGGGTATACTTGGATCATGAATATCCGGCAGAGTAAGTTGCTTGTTGCGATCATTGATCAATTTATCCAAACGGCGGTGCCTGTCGGGTCCCAGGAACTTCTCCGGCATCATGCCGATTTTCGCTGCTCATGCGCCACTGTTCGCAACGAAATGCGGGTGTTGGGAGAGGAGGGACTCATTCAAAAGCCTCATATTTCTGCTGGGCGTGTTCCAACGGCGAAGGGGTACCGGATGTATGTCCGAGATTTTATGGAACCGTCTGCACAGGAGCGTAGAGTTCGTCAGAGATTCCAGACCCTCAAGGAGGTCTATTTCCAACGCAAGGATCAGGAGCGGGTCTACGATGCTGTTCTCTTCCTCTCTCGCATGATGCCGAATATCGCCTTTGCCACCGTTCCGCATAAGCCCAGCGTCCACTATGTGGGGCTTGCGAATGCTCTGCGTCAGCCGGAGTTTCAAGCAGACCCACTTCTGGCTATGGGTGTGGCGGAGACGCTCGAGGGAACCCTCGCGGCATTTCTTGATCATATAGAGATCGATGAGTGTGTCCGGTACTACATCGGCGATGAGCATCTTCTCCCTCAACTGCAGAGCTGTAGTGTGATGGTGACATCTTATGCCATGCGTGGGCAGCATGGAATGATCGGCATTATTGGCCCTCTTCGTATGGACTATGCGTACAATACTGTGGCGCTTGATCTCATTGCTGATCTCTTCCGTTCCTAATGTGTTTGGAACATGCATGCCAGAGGATATGGTGCTTCTCCTCGTGCGGCCGCCACTCCCGGATCCAGAGGATGATAGTGTTGGTCGTGGTCCGCTCATGATGGAGTCGGTTCTTTCCTCTCTCCATGCTCTGAAAGGCAAGCGATCGGTCATTGCTCTCGAGATGGGGTTTTCTGGAGGGAGGGTTGGTTTCTATGTGCGTGTCCACCGCCATATTGCCCCGGTAGTTGAGAGTCAAATCTACGGCCAGTATCCGGATGTGGAAATTGAACTCGTCTCGCCGGATCCTTTCAGTATAGGTCCGGGAGAGGAGGTCATCTCCGCGGAACTTATGCTCACTGCGCCCGATCTATTTCCGATCAAGCGATATTCGCAGTTCTATGATCTCACTCTGCGGCAGAGCGTGGATACTGTCGCGGGCATCACGTCAGCTCTCGTGTCCTATACCAACCCTGGTATGCGTGGACATGTGCAGATGGTCTTCGTTCCTGTTGGGGGATGGTACCGGCATCGGGCACTCAAACTTCTCCCGTTCCTGACAAAAGGAATTTCCGCACATTGGCCCGCGTATGCCCGTCTTTTTGCCAGGGTGCACTTAGCACGCGGATGGCGGCGTTTTCTCCTCTTTCCTTTCGATGTTCTTCTTGGGGGCTTTCGTGTATGGTTTGCGTCATTTCAACCACAAACGCATATTTCTCCTCTCTCTGGAGAGGAGTTTTCCCAAGATCTGGATGCACAGGAGCCGGTCTCAAAGACGAACACGCGGAGTCATGATTGTGAAGATGCGCTTGCCGGGGCGGTGGATAAGATGAACCGTCTCCTCTTTCGGACGACACTGCGTGTGAACATTGTGACACCATCTGCGTGTGTACAGGAGGCGGAGGCCAAAATTTTAGAGATTATGAGTAATTTCCGTCAGTTCACTTTGCCCCATTGCAACGGCTTCACTTTATGTCCCATACGGCGCGTTCCGCGCCTTCCTTCGGGTCTTGGCCGTTCTTCGATTCTTTCCGTCGAAGAACTGGCAACACTCTGGCATATTCCAACGATGGTTGTGCAGATGCCCATGCTTGATCGGGTGCTGAGCAAGAAGCTCGAACCGCCGGTGAATCTTCCTCTTTCCGGCGATGGAGCCATGCCTGATGTCACTGTTCTCGGGGATGCAGTATTCCGTGGGCGGCGGTTACGCTTTGGTATAAAGACGGATGACCGTCGCCGTCATGTTTACGTCATCGGAAAAACGGGGATGGGGAAGTCAGTTCTCCTGCAAAATATGGTGCAGAGCGATATCCAGGCGGGGCGCGGTGTGGCCGTGATTGATCCCCATGGTGATCTCATTGACGCTATTCTCCGATGGGTTCCGAAGAGGCGCATCAACGATGTCGTCCTTTTCGACCCGTCCGATCGGGAGTATCCCCTTTCCTTCAATGTGCTGGAATGCGGGAATCCTGAGCAGCGTGCGGATGTTGTTTCGGGGCTTATGAGCGTCTTCACGAAGCTCTGGCCCGACGTGTGGAGCGGAAGGATGGAGCACATTCTGCGCAATACGCTCTTCGCGCTGGTGGAGGCTGGTGGAACTTCCATGCTCGGCATTCCACGGATGTTCAGTGACGCGGTGTTTCGTGCCAAGGTCATGGAGCGCGTCACCGATCCTCTCGTGAAGAGCTTCTGGGAGGTGGAGTACCCCTCCTGGAGCGAGAAGTACCAGACGGAGGCGACTGCTGCCATCATCAATAAGATCGGACAGCTTCTGAGTATTCCCCTCATTCGCAACATCGTCGGACAGACGCGCTCGCGCCTCGACCTGCGCCACGCGATGGATACGGGGAAAATTATTTTGGTGAACCTAAGCAAGGGGAAGATCGGGGAAGACACGTCCGCATTCATCGGCACGATGCTCGTGACGAAATTCCAGCTCGACGCCATGAGCCGGGCGGATGTTCCCGAGGAGGAGCGGCGGGATTTCTTCCTCTACGTCGATGAGTTCCAGAACTTTGCCACCCCCGCCTTTGCCACGATCCTCTCGGAGGCGCGGAAGTACCGGCTCAGCCTCACGATGGCGAACCAATACGTGACGCAGCTTCTCCTCGGCGAGCGCGATACGAAGCTCAGGGACGCGGTGTTTGGGAACGTGGGGACGCTAGTGAGCTTTCAGGTGGGCTCCGACGACGCGGAAGTCCTGAGCCTTCAACTGGAAGAGAAGGTCACGCCGAAGGATCTCCTCAGTCTCCCGAAGTACCACGTGTACATGCGGCTGATGGTGGACGGTATTACGAGCGAGCCGTTCTCGGTCCATACGCTTCCACCGCCGGCAATCGCACAGAATGCCAAACGCGTCGATCTCATTCGCGCGCTTTCGCGCGAGAGGTATGCCGAGGAGCGGGCGGGCGTGGAGGAGAAGATTCTTCGGTGGGCGGCGACTGCCGCGGAGGCCGCGAAGGGTTGTAAGCAGGCTGGGAAACTCAAGGAGAAAGAGGAAGAGGAACGAAAGCGGGCGCTGGCCAAGAAGATGACCCTGGAGCAGTACCGGAAATGGCGGGATCGGGAGATGTGGGTGAACGCGTTCAATGCGTTGCGCAAGAAGGAGTTTACGGGCGCAATCCTTACGCCGGAGGAGGTGCGACAGAAGGCAGATCTTGTACAGAAGCTCGAAACAAGCGGCGGGATTCCGCCGCCGAGCAAAACGATGCTGCAGGCGAGAGAAGGGAAGGAGTAAAACAAAAAGGCCCAATCGCTTGGACCTTTTTGTGTGTATGTTGCCGTCCTCCGCAGCTATCAATATCTTCACGGGAGGATGCTGAGCTGGTACAAAAGTGGAGGATGACGGAGGGGAGGCGCCCTCGATTCTCTGCCGTGCTCTGGTCTCTTGTTTCTCCTCGTGACCAAACGAGGTCCCCGTGCCGGTTCACCGTCACGGCCGAAGGGGCGCATGGGGAACACTGGGGAGGGAGGGGAGCGTACGATAGTGCAACCTCACATCTATCGTACGAAACGTTGCAGAGCAGAGAGGAAAATGACCACCATCGCCAATGGGCATTTTCCTCTCTCTTGCTATGGGTGGTGATGGGAAGGAGCGAAGGGTGGGGTCCAGGCCCCGGCCTGGACCCCGGGTGCCTCCGTCCGCAGGAAGGAGGCGAAGTGTTTGTATTTGGATTTGCAGATTCGTCATCGGCAAATCGTGCTATCATATTCGCCCCGAATTTTTGCGCAAGTTCTTTGTGTGGCTTTGCCGTGGAATGTATGTTTTGAATACATTTTTTGTACGCTTTTTCGCTTACGCTTGCGCCCCTGGAACGGGGAATTTTCTACAGAACGCCGTCACTTCTTCACGGACGTCGCGGAGGGTTGCGGGATCTCCCCGGTGTTCGATGGCGCGGAGCATGAATGTTCCCAGGATTTCCATTTCCGGCTCTCGCATCCCGCGGGTGGTGACGGCGGGGGCGCCGATGCGCAGGCCCGAAGGGTCCATGGGTTTCCGGGGATCATCGGGGATCATGTTTTTGTTCGTGGTGATGTTCACCTGGTCGAGGACACGCTCCACGGCCCCGCCGGAGAGGTTCCAGGAGCGGATGCAGTCGATGATGAGGAGGTGGTTGTCCGTACCATTCGTTACGAGCTTCACGCCGTTGCGCATGAGGAAAGCTGCCAAAAAAGAGGCATTCCGGATGACCTGCTGCGCATAGACGCGGAATTCCGGCTGCAGTGCCTCGCCGAAGGCGACGGCCTTCGCGGCGACCATCTGCATGATGGGGCCGCCCTGAAAGCCCGGGAAGACCGCCTTGTCGATTTTTTGACCGATTTCCGGTGTGCGCGTGAGGATCATTCCACCGCGGGGGCCGCGGAGGGTTTTATGCGTCGTGGTCGTGATAACATCAAAGCCGTCTGCAAAGGGATTGCGGAGGGCTTTTCCCGCTATGAGGCCGGCGATATGCGCCATGTCTGCCATGGTGATGGCGCCCACCTCGTCCGCGATCGCCTTCATTGCGGCGTAGTCGAGCTCGCGCGGGTAGGAGGAGAAGCCGGCTAGGAGAATTTTCGGCTTTTCTTGTCGCGCAACGGTCCGCATGGCGTCATAATCGATGGCGCCGGTCTCCGGATCTTTCATCTTATAGCGGACGAAGCGGAAAATTTTTGTCATGTAGGTGACGGGATGTCCATGCGAGAGGTGACCTCCATGGCTGAGGTCCATACTCATCACGGTGTCCCCTGGTTCGAGGAGGGCGAAGTACACCGCGATATTGGCCGGAGCTCCCGCATGCGGCTGGACGTTTGCGTGACCCGCATCGAACAGGGTCTTCGCGCGTTCGATTGCGAGCGTTTCCGCTTGATCGGTGAATTCCTGACCACCGTAGTACCGTCGGCCGGGATATCCTTCGCTGTATTTGTTATTGAAGACGGACGCCATGGTTTCCATGACCGCGGCGGAAATGTAATTTTCCGAGGCAATGAGTTCCACGCCATCCTGCTGCCGGCGCATCTCGCCCGTGAGCGCAGCGAATATCTCTGGGTCTTCTTTTCGAAGGTGCTCATATGTCGGCATGGCTATAGGTTATAGGTTGTAGGTGGTATGTTGTAGTCCACTGGCTGTGACAATCCCATCCATCCGTTCATCGTGTTCCGCGTGCGGGACTGTTGGGAGGATTTGGCACTCGAAGGCAATGCCCCAGAAGAGCGTCTTTGGATGTTCCTTGCGTTGCTGCCGTATCCAGAGATCGTATCCTGCGCTGCCGCGTCCAATGCGCCATCCTTCCTCATCGAAGGCACGGCCAGGGATAAGGGCGTACTGTAGGCGCGATGGGTCGATGGGAGATGCGGTGATGGGCGGTTCCGGGATATTCCACGGACCGATCTTCAGTTCCAGTAGGTTCGTGATGCGGCGGAAGAGGAAGGGCGATGTGCTGGAATTCGGGAGGTAGAGTTCTGCGCCGTTTTTCAGGAGCGACCGAAGGAAGGGGCGGATATCCGGTTCCGTTTTGAGTGGGAAGAAGGCAGCAAGGACGATAGGCTTGGGAGGGAGAAGATCGGTGAGACGCTTGCAGATGAGGTGACTCTCCCGAGCGAGCGTCTGCGATGGCAGATGTTGGAGGCGTTCTCGTATGGCATCACGTATGCGCTGCTTTTCCGTTGCGGTGTTCATGGAGAAGATTGTGTCTATGACTGATTAGAACACCTCTGCGGCGGCCTGTGCGAGATCGACGGCGTCCGTTTGCAAAAGTGTCTTCGGATTTTTCTCTTCTTCCAGGAGACACCGGATGCGGATTTGCGCCTTGAAGACGGAGGCGATGCATTGCTCAATTTCCCTCGAAGCCGCGACTTCGGCAACTTTGTCTCGATGGAATGCTGATTGGAAGATCATGGTGAGGTTTGTTCCCTCGAGGGATGAGAGGCGACAGTTCTTCAGAGACATGCGTACTGCCGGAGATCGAACGGTTGGGATGATGGTTGACCACCGGTCTTGCAGTGTTTCCAGGGCAATTTCCGGAGCCTCAAGAATGGCAGAGGATTTGGTGTCCTGTGTTTTCTCCTCTTGTTCTTTTTTTTTGTCCGTTCCCCGTCGCCGTTTCCATCCAAAGAATGACCGTTCCGCATCCTTTTCCTCGTGACAGAGCGACAGAAAAGCAGATTCTATGACGAGGGAGGGGAGTGGGGACCACCGTACCTCGCGTAGGGCTGTGAGGAGGGTGTCCATGAGGTGGAGGAATGGGGTGGGAGATTCCCCATCTTCCACTGCTTCCCGTAGTGTGCGGCGGGTGGCAACCAGACATTCTCGGAGGAAGAGCTCCGGTGGGATTCCTCGCTCTTCGAGCTCTTGCGTGAGGTCAGTTATGGTCTTTGCATTGTGCTTTTCGAGAGCATCGAACATCGTGGCAACAAGTTCTTCTCCACTTTCACCAATACTCCGTTTTACTTCTGCCGCAGTGATGTTTCCTATGGAACGAAGTTGATCGAGGAGCGCGATAGCATCGCGCATGCCACCCTGGGCATGGTGCGCAATAGTCCGAAGAGCCGGGCGGTCAATCGTGATGTGTTCCTGGTCAGCAATGAATTGCAGTTGCCGGATGATGTCTTCTTCCCGTAGAGGATGGAAAGCAAAACGTTGGCAGCGGGATTGGATCGTAGCGGGAATTTTCCAGAGTTCTGTTGTGGCCAGAATGAAGTATGCGTATTTGGGCGGTTCTTCAAGGGTTTTCAGGAGGGCATTGAATGCGTTCTTACTGAGCATATGCACCTCGTCGATGACATAGACTTTCGCGCTTGCCGCCACTGGTGAAAACTGTATTTTCTCAATGAGATCACGGATATTCTCCACCTGTGTATGGCTCGCGGCGTCAATTTCCAGAAAGTCTACGAGATTCTCTTCTTCTATCCCTTTCAGGATCTGACTTCGGATGGTCATGTCCGTGATTCCTTTTGTCAATATGACGGTCGCAAGGATGCGTGCCATGGATGTTTTCCCCGTTCCGCGTGGACCGGAGAAGATATACGCGTGGGCGATTTCCTGGCGTTCCACTGCTCGTTCCAACGTTTGGACGATATGATTTTGTCCAATAACTCCAGCGAAGGTTTTCGGCCGGTATTTTCTGTAGAGCGACACAGGGGGGAGTATAGCGATTCCCTCTCCCCGCGGGAGAGGGGAAGGGAGGGGCCGGATTGCATTGGGAAGGGTGACGTGTACCATGACATCACTTATGCGATACCGTTTCCCACTCCTCCTCACCGGCTTCCTCTGTCTTTTTCTCCTTACTGCCTGTGTCGACAAGACGGGACTTTCGGCGGAATCGCACAAGGGTCCGCATCCGAAGAGTAACATGACTTCTCCCATCGTCATCCACGAATTCGGGGATTTTCAATGTCCTGCATGTCGGGTGGCACAGTCGAAGATCGTGCAGCCTCTTTTAGAGAATTACGGCGCGAAGGTCCGTTTTGAGTTTAAGCATTTTCCCATCGTCTCCCTCCACCGTCATGCCATGGTGGCGGCACAGGCGAGTGAGTGTGCGGCAGATCAGGGAAAGTTCTGGGATTTCGTCGATATCGCATACGAAAAACAGTTGGATCTTCGTTCCGATATTTTACCGGTGTGGGCGAAGGAATTGAAACTCGACGTCCCTCTTTTTGAACGCTGCCTCAAGTCCCGTATGAAGAAGGATACGGTTCTCGAAGATTACGAGGAAGGGAAGAGTGTCGGAGTGAAGGGCACACCCACGTTCTTTGTGAATGGTGAGCCGGTACAAAACGAACTGAAAGTGATTACCGATGCCATCGATGAACTCGTGAAGAAGATGCAGCAGAAGCTTTGAGTTATTCGCTCAGTTGAGCGAAACTCACCAGGCGTTCTAATGCGGTGTCCCAGAGGACTGCCGTGCGGTAGAGGATAGTGGACGCAGGAAGATTTGCTGTAAATGCTTGTGCTCCGTAGGCGCTTTGGAGTGGGCCGAAATCAATCGCATCGGGGTCGGGAAAGGGCGTATCACGAGGGTCGACGGCAGTCGTGAGGAAGAGGTGAAGGGAGATTCCCGGCGTTACCTCGAAGTCTGAGGAGAGGTAAATGGTGTGACCGTCGAGAAGAGCGATTCCATGTGCGTACTCTTCCATTGGGATGAATGCCCCCTTTGTACCACTCCGTTGCTTTTGTTCTGCTTCTTTGGCTTTCATGATGGCATCACGTCGCGAAAGTTCGACCTTCTTCTCCTTTCCTTTTTTCTGGAGAATAGGATTTTTATAAATAGAGAGCGAAACGAGATTTTCCAGAAGTTCGTCATAGTAGCGTTTCGCATAGAGAGGATTGCTCAAAGGGTCATATTCTTGGCGTTCTTGTGCTATTGGAAGGCATCCTCCGAGAGTGATGGCGATACTCAGGAGTGCAAGACGAGAATGTCTCATAGCAAGCATTGTACGCCTTGCATTCCGTATTTTTCCAGGGTCTTTATGTTTTCCAGGAGGGTTTGATGAATGCCATGCACGACGACAGATTGGGAGGCGAGTGAGATAGGTTCCAGAATGACTGTTTTGGCCTCTTCATTCTGTGCGGCAGAGGCTTGGCATGTTGCAAGGGATTCTTCGGTGTTCCGGAGTTTCTCCGCTGTGAGGATGATCGTGTCTTTCCTGTGTAAGAAGCCAAAATTTTGCCGTACTAGGCTCTGTTCCAGTGTTTTCTGTACTGCATGCAAAGCGGTGGATCCGCGTTTGGCAGCGGCCGTATAGAGGGGGGAAATTTGGGAGGGGAGGAGCGTGAGGAGCCACCGTGTACGTGTTTGTGTGTTCCGAAGGAGCGAGAGTGGCTCCTTTTGTGGGGTGTATTCCTCTCTCTTCTCAAGGGTTTCTTGTGGAGTGTTTTTTTCATTCTTTTCCTGCGCTCTTGTCTCCTGAGGTCTCTGTTCAACGTCCTGATCTCTTTTTAGGATGTTCTTCTCAGATTGGTGTTCCTGGTTTTTCTTCGGTGGATGTTCGTCCGTATTTTGCATTTTTTGCGATAGGTTTCTCGCGAGTTCCTCTGCTCCCCTCTTCTTTCCCTGGAAATCGATGCTCGCACTCCGGAAGAATGCATGCCACGCAGCAATATCGTTCGAATCCAGGAGGCGGTCATCGGCAGCTTGCCGCAGGAGGTCGTCAATCTTGACATGGAGCGCCTGTGCTGCGTTCAGGAGTTTCGGGAGGAATGCGCGAAAATGTTCCCATGCGCCGATGTCCTCTTCCGTGAGTTCCATTTGGAGGAGGGGAGTGCGGAGCGCCTCGGTTTCTTCGTGAGAGGCGAGGGAGAGCCCATCGAATGTGATGTGCATGTAGGTCTGAAACTCCGCAACGAGCGATACCCGTCGCCGGGAAAGCGCCCGCAAATCTGGTTCGTTGTCCTTGGCTTCCTCTGGCCGTTCATTTTCTTTCCTGTCCGTCATGCCGTCCATCATCGTGTGACTTCTCGTTGGATGCAAGGGGGTGCTCTGCTATGGTTTTCCCATGATTCTCTCCGACCGGGATATTCGGCGGGTTATTGCCGAGGGGCGGGTCCGAATACGTTCCGCAGATCCTCCGGAGAGTTGGCATATTCATGCGTCGAGTATGGATTTGCACCTGGGGAACACATTCAAGTTGTACGAGCACAGCAAGTTTGCGGTTCTCGATCCGCGACAGGCGGAGACGTTTGTGGGGAACATGAGGATGATCACCGTTCCCGACGGAGAACCGTTCATCGTCCAACCGGGCGAATTTGTGCTCGGGGTCACGCGGGAGCATATTGCGGTTCCCGATGATCTCGTCGTGCGCGTGGAGGGGAGGAGTTCCCTCGGGCGTCTCGGGATCATCGTCCACTCGACGGCGGGATTCGTGGATCCGGGATTCTCCGGAACGGTGACGCTCGAAATCAGCAACCTCAATCGCATGCCGGTGGCGCTCTACGCGGGAATGCGCATTTGTCAGATCGCCTTCGAGACGATGTCGAGTCCCGCGGAGACGCCGTACAATAAGAAGCCGGGGAGCAAATACCATGGTCAGGTGCTCCCGGAGGAGAGCCGCCTCGATCAGGATATAGAGTTCGTCACACGTTCCTGAACTTTCCTCTGGAGTTCGCCATACCGTAGACTCTTTATTGTATGGGCAATTAGCTCAGCGGTTAGAGCGTTCGGTTCACATCCGAAAGGTCACTGGTTCAAATCCAGTATTGCCCACCAATTGCGACGTTCGGGGGTGGCGCGCAAAACGCGCCACCCTATTTTGGCTTCGTATTGCACCGCATCCTCTTTCAAAGCCCAGTTCGAGCCGGCTTGCTTGAGAAATGTTGGGATTTCTTTGAAGTCTTTGGTGTGAAGCAGACTTTTGGCTTCCTTGCTGCGCCTAATCATCTGCCGACACGGTTCTAGCCACTCACAATGGTTCCGTTCAGCTCGGGCGATTTTCTGGTCAAGATCGACCTTCGCAGATACGAGCTTGTTCTTCTTCACAATGTATTCGTCATTGGTAATCGTGCCATCGAGTCGAAGGTCGAGGAGGTCTTCCAGCTTCTTCTCCAATTCTCGCTTCTCATTCTTCACGTGCTGAACGGCTGCCCGATGGTCTGACTTGCTCTGGACTTCTTGCTTGTCGAGTTCCCGCAGCATGCTGTCCGCCCATTCATCGGGCATGGAAAGCTGTTCGACAATCTTTCTGGCTTGCTCAAGTATCTTTTCCTCACGAAGGTAGTGCTTGCTTGTGCAGGGACCTTTCTTCTTTGTGCAATGGTAATAGTGATGCCCTTTCTGCCTCTGGCAAGTGATGGAGCAATCACACTCCGCACACTTGAGCCAGCCAACGAAATGAAAATCTTGGTTTCTCCTGTGCTTCATTTTACCTCGATTCTTCATAACCAGTTGGCACGTGTCGAACAGCTCTTTGCTGATGAGTGGCTTGAACGAACCTTCATGCAGTTCACCGTTCACCTGCATGAGTCCGCAGTGAATGGGATTTTTCAGCATCGTCTGGACGGAGGCCTTGCCCATGATGTTGTTCAATCGACTGCGGAAATCCTTCCCTACGAGAAAGTCCTTGATCGCATCGAGCGTGTACTCTCCGGTGGCGTACAGCCTGAACGCTTCTCGAATGATAGGCGCTTTCTCTGAATCAATGTCGATGTTCCTCGTATGAGGATTATTCAGATAGCCCGTCGGCGCTTTCCATGACCATTCGCCTCGTTTGAGCTTCTGTCGGATACCCCGCTTCACATTCTCACTCAAAGCATCTGTGTAGTATTTCGACTGCCCAAAAGCGATTTGCAGCATGAATTTCCCATTCGGACTATTGTCGAAGGTCATGGTCGGGAAGCGTAGGTCTTTCAGTTTTCCGCAGTCGAGAAGATGGATAATCTGGCCGCCGTCCACGGCATTACGAGCAAGGCGATCTGGATGCCAAGACAAAATCCCATCTGCTTCACCATTCACAATCAATCCCAACATTTCTCCGAATACGGTTCGTCCGGTTTCGCGTGCTGTTCTGGCCTCCTCGAAGGAGGCGACGATTTGTAACTGCTCTTTTGCTGCGTACTCTTCGAGTTCACGAAATTGAGCAGCGATGGATAACGCTTGTCTCTCTTCCTGCTCACTCGATTTTCGGACGTAGATGACATAGCGGTTGTCCATGAGAGAATCATAACAGAAAAGAAAAGTTTTGCCGTTGGCGAATGGAAAGAGAATGCGGTGCAATACGAAGCCAAAATAGGGTGGCGCGTTTTGCGCGCCACCCCCGAACGTCGCAATTGGTGGTCCCTGGGCGACAAAATCATAACCGATTTCCGCGAACATTGGCGCGGCAGCTGAAAATTGGGGGGCAGCCGCCACGCCACGACCGTTTCCGTCAGAACAGCACGCGAAACTGGAAAAGCAAGACGGCTTGAACTGGGCTAGCGCCATCCGCAAAATTTCCCTAACATAAGGAATGTATGCGCGAAGCTATCTACAAGATAATCGGCAGTACTGTCCTTCTCGGCGTTCTATTTTTCCCAAGCAAAACTGAGGCTGCATTCCCGGATGTTCCACGATCGCATCCCAACTACGATGCTATTCTCTATGTTCAGTCAGAAGGAATTGTGAGTGGGTATCCCGATGGAATGTTCCGACCAGATCAGACGATCAATCGTGCGGAATTTGTGAAAATCATGGTCGAAAGTGGCACTTTCCAATCCGGCACCAATTGTGATTTATTCACCGACTTCCCGGATGTACCACGTTTGAGTTGGTTCGCATCTTTCGTGAATGCCGCTCGGTGCAGTGGATTAATAGATGGTTATCCAGATGGCACCTTCAAGCCAGTCAATACCATATCCTTTGTAGAAGCCTCAAAAATCATCACTGTCCAACATGCAAGTCATGTGGGAATCAATTCGCCCATTGATCACGGACCAAGTGGCGAGTGGTACTATGGTCCTGTTGCCCGTCTCGAAGCATACGATGCCATCCCGAAAACTATCATGGGATTGACCGATAAGTTGACGAGGGGTGAAATGGCGGAAATTCTCTACAGACTTGAAGGTGAACACTATAATAGTCCGAGTCAGTCCCTAGAGATTTTTCATGATCCTTCGCTCTTGAGTCGGAGAGAAACCCAATTCTTTGACAGAGCTACCTTGCGTAAGGGGGATGTTTTACAATTAATGAAGGTCGAATCTATTACAAGTGATAGTGTCGTTTTTGTTGGCGCAGAAAGTGAGGATGTACAAGGTGTGCATGGCAATTATAAAGAACAAGCTACTACCCAGCCAGATTGCCCCGTTCTGGTTTTTGAAATTGCCAGCGACATGAGCAATTTTATGCCGCGAGAAAGAGGCAATGAAGCCTTAGAGGAAATTTGCCTCGATAACAGTATTGAAGAATTGCACGAACGTTTTATTCCTGGCTCATCTGGAACGGTGAACTTAAACATTTCTCGCTATATTTTTCCGCTTAAGGCAGGAATCCAAAAACATAGGGCAGTGATGGGGACCGCATACGTTGAACCGGACGCGGTCACGCTTCAATTCGACGATCCTGAATACAACTGGCTTGAATGGAGACAATATGCAAATGATACGACACATAATGGATATTTCGATTTTTATATACATCCACCGTCCAGAGACAAAGGAAATGGAGGAATTAGCTGGGGCGACGACCTCAATCCTACTTTTCTTACAGTAAAGCAGGGGGATACAATTCTCTTTCCGTCTATAGATTTATTCAGTCTTTCTCCAGTGATGCTAGAGAATGCCGCGAGGATTCAGAAGCGACAAGTGTCGCTTAAAGACTTTATCTTCATCAATGATTTGAATGATGATGGGTATGCAGATATCCGAATCCTTCAATCTCGTACTCCTCTTCGGTACTCTTATTGGCATTACGATCCTGCAAATCAACGATACTCGGAACGTTGACGGCAGCAAAAGAGCAGTTACAAATCGTCACGGCAACGGCGGCTGCTACCCCCGAATTTTTCAGCCGCCGCACCAGTTTTCCCGAAAATCGGTTATAATTTTGTCGCCCAGGCACCACCATTCGATTTGTCTTAAAAAGCCCCAGTTTTCTGACCCCAGATTCAATATTCTTGTTCAAATAGCCTGATACATAGTGAAAAAGGGCGATAGAGTATTTGAC
>MFYG01000001.1 GCA_001789045.1 Candidatus Peribacteria bacterium RIFCSPLOWO2_12_FULL_55_15 | reverse complement strand
TGCGAATGGAGGTTTAACTGTCGCACATCCAGAGAAATGCTCTCCTCCTTGCGGAAAATCCTCAGACTCTACTAGCATTTCCTAGGCCAGCCCCTTGATTAATAATCCTCCAGTAAACCACCGCCTCTGGCGGTGAGACATCCGCAGGTTCTACCGTTCCGGCGTTTGCTGTACGTTGCACGAGGAAAAGCCCCTGCAAGGAGCATTTCCCCGTTTCAACATGCGCTCCTTCGAATCACAGAGCCATGTGGTGTGGGACTGCAAATACCACGTGGTCATTGTACCAAAGTATCGGAAGCACAAACTCTACGGACTCGTCAGGGTTCAGATCGGCAAGATCATCCGAGAGTTGGCAAAACAGAAGGAAGTGGAGGTATTGGAAGGAACAGCCTGTCCCGATCACATGCACATGGTTCTCAAGATTCCGCCCAAACATTCGGTGGCCTACATCATTCTTCGATGGTCCAGAGTTGGATCTGCGGTGGGGTTGATCAACACAGCCGGTAGCTCTGAGTCTCTTTAGCTAGCCCCTTCCAGGGGCTTTTCCCAAGCTACCGGCTCTGCCGGTAGTCATGACTTAGCAGCGAGGTTCCCGACAAGTACCGCGCTGATAGCGGCGCAGGCGGAGACAACGATCAGTGCACCGAACGTCGTCTGCCAGGGGGTCATTTTCTGCATGAGAGTGTTGTTGATGTTTGCAGAGATATTATAGCACTATTTTTGTCAAAGTACTACTGTGCTGTGAGGAATATGTGCCAGAAACGCACTGGAGAGGCAGAATCGAAGTAATAAGTCTATCGGCTAATTCCCTTGGAATGGCTCTATTTTGCCGTTTTTCTGCGAAAGAGGCGGAATCTCTTGCGATTGTGCGCAGGATGTCCCTAGAATGCCCCTGTTTTATCCCTTTTACCCCTTTTCTATGAGTTACACTGTTGCGTCGAAGGTCAAGGAACTCGTCAACGCTGAAGGTCTGCGCTGCGCGGGAGATTTCTGCGACGGTCTCGATGAGACTGTCGCGCACAAGGTGAAGCGGGCCTGCTGGCGTTGTAAGGAGAACGGCCGCGGCACCGTCCAGAAGCGCGATCTGTAAACATACTCCTCGTTTCCGGAAGGCCCCTCTTCTCTGAAGAGGGTGCTTTTTCGGTCTCCCCTCTCCCGCGGGGAGAGGGAAATCTTACCGTTTTTCCTTTGCCATTCGTTTCAATTCCGCATCAATGAATGGTTGCAGATCGCCGTCGAGGACGCCCTGCGTGTCGCTTGTTTCGACGTTCGTCCGGATATCCTTCACCATCTGGTAGGGGTGAAGGACGTAGCTGCGGATTTGCTGCCCGAAGTCCGCGCTTGCGGAAGCCCCTTTGAGTTCCGTTTTCTTCTCCTGGTCTTCCGTGCGTTTTTTCTCGAGGAGCTTGCTCCTCAGCATCTGCATCGCGTGCTCGCGGTTTTGGATTTGGCTGCGTTCGCTTTGGCAGCCGACGACCGTCCCCGTCGGGACATGGGTGATGCGCACCGCGCTTTCGGTCTTATTCACGTGCTGGCCGCCCGCCCCCCCGCTGCGGAACGTGTCGATCCGGAGTTCTTTGGGGTCGATGGCGATCTCCCCGCCGTCGCCGATTTCCGGGAGGACTTCGACGAGCGCGAAGCTCGTCTGGCGGAGATTCTTTGCGTTGAAGGGGGAGAGGCGCACGAGGCGATGGGTACCCTTCTCGCATTTTAGGTATCCGTAGGCGGGATCGCCCTCCACGAAGATTGTGGCCGACTTGATGCCGGCCTCCGCGCCGTCGGTTTTTTCGAGAAGCGTGGTTTTCCAGCCTTGCCGTTCGCAGTAGCGCAGTTCCATGCGGAGCAGCATAGCCGCCCAATCCTGCGCTTCGGTTCCTCCCGCGCCGCCGCTTATGGAGAGGTAGCAGTTGCGGAGATCGAACTCACCGCCAAGGTACAGTTGCGGCTCGATACCCTCCCATGTTTTTTCTATCCTTCCTGTTTCCGATTGCAGGCTCGGGAGATCGCCGGGCTCCGCTGATGCCGAAAGTTCGATGAGATTTTCGGCGTCGGCCGCAATGCGCGCGAGCGGTTCCCACAGTTTTTTCAAGCCGCGGAGCTCCTCAAAGAGCGCGTTGGCGGCTTTTTGATCGGCCCATATGCGGGGGTCCCGGCTTTTGGCCTCCAGGTCGGCGATTCTTTGCGGGTAGTTTCTTGCCTCAAAGAGAGTCCTTCCCCGTGTGTATGGCACTCTGGAGTTCCCGAAGCTTTTTGAGGAGTTCCTCCATGGGGAAGGGGGTAATATCCTCCGTATTCTAGCGGATTTCTGTATAATGGGGAAGACGTATGTCATCTCCCGATGCGCGCATCGCTTTTCCACTCTTCGCTTTCGCCGCCGCTCTTGTCTGTGCGCTTCTCCTTTCCCGGTTGCTGTTCCTGCCCCGCCTGGCTGGCGTGCGGTTGCATGGGGAGACGATGTACGGGTCTTCCCTCACCCGGTTCTACGCGGATCTTCGCGATCGTGTCGATGCGCAGGAGGAAGCGCGGAATCATCTTGTTCTTCCGGGGCGGGATCCTCTTTCCCTGTTTCTCCGCCGGCTCCGCCGCTCCGATGTTTCCACAGCGCTCCTTTTTGCAGCCGTCGCGCGCGGAGCGGAGAATGCCGTGCGCGATCGTCCCGACGCCGTTTTTCTGGAATCCTTTCACTATGACGCCGCCGGCAGAACACTTGCGCTCGCTGGCGACGTGCGGCATGTCGGTCCGCGGAGCATGACCGTTCTCGCGGAGTTCATCGAAACGCTCCAGCGCATTCCCTTTGTGGATGCGGTGGAACATCAGCGTTTTCTGCGTGAGGAAGATGCGAGCGGGGCGTTTCATTCCCCCTTTTCCCTCCTCCTGCGCCTCCGTTCTTCCTCCGTCCTTCCATGAACGTGCCGTCTTTCCTCCGGCATCCCGTGACGCTCTATTTGTTCGGGTGTGTTCTTCTCCTTTTTTCCGCCTTTCTCCTCGCGGAACACGCCGCGGCGGTGCGGCAGTTTACGACGCTGACGTTCCCTTTGGCGGCGGAGATTCCGTCTCTGGAGCGGCGCTTGCGCGTTCTGGAGGATCAGGTGCAGGCGGCGGAACTTCAGGCAATGCTTGCGGAGGCGGCTGAGGAAGAGGCGGTGCGCGTCTTCGTTTTTCCATCCGATCCTGCTGTCCCGCGCCTGGTGGCGTTTTTCGACGTTTTGCGCGACGATCTTCTGTCCCAGAGGCTCCTTCTCGACATGTCGGAACTCACGGTGGGGGAAGCGTCGGGCGTTGCGGATAGTCCCGATTTCCGCCGCGTTCCCCTTTCCCTTACCGCGCGTCTCCGCCCGGGGGGATTAGAACGCGTGCTCTGGTTTTTGGACCATGCCGGCGCCGTGACTGTTGCCGATGTTCTTCTTCCGGAGGAGATTGACCTTCTCCTCCTGCGCGCGGAGGAAGAAAATCCATCCAGCATCGTCGCTCTCGAGCAGTTTCTCTCGACGGATGTTCTTCGCTATGTCCGCGAACCCAAGCCGTTCGAGGAGCAGGTCCAGCGATCGCTCGTCGGCGACGGGTTCCGCGTCGCTTTCGCCGGCGTGCGCGACGGATATCTCGCCACCGCGCGCTCCTTCCTCGGCGGGCGCTTTGGCATGGCGCTCGAAAAGGAACGTTTGTGGCCTCTCAGGGCCATGCGGATTCTCCGAAGCGATGTGCGCATGGATGGAGACGTGCATCATCTCTCCCTCGATTTCGAGGCCTATTCGCGGGCGGAGTCTTGACGGTATCCCTTCTTCCTGCGTAGATTCTCTTGTACTTCTTTTTTCTCCTTCCTTTTCTGCGTCAGCGACGTCGTCCTCCATCACGATATCCAAAGTTCGAGAAGCGTCCGCGCATAAACGAACAGATTACAGTGCCGACAGTGCTTTTAGTGAGTGCGGATGGAACGACTGAGACCCTTTCTCCTGCGGAGGCTCTTGTTCGGGCTCGCCTGCAGGAACTCGATCTTATCGAGATATCGCCGAAGGCCTCTCCCCCTGTGGTGAAAATCGGCGATGTGGGGCATTACCTGTATCAGGTGCAAAAAAAGGAGAAGAAGCAACGGTCACACAGTAAACAATCAGAAGTGAAGATGCTTCGCTTCGGGTTTCGCACAGATAGGCACGATCTTGAGCGGCTCATTCTTCGCGCCCGTGAGTTTTTCGGCGAAAAGCACTCCGTGAAGTTTGTCGTGCGCATGCGTGGTCGAGAGCTTTCCAATAAAGACTATGCTTCGCAGAAGCTCCGGGGGGCTATTGCAGTGTTACAGGATGTGGCGGACATCGAACAGGAGGTCAAGCTCCAGGGAAATCAGTTCATTGTGGTTCTCCGTCCACGGAAGGGGGGAAAAAATGCCCTTTCGTAGGCCTCTTTTCTTCGCTAGAGTTGGCCGGTCATGTCGAAGCTGAAGTCTCATAGCGGGGCCAAGAAGCGGGTTAGGCGGTCAGGTGGAGGAAAGTGGATCTTTCGCCGCAACAGCCGGAATCATCTTCTTCTCCAGAAGGCGAAGCGGCAGAAGCGTCTGCATCGTTCTCTTGTTGTTTCTTCTCGTGAGCGTCGTTCTCTTCCTCATCTTGTTCCCTATCTCTAGTTCATGCGCGTAAAACGCGGCACAGTCCGACGGCGTCGACATAAGAAGATTCGCGCTCTTGCGCGGGGGTATCTGGACCTGCGTCATGCAACGTTTGCGAAGGCGAATGAGGCAGTCCTGAAGGCGGGTCAGCATGCGTTTCGCGATCGCCGGAAGAAGAAGCGCGTATTCCGTGCGCTGTGGATCGTCCGTCTCAATGCGGCAGTGCGCTCGGAGGGAATTCCATATAATGTGTTCGTCAGACTCCTTAGTAGCAGCAATGTTCAGTTGGACAGGAAGGTCTTAAGCGAGCTTGCGATCAGTCATCCGCAGGTGTTTCGTCGTATTCTTCAGGAAGCGCAAGTTGGCGCCGAGAAGCCAGGCCTGCCGTGAGGAGTTCTCGGTAGAGGGCGATGCGGGCAAGGAGGGACAGAGCAACAGCACCTGCTAGGAGAAGATTTTTTGCGATCAGGAGGAAAATCTTCCAAATGTGGATTCCCAGGAGATTGGATGGAAGAAAGTGCTGGAGGATTCCGAGAAGGAAAGCAGGGAGAAAGAAGAGGAGATAGATTACGATGATGATCGTTAAGGTTTTGAACACATGAGTTCGTACAATGAATGCACTCCTTTGTAGAGCCGGACGGTACTGCCGTCCTTCTGTCGCAATCACAACATCGAACAGTATCGTACGGATGCTGTAAATAATGCCCGGAAAAATAATGAGGATGCCCCAGAGGAGTATGAGGCACTGGCGGAGAATGCCTGTGAGGAGGAGTGGAATGATGAGAGACCGGGCATCTCTAAGCAGGATATGGAGCGATCGGCGGCCATTTCCGATACTAAGGACACATGCTTGGCCCCAGGTGTGGAGCCCAATCGTTGCAAGCAAGATGATGAGAGCGATTGGAAAGAATTCGTGTTGGAAAAGGAAGGTTTGGACAATGTCCCCGATCGTCAGAGAGGGGAAGAGGAGGAGGAGCGTTACCCACCACAAGAGGCGCTGTTTTCTGTAGGAGCGCCACGCGGAATCAAGTGGGGCGAGAAAGGACATCATGGGTTCACTTCGTGCGTGCAATGCGAACGAAGCCAGAGACGTCGAGCGTTGTCAGTCGTTTCTCTTCCTTCTGCAGTCGGTCAAGGAGGAGATTGATGCCAATGGCGTCACTGGCCATATGACTGCACTGCACCATATTCACATGGTGCTTTTTGGCCTCTTCCAGAGATTTCTCTGTCACGTGCATCGATAGGATTGTTCCTACTCCTGCATGTGCCTGTTTCTCGATAAATTCTTCCGGTCCATTGGTTCCCCCTGTGAATTCCGATGCGACGATTTTCCCGGGACGTCCGGCGCGATTGCCGTTGACGATGATGGGAGGATTCCCCTTTTTCGCATAGTAGGCGTATTCGGGGATGTCCAGGAGCGTGTTGAGTATTTCTCCGCAATCGTCGTATTTTTTTTTACAGATGGTTTTTTCGATGAACTGGTAGACGAGGTTGTCCGTCACAGTGTGACAGCAGAATGCCGGGAAGTTGAGGAGTTCTGCAGCGCGTTCTGTTCTGAAGAGGTTATCAGCATGGATAGAGCGGTGGATGCGATCAATGCGGGGACCCAGAGGCCACTCTGCCTGATTTTCCGGGACCCCGATGCAGCCGAGAACATCGATTTGTATGGACATGACATGACCGAGGTCGGCAAGTGGGCGACCTTCGGGGTGGTGAATGAAGATGCAGTCAATGGTCTCTCCCCGTTCACGGAGTCTGTCTGCGAGGAGTATTTCCTGCGTTTCGATATCGATGCCAACCATAAAGTGTCGCACCTCTTCTTCTCCGGTACCGTTAATGATCCGCGAGTCGGCGTACGGGTTCCACGTGCGCTCTTCATCGGCGAGTTCCTTCTCTTTCCCTTCCAGTTTTTTCTGGCGTTCCTGTTCCTTCCGCAGCATTTTTGCAACGAGTGTTTTTCCTCGGGGGTCTGCACTGATGCCAATCTCGACCGCGCGCTGAAAGAAGGTCTTCAACTTCATGCAGCACACGGTAGCCTGGAGTGACTGTCGGATTCAAGGGCATGTACAATACTACTTGCCATGGCGACAGTCACCATTCTCTATGCCAGCACCAGCGGACACACAGAATACGTCACACAGCTGCTCGAAGAGTGCTGGCATGATGAGAAATCTCTCGCAGTGAGACGTATCCGTGCGGAAGTGGCAAGGTCGGATGATCTCCTTGGATCCGATATCCTCGTTCTTGCTTCGGGAACCTGGAATGCGGGTGGTCAAGAAGGGCATCTCAATCTTCACATGCATGAGTTTCTCTTCGATCGTGCCAAGAATGCCGATCTCCAAGGTACGATGGTTGCAATCATTGCGCTCGGCGATGATCGGTACTTTTACACCTGTCGTGCCGGCGAGCACTTGCGACGGTTTGTCCAGACGCATGGGGGAGAGGTGATGGAACCCGCGCTCCTGATCGTGAATGAACCCTACGGGCAGGAGGAGAAGATCCGGTTGTGGAGTAACAAATTGCAGAAGGCTCTTCTCGCTCCGCCAAGCAGCGCTCGCTTGCCCGACGAATCCGAACCGCGTCGGTCTGCGCTTGCGCAGCCTGGCTCCGCGGAAACGCAATAAAAGCGGCGTGGATTACTGGTTATTGGAACTATGAATCGTGTTTCCATCAAAATCACCGGCGCACAAGGACAGGGGGTCAACTCTGTGGGGGAGATGTGTGCAAAAGGGTTGAAGCGCGCCGGATACTGTGTCTTCGGTTATCGGGAGTACATGTCGATCATTAAGGGTGGACACTCGAGTTACCAACTTGATATCAGTGGCGAGCAGATCGAGAGTGCGGAGGCACAGGTTGATATTCTTATCTGTTTCAATCATCTCGGTCTTGGGAAGAATGCACATGAAGTAAAACGGGGAGGAATCATTCTCCACCAAACACCGCAGTGGTCGTTTGCTGCCAGTGTGCAGAAGTTGCTCGATCGTCGTCATGTGCGTGTCCTCTATCTTCCGAATGAGATGATTCTCAAAAAACTCGAAGCAAAACCGATCCTCGGCAATGTCCTTATTACGAGTGTGGTGTGGGCACTCCTTGGTCGGAAGGAATCGGAGCTACAAGCGCTTGTACGGGAGCAATTTGGGCACAAGGGGAGGGAACTTCTCATGCTCAATTTCCGTTGCGTTGTCGAGGGCTTTGCATTTGCAACGTCCCATTCTGATCACCTGACAATCAAGCTTTCAAGCTCCAGCGCACGCTGGAAAGATCACCTCCTCGTCACTGGAAGCCAGGCGATGGGTCTTGGACTCATCCATGCCGGATGCCGGCTGTACGCCGGGTATCCTATGACGCCGAGTTCGCCGCTCCTCTCGTTCATTGCTGCCTGTCAGAACGCAACTGGCATGCTCGTGAAGCAGGCGGAGGATGAAATCACCGCCGCGCAGATGATGAGCGGGGCGATGTTCATGGGGACGCGCGCGGTGACCGCGACTTCCGGCGGCGGGTTCGATCTCATGACGGAGACGGTGTCGCTCAATGCCATCATCGAAAATCCATCCGTCTTCATCGTCGCGCAGCGGCCGGGGCCGGGGACGGGGCTCCCCACATGGACGGCGCAGGGCGATCTTCTCCTCGCCGCTACCGGCGCGCATGGAGAATTCTCGCGGATCGTCCTTGCCGTGAGCGATGCGCATGATTGTTTCTCTCTCATGCCTACCGCTTTCAATCTTGCGGAAGAGTGGCAGACGCCGGTTATCGTCCTCACGGACAAGCAGCTTGCCGAAGCGCTCTTCACGCAGGCTCCTTTCGATCATAAGACGGCGACGATCGAGCGTGGGCGGCTCGTCGTCCGTCCCGCGGAACTCCGGAAACTTCAAAGCACGGATCGGTACGATCCCACGACCCCCGACGGCGTTTCACCGCGATGGCTTCCGGGCGCGGAAGCGGCGACGTTTTGCGCGCAGGGCGATGAGCATGCCGCCGACGGGTCCGTCGATGAATCCGCTCCGAATGCGCGCATGCAGATGGAGAAACGCATGCGAAAAATAGAAGCGATACGGAAGACATTGCCGGAACCGGAGTTGTACATCGTAAGCAAAGATAGGAGTGTCACCCTGAGCTCGTCTAAGGGCGACACGACTGTAGGTACTCTTATTGTATCCTGGGGAAGCAATAAGGGTGTTATTCTTGATGCTATTTCATTATTGGTCCGAAGTCCGAAGTCCGAAGTCCGAAATCCTGCAATTGGCTACTTGCATTACACTTACCTTTGGCCGCTCAAGATCGAGCGTCTTGAAAAGCTTGTGAAGAAGGTAAAGAAGGTAGTGCTCATTGAGCAGAATTACCAGGGGCAGCTTGGGATGCTCCTGAAGATGCAGTGCGGCATCGATATTCCGCACAAGATTCTGAAGTACGATGGGAGGCCGTTCTTTGTGGATGAATTAGCGGAGAAGCTTTCATCTTTCATTTTTCATCTTTCATCCCCATGAATATCCCCTTGGATGCAGCAGGTATAAAGGTATTGAAGCAGTATTCCTGTGCGAATCAGTGCACATGGTGTGATGGGTGCGGGGATTACGGGATCTGGACTGCGGTGAAGCGCGCACTCACGGAACTTGGGATTGCTCCGTGGCAAGTTCTCCTCTGTTATGACGTTGGGTGTCATGGGAACATGAGCGACAAGCTCCTTGGGTACCGGTTCCATGGGTTGCATGGGCGCGTGATCCCCTTTGCTGTGGGTGCGAAGCTCGCGAACATGCGTGTGCCGGTGCTCGCTTTCGGCGGCGACGGAGCGACGTTCTCCGAGGGGGTTGGTCACCTCGTGCATGCGCTTCGTAGTAACTACCCCCTGACGTTCATTCTCCACAATAACGGGAACTACGGTCTCACGACTGGGCAGGCGAGTGCGGTGACCTGGCAGGGGCAACCGATGACCGCCTCTCCGAATGGGATTCCGGAGCACACACTCAATTCCATGGATTTTATCTTTTCACTGGAGCCAACATTCGTCGCGCGCACGTTCAGTGGGGACATTCCGCATATGACGAAGGTGTTCATAGAGGCAATCAAACACCAGGCGCATGGTTTTGCGTTAGTCGATGTTCTCCAGGCGTGCCCGACATACAATCACTTCGCAACGCACGAGTATTTGCTGGAACGTTGTTACGATGTGAGTCTTGGCAAGCACGACCCCAGTCATTTTGTGAAGGCCCGTACTCTTGCAATAGATACACAGAAGCGCATTGCCTGTGGGGTTCTCTATCAACGTACCGATATACAGAATTTCTACGATCGTCTGATGCCGCGGATTGGGGAGGAGACAACGCTCGTTCAGGAGGTTGGGAAAATTGATGTTTGCAGGTTTATGAAGAGGATGGTATGATATACTTAATGTCTGAAATTCCCAGTTCATCCAACGAAAGTCCTTGTCCATGGTGGCAAAGGCTTCCGGAGCGGGTTACTGCGTGTGTTCGTGCTGCCTTCCATCGGATCGTGCACGATCCTGTCGGGAAGCTCCTTACGCCGGAACTTACGGAGGAGATTCTCGCTGCGTGGGATAGAGAGTTAGAGGAAGATCGCAAACACAACCCGCGCCGCCCGTACGATATGGGTGAATATGAGCGTCGTATCGCCGTTCTCAATGGTATTGTTGATATGCATTACTCGTACCTTCTTACTGACCAAGATTGTGCGAGACAAGTGCGTTATCGCCTGATGGAGGCGGCCGGTCTCATTCATTATACGTAGTGTGATGTCGTGTGGCGCTGAGGAGCGCAGATCCGACGATGATTGGGTGTCGCAGGCAGAAGTGGAGAATGGGGAGGAGGCGGAGAGGATTTTTTGATGCACTTCTTTTCTCCTTTTCTCTCCGGAACTTTCCGATCATGTCTTCGAGTGTGCGGGAGAGAATATTCAGTGGATTTGGATGCGTGTCCATCGGCAACAGTCGGATTGCCCGTTCGATGCAGAGGATGTGATCGAACATTCCGCGACCTTCGATTCGGTTTTGCTCGCTTGCTCCTTTGGCATGGACGCGGAACGTGCCAAGATTTTCTCCGATGGAGTACCAGTCGGTGATCGTGAGGCACCGGGTCCAGTATTCGATATCGAGGCACTGGTACATGTGTTTGTCGAAGATACCGATGTCTTTCATGGCGTTCCATCTCAACATCACGAAGCTTGGTTCTCCGATGATGTTGGGGTGCAAATCATGATCGAGCCACCAGCGGAGGAATTCCTTTCCGTCATGAAGTCCAGGGACGATGTATTGCCGTCGGAATTGCCGGAGTTTTTTGTAAAGGTGTGCCGTTGCGATATTTTCCTCGCAATCGTATTCATGATCGCTCGAGACGAACCCAACGGTTGGGTGTGTTTCGAGAATGTGCAGAGAGCGCTCGAGGTAGTTCTGATGCCAGATGTCATCTTGGAAGAGGAACTGGAGAAAGGGAATGTCCGGCTTTGCCCTTCGGGCTTCGCCGAGACAAGCGTTCCAGTTGCCGCCGATGCCGCGGCGCGTTGGATTGCGTGCGAAGGTGATGTGAGGATTTTCTAGGTATTGTTTCACGACAGTATGGACGTCTACAGACGATGCGTCATCGTTGATATGGAGTGTCCACCGTTTTTCTGTTTGGGTAATAGCCGACTCCATTGCCGCTTGTAAAAAGTCCGGACGCGGTTCGTAGGTTGGAAGGAGGATGTGGATCAGTGGCTCGCGCATGCTGTTAGTGCAGTATACTCCACACATGCGCATCGATATTCTCACTCTCTTTCCTGCAATGTTCCATGGACCGCTTACAGAGAGCATCCTCGGGCGAGCTTCCCACGTCGTCCCCCTATGGGGGACTCTGCGGGACAGGCAGGATGATAAACCAATGGAGATACATCTCCATGATCTTTGCCAGTGGGGGAAGGGAAAGTGCAAACAGGTGGACGACAGTCCCTATGGAGGAGGAGTGGGGATGGTGATGCGGGCCGATGTGATAGTTCCTGCTGTGGAAGCTGTCATGAAAGACGGCGTGGAAGAAAACCGAGGAGGACCGTTTAGGGTATACCTGAGTCCGCGCGGGAAGAGACTTACGCAGGTAAAGGTGGAGAAATTTGCGAAAAAGCCGTGGCTCCTTCTTCTCTGCGGACACTATGAGGGGATTGATCAGCGGGTGATCGATGGTGGATGGATCGATGAGGAAGTCTCCATCGGCGATTATGTTCTCACTGGCGGGGAACTTCCGGCGATGGTGCTCATTGATGCCGTGGCGCGGCAATTGCCCGGAGTCCTTGGAAAGGATGCATCCGCTGAGGAGGAGAGTTTTTCGCATATTCTTGGACGCAAGCGGGAGTACCCGCACTACACGCGGCCGGAGGAGTTCCGCGGACACTGCGTTCCTTCGGTGTTGCTTGAGGGGGACCATGCAGCCATAGCCCTTTGGCGACGGGCACATACGCTATGATTTGCACATGCCAGAGTGGTTGCTCTACAGCGGCATCGTGATGGTGGGTTGGGGGTTGTGGGGATTCTTTGCGAAAATCGTCTCTCATTCCATCAATCCATTCGACTCTGTGTTCTACACCATGCTTGGATGGGTGTGCACGGTGGGGGTTCTTGCTCTTTTTCGCAAACCTTCTTTTCCTGTGGTATGGAACGGCGCCTTTTTTTCCTTTATCGTCGGCGTCATTGCGAGTCTCGTGTTTATCCCATTTATCCTGGCTCTCAGTAAGGGGAGAGCATCGATGGTCGTCACGGTCACCGCGCTCTATCCTCTGGTGACACTCATTCTCGCGTTCCTTTTCCTTCACGAGATGATCACCGTGCGCCAAGGTTTGGGCATGCTCCTTGCCATCTTTGCGGTGATCCTCATAAATGGATGATCGTGTCACCCTCCTCGGCATTCCCGTCGATTCTGTGACGCAGGAGGAGGCCGTGCGGATGCTGCACCGGTTTCTCGATGATGGTCGAGCGATGCACGTCATGACGCCGAATAGCGAGATGTTCACCGAAGCGGCGCGGAATCCTGTCTTTCGTGCTGTTCTTCAACGGAGCGCACTGAATCTTCCCGATAGCGTCGGTCTCATCCGGATGGCCCGGTGGACGGGACAAAAAATTGCGGAGCGTGTGACGGGGGTGGATACGGTTGAACGCCTCTGTGCGGAGCTCACGGAGGAACATCCGGTGTTTCTCCTTGGAGGGGTGGAGGGGGTAGGGGGTAGGGCGTCGGAAATTCTCTGTGCGCGGAATCCACGGTTGCGAGTTGTGGGAACATGTGCGGGATCGCCGCGGGAGGAGGATGTAGAGGAGATTCTTCGGCGCATCAACGATGCAAAGCCCCATCTTCTCCTTGTCGCGTTTGGAGCGCCGCATCAGGATATTTGGATAGATCGCCATCTTCCCGCAATGCCGAGCGTACGTGTTGCTATAGGAATTGGGGGGACACTGGATTTTCTTGCCGGCGTGCAGAAGCGTGCGCCGGTGCTTGTCCAGAAATTAGGGTTTGAGTGGTTGTGGCGGTTCATTCATGAACCGCAGCGATTCCGGAGGATTTGGAATGCCGTGGTGGTGTTTCCGTGGCTGGTTCTGCGGTACAAGGCTTTCCCTCCCCCTTTTAAGGTGGAGGGAAGAGAGAGGGTTTAATATTAACAACTATCACCCTTCCCTCTCCCCCTCCTTCGTCCGCCTGAGGCGGACTCCGGCGGGCAGGCGCGGGGAGAGGGATGAACGAGCCGATTTCTCTCTTATTTACTCTCGTAATCTTTCAATGCGTACCACTCCCCACTCCTCCCCCTGTTTTCGGAGGATAATGAGCTTTTTGCCTTCGCGTGTTTCTGCGAGGTAGTGGCGCTCGATAGTCGTGCTCCGTAGCAGCGTTGTATTCCGTATCCCTTCATCGGGCAGCAGCATGTAGATTCCAATGTCAGGCTTGTCCGTAAGGGCTGCACGGAGATTGAGAGCCGCTCTTCCAAGAAATGCAGTAGCGCCGACGACGATTCCGCTCCCGAGGAGCGCCCATCCCATGCCTGCGAGGAGCCGTGGCTTGTAGAAGGAGTGCCATTCCATGTGTTAGATGGTAGTCCATTATTGTACCATACTTTTATCTGCTATGGGAGTCTTTGTCATCATCCGTCATGGGCAATCGCAGTGGAATCTTGAGAATCTATTTGCTGGGTGGTCAGATATCCCTCTCACGGAGCAGGGACGGAATGATGCTGCGGTTGTTGCCCACCATCTCCAGGATTTTCATTTCGATGTGGCTTTCACATCGAAGCTGCAGCGGGCATCCGAGACGTTGCACATCATTCTCCAGGAACTTCAGCGGCAGTGTGTCCATGTCATTGCAGATCAGTCCCTCAATGAGCGGCACTACGGCGATCTCCAGGGGCTCAATAAGGCCGAGCTTGCGGCAAAGTACGGTCAGGAACAGGTGTATCGCTGGCGTCGTGGCTACAGCAATCGGCCACCGGGGGGGGAGAGTATTGAGGATTGTGTGAAGAGGGTGACCCCGTACTTCGTCGAACACATCCTCCCCGAAGTGGTTGCGGGAAAGACCGTTCTCGTCGTGGCGCACGGGAACAGCATGCGGCCGATGGTGAAATATCTCGAAGACCTCGATGCTCCTACAACGGCGACGATGGAAATCGGTCTCTGCACCCCCTATATCTATTGGTTCGAGGGCGGGAGAGTTGCCAAGAAGGAGGTGCGTGAGATCCCTGGCATTGTCACGAAGGGCGCGTCGCAGACGGAAGCGATAGTGCATGGAGGGCGGGTGTGAGATGCGCGATAAGGCGTGGGATTTCCTTGAGGTTTTCGACGAGCGTCACACCATCAAGCTTGTTGCCCAACGATTCAAGATATGGGCGAGAGTGGAAGCCACGTGTGCAGAGAATGGCCTGTGCCCCTGCGGCTTTCGCTGCCAAGGCATCATGGCTGAAATCTCCGATCACCAGCGTCTCCTCTCCACGTACCCGGTGTTCTTCCATGAGTTTTCCGAAAATCTCTGCCTTGTCGCATGCGTCCCCGACAATGCGTGCGAAGAAGTGTGTGAGGTTGTGGTGCAGCAGTTCTTTCTTGAGGATGTCCTCTGGGCAGCCGCTGACCAGGTGTTGTTTCTCCACAATCTCCGCCGTTTTTTGGAGTGTATGTCGTGTGTCAGGAAAGAGATTTGGTTGGTGGCTTCTTTCTTCTACTCCACTCCGAAAAATACTATTCAGATCGTCATTGGTGATGTGCGACGGGATACCGTGCCGCTGGTAGAACTCCATGTAATTGTGGACAATCTCACTGCGATAGACCTCAAAAGAGTGGCAGGGGAGAGCGAAGTGTCGGAAAATCCTCCGCACGCATTCGTAGATGTGCGTTGCATCGTTCTGGAGCGTTCCGTTCCAGTCCCAGATGATGAGACGAACTTTTCGCATGACAGGCGATCCTAGCAGGGTGTATAATGGCTAGTCCAGGGTGGTTGTTTGCGCCTTGGATGTTCTTTTCGTTCAACGGAGGTTTCTCATGAAGTCAGCGTTATGGTTCGCCATTGTTGCGATGCTCCTCGGGTCCATTGCAAGTGTAATGCTCCAGATGAAGGTTCGCCACATTTCTGCATGGCTCTTGCTCCTCGTGACGGATGTTGTGTGTATCGGACTTGCTGCGGGCTTCCTCGTGGCGCAAGGTGTTCCTGAATCTGCGTGGCCGAAGGGTGGAGAGTGGGGATGGCTTCTCCTCAGAGGCTTCATCGTCGCCATCGGTGCGTACTGCTTCTTTGCAGCGTTCCATTACGAAGGCGGGATGATGAGCATCCTGACAATATTCTCCCTTGCTCCGGTCTGTGCTGTTCTCCTCCTTGCGTTCTTCGGAGGGGGATGGCCGACGCTGCGGCAGTGGGTGGGATTGGTGCTTGCGCTCTGTGCAGTGTGGCTCGTGGTGGGTGGTAGGGGGCAGATATCTCCCTAATTCTGGGCCTCCTCATGGAGGCCCTTTTTTCGGGATCGCATTCGCTTCGTGCGTCCGGTTACGTGTGGACTTCTGATTCTTGTTGCGGTGCTCCTCGACGAGGTGTCGGATGCCGTCCTCGAGGGAAATTGACTGCGCGAACCCAAGGGTCGACTGAATTTTGGTGATGTCCGCCTGCTGTGTGCGGATGTAGTTCTCCGTCACAGGATTTTCGATGTGCCGAGGTTTGATCTCTGTTCCGATGACTTTGTTGATCACTCGAACGAGTTCAAGCACTGCGAGTGGGGTCCCGGTGCCGATGTTGAAGATGTCGTTTCCAATGTGTTTGTCGGTTTCCATAGCGAGTGTGATGCCTTGCACGACATCTATGACGTTCGTGAAGTCTCGCGTTTGTGTTCCGTCGCCATATATAATTGGCTGTTCATTGCGCATCATGCCCCAGACGAATTGGCTGATGAGGTTTGCGTAGACCCCCTTATGTTCTTCGTGCGGGCCGTAGACCGACATGAACCGAAATCCGATTATTTCAAGCGCCGGATGCGTGTGGTGATAGCACACACTGATGTTCTCCATTGCAATCTTCGTGACGGAGTAGTGATTTGTCGGGACTGGCGGTTGATCTTCTGTGAGGGGTGGCGTGGTGTTTCCGTACAGTGAAGAGGTAGAGGCGAAGAGGACTTTTTTCGCTCCACTGCGGTTGGCGTATTCGAGGACTTCGAGGAAGGAGAGGATACTGTTCCTGTAGGAGTCGACGATGTCCTTATGGAACATTGGCGCGGAAGACGTGCCTGCAAAGTGAACGATGTAGTCAAACTGACCAAGCGCATCAAGTGTCTCGCGGTTGGCCGCATCCCCTTCGACGAATTTTACGGAGGGAGAGAGGTGCTGCTGGTCACCGAGGAGGAGATTATCGAGCGCAATGATGTCGTATGCCTCACTGTGTGCATTGCAAAAATTCGATCCGATGAATCCGGCGCCGCCCGTGACGAGAATGCGTTTTTTGGGCATAGGATGACATTGTACACTGTCTCCGTGCTGCAGAAACTTCGTGAGGGGCTCGTTCTCATTCTCATAACTCTCCTCCCATTCCATGCGTTCCTTGTGACGGTAGTGACCCGGTGGATTGCGGGACCGGGGAATGCCCCCTTTTGGTGGCTTGCTCTCTGGAAGGAATTTCTTCTCGTATTCATTCTCCTCATTGTCGTTTCGGAACTCGTCCGGCGAAAATACCAATATATTAATATACTGGTATTCCCCTTCGATGTGCTCGATTGGGTGATAGTGGGATTGCTTGCTCTTGGCATCGGTATCTCCATTGTTCATTCTCCGGTCTTCGCCGAGGCTACGGCTGGCAAGCAATTTTCCATTCTCCCTTTCGCGCTTGGCGCGAAGTACACCCTCTTTCCTCTTCTTCTCTTCCTCATTTTCCGTCGCGTGCCGTGGTCGGAATACTTCTTACTTCTTACTTCTTACTTCTTACTTCTCACCGGTGCGGTTGTTGCTGCGTATGGCATTTTCACCCTCTTTCTTCCGGAATCCTTTTTCATCTGGCTTGGGTACAGCGATCTTCATTCGCTCTATTTCCCCGAGGGGCCATTGGCAGCGTTCCAGCAGATTGGGGGGACGGGAATCCGGAGGATTCAGTCGACATTCAGTGGGCCGAATCAATTGGGGATGTGGTTATTGGTCCCATGGAGTGTGTTAGTTGTTTTTCTTTTGCGGGAGCTGGAGAGAATTAGGAGTAAGGAGTTCTTACTTCTTATTTCTTACTTCTTACTTCTGCTTCTTTCTCTCTCTTTCACCTTCTCCCGTGCCGCATGGATGGGGGCTGCAGTGATTGTGTTTGTACTACTCACTACTCATTACAAACTACTCACTCGTTGGAAGTTACTGGGTTACTGGGTTACTGGGTTACTTTGTGTTGGGTTGATCGGTGTCATAGCGTTCCCAGAAATTTTCCTTCGCGAAGTGTCGACGAGTGGGCATTGGCGCAGGCCTGTGGAGGCGATCCGGGTGATCGCTGCGCATCCCTTTGGTCTTGGGCTTGGGAGCGCCGGACCAGCGCAGAATCGTCTGAGTGACTCCTGCGTGTTCCTTGCGGAGGGTGCGGATACATCGTGGGCAAAGAACCATCCGAATCTCTGTGTGTTCAGTGGCGCTGTACAAGTCCAACCCACTGGTCGTGTGTGCCGATGTCCATTTCTTCCAGAAAACTGGTACCTACAAGTGGGAGTGGAGCTTGGAGTCATTGGATTGGTTTTATATCTCCTGCTGGTGGGAGTTACTAGTTACTGGTTACTGGTTACTCGTCCATTGTCTCCGTGGTTCCTTGTATTTGTAGGGATCAGTACTGCCGCTCTCTTCCTCCACACATGGGAGGATAGTGCTGTTTCGTACACTATGTGGATTCTCCTTGCGAGCATTATTCCTGTAGGACGGAAGCGTTGCTTCTGTTGATGTACCATTCTGTTCTCGACTTAGGGGGGTCAGTACGCGCATTTCCTCGCGCGTCGTGTGCGTGGGTGATTATGCATCGTGTTGTTCGCGCCATTCCTCGCTGTCCCGGTATGTTCTTTTGTTTTCCATTATTATATATTATAACATTTTGTGAATAAGTTAGCAACTTTGAAGTGATGGAGAGTCATCACTCTATTCCCGTTTCCTTGGGTATACTGCGCTTTCCATGAATGAATTCTCCAATATTGAACTTCTTGCGCTGGTTCGTCGGGCGCAGGATGGGGAAGTCGATGCGTTTGAGAAGCTCTATAAGCACTTCTTCGTGCCAGTGTACCGGTATGCGGCTTTCCGTCTTCCACGTGAAGTGGCGGAAGATACCGTTGCCGATATTTTCGTGAAGGTGTGGGAGAAGTTGCACCGGTATAAGGAGCGGCGAGGGATACCCTTTGGTGCGTGGTTATTCCGGATTGCGCGTCATGCTATTATCGATGTTTACCGCTCTCAGCGTGGATTCGAGGAGGTTCCTGAGAATCTTCCAGATTCCGATTCTCTCAATCATCCGTCGCGGACGGTGGAGCAGGGAGAACTTCTCCGTGTTGTACGTGCGGCTCTCGCAGAACTTCCCCGTCGGTACCGGGAGGTCCTTATTCTGACATTTATTGCAGAATTGCCTCATAGCGAGGTTGCGCGTGTGCTCCATATGACCGAAGGTGGTGTGCGGGTACTGAAACTTCGGGCGCTTCGGCGTTTCGAGACGCTCCTTCCGCCGGAATACCGCAATTCCGCGTAACAGAAGCCCTCTTTTTCCGTTTTACTCAGTGTTGGTATGGATGGAACTCTCTGTATTCTCTGCGCCGCGTCCTCTCCCCCCACTGGGGCGGAGAGTGCTCTGTGGGCTCGTATTTCTCACTGTATTGCCGCTCCGGTTGTTCTTACGTCTCTTCATTCTCATCTTTCTCCGGATGCTCATGCATTTGCGCGTCTCTGGCAGAAGGTTCTTCAGCGTATTGACTCTCCTCATGTGTCTTCCATTTTTGTAGACATTCGGCGTGCTCTTGGTAATGTCGAGATGCCTACTCCGTCGTTTGCAACAGTATTCATTGCCCATCGTCGCTCTTCGTTCCAATGGGTAAAATGGGCTGCCGCATGCGCAGTGGTGGCTCTGGTTATCAAGTCGAGTCCTCTCCTTTTTTTCGCTGCATCTGGTATTGCCGATTCTACGGTTTTTCTCCTTCCGACTCGTGGTGAGGTGGAAGTGCGCATGGGAGAGGAATGGGTGCGTGTTCGCTCAGAACTCGTTCTGGATGACTCGATGCATATTCGTACGCGCGATGGAGAGGCGACGGTTGTTCTTCACGATGATGGCGTCCTTCGTCTTGGACCAGAAACGGAGCTCTTCCTTCGGGATATCCTCGATCGGCCACAGTCCAGTGGAGTCCCGACGGTTCTCTTTGATCATGGTCAACTCTGGGTGCAGGGTCTTGTTCCCCGCACTCTTGGTGCGATCGTTGTGTCGACGCCATTTGGTGATATCCGTATTCATGAGGGGAGTGTTGGTCTTCGTGTCGACACCGTTGTTGATGTTGCGGTGTGGGATCGTCATGTCACCGTGGATCGCGCGGAGGATTCTATGGTGATTCATGCGGGGGAGCGAGTGCAGCTGTGGTCGAAGAATATCCCCAGCGTCCATCGTATTCCTGCAAGAGAGTATATCGAACGCTGGGCTGTGCAGAACTTTGACCGCGATGCTGTGCATCGTCGGGAGATTGTGGAGCTCCAGCGCGAGCGCCGTGCGGCGCTCGCAGGTATTCTTCCGACCTCTTCCCTCTATCCAGTCAAGCGCGCAGCGGAGGCGGTCGATGTCTTCTTTACATTTGACGATGTTGAACGCACCCGAAAGCAACTTTCCTATGCAGAGAATCGTCTCAATGAAGCTGCCGCCCTTCTGAAAGATGGGGAAGACGCGACCCATGCACTTGGGGAGTACAAGGAGGCTCTTTTTGGTGTTGCAAACGGTTCGGGAGGGGAAGCTCTCCTTCACGATCAAATGGCCGAGAGTGTTGCAGATCTTGCTGCTGTCCTTCCTGATGATGATGGGTATGTCCTAAAGCAGGCGGTGCTCCTTGTACAGGGTGGGGATGTACAGGAGGTATTTCTTCTTGATTCCCTCGTGCTCCTGCGTGAACTTGTGACCAATGATCCCGTTCGTGCACGCAGTGCATTGGATACGGTACGCGAGCAGCTCGCATATTTACAGCCCGGAGAGAATGTCATCTCTCTCCCTGTTCGTACGGAGGCATTATCTCTCCTTTCGCAGGCAGTGCTTCTCCTTAGTGCAGATCAGGATAGAACAAAAGAAGGGCAGGCGCTTCTCAATGATGTTCTTGCGTATGTTCCTGCACCATTGCTCTCACCGCATGCATTGCTGAGTGATGAGGAAATCGCCAAGCTCAGTGCAGAAATACATGCACGGGTCTTTACGACTTACAAGATGCCGAAGAGTCGTATCAATCAACTTGTCGCAGAACTGCGTCGTTTCCGTGGACATCCGGACGAGGGGCGTATTCTCCGGCGAGTGTATTGGGATTTTCCCGAGGGGAGTGATCTTACGCGCTACGTACGTTCGACGATGCAGAACCTGCGTGTTCAGCGGATAGGAGATAGGAGTGATGTACGATTGTAATATGTATGAGATTACCGATCTCAAACCGGGCACCGCGATCCAAATCGATGGTGATCCCTACCTTGTGCTTTCTTCTCAATTCGGTCGCAAGAGCCAGAGCAAGGCGAACATGCAATGTAAATTGAAGAATATTCAAACGGGCGCAATCGTTGCACGCAATTTTCAGGGGAGTGAGAAGATTGAGCCTGCTGATATCGGATTCCGACGTGTCCAGTATCTCTATGCTTCGCCTCCGCTCAGCATAGGCAGCGATAGGTCGTATATATTCATGGATCTCCAGAACTACGACCAATTTATGCTTGATACGGGAACGGTGGGAGAGGCGGCGAAGTACCTCATCGAAGGCGGCGAAGTTGATGCATTGGTTTTTGGGGAGAAACCCATAGGTATCAAGTTGAAGCCGACGGTGGATATCAAGGTCGTGGAAACGTCACCTGGTGTCCGTGGCGATACCGCCACCGGTGGTGGCAAGCCTGCAAAGCTTGCGAGCGGTCTTACCATCAATGTTCCTCTTTTTATCAATGATGGGGACACCGTGCGGATCAATACGGAGACTGGGGCGTATAAGGAGAGAGTGAGTTAGGAAATTCCCTTTTGTAACATCTCGCTCACCCTCGCCGGGTCTACTTTCCCCCCCGTTTCCTTCATCACCCACCCGACGATCGCGCCGAGGGCTTGAGTTTTTCCTTTCTTGAAAGAGAGAACGGCGTTCGGGTTCGCGGCAATGGCACTGGCGACGATGTCCTGGAGTTCTCGGCTATCTGCGATCTGCGTGAGTCCATGTTCTTCGACAATTTCTCCCGCAGGTTTTCCTGTTTTTACCATGTCTTCGATGACCCTCTTTGCAGCGTTGCTCGATATTGCTCCAGAGGCGACAAGGTCGAGGAGGTCGAGAATACTGTCCGGGTGTGGGAGGTCTTTCATTGCTTTCCCATGTTTTTGCATGGCGCCGAGGAGTTGAGTGAGAACAATACCGGAAGTCTTATGGGCATCCTTTGTATAGTCGAGAACCGCATCGAAAATGCTCCGTAGTTTCGGTTCATCGAGGAGGATTTGTGCTTGCGATGTGTCGAGACCATGAATGAGATATGACTTCCGCTGCATGCGTGGGAGGTGAGGAAGGGAGGCGCGCACATTTTCGATCTCTTTGGCAGAGAACGTGAGGGGAGGGATATCGGGTTCGGGGAAATAGCGGTAATCCTGGGCATCTTCCTTCTCTCGTAGAACGCGCGTACACCCCGTATCGTCGAGCCAGCCGACGGTGATGTTGCCCTTTAGTGGACCACCGGATTCTTCCCAGAGTTTCCGGAGTCGTTCCTCTTCGTACGTGAGGGCACGTTCAAGCGCCTTGAACGAATTGAGGTTTTTGATCTCGCTCCGTGGGTTGAGTTTTTCTATCCCTTTTTCCCGGAGAGAAATGGAGGCATCGAATCGCATCATGCCCTTGAACATGTCTGCTTCCGATGCACCGATTGTGACGAGGATGCTGCGGAGTTCCTGTGCGAAGGCGACGGCTTCCACAGCCGAGCGAAGATCCGGCTCCGTCACGATTTCCATGAGGGGAGTGCCGGCGCGGTTAAAGTCGCAGAGTGTTTTCCCTCCCACATGCGTTAGCTTCCCAGCATCGTTTTCGAGGTGGAGATGATGGATTCTGCAGCGATTCCCCTCACCATGCCCTCTCCCGTGGGGAGAGGGGAATCCCTCTGGCAGGTCATAGTCCACGTACCCTTTGGATGCCAATGGGAAATCGTACTGGGAGATTTGGAATCCCATCGGTAAATCCGGGTAGAAGTAATGCTTGCGGTCGAAGTGGCAATCGGAAGCGACAGTACAGTCGAGAGCGAGCGCGGCACGAGCTGCTTTCCCAATGGCCTCGCGATTCGGGACTGGGAGGGTTCCTGGGTGCCCCATGCAGATTTCACATACAGTCGTGTTCGGCTTCTTATTCCATGCATTATTATCGCAGCCGCAGAACATCTTCGTCTTCGTATTCATCTGTGCGTGGATTTCAAGGCCGATGATGACTTCGAGATTACGCATGTATCCGTTGTTGGTAATCGACGATGAGTATGCCTTCGAGATGGTCGATTTCATGTTGGAGAATTCGTGCCGGGAGTCCTTCGAGTTTCCGTTCTTCTTCTTTCCCCTTTCTGTTTCGGAATCGCACAGTGATTGCACACGAGCGTGGCACAAGAACCCATGTATCAGGGAGGCTGAGGCATCCTTCTTCTGCTGTTTCCTTTTTACGGCTGTTCCAGGTGATGTTTGGATTGACGAATGCAGTCACTTTTCCATGAAGGATTGCGATGCAGACGCGGAGCGAGAGTCCAATCTGTGGGGCCGCAAGGCCTACTCCTTCCGCTTTCTTCATTGTTTCCTCCATAGTGTTAAGGAGTGTACGAATGTCCTTCGTTACACGCGGAACCTCCTGCGTTTTTTTGCGTAGGATGGGATTATCTTTGCCAATGAGGATTGGGAGGACAGCGATGTGGGGGATTTTATAGGAATCACTACAAAAGATGTACATTGTGTCATCCCGAGCTCCGTGTCATCCCGAGCTCCGTGTCATCCCGAGCGTAGTCGAGGGACGAAGGGCGATACAATGATGTGCCAATGTGATGGTTCGTCTACGCTCACCATGACACATTGGCGTTTTTCTTTGGTATTTCTACGATTTTACCATTTCTGGCAATCCTGCCCTTCGTTGTAGCTCTTCAAAAGAATGGATATGCCCGTGTTCCAGGAGCTTTCTGAGCACCTGCGTAGTCAGGAGTACATCGGCCATGGCCCGGTGGCGGTCGGGGGGAATGGGAATTTGGAAGCGTTCGCAGAGAGCATCGAGACTATGACGAGATACTGTTGGGAAGAGGCTTTTACTGAGGAGCATTGTGCACAAGCACAGCGGGAGTTCGACGTATCCCCAGCAGCATTCCTTCTCCACCTCAAGGAAACCTCTATCGAAGGCGGCGTTGTGTGCAACAAGCAGAGAGTTCTTTGCGAATGCAAGGAATTCGGGGAGAACGGTCATAATGGTCGGTGCATCGCGCAATGCATCGTCAGTGATCTTGTTGATCCGCTTGGCATTCGGTGGAATCAGACATTCAGGATTTACGAATGAAGAAAAGGTTTTTGTCTGATCGATGCGTCCCTGTTCCACCCGTATGCCGCCGATTTCGATGATACGGTGTCCTCTTTTCGGATCGAGTCCCGTCGTCTCGATGTCGAATACGGTGAGAGAGGGGATGGGCATAGGAAACGGAATATAGGGTGAAGGTGAGGGCCGTGGCTAGGAGAAGGAGTTGAGCCACCGATTGGTTTATACTGTAATCATGCAACGACGAGGAATTTTCGGTGTGCCCATTCGGCGGGTGTTGCTGGAGCTGCGGAAACTCTATCATCCGCCGAAGACCTTTCTCCACTTCCGCACGCCGCTCGATCTCCTCATCGCCACCATCCTCTCCGCGCAGTGCACCGATGTTCGTGTGAATCTTGTGACGCGCACGATTCTGTATCCGAAGTACCGGACGGCGCGCGATTATCTGGACGTTTCCCGGCGTGGACTCGAGCGGGATATCCAGACGTGTGGTTTCTATCGGACGAAGGCGAAGAACATTCAGAAGATGTGTCAACTCCTCGTCACACGGTTTCGTGGGAAAGTTCCGCAGACGGTGGAGGAACTCACAGAGCTTCCGGGTGTTGGGCGAAAAACCGCGGCGATCATCCTCTCGGCGGCATTTGGGAAGAACGAGGGCATTGCCTGCGATACACATGTGATCCGTTTGTCCCAGCGTCTTGGTCTCACGCGGCATCACGATCCAAAGAAGATCGAGATCGACCTTATGCGTCTCCTTCCGCGACGTCAGTGGGGGGTCATCAATCCTCTCCTCATCAGCCACGGCCGTGCCGTGTGCACGGCAAGGAGCCGGAAGTGCGATCTGTGTGTGTTTCAGAAGGAGTGTCCCTCCTCCCTCACGATGGAGCGGAAGGATCTGGCTCAAAAATAGAGTTTGTTTCCTCTCTTTGCCACTTCGCCATCCAGCTCTCGCTTGCGCGAAGAATTCCGAAGCTGCTTTGCACAGTGCTCGAGCCAGATGGCTCAGGGTTTTGTCGTGGGAAGATTTGGTATTGATTTCACCGATGTAGCATATAAACTTCGGCAAGTACTAGCGGATTTTTCACTTTTTCCTCAGGAGGTGTACGATGGTCCTTGCGGGCGTGTTTTCAGGGATAGGCGGTCTCGTAATATATTGCCTTTACCTCTGCTGGTTGCGCTACTGGCTTTGGGTCTGGCGCATGCGGGAGGTTGCCTTATTACTCAATCGCCCTGGCCTTCGATCTTTTGAGGAGTTACAGCCGCTCTTCATTCGTTATGAGGAATGCTGTGACCGGGAAGGCGCATGGTACACGCGGTACCATTGGTGCCTGCTCATGGGGTCCGTCTTCTTCGGCCTCGCAGCATTTTGTGCCGTATCGCACTGGACGTGGGAGTGGCCATTCTTGCTGCATCTCCTCCTATCCATCCTCGGTGGGCTGTCGGCGCTTCTTGGGGTTGGATACCTTGGGTATGGTGTCGTACGGGAGAAGATTCTCCCGCTCGAGGATGGGAAATTCGAGGAAGAGTGATGGATGGGGCAGCTTCGGCTGCCCCTTTTTCATGTGCCTCATTTACTCTTGCATTTTTATACTTTTCATTTATGATATAAATCGCTGTTTCTTCACATTTTCGCCCTGTTTTTTTCAGCTTTGCTGCTGGAAGAAGGAGAAAAAGATGTACATGCAAGTTTTTGTGGCTCTGGTTATGTATGGAGCAGCTATCGCCCTCTTCTGCTTTGGTCATTTTTTTGGCCAGTTGGCCATGGAAGCAAAGCATAGGGCGGACGGATCCGCGGTAGCGCGGTACTCCCGGTGCCGTTGTCTATGCCTTGTTGGTGCATGGGTGGCCAGTGGCGCCATCGTCGTCGTTTGCATCTACCCGTTCCTTCTTCTCTAGTAGAGGGGGGCGGGCGGGTGGGAAACGGTGTCCCTCAGCTACGGCTGAGGGATTTTTTGTGCACTCCCCCCACCTTGTCCTTCCTCTTTGAAGAGAGCGTGTCTTGTGTATCCCATGGCGCCGCAAGCCCCAGTTGGCGGATTTTTTCTTCGAATTCGCCACGCTCACGGCTCTGGCGGGGGAGGCCTTCCTCCGTCAGGAATCCGTACTGCATCGCGAGCGTTTTTGCCTTCGTCGCATCCTTTTCCACAATGGCTTGGATGAGCGCGGTATCCATGCGGGAGAGACGGAGGGCGTGGTGGCGATAGTCGAGAAAGGATTCCCATGCTATGGGACACCATTTCGCGACGATCTCGTAGCCGATGACTTTGGCGTAATTACGAATCTCCAATTGCGCATGATCATCCATTCTCAAGTGGAGAAAATGGAAGAGATTATGCAGGTCGATTTTCCAGTACGCTTCGGTGTAGGTCGAGAGCGGCAGGTCTTTGCGCGCCTGCTCGCGGGCCACGCCGGAGCGGAGTCGTTCTTCGTAGACGGCACGCGCGTTCCTCTGGAGGATGTCCATTTTGTTGCAGGGTTTGGTTCATCGGGTAATACCGAGGAGCATGGCCTCTCGTTCCTGGGTCAGGGAGAGGTTTTGGAGGAGGAGGCGAAGTATCCAGCGGGTCACGGTGATGGCGGTGAACATGGAGAGGAGGACGCCAAAGCCGAGAGTGAGGGCGAAGCCGCGGACGATGGACGTGCCGATCAAGAAGAGGATCACGCAGGTAATGATCGTTGTGAGGTTGCTATCCAAAATGGCGGACCACGATCGTTCGAAGCCGGTCTCAATCGCTGTCCGGAGGAGTTTCCCTTTTCGGAGTTCCTCCTTGATCCGCTCGAAAATGAGGACATTAGTATCAATCGCCATGCCGACGGAGATGAGGGATCCCGCGATGCCCGCGAGGGTAAGGACGATGTACTGGCCGGAGAAGAAGAAGAGGGGCAGTTTGAGGAAAACAAGGAAGAGGAGGCAGTAGCATAGGAGGGAAAAGCATGCGACGAGGCCGAGAAGCCGGTACATGATGAGCAAATAAAGGAGAACGATTGCTAAACCCGTGAGACCAGCAAGCACCGAGGCGCGGAGAGAATCAGCGCCGAGGGATGCTTCCACTGTGCGCTGTCCTACAAGGTGGATTGGGGCTGGGATTGCTCCGGTATTGAGGTCTTGGGCGAAGGTGCGCGCTTCGTCAACATTGCGGCTTCCGGAGATAATTGCCGATCCGCCGATGATTTCTTCCTGTACTACTGGGGCAGAGATGAGTTGACCTCCCACGAAGATTGCAATGCGCTTGCTTACATTTTTTTGTGTCAGTTCCTGGAAAATTTTTCCTCCTTCTTCGTCGAATTGAATGCTGACTACGGGAAAGTTCGTAGTCGGATCAAAGACGACCGATGCCGTTTGGAAGTGCTTTCCATCGAGCGATGTATCTTGCCAGCCGGAAGGCACAAGAGAGAAGAACAGGTAGCGGAGAGGAAGAACCTCCTCTGTGCCACGCACATCGCCACGCTCTAGAGCGGAGAGGAGACGCTCGGAACGCTCTTTTCCATCATGTCCGGGGAGGTTGAGAGAATCGAAACTCGCGTGGGCGGCAGAAAGCTTTGGGAGGGAGTTCACCCGGATGATATGGAATCCGTACGGTGTTTCCACGGGGTCGCTCACTGCTCCCTGTTGGAGGCTGAAAGCAGCCTTTTCGAAGGTTGGCGCGGTTTCTCCTCTGGCAATTGACCCAAGGGAGCCGCTGTCCTTTCGCGATGGTCCATCGGATTCTTGGCGGGCGATGCGTTCGAAACTTTCTCCGTTTTGTAGTCTTCTCTGTATGTTCTGGATTTTCTTTCCGGCGTCCTCTTTTGTCCGTGTGACGCTCAAATCTGCCGCGATAGCTCCGTGGTATGCAACGAGGATATGGCTGACGTCGACTTCTTCCTGCGCTGGTTCCAAGAGACGGAGGAAGAGAAGCTCTCCTCCTCCGTTTTCTCCCGGTACCACACGAAGGTCGCCAGCGCGCATACTTTGCAGGGCATCTGCCACAGTTTTTGGTAACGTATCGAGTGGCCAGCGTTCTTTTAGAGTGTACTTTGAGCCGCGTTCACGGTGTTCCAGTTCCTGGAAGGCTTTTGGCGCCTCATTGATCACTTTCCCCGTCTGAGTTTTCGGTTGCACGATTTCTGCGAGAAAAATGCCGGGGATGTTATTCTGACTTTGCTTTCCCGCATCATCAGTTTCTTCTGTTTGGAGTTTCCCTTCTATTTGGACAACACCGCCGGTGGGAGAGGCTGTCCAGAGAGATACAAGACTTAGCGGAAGCTCTTCGCGGAAGTACGGGCGTTCCGGGACATACTGCATGCCAAGTTCATCGCCGATATCTTGTCCGATGTTGACGAGGGTTTCCCCGTCACGCAGCCTTTTCTGAGCATGCCGAACGCTCTCTCGCACTTCGAGGGCGAATTTTTCCGTCGGTGCTCGAAATTCCTCTTTAAATTCCAGCTGGATGGTTTTGCCGACGGTGTCGACGCATTTCTGTGGATCCACGATGCCGGGACATTCCACGAGAACATGTTTCTCGTTTCCCACATAGGAGGGGGTGATTGTCGTTTCGCTCACTCCGAGAGCATTCAGTCGTCGTTCAAGGACGATGCGGATCGCCTCGATGAGGTTGCGTTTTTGCTCGATGAGAATTTGTAGTTCTTCTTGAAGAGGCCTAACATTCTTTGTGGGAGAACCGCTTGCTTCTTGTGTGGCGATGTTCTGCGTGACATCATCGATTTGGTCGTTTATCTCATCTTCGGAAATCCGAAAGTCGATCTGCGTGCCGCCGGCGAGATCAAGTCCAAGGTGGAATCTGGGAGCCTGCAAAATTACCGGCATCCATTCCTTCCATGACGATGGTATTGCAACGATGATAACTGTTATCACGAGGATGGTTCCTGCAAGGCGTCGAAGCGTAAGGGGCGAAGACGATGGCATGGTGCGAATGTTATTCGATAAGAGTGAAGGTGACGTGCAGTCCGACGTTCATGTCATCCGCGAACATGCGGGCAATTTCGTAGGAAGGGATGTTCTGAATGACAATATCATCTTTTACCTTGTCCGTATCGACCGTGAGTTTACTCACCAATTGGTTGCGAACGAAGATGCCAATGGCTTTCCCTTTGTTCCTCTTGAAAATTTTCTGCATGATAGTGCGTCCATCTGGGCTAAAGTAGAGAATGACCATTCCTTGTTTTCCCTCTGGGCCATATGTGCGGGCTTCAACCCACTGTAGGTGTTCTTGCGTGATATCCGTTTTACGAAAGCCTCCATGATCTTCCACAACAGTGTCCGCTGTTTTCTCTGGACTCTGTTCCATGATGTTGAGGGAGAAAGGTTTCACTAGCTCCGTCGTGAGTGTTTCTCCCGCTTCTTTGTCGCGGATTTTCAGGGAGATGATTACTTCCTGATCGCGCGTTTTCATATCTTGTTCCAGGAGCTGGTCTCCCATACGTGAGAGTCGTCGTTCGATGACCCGAAGACTTGCAATAGTGAGTGAACTCTGTTGTTCGGCATCATCAATATTGAAGGAAATCTTGTACGCCACCTTTGTGGCGCCGCAGGCAGTGAGGATGAGCAGGGTGGAGAAGATGAGGATGCGTTTGAGCATAGAGGAGTTAGAGTATAGGTGTTCCACTAGCTTATGGAAGAGGTGTGTTGGTGAGGGTCGTACCGGACCGGAGCATTTTTCCAGCTAGATCGATGCCGTGGAGTTTACATTCATCGTCGAGAATGCACCGATCGAGGACGCAATCAATGACTCGACAGTTGTCGAAGAGAATAGTGTCTTGGAGTGAGGAGTGGGTTACCATTGTCCCAGCACCGATCACGATGCTTCCTGCGAGGTTTTTTCGGCTCTCTTCATCGATGCTGGCTGTTGGGTGGATGACAGGTTTTCCTGGTGGCACGAGCGCTCGTGTGGCTTCGAGATATGCATCGTACGAGCCGATATCGAACCATGGTTTATTGAAGATGAAGCAGTCGATGCGTTTTCCTCGTCGTAGGAGTTCTTCAAAAATTCCTCCAATATTGTCTGGATGCTCTCGTGCGTATTCTACGAGGATGGGCAGAGTCTCGTGAGGGAGAATTGAGCAGCCGGTGCTCACGAGAGTGGACAGAGTATGTGTGGGCTTTTCCTCGAATGCAGCAACGATGTTGCTTGTGGACAGCGGATTGTCGCTTTTGTGTTTGATTGTGACTATCCCAAACGTTTTTGCCTTTTCTGTATCGCCAATATTATATGCCGCAATAATTGGAATGCCTCTATGGTATGTGTTGAGGAAGTCCTTCAAAGAAAAACCAAAGTAGTTGTCGCCAGTGAGGAGGAGGACATCATCGATGATGCCTTCTTGGCGTATCCACTGGGCCACTGCACCGAGAGCGCCAAGTTTTTCTGTATCTTTCGTTGTTTTCTCTACGACGATAGTGATCGGCTGCTTGTGTGTTTCTTTCCACGCAGCAAATCCTGCCGCGAATGTGGCATTTGTACTAACAGTGATTTGCATCCCTTGGGGGATTTTTCCCACAATGTGTGTGAGGAGGGGCTTTCCTATGAGAGGGAGTAGGGGCTTTGACCGTTTTTCTGTCAGTGGCCAGAGGCGGGTAGCAAAACCTCCTGCAAGAATGAATGCCTGCATCATGGCGTACTATGCCTGTTTATTATGAGCTTGTCGAATGGCGAAGATGAAGGCACACATGAACTATATAAAGAAGAATGACCACCACGATGCCCTTGGGCGGACGACCGTCACGTGGAAGCCTTCCAGGGATTCAATCCGTTCATCGCGCTCCATGATTCCAAGGACAGAGGGGAGGAGCATGTAAGTGACATCGTGCATGCGGCACGCACTGAGGAGGTTGATGGTGTGTTCCACATTGCTGCATTGGATAAGGTGGGTGATGCTTTTCTCGGTGAGGATGGTGTCCAAGATGTTCAGTTTGCCAAGGACCGGGACACCGGCAATGCGTTCTTCCCGAACGCTGCGGCTATCGAGAATGCCGATCGGGGTGAGGGGACTCCGTTGTCTTTCGAGGGTATGGATGAGGCGGGCGGTCTCTCGCGTTGCACCGATGATGAGTGTAGGGAAACTCAGAGGAGGAGAGCGCAGGATATGCCGGATGATTCTTTGCATGATGATGTGCCATGCCCATATGCCGATGCTACTGAGGAAAAAAGCTTCGATGAGAAGCAGGCGACTGAAGAAGGCCGTAAAGCGAAAGTAGTATCCGAGGGTGAAGAGTGCGACTCCCAGGAGCGTTGCGGTGATAATGTGTGAGAGAGTGACGAGAGTTTTTTGGTTCCGTAGGGGATGGAATACACCGAGAGCGAGGAGGATCATGAGCCAGAATGGGGTAACTCCAACGATAACGGCGAGGAGTTTACTCAGGGGGAAATCCGTTGAGAGAATCCATCCAACGCGGATAAAGTATGCGAGGGCGTAGGTGCCAATGAAGATTGCGGCGTCACTGAGAATCCACAGGGCGACGAGGGTTTGATGCCGACGCATGTAGGGAGTATACGACGTTCTTCGGTTCACCGTGCCAGGTATAGAATATTTTTGTCACATCCCAAGGGAGCACATTGTTCCATGGCTTTCCGGAGGCAATGGATGGGGTTTTCTGGAAGACGTATTCCTGCATCCATGTCCATTTTTTTTGGAGAGCAATGTTTCCTTGAGCGCGGGTCTTGAAGGCTTCTGGCTGGAGGACGAAGTATGCGAATGTTTCTGCAAAATCTTCGAAGGCATCCTTCGCTGCGTATCCTGAGACGAAATCTTCTGGAGAGCTTCCGAGTTTCCGTGTTGTCTCCTGTACCCAGGAGATTCGGTAGAAGCTCGTACTGGGATCATTTTGGAAGATGATTTCCGGACCATCGTGGAAGAGGCTGGGTCCGCTTTCCGGTGTTCCACTGAGACAGCCGAGGTCGGTGATATGTCCAAATTCATGGACGAAGAGTGCCCGCAGTTCCGCATTCCGCACATTTCCACTGAGGATAATTGTTCCTTTTCCCGCAAGGCCTCGCTCATTCGGGCGGTCGTACCGAACGTAAAGATTCCGGAGACTTGCCTGGCATTGTCCTGGGAGTGCACGGATAGTGTTGCTCAGAAGGATTTGGTGGTCCGAGCGGATGTTGGGGTGGTTGACGACAGAGAGGAGGGCATTGGCAGGGAGTGGGGCGGCCGCATGGCTCTGAAGACTTGCACTACCACGGTCCTGTGCTATGCTTGTTCCAAGAATCACGAGTGTAACGGTGAGGAAGACTCTTCCCCATTGCGGATGTCGGCGCATGAGCGTGTGCGTTCTCTGTGGTTCCATGTTCAGAAAGGTAAAGGTTGTATTATATAATTTTTTTTCAATCATGTCAATGCCTTCGGAAGAGGCATTCTCTGCACTACAGGCTGGACAGAGGTATACAGTGACGGTAGAAAAGGTTACGCATGGTGGTGCGGGTCTTGCCCATATAGGGGGATTTCCTATTTTCATTCCACGGACTATTCCTGGTCAGGAGGTTGAGATTACGGTCACTAATAGGCTGGAGGCCTATGCGGAGGCTAGGGTGGAACGACTCCTGAAGCTTGCAAAAGATGAAATACGACCACGATGCGCTCATGCGCATGAATGTGGTGGATGCCTGTGGCAGAATCTTCCCTACGTCAAGCAGCTCCAGTATAAGGAGGATATTGTCCGCGAGACTCTTGAGCACCTGACTCCGGTCGATGCGGGCCTCCGCAGTACTCTTTCTGGGCGTGTTTTAAAGATCATTCCCAGTCCCCAGGTTTTTAATTATCGGAATAAGCTCGAACTTTCCTTCGGATATGCGGCGATGCGGACGAAAGAACACAGTGGGAAGCGGATCTATTTAAATGAGAATTCTACGATCGGTTTCCATCCTTCCGGTCAATTGGAAACGGTCATGCCGGTGACGGAGTGTCATTTGTACGATGAACAATTGTCCGCCCTCCTTCTTGATGTTCGGCGTTTTATTGGGGACAGACATCTATCCGTTTACAATCCAAAAACACATCGAGGTCTTCTCCGTACCCTTCTTCTTCGTCGTGGAGTCCATACTGGAGAACAGATGATCTGTTTCATGGTGAATGCACGGAAGCGTGAGTTGGAGCCTCTCTTTCAGTACTTTCTCCGTTTCGGTGGGCGTTCAGGACTTGTCTCCCTACTCGTTGCTGAGAATTGCGGTGTGAATGACAAGCCCGAATCTCCTCGTGTTCACTGTCTCGTTGGGAAAGCATCCATTACCGAACGTCTCTTTGATCTTGAGTTTGAGATTTCTCCCTTTTCCTTTTTTCAGACGAATACGCTTGGAACCGAGAAACTGTACCAGGCGCTCGTCGATTCCGTCGATATTACCCAGCGTGATACTGTGCTTGATGCATATTGTGGCATTGGGGCTATCGGTCAGTACCTTGCGCGGTTTTGTCAGAAGGTTGTGGGGATTGAAAGCCATCCGTCGGCGATTGAGGATGCGTTGCGGAGCAGCGGAAAGAATCGGATTGGGAATATCAGTTTCTACCGTGGACTGGCGGAGCAACTTCTCTCTGTGCAACTCAAACCCGGTGGAAAGTACACCTTTGATGTGATCATTCTCGATCCTCCGCGTGCCGGTTTGCATCCTGTCGCCAAGGATGCTGTTCTCGCCCATGCACCGCGACAGATTGTGTATATTTCCTACAATACAGCGACGTTTGCCCGTGATCTTGGGGGGTTCCTCAAGAATGGATATGAGCTTCGCTCAGTGCAACCTGTCGATATATTCCCGCACACGGCGCACATCGAGACTGTCAGTGTGTTGCAGAAGAAATAAACTCTTGTACCTCTGCGTATCCAATGATACTGTCCTTTTCTCGTATGTATCATTCTCAAGTTCCAGCTCCCGTTCCGCACATCCAGCGCGTTGTTGCGAAGGATTTTCCGTTTCATGATGCCATCCTTCTTGAAGAGTGCTGCTGTTATGACATTGATGTTCTTCAGCGACATTACAAGGGCAGTGCGATGTTTTTGGTGGCGACAGCGGTCTATCCGCAGCTCGTGGATTTTCCGGAGGACGATCCTCGCGGAGAGGGTGATTTGATGGGGTTCCTCGTGTCCGATGTTGACCGTGATGATGACGGAGAGGTCTATGGTGTGCTGAAGAATCTCGCTGTCTCCTGTGCGGAGGAGGACCCGGATTCCATTCGCACCGCGCTCATTCGGAGGTGGCAGGAAGAGTGTTGTCAGGAACTCTGGGATGGGCTTCGCGCGAGCTTTCTCTCGGAGCAGGAGGCTGAGCGTACGATCTTCCTTCGGGAGGCATTTCGTTCCATTGATACCTGTCCATGCTGCGATGCGGAGGTGTTCCAATGGCAATCAGGAGAGACGCAATCGCACGCGTTGTGATGATGTTTGGATGTCGTATACTTGCGGTAGCGCGGCCTCATCGTCTAGCGGTTAGGACACTAGGTTCTCAGCCTAGGAACCGGGGTTCGATTCCCCGTGGGGCTGCCAATTACGAAATCGCCGGTTTTGCAGCAGAACGCGCCACCCTTTTGCGGCTTGCGGCCGCAGCGTTTGCCCTTTGAGAAGAACGTTCGAGCCGATCGTTTTGAGAAATGCGCGAAATTCCTGCGGATCATCCTGTGACAGCAGTTTTTTGGCCTGACAACTACGAATAATGAACTCCCTCATCGGTTCGAGCCACTCATTGCCATTCCGTTCGCTGTTTCGGATTCTCTGATCGAGGTCCACCTTTCGCTGGAGAAGCTTGTTCTTCTTCTGAATGTATTCCTCGGCTTCGATCATTCCCTCCAATTTCATATCCAGAAGCTTCTCCAGCTTCCGCTCGATCTGCTCCTTTTCTTCCACGAGACAGCGAACGGCTGCCCGACCATCTGTGCGATCGTGAGACTCTTCCCTATCAAGCTCTCTGAGCATGTTCTCCGCCCAGTTGTCGGGCAGTGAGACCTTTTCGACGATCTTTCTCACCTGCTCAAGCAATGATTCCTCACGAAGGTATTTTTCGGAGCAGCTACCTTTCTTTTTGGTGCAACGATAGTAATGATGGCCTTTCTGTATCTCCGCAGTGACAGCGCAGCCACAAACGCCACATTGCATGAGTCCGATGAATGGGAAATCGTGTTTGCGCCTGCGCTGCTTCTTTCCTCGGTTCGCCATCACCCGCTGCACTTCGTCGAACAGGTCTTTGGCAATGAGTGGCTCGTGTTTTCCTTCATAGAGCTCGCCACGGAACTCCAGCATCCCGTAATAGGAGGGACGCCGGAGAATCTTCTGGATGGTGGAGAGGTGGAGGGCATTCCCTTTTCTACTTCTTAGTCCCTGCTCCTTCAGCCACCATGTCAGCGACTGGAATGTGTACTCCCCGGTGGCATACAGCTCAAAGGCCTTGCGGATGAGTGGTGCGCGTTCGGGATCGATGTCGATCTGCTTGGTGTATCGGTTATTGAGGTATCCCGAAGGCGCAGTCCAGCACCACTCACCGCGTCTCAGCTTCTGCCGGATGCCACGCTTCACATTCTCGCTCAAGTTGTCCACGTAGTATTTGCTCTGACCGAAAGCAATATTGAGCATGAACTTTCCCTGCGGTGTTGGCTCAAACCAGAAAGTCGGAAACCGCAAGGCCTTGAGCTTTTCTGTATCAAGGAGATAGATGATCTGTCCACCATCAACAGAGTTCCGTGCGAGCCTGTCGGGGTGCCATGCCAAAATCCCTTCCGCTTCCCCTCGCTCAATCTTTCGCAGCATTTCCGCGAACACGGTTCGTCCGGGTTCTTTGGCGGTTTTCGCCTCCTCGAAGGAGGCGGCAATTTCAAGGTGTTCTCTGGTGGCCAACTGTCGCAGCTCCGTAAGCTGCGCTTCAATCGAGAGCGTCTGACGCTCCTCGCTCTCCGATGATTTCCGTGCGTAGAGAAAATATCTCATGGGATCAGGAGAAAAAGTTTGCGTTTGGCGGCAAAGGGCAAATGTTGCGGCCGCAAGCCGCGAAGGGGTGGCGCGTACTGGTACAAAATCCGCGATTTCGTAATTGGCAGGCTGCGTTCGCAAAAATTCGAACAGATTTTAGCACCTCCGGCTGTGGCGGCTGAAATTTTGGGGGCACCAGCCGCCGCAGCTCCGACGACTGGCCGTTTCGGAAAACCGTCAAAGAACCCGGAAAACGATCGGCTCGAACGTTCTTCGGTCCGCCAAACGCAAACTTTTTCTGAATACTCACACACAAATCTTACCACCTTTTAGTGAGTGTACAATCGTACACCAAAACATTTATTCTAATAACGCACTACAAGTTTTATGTAAGTCGATCTATATTATTCACTATGGAATTTCCAAATGACTTTATCGATAGAATACTGTGTGGAGACTGTATTGAATTGATGAAGAAAATGCCGGATAAAAGTGTCGATCTTGTCGTGACGAGTCCTCCTTATAATTTAAAAAATTCAACAGGAAACGGCATGAAAGATGGTAGAGGAGGCAAATGGTCAGGAGCCGCACTAATGAATGGATACTCCCATCACCATGATGCTATGCCACATGACGAGTATGCTAAATGGCAACGCGAATGTCTTACAGAAATGCTTAGAGTCACCAAGGATGATGGCGCAATTTTCTATAATCATAAATGGAGAGTGCAGGCAGGGCTTCTGCAAGATAGACAAGACATTGTATCTGGCTTCCCTATAAGACAGATCATCATTTGGAAGCGAAAGGGTGGCTTTAACTTTAATGCAGGGTACTTTCTCCCTACATATGAGGTTATTTACCTTATTGCAAAGCCAAAATTCAAACTTGTTCCTAAAGCAAATGCATTTGGAGATGTCTGGGAGTTTACACAGGAGATGAATAATCCTCATCCAGCTGCGTTCCCCGCTGCTCTCATTGATCGGATTATCTCATCTACCACAGCACAGATAATTCTTGATCCATTCATGGGTTCAGGTACAACAGCTGTGGCTGCCAAGGAGCTTCGTCGACATTTTATCGGAATAGATATATCTCCTGACTATTGCCAAATGGCAGAAGAACGCATAGGTATAGCGAAGACCAGAGAAGTGTATAGCCTTCCTCAAAAACAACTCGCGTTACTCCACGCCTAGACTATGCAAATCTATACAAAAGAATCTCTTATCGAAAAGTTATTAGAGATTGTTAAACAGGGGTGGATCTCAAATAACCGTCACGGGAATCATGGTGGGATTGGCAATACACTTGAAGACTTGCTTGGAATCAAAGAAAATAATTTGCCTATTCCAAATGCTGCTGAATGGGAGCTAAAGACACAACGTCTCAATTCCACCTCACTCACAACACTTTTCCATATTGAACCCTCGCCACGTGCCATACGTTTTGTGCCGCAAGTACTCTTACCGAAATACGGTTGGGCGCACCAAGAGGACGGCAAAAAATACGCAAAAGGTGAAATGAGCTTCCGACAAACAATACATGGAAAATCTCGAAGTGATCGTGGCTTCAAGGTGGTGATTGATCGGGAATCGAAGAAGATTTTGATTTCCTTTGACGCGAAGAGTGTTGATCGACGGCATAAGGACTGGGTGCAGTCCGTGAAAAAACGAGTTAGCCTTGGTGAACTCAATCCGCAACCATATTGGGGTTTTGACGATTTGGAACACAAGGCTGGCACAAAACTACTCAATACCTTTTACGTTCAGGCGGAGGTTAAAATAAAGAATAAGAGTGAGTACTACCACTATGCAAAGGTAATGATGCTGCGGAATTTTAGTTTTGAAGGATTTTTAAAAGCATTAGAAGATGGGAAAATCCTCGTGGATTTTGATGCTCGCACTGGACACAATCATGGTACAAAATTCCGATTGAGGCAGAACTGTTTGCCGATGTTATACAAAAAAGCAACGACTATTATTTAACGTTCTATGAGTAGATTTTCATCTTACATCTTCGAGCTTCGATTCCAGCCATCCCCAAAAGTGCTCGATACAAGAGGGCAAATCGCTGAGGCACTTACAGATGATTTGTTCAATAAGTGGTTCATTTCCGCAGATGCAATACAACTCAACAGTGATGCAAATAAGGACATTGTTATGATATTCCGTCACAACTCGTTCGCTTTTGTGGCAAACAAGCAACAAAGTGCGGACTTTTTCATTGAGGGTGCAAAAAACATGTGCAGAAAAACTTGGACTTGGTTTCCATACACACAAATCAAAAGAATTGGAGTGCGATCCTCCTTCCTTACAGAGGTAGATTCTTTTGATGTTACTGTGAAAAAGTACAGGCAGAAATTCTTAGGATTAAGTGATGCAGAGATGGGGCAATTTGGTGGTGAATTGATAGACATAGGAACTCTGCTTAACTTCAAAAATGGAGATGATTTTTTTAATGTGAGTTCGGGGCCTATGGAAAAGCAGCAGTCAAAATGGATGCTACGCACAGAAGACGATGAAATTCCCGAGCAAGGCATCTATGTGGATGTTGATTACTTCACCAAACAACAGTCATCGGGCATAAGGCAAAAAGCAATATTGGAATTCATAGCTAAGGGTATTCTTAAGGGTGAGGAGATCAATAAAACAATTGTTGATTGGATTACCATTACTGAACAAACATGACTCCTACTACACAGGAACCTCCGGTAGATGGAGCAACCGGAAACGGCATGATCCAACGAGCGATATACAGAACTGGTGATGAAGCTTTGGATAAAATAGGCACAAGGGGAGAGGGTACTCCTATTAAGCTATCGGATCGTGCTCTTGCTCGTCTTTATAATACCATCAGAATAGTGCTTTGGATCATCGGAATTTCTGCCATACCCACTATAGGTTTCTTGGCATATCGTTTGATTGTGCCGGTGGCAAAATTGGAGGAAAAGGTGGTTAACGTACAAGAATCAATTGGCAAGATTGAGAATAGAATCGAGCGTTTGGAAAACAGAATATTTCTAGGAGAAGGGATCGATAAAGTGCCGTCTGAAAGTGAAGATCGCCAGAGAACACCTTGAAATTGCCCGAAACGGTCAATCTTCGTCGGAGCCGCGGCGGCTGGTGCCCCCAAAATTTCAGCCGCCGCAGCCGGAAGTGCTAAAATCTGTTCGAATTTTTGCGAACGCAGCCTGCCAATTACGAAATCGCCGGTTTTGCAGCAGAACGCGCCACCCTTTTGCGGCTTGCGGCCGCAGCGTTTGCCCTTTGAGAAGAACGTTCGAGCCGATCGTTTTTCCTCGTAAAAGTTCCTGAATTGTCTGGGAATCCAATGAGCCGAGCATGAAAAGCCAGACGAGAAGAGTATCTCCTAAACTCACTGTGTTTTCCAACAGCATGGCTCTTTGCATTTTGCGCAGTATTGTTCTCCGTTCTCATGAGCTTTTCCGCTGACACATTTTGCGCTGCAGCAGTGGGAACGAATATGAGCACGCAATGTGTTCGGTAGTCTTCGTCGAAGATCTACTGACGTGTGTTTCTCGCAGTACTGCCTTCCGTAGGAATCTTTGCCGCACTCTTTCACGAGACAAACAGCATATTTTTTCTGAATGGGAAGAGTGGGAAGAGGCTCGCAATACGCGCATTGTTGATTGTACCCCCTCCGTAGATTTTTTCCAAAAAGGTCTATTTTCTCTATAAATGTCAAGAAATTGCGTGAATTCGATTCAAGTTGGCTTTGATGAATGACTAGATGTACACTGCTGCAGTATTTTTTCTTTCCCCCTATTCTCTCATGCCTACAGGAACCATTAAGAAGAAAACCGAGAAAGGATTCGGTTTCATTTCCGTCGAAGGATCGGCTGATGTTTTTTTTCATAACAGCGCTTGTAATGGGCAGTATGACAGTATGCATGAGGGCCAAACAGTCCAGTTCGATGTTGAGAAAGGCGAAAAGGGACCGAAGGCCGCTAACGTTGTTGCCGTTTAATACAAGTGCGTTATCCCTGTGCTCCGCTGTCAGTGGAGCACAGGGTGGGGCCATTATTATTTTTTGAGTACTAGTGCGGGACATGCAATCCAATCCACTTCCGTCATTGCAGCCATCGGGTTTTCAGACCCTCGGGGTCGATCCACGACTTGCCACGCTCCTTGCGCAGCATCACATCACGGTTCCGACGCCTATCCAGCATCAGGCCATTCCACCGGCGCTCCAGGGGAAAGATCTTGTTGGTATCGCACAGACAGGCACTGGTAAGACCTTTGCCTTCGGTCTCCCCATGCTTCAGCAACTTGCGCGAACGCAGGGAAGGGGACTTGTTATTGTGCCGACGCGCGAGCTTGCCCAGCAAATCGATGACGCACTCGCTCCTCTTGCAGCCCTCTTCTTCATTCGCATCGCAACGTTCGTTGGAGGTGCTTCCATGCACCTGCAGCGCCAGATGCTTCGGATGAATCCACGCATTCTCGTCGCTACTCCCGGGCGCCTTAATGATCATCTGCGGCAGGGGACCATTACACTCAAGGAAGTGCGTATTCTGGTGCTCGATGAGGCAGACCGAATGCTCGATATGGGATTCAAGCCTCAGATCGATCGAATCCTCGCACACGTCCCGCGGGAGCGTCAGACGCTTCTCTTCTCTGCCACGATGCCTCGGGAAATTATGCAACTCGCGACAGGAGAGATGCATCTGCCTCTGCGTATTGAGGTGGCACCCACAGGGACGACGGTGGCAAAGGTAGAGCAAGAACTCATTATCGTGCGACAGGAGGACAAGGGTGCGCTCCTCATTTCTCTTGTGAAAGAGTATCGTGGGTCAATTCTTGTGTTCTCTCGTACGAAGCACGGTGCGAAGAAGATCACGCGTGTTTTGAACGTGGCAGGTTTCCACTCCGCCGAAATTCACGCAAACCGATCTCTCGCGCAGCGTCGCGCAGCGCTTGCTGGTTTTAAGTCTGGGCAATGCCGCATTTTGGTTGCAACAGATATCGCTTCTCGTGGCATAGATGTCATGGATATCGAGGTGGTCATCAATTACGACTTGCCGGACGATCCGTCAGATTATATTCACAGGATCGGCCGCACGGCACGTGCCGGTCGTGAAGGACGTGCGATTTCCTTTTCTACCCCCAGTCAGGCGCATCACATTCGGGATATCGAGAGGCTCATCCGCGCGCCTCTCCCTCGCAGAGTGCACTCTTCTTTGCCTGCGCTCTCTCTCGATCTCGATGTTGCTGTGACGCCACATCACCGTCACCATGTTCCTCGGTCACCGACCCATTATCATAATAGGCCTCGCCGAGCTTTCCATCAGCGAAGATCGCGGAGATGAAGATCGACCACCTTCGTATGATTCTTTCCGTTCTCCTCACTGCTTTTTTTCTCCTCCTTGTGCTGGTGCTGACGGTATGCCATCACGCCGTTCTCGGTGTGCCGTATGTGCCAACGCCTCGGCGTGTTGCGCGAGTGATGGTAGAACTTGCGCGTATTTGCGGAGACGAGCTCGTGTTCGATCTTGGAGCAGGTGACGGTCGGGTGCTGAGGACGGCTAAGCGGATGTTCCCGGATATTACTGCCATGGGGTATGAGATTGTTCCTGCGGTGTGGTTTTTTGGTTTTCTCCGGTGCGTACTGACGCGGAGTGGCGTGCATCTGAAATTCGGTGATGCATTCAGGGTGGATGTGCGGATGGCAGATGTTATTTTCCTTTACATGTCTCCCGCTTACATGGAGAAATTTGCGGTGAAGTTCGATCGGGAACTGCGTCCGGGGACGTTCGTCGTATCACATACGTTTCGCTTTCCCGATCGTCATCCAATCGAGGAGCGTCGGGTTCCTCTCCGGAGGGGGGATGCCAAACTCTTCCTGTATCGTTGGTAAGTATTCTTTGGAGTGGGACAAGATTCCCTATCCTCAATCCTCCTCCCAAGGTGTAGGATGCACTGGAGTGGTGGGTGCTTTTTTGTGCTGGAGGAACAGGAGGAGCGCCGTGTAGTACACCAGGAGTGGTAGGAGTGTTTGTTGTGGAAATTGGATGGAGACCATGGGAAAGAGGGCGATCGTCTCGGTGACGCGGATGATCCATTGGAGTACGATCCAGCAGGGAAATGCGAGGATGCGACCCAGGAGATCGTGCACAGTTCCACCGATGAGAGCGAGTGGTCCCATGAACATAATGAATGGAATGGCGGGGGCGACGAGGATGTTAGCTATTGGACTTAAGAGTGGAACGTTTCCGAAGAGTGCAGCTGCCCATGGAAGCGCTGTGCACTGAGCTGCCAGAGTCACTATGAGTGTCTCCCGTATTCCGAAGTATTCAGGAATATTCTGGAGGATTTTTTTTAGAATCGGTTGGAGTTCGGTGATGCCGATCACTGCAAGAAAGGAGAGCTGGAACGACGCGTCCCACCAGAGTTGCATGGGGTTCCAGAGAAGCATGAGACATGCTGTCCAGAGAATTATGCGCCGTGTTTCCGGGAGATGCCGTGAGTGGAGTGCGATGAGGCCGATGCTTCCCATGACTGCAGCGCGGACAGCCGATGGACTTGCGCCGACGAACAGCGTGAAGAGCGTCACTCCGGTGAGTGCTACGATGAGTCGTAGAATGGAAGGAAGTCTTGTCAGAAGGATGGAAATGGCGATGAGGAGTAGAGTGATGTTGTAGCCGGAGATGGCGAGGATGTGTGTGAGGCCAGCCGTTTGAAATGCTGTCAGTGTCTCTCTAGAGAACCCCCCCCTCTTCCCCAGGAGCAATCCTGTCAGGAGCGAGGCCTCTGGTTCGGAGAATAGGTCACGGATGCGAGCTGAGACCGCGTTGTTCCAGCGAGCGAGTGCTCGGATCAGGATGGATCCCTCTCGTTTCCCTGTTCTGGTGATTGTTGCGTATGAGATGGAACCAAGGATGCTTTGTGCGCGTAAATACTTTTCATAAGGGTGAGGGATACGTTCGATGTTTCCATCGATGTTGACCATGTCTCCATGGACGAATCGTGCCCGTATGTCCCTCGTGCGTACGGTGATTTTTCCATTTGCGGGGAGACGTTTCTGTTCGTTGGCAATTGTGCGGAGCTCAATGATATAGGTGATGGTTCCTTGTCTGGATTCGGGCAGGCCAGTGACCATTCCTTCCATCTGGAGTTTGGTTCCCATTGGGAGATGTTCCAGAGAAGTCATGATGGATTGTTCTGTTCGTGCGATGTTCCATAGAGCGAGGGAGATAGCCAAGATACAGGAGAGGAGAAGTGTAGTTTTTCGTTTCCATGCGTGGTGAAGGTAACCGAAACAACCGATGAAACCGAGGCAACCGATGGAAAGCCAAAGTGTGGGAGGGTACGATGGACGAAGCCACCACTGGAGTAGGAAAGTGGTGAAGATGAATGAGGAGGCAAAGGATGTGAGAGACATCAGGAGTGAGCGAGAGAAAGCCACTCGTCGGTTGTGAGGGTTTCGGGGCGGCGTGTGGGATCGATACTAGCCGTGGCAAGCGTTGCGGAAATGCTGGTGAATTTTCCAAGGGATGCGCGGAGCATCTTGCGTTTCTTCCGAAAGGCGATTGTGGCCAATTCGAACAACATAGAGAGTGTTTTCTCGTCGGCGAGTGGATGAGGGAAACACTCAATGTGGATGATCGCGGACTCCACGTTGGGTGGTGGAAGGAATGCATTGGGAGAGACAGTGCGGATGATACGAGGAGTGCCGTAGAGTTCGACGAGGAGCGTGAGGAGGCTCCGTTCCGGTTTCCCCATGATCTTTTCTGCCACTTCCTTCTGAATGAGGAGCGTGAGTGAGAGAGGTGGACGCTTGTTCTTCCGAAACACCGTCCGAAAGAGATTGGAGGTGATCTGGTAGGGAATGTTCGCGACGATTTTGTAGGGAGTCTCTGGATAGGAAAATTTCAGGGCATTTTCCTGAACAATGGCCAAATTCTTACTTCTTACTTCTTGATTCTGGGTGTGGATGAATTCTTGGAGGAGTGGTATGAGGCGGCGGTCGCACTCGATGGCGGTGACGTGAGGAGTGCGTTTCAGCAGTTCCCGCGTGAGGACGCCGATACCGGCTCCGATTTCGACAATATGATCGCAGAGTTGAATGTTTGCTGCATTCACAATGCATCGGAGCACGCGCTCATCAATGAGGAAATGTTGACCCATTTCCCTGGAGAGGCGGATGTTGTGAGCCCGGAGGAAGCTGCCGATTTCTTGAGCAAGGGACATAGGATAGAGGAGAGCATAGCGATTTTGTTATAATGCCGTGGTGCGTTTTCTGATTCTTCTCCTCACATTCCTCACCGCTTTCTCGGTTCCTCCACTCCATGCTACGCAATCTCTGCCTGTTTCGCGCGTCGCACACATGCAGCAGAGGAGGGAGCAACGCCGCAGAGCGCGCCTTGCTCGTCGCTTTCCCTCTTCCTCATCGTCCTCTCTTCCCACCGTACTTACTGTACCTACCTTATCCACAATACCCGCCCCCCCGTCCACCGATCCTCTCCCCGCTACCGACGTCCGCGCCGCAATTCTCCTCCTCGGGACGACGATGCCCATTCTTGGGAGCATCCGCATTTTCCCTCATGAGGAGCCACTCGATGTCCGGAGGATTTCCGTCGATTTCCTCGTCGCTCCTTTGAGCGTCGACTCTCTCCTTGTCTACGACGGCGACCGCCGCTTCCTTGGTCGGGCGATGTTTGATGCGTCCGTGAGCGGGAACCGGCGGTTTACACTCCGTTTCGCCAATGGCACGTTCGTCATTCCCCAGCGCGAGGAGCGGTCGGTGTACGTCCGTGCGCTTCTCAAGGAGCGTGATGCGGGTGGCGTGAGCGGGGAGGAACTCCGGGTGTACGAATTCCGGATCGAGGGGGACGGCGTATGGAGCAACGCGGAGTACGTCAAGCCGCTCACGGAAACGTTCCCGACATTCCAAACCGCGCGGGCACGGTTTACGAGTATTGCCAATGCCGATGCGCTGACGGGTCCTATTTCCTTGGGGCCTTCCCAGCGAATTGCGTCGTTCCGCTTCACGGGGGAGCGGAGCGACGGATCTACAGAGCTCCGCGTGACGTCCCTCACGTTCCAAGTGAGCGCATCCTCCGATATCACGTTGAGCAATGCCGTGGTGCGCGGGCGGGACGCGGTGGAGGATTATGGGTGTACGGTCGGATCAACGACGATCACGTGCAGTGACATTCCTGCTTCCCACGGTGTCATCGGGGACAGTAGCCGTGTCATTGAGCTCTATGCCGATGTCATGTCGACGGGGACAGTCAGTTCTCCCATTCTCCAGATCACTCTCAATAATCCCGGGACCGTGGATACCGTAGGACATATTACGTGGACCGACGGCACCACGACCTTCACCTGGGTCCCATTTGAGCAGCCGGTAGTGAGGGGGATACGGTGGAAGTAGCGCCGCTGTGTCATGGTGAGGTGCGAGGCTCGCTCCGCTCGTACTTCAGGGTGACAAACTGTGCACCTTTTTCAATGGTTTCCTAGAGTATTCGCAGCGGCGCGATACTCGTGGCGAATTTCTTTTTCTTCCCGGAGTCAAAGGCGATTTCTACGACGTCGCCGCGGCGGGCGGTGACGGTGCCGTGGCCGTGGGTCGGGTGGTGGACGCGCGTTCCCTCCTGGATGTCGTCGTGAATGACGGTTTCCTGGTTAAAATCGGAAGCGGGTTCCACTTGTCTGTACGGTTCGACGGAGTGTAGTTCGTCCCTCGAATCCGCTCGGGATGACACGAGGTGTTCCATTGGTGATTTTTTTGCAAGTCGTTCTCCTCGTGTCACAGCCCATGCGAAGGCACTGAGCACATCGTCGCTGCGGCGCTCGATCACCTCTTCCGGCAGATCATCGAGGAAGCGGCTCGGAGCATTCGTCTGCGTCTGTCCCCACAGGAAGCGACCGCGCGCGCAAAGGAGACGCAGGTGCGTTTTCGCGCGCGTCATGCCGACGTAGAGGAGGCGCCGCTCCTCTTCCAGTTGTTCTTTGTCGAAGAGGCTCGAACTGTGTGGGAGGAGTCCCTCCTCACAGCCTGCAATGATGGCGTGTTCAAATTCGAGTCCCTTACAGAGGTGAAGGGTCATGATGGTGAGGGCGTCATCCTGCATGTCATTCATCTTATCCACTTCAGAGATCAACGCGACTTCTTCCAGGAAACTTACGAGCGATATCTGCGGTTCGAGAGCATCGTATTTTTGCATGACAGTGAGGAGCTCTTGAATATTCCGCCATCGTTCCTCTCCCTCTTCCGTCTGATCGCGGATCCACTTCTCCATGCCAATAGTTTCGAGGAGTTCTTGTGTGAGGTGACGGACAGGGATCTCCGCTGCTCGTTTTTGGAAATGCTGCAGGCAATCGACGAAATCCCCGATACGTTTTTGTGGCCCCTCTTCGATGTCCTCGATGTTGTTCACGGATCGTAACGTTTCCCAGAGGGTGAGCGAGTGTGCGCTGGCATGCGACTGGATACGACCGAGGGTGATCGCGCCGATTTTCCGGGAAGGGACATTGAGAATCCGGAGGAGCGCAACGGTGTCCTCTGGATTTTGGAGAACATGGAGGTAGGCGAGGACATCCTTCACTTCCCCTCGTGCGTAGAATTTGAAGCCTCCGACGATGCGGTAGGGGAGACCACGCCGCATGCAGGCTTCTTCGAAGAGGCGCGATTGCGCATTGGTCCGGTAGAGGATGACCTGCTCGGCGAGCGCGAGGCCGTTTTTTCTCTGTTCTTCGACTGTACGAATCGCCTCCTCCGCCTCTGCTCGTTCACTGTCGACCTCTTGGAGGATGACCTTCGGCCCCTCCTTCTGGTCGGTCCACATGCGTTTCTCCGGACGATGGGGATTTGCGGCGATGACCGTATCCGCAGCAGTGAGAATCGGTTGGATGGAGCGGTAGTTCTGTTCGAGCGTGACGGAGAACGCATCGGGGTATTCTTTCCGGAACTCGAGGATGTTGCGGATGTCGGCGCCGCGGAAGCCGTAGATGGATTGATCGGGATCGCCGATGACGCAGAGATTGCGGTGCGTCTTTGCGAGGAGCGTTGCGAAGAGGTACTGCGCATGGTTCGTATCCTGGTACTCGTCGATATGGAGGTACCGCCATGTTCGTTGATACCGCTCGAGGACAGCGGGGCATTCGTGGAAGAGACGGATTACCTCGAGAATCAGGTCATCGAAATCGAGAGCGTTACAGGTGCGGAGTTTCTTCTGATACCGTTCGTAGGCGCTCGCGATGAGCTCTGATCGGCGATTCGTGGCTTGTTCGGCAACCTCTTTTGGGCCGAGGGCCTCCGCCTTGAAGCGGCCGATGTATCCGAGTGCCGGGCGGACCTTACAGTCGGACTCATCGATCTTCAATTCCTTGAAAACCTCCTTCATGAGTTTTTCTTGATCGTCCGTATCGTAGATCACGAATGTCCGCTCGCGGCCGAGGTGTTCAATGTCACGGCGGAGAATGCGGACGCAGATACTGTGGAATGTTCCTGTCGCTGGGAGTCTTGGTGAGAAAGTGGTAGTGTCGCCCTTCGTGACGGCCCGATGTGTCACACTGAGGGATTCGGAGCGAAGCGACGAATCGTCTCGAAGTGCGACCATCTGGCCCCTCAGGGTGACACTGCTTTCTTCCGTGATATGTAACAGATTTTGTATCCTTTCCTTCATCTCTTTCGCCGCCTTATTCGTGAACGTGACGGCGAGGATCTGCCAGGGTGGCACTCCTTTATGGATGAGGTAGGCGATGCGATGGGTGAGGGCGCGCGTCTTGCCGCTGCCGGCTCCCGCGAGGATGAACGTTGGCCCCTCGGTGTGCTCGACGGCCTTGCGCTGCTCTGCATTGAGGGAACTGAGAATGAGATCGGTTGTGGTGGGCACCCGTGCATCATACGGTGATGCCTCCCTTTTCACACCATTGCCGGTTCCCGCTCCTGTAGTTCCTTTTGTGGAGTGGGAGCCTCCATGGAATTTGCCTGTCCAATCTGGAGATCGAGGCGCGAGTGTTCGGTGGTAACATCACCCATCTTGTTTGTGGCGTTTGTGAGGTGGCGCTGGAGGACATTCAGCTCTTCCCCAAGTTTTCCGTTTTGCTGCCGGATGCCGCGGATGAGGGAAAGAACCTGCTTCGCATTCTCGGCAAATTGCTGGCTCTGGTAGGCAGAATAGAGAACAGTGAGGAAAGCATGGAACGTGTGGGGGGAGAGCATCGTGACGTGCTCCAGAGCCGCGAGGTCTGTGAGCTCGCTCTCCTGGAGGATTTCATACATCACCGCATCGGATGGGACGTACATGAATGCCGTATCGAGCGTGCCCTCATCGGGCAGAATGTATTTCTTCCGGATATCGCGGATGTGCTTGCGGACATCATTGCGGAATGCCCGTCGCAGTTCTTCGCTCTCCGGTTCCTCGATGAGGCGGAGGTAATTCTCCAGCGGGAACTTCGCATCGATGCAGAGTTTCCCGTGAGCGGTCTCGATCATGAGGTCCACGATGACTCCTGAGCGGAAGGCGTACTGCGCATGGACGCGTTGTACGGGGAGCATTTGCTGTGCCATATCCACAAGGGCTTTCTCGCTGAAGCTGCCCCGGGGTTTGGGCGCCTTGAAGGCTTCGTGGAGCTGCCGGATGTTCTGGCTGAGACTCTCCACCGTCCCATATTGCTTTTGCACGAGGCCCATGAGCTTTGCCGCGGCGTCGAGGCGGTTGTTGATCTCCCCAACGCGTTTGTCGATCCGGTTATCCATGCCGCCGAGTTGCTTGCCGACGAGATCGAGGGTCTTCTCCAGGCGTTCCTGGATATGCTCGGCATTTTTTCCCATGCGGTCGTGCAGTTTATCTTTCGTCTCCGTGAGCTCTCGTCGGATGTTTTCCAGCATTTCCCGGAGAACGACGTCCTCCTTCGTGTTGTGTGCTGGCATGAGGAGCTTCCATGCGATGAAGGCGCAGAGAGCGAGGAGGCCAATGAGAAGGGTGAGTTCCATATATGCTCATTCTAGCTTGCTTTTTCCCGTTTCCTATGGGAGGATGTTCCGTCCGCGCTACGGGGTGCGTTCCCAAGAAAGAGACGACGCTCTCGTGGCCAGGTCTTTGTGACATTTTCCCCTGTCTCTATGGTGCTCAAGCGTATCCAAAAGAAGAACCTCATCACGAAGCACCGTCTCCATACGAAGGATACGGGTTCTCCCCATGTACAAGTAGCGATCCTCACTAAGGAAATTGGTCTTCTTACAGAGCATCTTCAGGAGCATAAAAAAGATCATTCTGCCCGTCGTGGATTACTTGCAAAGGTGGCCCAGCGACGGCGGCTCCTCAATTACTTGCGGATGAATGCGCCAAAGGAGTACCAGAAGGTTTTGGAGGGGAATAAATTGAAGAAGTAGAGCGGAAGAAAGCTATTTACACAAGGGGAAAAGCGTGTACAATGCTCTCGTTCTTTCCCTTTAACCCTTTCTTCCCTGGATTTACGCGTAAGTGCCGCCATTTGCAGAGCGACACTTGCGTGTGAATCCACGATGAGGGGATGGGAAGTATTTCCCCCTCATTCATATGTCGCAGAAAGAATATTCTCTAGAGCTTGGGAACAAGCCCTTCATCGTTCGTACCGGACTTCTCGCGAACCAGGCGAACGCGTCGGTCGTCGCCCAGATGGGAGACACC